>NZ_AP014879.1:0-600000 GCF_002355735.1 Sulfuricaulis limicola | reverse complement strand
GTAGCGTCGCCGAACAGCAGATGGCTGTGTTTTACATCCAGAAACGCCTCGTCGAGCGACAGCGGTTCGACGAGCGGCGTGTAGCGGTGAAAAATATCGCGGATCTGCTGCGAAACTTGGGCGTAATAGGAATGGCGCGGCGGGAGAACGATCAGCTTGGGACAAAGGCGCTTGGCCTGTGCCGTCGGCATGGCGCTGTGGATGCCATAACGCCGCGCGGTGTAATTCGCCGCCGCCACCACCCCGCGCTTGTCGGGGTTGCCGCCGACGACCATCGGCTTGTCGCGAAGGCCCGGACGATCCCGCTCTTCGATGGAGGCGTAGAACGCATCCATGTCGATGTGCAGGATCATCTCTCGAGGTTCAACCTGCGGGAATAGCGGGTCATGTTGGACGTGCATCGTAACATGAGCACGTAATGAAATGTACGTCCCGGGAATGAATGTCCGACAGGCTGTGCGCGTCAACCGACAGGATGGCGCATGGTACGCGCCCACTCCTGTCGTCATTCCCGCGAAGCTTGTCCCCGCATGCAGTAGGCGGGGAGCGGGAATGACGGCGTGGGATTACCGCCTTTTCCCCGCGCCGGTCGGGCTGCCGGGATGCAGCGTCTTGCCCGGCCGCTGACCATGACGCGAGCGCTGGCCGGATTTCTTCGGGGTGAAATTCGGCAGGCCGGTGTGCTGCGTGGCGAAACGTTTGCCGCCGCGGTGTCCCTCATGCACCTGGCCAGTCCCGGCCGGCTGGTAGGTCGGGATGAGCTGGTGCTTGCCGGAGCCGATGAGGTCGGACCGGCCCATGCGCCGGAGTGCCTCGCGCAGCATCGGCCAGTTGTTGGCGTCGTGGTAGCGCAGGAAGGCCTTGTGCAGGCGGCGCTGCTTCAGGCCCTTGGGGATGTACACGCCCTCGCTCTTCGCCGTCACCTTGCGCAGCGGGTTCTTGCCGGAGTGGTACATCGCGGTCGCGGTCGCCATCGGGCTTGGCAGGAAGGCCTGCACCTGGTCGGCGCGGAAACCGTTCTGTTTCAGCCACAGGGCCAGCTCCAGCATGTCCTCGTCGGTGGTGCCCGGATGCGCCGCGATGAAATAGGGAATCAGGTACTGTTCCTTGCCCGCCTCCCGCGAATACTTGTCGAACAGCTCCTTGAACTTGTAGTACGCCCCCATCCCCGGCTTCATCATCTTGGTGAGCGGGCCCTCGCGGGAATGCTCTGGCGCGATCTTGAGATAGCCGCCGACGTGGTGCTGCACCAGTTCTTTCACATACGCCGGCGACTGAACCGCGAGGTCGTAGCGCACGCCGGAGCCGATCAGCACCTTCTTGATGCCCGGCAGCTCGCGCGCCCGCTTGTACAGATGCACCAGCGGCGCATGATCGGTAATCAGGTTCTGGCAGATGTCGGGATACACGCACGAGGGCTTGCGGCAGGCGGATTCGATCTCCTTGCTCTTGCAGTGCAGCCGGTACATGTTGGCCGTCGGCCCGCCGAGGTCGGAGATCACGCCGGTGAAGCCCGGCACGCTGTCGCGGATGGTCTCGATCTCGCGGATGATCGACTCCTCCGAGCGGTTCTGGATGATGCGCCCTTCGTGCTCGGTGATGGAACAGAAGGTGCAGCCGCCGAAACAGCCGCGTTGGATGGCGATGGAAAACCGGATCATCTCGTAGGCCGGGATTTTTTCCTTGCCGTAGGCCGGGTGCGGCTGACGCCGGTATGGCAGCTCGTAGATGCCGTCCATTTCCTTGGTCGTGAGCGGCAGCGGCGGCGGGTTGAGCCACACGTCGCGGTCGCCGTGGCGCTGCACCAGGGCGCGCGCGTTGCCGGGGTTGGTTTCTAGATGCATCACGCGCGAGGCGTGGGCATACAAAATATGATCGTTGGCCACGGCTTCGAACGCCGGCAGCCGGACCACGGTTTTTTCGCGGTCGAGTTTCGGCGCGCGCTTGTGTAATTGCACGACATTAATAGTCGAATCCCTCTCCCCTCGTGAACCACTTGATCCCCCCTCCCCTCGCGGGAGGGGGCTAGGGGGAGGGGGCGCGCCGCGCATTTCTTCCTCAGTCGCATAAGGATTCACCGGCGGATTCAACGCCCCAGGCGTATCCAGATGCGTGGAATCCAGCTCGCTCCAGCCTTCCGGCAGGCCGTTGCGCACGAAGGCGGTGCCACGAATATCGGTGATGCTGGCAATCGGCTCCTTGGCCGCGAGCCGATGCGCGATCTCGACCACCTGGCGCTCGGCATTGCCGTACACCAGCAGGTCGGCCTTGGCATCCAGCAGGATCGAGCGGCGTACCTTGTCGGACCAGTAATCGTAATGCGCGATGCGCCGCAGGCTGGCCTCGATGCCGCCGACAATAATAGGTACATCGCCATAGGCCTCGCGCGCCCGCTGGGCGTACACGATCACCGAGCGATCCGGGCGCTTGCCGCCCTCCGCGCCCGGGGTGTAGGCGTCGTCCGAGCGGATCTTGCGGTCGGCGGTGTAGCGGTTGACCATGGAATCCATGTTGCCGGCGCTGATGCCGAAATAAAGATTAGGCCGGCCCAGGGCCTTGAAGGCCTCGGCGCTCTTCCAGTCCGGCTGGGCAATGATCCCGACGCGAAAGCCCTGCGCCTCCAACACGCGCCCAACGATGGCCATGCCGAAGCTCGGCAGGTCCACGTAGGCGTCGCCGGTCACCAATATAATGTCGCAGGAATCCCAGCCGAGTTCGTCCATCTCCGCGCGCGACATGGGCAGGAACGGCGCCGGACCGAAGCGCTTGGCCCAGTACTTGCGGTAGGAAAAAATATCACGCGCGGTTTGCATGGGAACTGGGGTGGCGCCAAGGCGCCGTATCAAGGCAGGGGGCGCAGTCTACCCGTGAATCGAGGCGAATTCTACCGGGCGGCTTGGCTTGGCGGGCGCAAGGCGTAATATTGGCGGCAAGGGAACACGAACCACACTAAGGAGGTTCTCCATGCCCTACTCATACGAAACCATCAAGTGCATTTCGCTCAAGCCGCAGTCGACCCTGGGGCACCCGACCGCGCCGCCGGAGATGGTGAAGCTCGACAGTCCCGCGGCGGCAGTGATGACCAGCTTCAAGACGGTGCACCCAATCACCACGCACCCCGAGCTCCCCATTGACGTGGCCCTCAAGAAAATGAAAACCGCCGGCGTGCGCTTGCTGTTCGTGATGAATAATGCCGATCAGATCATCGGTCTCATTACCGCGAAGGACATCATGGGCGAGCGGCCGATCCAGATCACCCGGCAGATGCAGGTGCCGCGCGCTGCTATCACGGTGGCGGCGGTAATGACGCCGCAACCGGATATCTGCGCGCTCGATGCGCTGGCCGTGCGCGACGCGCGGGTGGGCGACATCGTCGAGACCCTGAACGCCCAGAATCGCCAGCACGCGCTGGTGGTGGAGACCGACAAGGCCACGCAATCCCAACGCGTGATCGGCATGTTCTCCACCAGCCAGATCAGCAAGCTCCTGGGTTACAACGTGACGCCCGAGGTGCGCCCCGCCGGTTCGCTGGCGGCGCTGGTGGAGCAGATTGCCTAGGGAGTTAAGCGTAATTGTTCTCTGATCCCGATTGTCTTTATGTAGATAACAATTCCTTCATCTTGGTCTTCGCGTGTATGAGGAGTTTTTGTCGGGCTGCATTCACCGTCGCAATAGTGTTCTCCTTCGCTAATATAGCTACATGGTCAGGCGTTGCTTTTTGTAGATTTTTTGTATTCATGTCCAGACGGATGTCCATTAATAAGCTTCGGTGATTGTCTGTTGCTACCATGAGCTGAGCGGCGGCTGGCTCCATATCTGGGAAATATAGAACCGCGATTGTTGTGATCCTCGCAGCGGGAGATGGTTCCAAATTCTCCGGGTGGCTAAACAAGTAACAGTTCTCTTCTTTCTTTAACCACAGTTCAAGGTCAAAAATTGCGCTGACCAAATTTTCCAACTTTTCACGTTCAACTATAAGCTGTTCATGTTTTCGGGTCATTCTTTGATTGACGACGGCAACAGTCCATCCTCCGATGCTCGCAATAGTGCCGCCGATTATTACTTGCAGAAGTGGCCAAATGTTGGTTGCGATGTCCACTGATGGTGTTGGCACGTGCGTGTCCTCAACTTATAGGGGCAGCTCGGTCTGTCCTCTAATTAGTGCTAATTACGTTCGATCTGCCTCTGATTGTTTTATGTCACCCAATCAAAGCCGGCATCTGATCCCACGTCTTCCCATCGAAAAGACGTCCATTCTCTTTCTTATGCCTCCTTTTGCCATCTGCACCCCAACCGCCCCATTGCTTGAAGAAAAACGCCACGCCTGCTTCTTCGCATTGCTCCTTTATATCTGCTACCCATTCAGGTTTCATGGGTCGTGCCTTCGGCCCAGATTCACCACCAACAATTACCCAATGAATGCCGGTCAGGTTGATCTGGCCGAGGTCTTCAAGTAATGGCTCAACAGAGAGGAATCTAATACTTGCCTCAACCTCCCGCAGTTCATCAATGCGAGGTAGGCCGTATTTCCGATTCTCGACCGAGACCCCCAACCATACATTCCCTGGCACAAATCGCTCTCCCGGAACGAAGTATTTGTGCATCCGCACCGCGCGTTTGGTTAGTATTTGATAGGTATGCTGTGGCGTGCTCCGAATAACATCAAATACTTGGTCAAGAAACTCAAATGGAATTTCGTTGTGAAACAGATCACTCATAGAGTTGACGAAGTATGTAGTTGGCTTACGACGCCTTAGTGGCTCAGCCAATCGCTCTGCAAGAATGTTTAGCTTGAAGCCGTTCTCATAGCCCTTCACACCCATGGCTTTCAAGCGTCGTGCCATAGTTTCGGCATAACAGTGCTTGCAGCCTGGGGAAATCTTCGTGCAACCCGTGGTTGGGTTCCAAGTCTGTTCGGTCCATTCAATGCGAGACACTGTGCTCATACGCACCTCCTGAGTCGTTCGCTATCACTAAAATGTATTGGGTGCTTAGTTCGTCGAGGACTTCCATCGAGATTTTCGACCTTCTTCGCAGCCTGTAATTCCCGAAACGCATCCTGAAAGTCACGGGTCAACCAGCCAGTTTCTTCAAGCATATTTGCTAACCGCGTTTCGTCATATCGCACCGGTTGGTCGGTTAATTGCCTAAGCCAATAGGCCTTCACATCGTCCAGGTTTGTCGCAACGCCATTCTCGTGCTCAACCCACTGTTCGGCCGAAAACAGATTCCTTTGTCTGCTCGAATCAAGCTTCGTCTGAGTCCTCACAATCTTTTGCAGCGAATCGATCTTTTCTGAAGCCTTAGCAAATTCCACAATACCTTTGTGATGTCGTGTCAGATAGACCATATGGTAATGTACCCGTTCTTTGGCTTTATGAAGCACATCGGCATGGAATGCTCGCGCCGGATATTTGCCATCTGGCCCCATCATGGCTTTCAGTTGTTCACGGTACTTACGAACTGCCCAATCCGCCCTGTCCTGCGTGGACAGACGGTCCAATTGTTCATAGTCCTTTTCACCAAGCTTTCCCAGCATCTGCGAAATCTGCTCACGGTAATCAGCCATACCAATGGCGCGATTCAGAAAGTCGTACATGAACGTGATCAGAAACTCTGATTTTGGCCTGCGCAACAACTTGGCAAGTCTTGGAACTCCTACGTCCACCCACCCCATTGGGTCCACAAAAAAGAAGGTAAAGCTCTCATTACCACACAGTTTTAATATATCATCCTGAAGCGCCGCATAATCGCCATTCAATGCGTGACAGCTGATTCCCTTCGGAGAATTCTTGTCTAGATATTCGGAAAGTCGTTGGTATCGTCTCTTTGCCGCTTCGACATAGATTGCCCGAAACTCAAGCCCGTGTACTCCATGCTTTGCTTCCAAGGTATGTCGGACCTTCGTCAGAATCTCCAACGAAATAGCAATGGATGTTCCAGCAAGCGAACCTGTGTCATCACCCCACGGCCCGGCAAAACAATCCACGTAAGTGAATTTTTTCACCCCGCTCACACCCACAATGCTCAACAAAACTTCAAGATAGCCCTTCAACAACTCATGTTTTATCAGCGAGTGTTCCCGCCCTTTGTACGCTTCGTCGATTTCCATATCTCCATGCGCCTTCTTGTTGGGTCCAGCATGAGAATTTAAAGACTGGGCTCGATCATTCTACGAGAGCACCAGCCTGCTCCGCCAACGCCATTGCGTTGACCAGAAAATCATGCGCCCTTGGCGGCGGAATTGCTGAGAACGCGGTCAATGTTCCGCTTGTGGATGAGACTTGTACCACGCTAAAGCCGCCTCCAGCCGGTCATTTCCCCAGAACAGTTCCGGGCCGACCACGAACATCGGCGCCCCGAAGATCCCGAGCGCCACGGCGCGCTCGGTCTGGGCGCGGAGTTTCTCTTTGCTCTCGGGTGACTGCGCCTGCTGGATCAGGGCGGCGCCGGGCTGGCCCAGGCTGTCGAGATAGCTCTCCAGCAACGGGGCGTTTGAAATATCCAGATCTTCGGCGAAATTCGCCCGGTACACGGAGCGCACAAACTCCGGAACCCAGGGCTTCCCCTCAAACCAGCAGGCAATGCGCGCCGCGAGCAGGCCGTTGCGCGGGAACTGCGAGGGGCGGCGGAACGGGATAGCCAGCTCCGCGCAGATGCGCTCCAGGTCGCGCCACATGTAGCGTCCTTTTACAGGCTGGAGATTGAAGGGGGAATCGCTCCAGCCCAGCGTGCGGAAAATCGGGCCCAGCAGAAACGGCTTCCAAACGATGGGCACGCCTTGCGACCGGGCCAGCGCCTCGATGCGCAACGCGGCCGGATAAGAATAGGTGCTGGCGAATTCGAACCAGAACTCCATGGCCATCGAAACTCCTCCCCCACTGTTCAACGGCTTGCCCCGGTCCGAATACTAATTCGGAGTGATTAATAAACCCAAATTCTTTTCACCGCCTACCTTCCCTGGCGGCGGAACGCGCTGCCCGCGCCGATGACCGCGTAAACCAGCGGGTCCGAAGGCGAATAGCCGCCCGTGACCGTGCATTACCCTTGCGAAGCCAGCGAAGTGAACGTTTATTCATCCAAAACTCCCAATATTGACATGGTTGTAATGGCAACATTTCGACTGTTATGCTTTGGCCGTCATCGCAAAAAGAACTGCCTCATACCGGCGCAGGGCAGCACAAAAATTTAATCGTAGACAGTTAAGAGGATATTCTAATGTTTATGAGCAATCCCTTTGCCGAACTTTCGGCACAAATACCCGTTGCCGTCATGCAGGGGTATATCATTTTGATGGTCCTGCTGGTGGTAGGCGGAACCATGCTCGACATGATGCACAAGAAGAGCGCTCAGTACTTTTTCGAAAATGCGAAAAAAGCGAAGAAGAGCGCAAAACGTAGCGTGGGCATCGGAGAAAAAACTTCGATTGCAGTTAAAGTTCTGGCAAACGAAGTGTTAACGTCTGGTGAATTCTGCAACGTAAGGCGCCGACTTTCCCATCTGCTGACCATGTATGGCTTCGTTATTTTCGTCGCGACGACCGCGATCATGATTTTCGGTTATCCAACCCCAGCCACTCCGGCACCTTCCATCCTGCCACAACTCTGGCATATCGGCGCAATAATGCTCTGTCTGGGTGGTTACTGGTTCTGGTTCTTTATCCGGGTTGATGTCTCAGCAGAAGGCCTGACGTGGTGGCGCTTTGAACGCGCAGATTTATTTATCGTCTCGCTGCTCACTACTGCGACATTCGCCTTGGCCTGGTCCTTTACACAGTCAAATGGTGTTGCCGGATGGTCAACCCTGTTCTTCGTTCTGTTCATCATCTCGAGCACGACACTTTTTGGCAGCGTACTGTGGTCGAAATTCGCGCACATGTTCTTTAAGCCTGCCGCCGCTTTTCAAAAGCGTGTTACCCGTGCAGATGGTTCAAGAGAAAATCTGCCCGCAGAATACGATCTGACGGATCCTGCAGTACAAGCAAAATTCCCGGATATCCCGGAATACATGGGCAAGAACCCGGCCTACATGGGGCATGGTATCAAGCGTGAGTCAGCAGACCACTATTAGCATTCATTTAACTATTACATAAGTAAGAGAGAACATTATGCCAACTTTCGTATATATGACTCGTTGTGATGGTTGTGGACAGTGCGTTGATATCTGCCCATCTGACATCATGCACATTGATAAAACGCTTCGTCGTGCCTACAACATTGAGCCCAACATGTGTTGGGAATGTTATTCCTGCGTAAAAGCCTGCCCGCACCACGCCATTGATGTGCGTGGTTATGCCGATTTCGCTCCACTGGGCCACTCGGTACGAGTGCATCGTGATGAGGAAAAAGGCACGATTGCCTGGCGCATCAAGTTCCGCAACGGCAAAAAAGACATGGAACTGTTGGCGCCTATCACGACAAAACCGTGGGGCACGGCGTTTCCAAAATTTGCAGAGATACCTGCTCCAAGCCAGGCAATGCGCGACAGCGAGCTATTGTTTAACGAGCCTAAGTACATCCGCCTGGATGACGGAGATTTACGTTCGCTGAAAACAGCTGGCTTGAAGCTTAAAGAAGGGGTGTACTACTAATGGGCTACAAGACAATTATTGAAGACAACATCGATATTCTGGTCGTCGGTGCGGGCCTCGGTGGCACCGGTGCTGCATTTGAAGCCAGATATTGGGGCAAGGACAAAAAAATCGTCATTGCCGAGAAAGCCAACATTGATCGTTCCGGCGCGGTAGCCCAGGGCTTGTACGCGATCAACTGTTACATGGGTACCCGTTTCGGCGAAAACAATCCGGAAGATCACGTCCGTTATGCTCGCATGGATCTGATGGGCATGGTGCGCGAGGATCTGGCCTTTGATATGGCGCGTCACGTTGACTCCTCTGTTCACCTGTTTGAAGAGTGGGGACTGCCGTTGATGAAAGACCCTAAGAAGGGTACTTACATGCGGGAAGGGCGATGGCAGATCATGATTCATGGTGAATCCTACAAGCCGATTGTTGCCGAAGCAGCGAAGAAATCAGCAGACAAGGTATTCAACCGTGTCTGTGTAACTCATCTGCTAATGGATGATTCCAAAGAGAACCGCGTCGCGGGTGCTGTTGGATTCAATGTTCGTACGGGTAACTACCACGTATTCAAGTCCAAGACCGTTATCTGTGGCGCCGGTGGCGCTTCCAATATCTTCAAGCCGCGTTCCGTCGGTGAAGGTGCCGGTCGAGTCTGGTACGCACCGTGGTCATCGGGATCGGCGTATGGTCTGATGATCGAAGCAGGCGCGAAGATGACTCAGATGGAAAACCGTATCGTACTGGCTCGATTCAAGGATGGTTACGGTCCAGTCGGTGCCTACTTCCTGCACCTCAAGACTTATACCCAAAACGGCCTGGGCGAAGAATATGAATCCAAGTGGTTCCCGGCTCTGGCGGAAATGGTCGGTAAAGAATACCTGGACACGGAAGGACAGCACTTGTCCCACAAACCCATACCGACCTGTTTACGTAACCACGCCTTTATCTCCGAGGTGAATGCCGGTCGCGGTCCTATTCACATGGTGACCATGGAAGCCTTCCAGGATCCTCATCTTGAAGAGATCGGCTGGCACAACTTCCTCGGCATGACCGTTGGTCAAGCGGTGCTTTGGGCAGCCACGGACGTTGATCCGAAATACGAAAACCCGGAATTAACCACTTCCGAGCCCTACGTCATGGGTTCGCATGCCACCGGTTGCGGTGCATGGTGCTCAGGTCCGGAAGATGTTTCCCCTCCGGAGTACTACTGGGGTTACAACCGTATGACCACCGTCGAAGGTCTGTTTGGTGCGGGTGATGCCGTAGGTGGTACACCGCACGCCTTCTCATCAGGCTCTTTCACGGAAGGCCGTCTGGCGGCCAAAGCGGCCTGTAAATATATTGACGATGGCAAGGCCGAAGGCATTCGAGTTTCGGACGAGCAGATTGCCAATCTGAAAAAGAAGATCTACAAGCCGCTGGAAACCTACCGGGTTTACAGCAATGAAGTCGTTGGTGGTTCAGTCAATCCAAACTTCATCAATCCAAGACAGGGTCTGGATCGTTTGCAGAAACTGATGGATGAGTATTGTGGTGGTTTTGGTGTCAACTACATGACCAACGAAAAACTTCTCCAAATCGGTCTCAAGAAGCTTAAAAGCCTTGAGGAAGACATGGAGAAGATTGCGGCTAGCGATATCCACGAGCTGTTGCGTGCGTGGGAAT
Organism: Sulfuricaulis limicola; assembly: GCF_002355735.1. Taxonomy (GTDB): domain Bacteria; phylum Pseudomonadota; class Gammaproteobacteria; order Acidiferrobacterales; family Sulfurifustaceae; genus Sulfuricaulis; species Sulfuricaulis limicola. Next base: position 589,754 of record NZ_AP014879.1, on the reverse strand, counting down.
TGCATCACCGTGTGCGTACTTCTGAAAGTGTGTTCCAACATACTTTGTTCCGTAAGGAAACGCGTTGGCCTGGTTACTACTACCGTGGTGATGCGATGAAACTGGATGATAAAAACTGGCACGTACTGACAGTTTCTCAGCGTGATCGCAAAACGGGTGAATACACCATGGAAAAAGCGCCTCTTTACCACTTGGTCAGTGATAAATAGGGCTAAGCCAATAAGCGCTTGATCATACAAGCCATGTAAATTTATTTGCATGAGAAAAGGCCAACATTTTTATATGTTGGCCTTTTTTTTCTTGGTGGTGTGCAGCCAATATCGATGGATAACCCTGAAATACCTGCTGTGTTTTAAATGAAGAATTGAATGATGAACATTACTGAAAAAACAGATGAAGAGATTTTAGCGCTGGCGCACCCCATGTGGGCCGATCTGGTTAAATACTCGAATGAAAAAAACTACGGTGCATTCACCCGGAATTTCTCAACGGCGATGAAAATGGGCGCTAATGAAATCGAGATGGGCAAGCAGTTTGCCAGAAGCGATCTGGCGAAAAACTTGTCAACCGATTACAAATATCTCGGCATCATACGTCGTGGTGAATATGTAACGGTTCTCTATAAACAGCCTAATACCAAGGATAAAGGCGAATGGCTGGGCAGACTGGTGCTGGGTTATGAAAAGGACCAGGTAAAAATCTTTGGCGCTACGCTGTTTTAAGACAGCTTTATCTATAATAGGCTTTTCGAGTTATGTCAGACACAATACAAAACGAAAAATTCGTTGAATTAAATTATAAGGTCATCGATCAAAAAACCGGTGACGTGCTGGTTACCGTTGATTATCCTCTGGGATATGTTCATGGCGTTAATGATGTTCTGTCTGAACAGGTGACAAAAGAACTGGATGGCAAAAAAGTGGGTGATGTCATTGAAGTACCGGTCGACACAAAATTGTTATACGGCGAGAGAGACGAGTCGCTGGTGTTTACCGATCATATCGACAATGTTCCAGAGGAATATCGGGAAATTGGCATGACCATCACCATGGAAAATGAAAAGGGTGAGCCCAGAAACTTTATCGTTACCCGATTCGATGACAAAACATTAACCGTCGACGGAAATAATCCATTGTGTGGCAGAGAAGTAGTATTCAGGTTGGAGGTCTTGACTATACGTGACGCTACCGATGAAGAAATCGAACTTGGTGGAGCGGTTGGCGCCGACCCGGACATAAATGAAATTATGAACCGGACATAAATGAAGCTCTCTCAGACTTACCTGTTTTACCCGCACAATAAGGCCTTGGAACATGCTTTAGCCAATTCTATCGGCAGGCTGGGTGACGAGTGGGTTGAAGCGGCTGCGCCGGATACCCAGGTAACCGTCGCCGATAATTTTCTTTACACGCGGGGAAATTATGAACAGCACCGTTTCAGCTCCAATATTCTTGACAGCGTGCGTGAGGCACTTGAAATTTCGCTGACAGACGAATATCGCCACCAGGAGCCATCCGCCTGGGCGGAGACTCAGAACAGTCTGGGAAATATTCTGGCGGCGCAGGGGCAACAGCAGAGAGACGCTTCGTTGTATGAAAAGGCCATTCAGTGTTTTAACAACGCGCTGGATGAGTATAACCGGGAAAAGTCGCCCCTCGACTGGGCCGCCACCCAATATAACCTGGGAACGGCGATGCAAGCCCTGGGCCGGCAGATGGATGGCGCGAAATTATTGAAAGCAGCCATCGATGCTTATACAAATGCATTATTGGAATGGTCCCGAAAAGAGACCCCTGAAAAATGGGCATCCGCCATGCATCAACTTGGCGCCACTTTCCATGCGCACGGCAAACTTCTGAAAGGTAACCGTACTTTTCAAAAGTCCGTTGTCGCGTACAAAAATGCACTGGCCGTGCTCGATGCCGATAATTACGCTTTCGAATTAGCCGCTGCGCACAATAACTGTGGTGCGGTACTGCAACATTTGGGTGAATCAGAAGAAAACCCGGATCGCCTGGAAGAGGCAATAAGATCTTACGAGACGGCGTTGACAGTATGCCTGGAGCAGCAGCTCCCCATTCATCTGGCCGTACTCTGCAGGGTAAACAGGTCTACTGTACGAAGTGTACTGGCTGAGTTAACAAAAGACACTACACTTGCCCACGAAGTGGCCGATGAGTTTGAAATGATTATCGAATGTTTTCCGCACGCCCTTCAACCGCTGTGTTTAAAGCATTGCGAGGAGCAAATTCACAAGGCAAAGTGCGCTAGCACTTGCCATTAGCTCTAGCAGATGATTGAGGAAAATCGGAGAGCGCTGGATTTTGTTATTGACGTCAGTTAAGTGGGAGGGACTGACATACCTGTTTACACTCTTCCCGTTTCAACCATTCAGGAGTAATGATTATGAGCGATGCACCTAAAACCCGGCCCAAGGTTCCCGAGGGCAAATCACGTTTTGTGAAAACGACTCAACAAGCGCCTAATGCAAAGGGCTTCGTCGGCTATAAAACCACCTGGGAACCTTTCCAGAAAGAAGTGCCCTACAAAACCCCCAAGAAGCCCTGAGTCAGTCAGCCGCGCGCACCGGCAAGGCCGCGCGGCAACTCAAGGCAGATTTAGTTTGTGATATGCACGCTTTTATAGCGTGCTTTATTTATATCCGAAAAATTGAATACGGCTAAGCCACTTGTACACCGAGTACTAGCAAGTGACAGCAGACACATGCTAATTTAATTTAAAGCTTAAATACGCTTGGAAAGCCGGTAATCCACATTAATAAATGCACCAATATCTGCCAGGAAGCGAATCGTTCTGGCACCGAAACCGACATCGGGCGCTGATTCTTTTTTATCAACGGACAAAACCAGGACCACACCGATCCTCGGTGACAGGTTATGGCTTTTACAGATTTCCAGGATCTTGTCCTTCGCCGGTTCGATTTGCTTGATCAGCTCGTCCGTCAACTTGTAAACGTCGATATCGTCGGTAACCGTCTCGGTCGACAACTCCCAAGAGCTCAGCACCGGCTTGTTCATCTCACTGTTGGCACCGGAAGCATCGATCGAGGTGGGCTGTATACCAAGATGCTGTGTCACGTGGTCGGGATTGAAATGATAGCCCGCCAATGTGAAGTGGGCCCGCGCTTCATTACTTGCCAAAGTTTTACCCTCATTATTTGTTTGTGGACATAACAGTTAACAGTAATGCCAGTTGTTACTTGTGTGATTATTCTGGCACGTGTTCACCGGCTCACGGTACTATGCGAAAACCGGTGAATGGCACATGGAAAAGTTGCCCGCGCGCCACATCATAAAATAAAAGGCGTTGCTTGAAACGGCCGGGCTCGATTATTCCTGCACGCCCTTGGCGGCCGGAACGCTGAGCCCCGCCGTCAGGGTAAAGCGCATGGCCTCCTCGAACGACATGTCCACCGGCTGCACCGCGGCGCGCGGGATCAGCGCGGTGTCGCCGCCTCCCGCAAATACAATGTCTTTCAGGCCGCTTTCTTCACCAGCACCTTCACTTTCGGCCGTGCCTGCCGGCTCACCGCCCACAGGTCGTACTGCGCCTGCATGTTCACCCACAGCTCGGGCTCAGTGGCGAAGGCCGAAGCCAGGCGCAGCGCCATGTCCGGCGTCACCGGCGCGCGGCCATTCACGATGGCCGAGACGTGCTTGCGACTGACGCCCAGCGCCTTGGCGGCCTGAGTGACCGTAATATTCAGGGGCTTCAGGTACATCTCCCGCAGAATTTCGCCCGGGTGCGCGGGGTTGTGCATGCGCGAAGCCTTCTCAGTGATAGTCGCCATAGTCCACCTCGCAGGCGTGGCCTTCCTGGAAACGGAAGATCACGCGGTAATTTTCATCCACGTCCACCGCCCAGCGGCCTTCCGGCTTGCCCTTGAGGGGGTGCAGCCGCAACCCCGGGGCATCCATCTGCCGTGCCTGGGTGGCGGCGTTGAGCATGGTCAAGATCAGCCGCAGGCGCTTCACGTGCTTGGCCTGAACCTTGCGGGCGTTGCCGGTGTGGAACAGGTCCGCCAGGCCCTTGTGCCGGAAGCTCTTGATCATGTACCCACAAGCGTAACCTATGCGGTAACAGGCTGCAACCTTACGGGTTACAGCCTTATTTATCAGTCAGCCGTGAAACCCGGAAAATCAGAAATTAAAGAAACCGGGTTCAACTGCTTTTCGCGGCCGGAACGCTGAGCCCCGCCGTCAGGGTAAAGCGCATGGCCTCCTCGAACGACATGTCCAGCGGCTGCACCGCCGCGCGCGGGACCAGCACGGTGTAGCCACCGACCTGATAGCTCATGGGCAGGTACACCAGGATCATCCCGGGTTCACTCATATTTGGCGGCAGGCCGGCGAGATCATCGCGCGTGACGAAGCCCATGACGCGCAGGTCGGTGTTGCCGAAGCGCACCAGCACCACCTGCTGCGGGCCCTGCTTCTGTGGCCGCGACAGGAAAACAGTAAAGTCGCGCAGCGCCCCGTAGACCGTCTTGACCACCGGCACCCGGTACATCTGCTTCTCGGTCCAGGCAAAGATATTGCGCGCGGCCCAGGTGCGCATCAGCAGGCCCACGAAGAATATCAGCACCACGCCCAGAACCAGGCCGAGGCCGGGGACAAAGACCGCCTCCGGCAACACGAGGTGCAACACCTTGTCCAGGACGCGCTCGATCGTGAGCGTCACCCAGACCAGGAGATAGAGAGTCAATACCACCGGCAGTGTCACGGCGAGGCCGGTGAGGAAGGTGCGAGTGATTTTTTTCATGGGATGTCCTCTGCTGACGCTGTTGCCTGCACTTTACTGGATTCCCGCCTGCGCGGGAATGACAGACAAAAACATCATCCCGGGTCAGGCGCCGACCTGCTGCACCCCGACCAGCACCCACCGGACGATCCCGCTAACCACCAGCGCCACGCCGATCGACAGCGACACCGACGCCAGCGCCTGGCGGCGGCCGATGGTCTTGAGCATCACCGCGAAGGTCGACACACACGGAAAGTAGAAAGTGAGAAAAATCAGAAACGTCATGATCTGCACCCAGTCCAGGTGCGCGCCGATGTCGAAGGTACCAAGCGCCTGGTACACCATCAGCAGCGACAGCTCCTTGCGCAGCACGCCGAACAGGATCGGCACGCCGAGCAGCGCCGGCAGGCCGAGCCACCAGACGGTGATCGGCGTGAACGCGGTATTGATGGCGTCGTCGGCGCCCACATGCGACAGCAACGCCAGCACCACGCTGCCGCCGACCAGCAGCGGCGTCACGATGGTGAGAATGTCGCGGGTGCGCTCCCAGGTCGCGGGCAGCAGCGTGGCGAGTCGCGGCAGCGCGTAGGAAGGAATCTCCTGCACCTGACCGGGGCCGCTCTCGGGATAACGGCGCGTGAGAAACTTCCCCAGCAGCGCGATTACGATCATGCTCAGCAGGAAGATCGCGAACACGCCGAGCCCACCGAGATATTTGCCGGCGATCGCGAGGATGATGGCGGAGCGCGCCGAGCATGGCACAAAGGTGATCAGCAGCGAGGCGATGAGGCGTTCGCGGCCGCGGGTGACGCGGGACGCCGCGGAAAGCGCCGGCACGTTGCAGCCGAGCCCGGTCAGGAACGGCACGGCGACGCCGCCGTGCAGGCCGAGGTGATGGAAGCCGCGGTCCACGACAAAGGCGATGCGCTGCATGATCCCGGACTCCTCCAGCGCCACCAGCAGCAGCACCAGCGGGATCATGTACGGCACGACGATGCCGATGAGGCCGATGAGACCGTCCGCCACCGCGCGCCCGATCACGCCGCCGGTCGATTGCGGCTGCCATGGCGAAATCCACTCGACCAGCCTGGCCGAGGTCACGGAGTCGATCCAGACGCTGACCTCGAACACCACGAACAGCACCACGGCGAACACCGCGAGGCTCCCGAGCAGGCCCCACTGCGGATGCAGGAACAGTTCGTCGAGCCAGTAGCGCCAGCCGCGGCCCGGGTGCGGCGCGCCGAGGCGGGTTACCGACTCAACCAGCATGGCGGCGCGGTGATGCCGGTCGGCGTGCAGTTCCTCGGCGAGCGGGCGCGGCAGGGCTTGCTCGGCCGCACTGCGCAACTGCATCAGTTGCGGCAGCAGCTCGGGAAAGTGCTGCTGCATCTCGGCGCGGAAGTAGCTGTCGTTCTGCGCCAGTTGCATGACCAGCAGCGGGTGCGGCACGCGGAACGCCGTCTGGATCTCCGGGCGGTTGAGCGCCTGGCTCAGGGGCTGGAGTTTTTCGCAGAGGTGCTTGCTCGCCGGATGCGGCAGCGGACAGGCCTTCCCGCGCACCGCCTCGACGGCGGTCTTGAACAGCTTCGCGATGCCCTGCCCCATCAGCGCAACCGTCGGCACCACCGGGATGCCCAATTGCCGGCTCAAGGCCGCGGGCTTGATGTGCAGTCCCTTCTTCCAGGCCTCGTCCATCATGTTGAGCGCGATCACCATCGGCCGTCCGAGCTGACTGAGTTCCAGGGTGAGTTCCAGATGCCGCGCCAGCGCGGTCGCGTCCATGACCTGAATGATCACATCGGGCGGGGCAAACGGGGCCGGCGGAGCGCCGGGTTCGTGCACCTTCACCGGCGGCAGCTCGTCACCCCACAGCAGGTATTGCAGCGCCACCAGGTCGTCGGGCGGCAGGTCGTGCAGCGTCTGGATGCTCGGCAGCTCAACCACGCGCGCCTCGTCCAGCCCGATCTGCACCGCGCATTCGTTGTAGGCGCGGCGCGTGCCGCCGAGCTCGCCGGTGCGGATCGAGGTGCTGGAAACGGCGTTGAACAGCGTGCTCTTGCCGCTGTTGGGCATGCCCACGAGCGCGATGCGCAGCCTCCGCTTGCCGCGGTAGAGCGGTTCGCGCAGCGGAATCGCCGCGACCTGGCGGGTCTTGTTCATGGCGGTCCTATTGTTCCGCAAAACGCCACGCGGCAACAGGAAAACCGCGGGCCCGTGGATTCGACGATTTTGAACTGTTTTTCCGGGACCTGGCTGGCGCTATCCGCGCCTTGGCGCGCGGCCTTGATTTATCCTATCCCCCTGGATAGGATATGCCGCCATGAAGAAACACGCATCCCATCCCAAGATCATCCAACGACTGAAGCGGGTCGACGGCCACCTGCGCAGCATCGTGACCATGCTGGAGCAAGGTCGAAGCTGCCTCGACCTGGCGCAGCAACTACACGCAGTCGAAAAAGCCGTCGGCAACGCCAAACGCGAGCTGATCCACGATCACATCGAGCATTGCCTCGAGGACGGCACGGGTTCGGACGGCAAGTCCAGCCTGAAAGAACTCAAACAACTCACGAAATACCTGTAACTCCGTATGGAACCGTCGACGCCACGCACCAACCCGACACCCCAACACGCTCACGGTCATATGTGGCTAGTGGGCGCGCTCGGCGTGATCGCGGGGCTCGTGCTGATGGTTTACGTCCCCTCCCTCAAGCCCGTCTCGAACGTGCTTTTTCTTTTCGCGGGGTTTCACCTCGTGGGTGCGGTCGTGCTGGCCGCCTCGATTTACGTCATGGCGGGCCGGGGAATTTTCCGGCGCTGGTCACGGCGTAGAAACGCTAACGATGACGCCGCGAAATACGATTTCGGCTGGGCGCCGGCCTGGACGCTGGGACCCTGGATTGCAGCGCTCGTCATGGCCTCGGCCACCGTGGCGGTGTACGCGGCCGCTCCCGCCTGGTGGCCGTTCGCGTTCCTGTTCACCCTGCTCGCCGCGAGTTTCTTCGCGGGGGCGCTGATCACCGCGTCATCGACGCGGCCCGATCATGCCGTTCTGCCGATGGTCGATTTGCTGTCGGGCGAGTCCGATCTGGTTCTCGACGGCGGTTGCGGCGCGGGAAGAACGACCGTCGCCCTGGGTCGCGCCCTGAAGAAAGGACGCATCGTCGCGCTCGACCGCTTCGATTCCGACTATATCGAAGGCGGCGGCCGCGCGCTGCTGGAACGGAACCTGCGTCTGGCCGCGCTCGACGAGCGCGTGGAGATCAGACAGGGCGACCTCACCCAACTGCCATTCCCCGACCGGACCTTCGACAGCGCCGTCAGCGCTCACGCCATGGATCATCTTGGGCCGCAAATTATCCAAGGGCTGAGTGAAATGCGGCGCGTCCTGAAACCGGGCGGGCGTTTCCTGCTGGTCGTGTGGGTGCCGGGCTGGGCGATGTTCGCCATCGCCAGCGTGCTGGCGTTCTTCCTGACCGGCAAGCGCGAGTGGAAACAGCTCACAAACCGCGCCGGCTTTCAGATACGGGACCAGGGCCACTTCAACGGATTCTGGTTCCTGCTGCTGGAGAAACCCGCGTCAGCCGCGCTGGCGGGCGACTGATAACCCGGAGCCGAGCCATGCCTGCCCACGATCTTTCCCGCTGGACCCACGATCACGCGTTTCATGCCGGCAACCCCGCGGCGGAGCGCGGCACGCGCGCGGTGATGTGGATCACCGCCGTCATGATGGTCGTCGAGATCGCCGCCGGCTGGTGGTACAACTCCATGGCGCTGCTGGCGGACGGGTGGCACATGAGCTCGCACGCGGTCGCCATCGGCTTGAGCGCGTTTGCCTATGCGGCCGCGCGCCGTCACGCCGGCGACGCGCGTTTCGCCTTCGGCCCGTGGAAAATCGAAGTGCTCGGAGGTTATACCAGCGCGATTTTCCTGCTCGGCGTCGTGGTCATGATGGTCGTCGGCTCGGTGGAACGGCTGATGTCGCCCCAACCCATCCACTATGTCGAGGCCATGATCATCGCGGCCGTCGGCCTCGCGGTGAACGTCGTATGCGCGGTCATCCTCGGCAACGCCCACCACGATCACGGCGGGCATGAACATCACGGGCACGCCGACCACCATCACCACGATCTGAATCTCAAATCCGCCTACGTGCACGTCCTCGCCGACGCCGCCACCTCGGTGCTGGCGATCATCGCGCTGGCCGGCGGCTGGCTCTATGGCTGGTCATGGCTCGACCCGGTCATGGGCATTGTCGGCGCCGGGCTGGTGGCGTTGTGGGCGAAGAAGCTGCTGACGGAAACCGGAAAGGTGCTGCTGGACCGCGAAATGGACCATCCAGTCGTGGAGGAAGTGCGCCGGGCGATCGAATCCGGCGCCGGTCGTGGCAATGTGGATATTACCGACCTGCATGTCTGGCGCGTCGGCAAGCAATCGTACGCCTGCGCCATCAGCCTCGTCACGCACGATACCGGTCTTACCCCCGCTCGCGTGCGCGAGTGGCTCTCGGAACACGAGGAGATCGCGCATACGACCATCGAGATTCACGTCTGCACAAACTGTTAGCGCGCCGTCCGGTCAACGCCGAAGAGCGTTTGAAGCGGCAGCAAGCCGGGTCAGATTCTCTCGCGGACCCCGGGCGACTCAGTAGCGCCCGTGGGTCCGGGTCACGTAGTCGGTGAGCTGCTGCGTCTCCTGGTTCATGCGCAGCAGGTTGGCGTGCGTGATGCGGAACATCGCGCGCATGACCTTGTAGACGATGCGCGGGTGAGTGGCGATGAGCGTCTCGAAGCGGTCGGGCGCGAGCGTGTACACCGTGGCCGGACCGACGGCGCGCAGGGTGGTGCGGCGCGGCATGGCGTCGACGAACGAGCGCGCGCCGGCGCACTCGCCCTTGTTCATCATGTAGGCGACCTGCTCGGTGCCGTCGCGGGTATTGCTCACGGCGAGCTGGCCCGCCACCAGCACGAACAGGGTGCGTTCCGGACCGCCTTCACGCACGAGCGTCTCGCCGTCTTTCAGCGTGCGGCTGCCCATCAGGGCGGCCAGGGCCTCGGCCTCGGGTTTGTCGAGTTCGTCGCCCAGCGCGGAGGCGCGCACGAGATCGGCTTGCACTGGCTGGCTCATGGATAGGTCCTCCGTTAACAGGAAAGCGGTTGCCGTGTCGCACTGCCCGGATCGACGCGTGCCGTGGCACTATTCTAGCCGCGCTGTCCCGGGATAGATTGACCAGAATTAAAATATCCGAGTATTCCGGTCAGGGATGCTCACGCGCCATGCGCGAAACCGGGTTTCCGGGAAGGGAGAGATATAAAAATATAAAAGCCGCCCATGAGGCGGCTTTTATATGTTCGGCGGGTTACGGCGCGCCCCTCACCCCTTGCCCTCTCCCGCTCGCGCGGGAGAGGGAGAGTTGGCGATACGGCGATTTTATTATTGGCGCCTAACCCGCCCTACAGTAGAGATAAGAAAAAATTACCGCGGAAATGTCAGCACTTCGGCGGTGACCAGATCGTTGCCGCTCTGTCCACCGCTGCGGGTGTTCTTGGCGGAATCGTTGCGCTGGTTCTCGACGCGGTCGAGGTAGGCCGGTGTGACGTCGCCGGTGATGTACTCGCCGTTGAAGCAGGAAGCGTCGAACTTCTGGATCTTGGGATTGCCCTCGCGCGCGGCCTCGATCAGGTCTTCGAGGTCCTGATAAATCAGCTTGTCGGCGCCGATGGCCTCGGCGATCTGCGCTTCCGTGCGATTGTGGCCGATCAGCTCCTGGCGCGACGGCATATCGATACCGTACACGTTGGGGAAGCGCACCGGCGGCGCGGCCGAGGCGAAGTACACCTTGCGCGCGCCGGCGTCACGCGCCATCTGGATGATCTGCTTGGAGGTCGTGCCGCGCACGATGGAGTCGTCCACCAGCAGCACGTTCTTGCGGCGGAACTCGACGTCGATGGCGTTCAGTTTCTGGCGCACCGATTTCTTGCGCTCGGCCTGGCCCGGCATGATGAAGGTGCGGCCGATGTAGCGGTTCTTGATGAAGCCCTCGCGGTACGGCAGGTCGAGCTCGTAGGCCATCTGCAGGGCCGCGGTGCGCGAGGTGTCGGGGATCGGGATCACCACGTCGATGTCGTGGTCGGGCCAGACGCGCTTGATCTTGCCGGCGAGGCGCTCGCCCATGCGCAGGCGTGTTTTGTGCACGTAGATGCCGTCCATCATCGAGTCGGGACGGGCAAAATAAACAAATTCGAAAATACATGGGGCATGTATCGGCTTCTCGGCGCACTGCTGGCTGTGCACCTGCCCGTTCACATCCACCATGATGCACTCGCCCGGCGCGACGTCGCGCACCAGGTCGAAGCCCACCACGTCGAGCGCGACGGACTCGGAGGCAAACATGTATTCCGTGCCCTGGTCGGTCTCGCGCTTGCCGTACACCAGCGGGCGGATGCCCCAGGGATCGCGGTACGCGAGGATGCCGAAACCGGTGACCAGCATGGTCACGGCGTAGGCGCCGCGGCAGCGCCGGTGCACGGCGGACACGGCCTTGAAGATATGCTCCGGCGCCAGCCGCAGCTTGGCGACCGCCTGCAATTCATGCGCGAACACATTGAGCAGGATTTCGGAATCGGAGTCGGTGTTGATGTGCCGCAGGTCCTCGCGGTACAGCTCGTCCTTGAGTTGATCTGCATTCGTGAGATTTCCATTGTGCGCCAGCGCCAGGCCGTAGGGGGAGTTCACGTAAAACGGCTGGGCCTCGGCCGGCGAGTCGCAGCCGGCGGTGGGATAGCGCACGTGACCGATGCCCATGTTGCCCTTGAGGCCGAGCATGTGGCGTTCCTGGAACACGTCACGTACCTGGCCGTTGTCCTTGCGCAGGTGGATGCGGTTGTCGTCGCAGGTGAGGATGCCGGCGGCGTCCTGGCCGCGGTGTTGCAACACGAGCAGGCCGTCGTAAAGGGCCTGGTTTGCCGGGGATTTACCGAGAATGCCGATGATTCCGCACATGCCGAGGGAATCTCCTTCACTTAAAACGCAATTCTAGCCGTAGCGGATGTGCTGGGCAATATCACGCGGGATATAGCCTGCTACATAGAGCGCGGCGCGCTCGAAAACCGGCGCCATCGCGGACTCGCGCCACCAGTCGCGCTGGGGGAACGGCGTCAGGCCGGCGACGAGGAATACCACGACAACCACCACGGCGCCGCGCGCCGCGCCCACCAGGCCGCCGAGCACGGTATTGGCGAGCCGGAAGCCGCGCCGGAGAGGGAAATACTTGTGCAGCAGCCACGAAGCTACCACGCCCAGCACAAACACCACGGCAAAGATCAGCACGAAGGCGGACAACTGGCGCAGCGCCTCGTCCTGTACCAGGCCCCGCAACAGGCGCGACAGCGGTGCGGCATAAAACCAGGCCAGCACGCAGGCCAGCACCCAGGTCAGCAGCGAAATCGCCTCGCTCAGCAGGCCGCGCCAGGCGCCAAGCGCGACGAAGAGCGCGAGCGTGGCAAGGATCAGCAGATCAAAACCGTTCATGCGCGCTCACGAAGGCGACTGCACCACACCGGTCACGCCGGTTTCCTTGCGGATCAGCGCCTGCGCCTTGTCCGCTTTGGCGCGGTCGGCGAACGGCCCGACGCGCAGGCGCATGGCCTTCTTGCCGCTGACCGTGACCGAATCCGCGTGCACCGAATGCCCCAGCGTCTTGAGCTTGTCGCGCAGGCGCGCGGCGTTCTGGAGATTGGTGAAGGTGCCGACCTGCACCATCCAGCCGTCTTCGGGTTTCACGGCGGCGGTTTTAACCGAGGCCGGCTCCGGTTTTTTCGCCTCGGCCGGCTTCTCCGCCGGCAAAGCGGATTTGGTCTCCGGCACGGGCATGGGCTCGACCGGCACCTGCACAACTTTCACCGCATCGCTGCTTTCCGGCGGTTTCGGATCTTCTACAGGCACCGGTGTAACGACCATCCTGGTCTCGGTGACTTCCGCGCGCGGCGGCGCTTCGCGCTCGCCCTTGAGTTCCGGCGGCGGCTCACGCCCGCTCAGGATCATGGGCACGAAAATCACCACCAGCGCGACCAGTACGATCGCGCCGACAATGCGGTGTTTGGGGTTGAATTCGGGACGGGCGTCGTCTCTGTCCGCCATGGGCTTCACGCTTTTCCGAGAGCGGCCAGTATATCACCGACCGTGTGAAAGGAGCCAAAGACGACGATGCGGTCCGCCTCGCCGGCGTCACGCCGGGCGGTGGCCCAGGCCTGGTGCACGTCGTCGAATGTCTGCGCGGGTGCGGGCACGCCCGCCGCCGTCAGCGCCTCGACCAGTTGCACCGCCGTGGCCCCGCGCGGCAGGTGCAGGCTCGCCGGATACCAGCGATCCACCAGCTCCGCCAGCGGGCCGACAACTGAAACAATGTCCTTGTCCTTGAGCATGCCAAACACCGCGAGCGTGCGGCCCTCGATACGCTGCTGTTTCAATGTCGCCGCCAGCGAGCGCGCCGCCTGCGCGTTGTGCGCCACGTCCAGCACGCACATCGGCCGCCCGGGCAGCACCTGGAAGCGGCCCGGGATCACGCCGGACAGCAGCCCTTCGCGGACATCCGCCTGCGTCACCGGGAAACGATCCACGAGCGCCTCGAGCGCCGTCAGCGCGCAGGCGGCGTTGTACAGCTGGTAATCACCGCGCAGCGAGGGATGCGGCAGGCCGGCGCGCAGGCGCTCGCCGCTGCGCCAGGTCCAGTCCGTGTTGCTGCGCTCGATTTGGAAATCATGTCCGACCTGCAACAGCCTGGCGCCGATACGCGCGGCCTCGGCGGCGATGATTGCCGGCGGATTCGGATCGCCGCAGATCGCCGCGCGACCGGCACGGAAAATCCCGGCCTTCTCGCGGCCGATGGCCTCGCGCGTCGAACCGAGCCAGGCGACGTGATCGATATCCACGGCCGTGACGATGGAAACATCGGGGTCGATGGCGTTGACGGCGTCGAGCCGCCCGCCCATGCCGACCTCCAGCACCGCGATGTCGATGTTCGCGGACCGAAACAGGTCGAAGGCGGCGAGGGTCCCGAATTCGAAATAGGTCAGCGGCACCGTCCCGCGCGCGGCCTCGATGCGCTCGAAGGCGCCGCACAGCTCAGCGTCGGTGGCGTCGCGGCCGTCAAGGCGAACCCGCTCGTTGTAGGCGATGAGATGCGGCGAGGTGTAGGCGCCGACCTTGTAACCGGCGCGGCGCAGGATGGCTTCGCACATGGCCGTGGTCGAGCCCTTGCCGTTGGTGCCGGTGATGGCGATGGCGGCGTACGGCGGGCGGCGCAGTCCCATGTTGTCGAGCACGGCGTGCACCCGTTCGAGCCCGAGCTCGATCGCGCGCGGATGCAGCGTCTCGATCCACGCCAGCCAGTCGGCCAGCGTGCGCGTCTTGAGGGAATCGGTGGACCGGTTCAGGGGGATTCGGAGATCCCGGATTCGGTTTCCGGAGTCCGGGACGGCTGGCCGGCGGGCGCGGGCTGGCGCGTCAGCATCGCCAGCAGGCTGGCGAGCTTGTCACGCATTTCGCGCCGGTCGATGATGAGGTCAATGGCGCCGTGATCCACCAGGAATTCCGAGCGCTGGAAGCCCTCGGGCAGCTTCTGGCGCACGGTCTGCTCGATCACGCGCGGGCCGGCGAAGCCGATGAGCGCGCGCGGTTCGGCCACGTTGATATCGCCCAGCATGGCGAAACTGGCCGACACACCGCCCATGGTCGGGTCCGTCAGCACCGAAACGAACGGGATGCCGGCGTCGCTCAGGTGCGTCAGCGCGGCGCTGGTCTTGGCCATCTGCATCAGCGACATCAGCGCCTCCTGCATGCGCGCCCCGCCGCTGGCGGAAAAACACACCAGCGGGATTTTCTTTTCCAGGCACGTGTTCACGCCGCGCACGAAGCGCTCGCCCACCACCGCACCCATGGAGCCGCCCATGAAGCCGAACTCGAAGGCGCCCGCCACCAGCGGCATGCCCTTGAGTGCACCTTCCACAACAATCAGCGCGTCGCGCTCGCCGGTGGTCTGCTGCGCCTCGGCCAGGCGGTCGCGGTATTTCTTGGTGTCCTTGAACTTCATGGGATCGACCGGGAACAGGGTCGCGCCGATTTCGGTGCGCGGTTCCGGATCGAGAAAAATGTCGAGCCGCCGGCGCGCGCCGATGCGCATGTGATGCGCGCACTTGGGGCAGACGTCGAGGTTGCTTTCGATCTCGGCGTTGTACAGCACCGTGGCGCAGGCGGGGCATTTTTTCCACAGGCCCTCGGGCACCGAGGTCTTTTTGACGCCGGTCTGGCTCTTGATCTTGGGCGGGACCAGCTTGTCGAACCAGCTCATCGGCTTGCTCCGGTGGCGGAAGTCGGGGTCAGAGTGGCGCGGTCCATGGCCTCGCGCAAGCGGGCGATGAAGGCCGGCACCTCATTCAGGATTTTATCCGGATTCGCCGCCATTTCCTCCATGCGCCGGACCACGGCGCTGCCGACGATGACGGCATCGGCCACCACGGCGACCTCGGCCGCGGCCTCGGGGCTGCCGATGCCGAAGCCGACGCCGAGGGGCAGCTTCGTATGGGCGCGGATTTCCCTGAGTTTGGCCGTCACCTCGCGCACATCCAGGTTGGCCGCCCCGGTCACGCCGCGCAGCGAGACATAATAGATAAACCCGCTCGCGGCCCGGGCGATGAGCCTGATGCGCTCGGCCGGGCTGGTCGGGGACAGCAGGAAAATGGTATCCAGGTGTCGCGGCTTGAGCGCGGACTGCAGGGCCTCCGCCTCTTCCGGCGGCAGGTCCACGGTGAGCACGCCGTCCACGCCGGCATCGGCGGCCTCGGTGGCAAAGCGCGTGTAACCCATGGCCTCGATGGGATTGAGATAGCCCATGAGCACCACCGGCGTGAGGTTGTCCTTGTCGCGGAACTCGCGCACCAGCGCCAGTACCTGCGCGAGGCTGACGTGATGTTTCAGGGCGCGCTCGGCGGCGCGCTGGATCACCGGGCCGTCGGCCATCGGGTCGGAGAACGGCACGCCCAGCTCCAGGACATCCGCGCCGCTTTTGACCAGCGCGTGCATCAACGGCACCGTCACCCACGGCGCGGGGTCGCCCGCCGTTATATAAGGTATGAGGGCGCGGCGGCCATCCTGCTTCAAGGCCTCGAATTTCTGCGCGATGCGTGACATCAGATCTTGATTCCTTCCAGGTTCGCGACCGTGTGGATGTCCTTGTCGCCACGGCCGGAGAGATTGACCACGATGATCTTGTCTTTCCCGAGTTCCGGCGCAAGTTTTTTGGCGTAAGCCAGCGCGTGGCTGGATTCCAGCGCCGGCATAATACCCTCGGTGCGGGTCAGCTCATGGAAAGCTTCGAGCGCCTCTTTGTCGGTGATGGAAACATATTGTGCGCGGCCGGAATCCTTCAGATACGCATGCTCCGGGCCCACGCCCGGGTAATCGAGTCCGGCGGAGATGGAATGGGTCTCGGTGATCTGGCCGTCCTCGGATTCCAATAAATAGGTGCGGTTGCCGTGCAGCACGCCGGGCCGTCCGGCGCACAGGGTCGCCGCATGGTGCCCGGTCGCCACACCCTCGCCTGCTGCTTCGACTCCATACATCGCCACGTCCTTGTCCTTGATGAAGGGATAGAACAGGCCGATGGCGTTGGAGCCGCCGCCGACACAGGCGACGAGCGCGTCCGGCAGGCGCTTTTCCTGCGCCTTGATCTGGGTGCGCGTCTCGCGCCCGATCACGCTCTGGAAATCGCGCACCAGCATCGGGTAGGGATGCGGGCCAGCGACGGTGCCGATGATGTAAAAGGTGTTCTCGACGTTGGTCACCCAGTCGCGCATGGCCTCGTTGAGCGCGTCCTTCAGCGTCTTCGAGCCGGACTCGACCGGCACCACCTCGGCGCCGAGCAGCTTCATGCGAAACACATTGATCGCCTGGCGCTTGATGTCCTCGGAACCCATGTACACCACGCACTGCATGCCGAAGCGCGCCGCGACCGTGGCGGTGGCCACGCCATGCTGACCGGCGCCGGTCTCGGCGATCACGCGCTTCTTGCCCATGTGGCGTGCCAGCAGCGCCTGGCCGATGGTGTTGTTGATCTTGTGTGCGCCGGTGTGGTTCAGGTCCTCGCGCTTGAGGTAAATCTTCGCCCCGCCCCAGTTTTCGGTCAGGCGTTTCGCCAGGTACAGCGGGCTGGGGCGTCCGACGTACTGGCGCAGGTCGTCGTCGAATTCCTTCTGGAAGTCCTTGTCGTCGCGCAGGCGCTCATAGGCCTCGCGCAGTTCCTTGAGCGGCTGCATCAGGGTTTCGGAAACGAAAATGCCGCCGTAAGCGCCGAAATGGCCGCGTTTGTCGGGGAGATCGTAGGCGCTCATGCGTTTCGTACTGCCTCGATGAAAGCGGAAATTTTCTGCGCGTCCTTGATGCCCTTGCCACTCTCCACCCCGCTGGAAACATCCACGGCGAAGGGACGCAGCTTGCGCACCGCCTCGGCGACGTTCTCCGGCGTCAGGCCGCCGGCCAGAATCACCGGCTTGCCCAGATCGGCCGGAACCAGACTCCAGTCGAAAGTCTGGCCGGAACCGCCGGCGACATTCAACGCCGCCGTGTCGAGCAGCAGGCCTTCGGCATCGGCGTATCGATGCGCCTGGTCATGCAGATTGACGTCGGGTCGCATGTGAATGGCTTTGATGTAGGGCCGGTGATAACGGCGGCACTGTTCCGGGGTCTCGTTGCCGTGAAATTGTAACAGATCGAGCGATACGCGGTTGAGCACGGTTTCCACGGTATCGGGCGCGGCATTCACGAACAGGCCCACCACGGTGACGAACGGCGGCAAGGCGCGCATGATCGTCTGCGCCTGCTCCGGCTTCACGTAACGCGGGCTTTTCGGCTCAAACACGAAACCAATGGCATCGGCCCCGGCGCGCGCCGCGGCCGTGGCATCCTCGATGCGGGTGATGCCGCAGATTTTGACGCGCGTGCGCATGTTGTCCTCGAACGGCCGCGAAGCTTACCAGAGCCCGGAAACCGGCGGAAGCCGTGAAGATCCCGCGGCAATGATCAGGTCTCGATATCCAGCCGGTGGGCCTTGCGACCGCCGCGCTCGGTCTTCTCGACCGCGCCAACGTGCTGCAGCATCAGGCGGGCAAAATCCACGCTGCGGTGAACCAGCTCGCGCGCGCCGCGGCGCAATTCCTCGCTGTGCTGCACATGCTGCACATTGCGTTCCATGTCCTCCGCCGACCAGCCGCGCGAATGCGCGATGTAGGGAAACTGGGGGAACTGGAAACCCAGCTCGGAATAAAATCCGAGCAGGTGTCCGGCCACGTCCTGCACGTTGTCCTGTCCGCCCATAATGATGAATCCGGCGACCTTGTTTTGAATCAATACGCGATCCCTGATGGTGATCTGGTTCTGCACGCAGTTAAGCCGTTCGGCCATCTTGTAATGCAGCGAGCCCGAGGCGCCCCAGCGTATCGGCGTGGCCAGCAGCACCACGTCGGCCCAGTGCACCAGTGCTTCGTACACCTGATCCATCTGGTCTTCCGGGTCCATCTGCGTGATGGAACACGGCCAGGTGCAGGCGCGCGCGCTCTTGGAGTAATAACCCTCGCAATGGCGGAAACGCAGCTCATCCAGCCGGATCAAGCGTGTCTCGCACTGGAGTTCGGTGGTGGCATGATCGAGCGCCACCTGCAACAGCGCCTCGGAAGTGGAATAGCGCGGGTGGTCGCGGTCCATGGTCGTCGCGGAAATGCCGGCCACGCGTATCGGTCCTTCCTGGCGCCGGATCGGGCGTTCGAGCGGATGCGGCGGATGCGGCTTCTTGCGGCGCGGCGTCTGCGGTTCGAGTTGCACAAAGAGATGACCGCCCTCTTCCTTCACGGCATGGCTGGGCACGGCGTCTTCCTCGTAGCCGGGTTCACCCAATCCGGTGCGGCAGTGGAATTTCCAGTGATGCCAGGGACACACGACGTACTCGCCATCCAGATGGCCCTGTCCCAGCGGGCCGCCGGCGTGATTGCAGATGCCGGAGACCGCGCCGAATTTTCCGTCCTGCCAGGTAATCGCGAGTTTGGTATTTCCCGCGCTGACTTCCGTGACCGGTGCTTTCCGGAAGTTCCCGGCGGCGCCGAGATCGTGCCATGATTTCTTGTCCATCATCCTGCTCTCCTGCTGTCGCCCGGCGAAGGCGTCCATGATAGTTCCATCAATTCATATCCGGAAATGCCATCCCCCGGGCCAGATCAGGGATGCCGGCCGCGGCCGGATACGTGACCGATGCCAGATAAAGACCGTCGGGCGATGCGGTAACGCCGCCGGCCCGGCGGTCACGGGCCTCGAGCACTTCCCTGGCCCAGCCCGGTTCACGCTCGCCGGCGCCGATGGTCATGAGCACACCCGCCAGGTTGCGCACCATGTGGTGCAGGAAGGCGTTGGCATGGGCACGGATGTGCACGAACTCGCCGTGGCGCTGCACCTCGAGTGCGCGTAAAACGCGCACCGGGCTTTTGGCCTGGCACTCGATAGCGCGGAACGACGTGAAATCGTGTTCGCCGATCAGGTGTTTCGCCGCCGCCTGCATGGGCGCCACGTCGAGCAGGCGGTACTCATGCGTGACGCGCCGTGCCAGATACGTCGGCCGGACCGGGCGATTCAATATGATGTAATGATAATGCCGGCCGGTGGCGGAATAACGCGCGTGGAAGCCCTCGTCCACCGGCGCAGCCCACAGCAGCGCCACGTCCGGCGGCAGGTGCGTGTTGGTGCCGCGCACCCAGGAATATTCGCTGCGCATGGCGCTGGTGTCGAAGTGCAGCGCCTGCGCCAGCGCGTGCACGCCGGCGTCGGTGCGCCCGGCCACCGTCACGTGAATCGGCTGGTCCGCTACTTTGGACAAGGCCGCTTCGACGGCGGCCTGCACCGAACGCGCCTGCTCCTGCCGTTGCCAGCCGGAGAAGGCCGAACCGTCGTATTCGAGAATCGCGGCGATACGCATAAGGGGCGTATTCTACCCG
This sequence comes from Sulfuricaulis limicola, assembly GCF_002355735.1. GTDB lineage: Bacteria > Pseudomonadota > Gammaproteobacteria > Acidiferrobacterales > Sulfurifustaceae > Sulfuricaulis > Sulfuricaulis limicola. The sequence continues at coordinate 569,964 of NZ_AP014879.1, read as the reverse complement.
CTCGATCTCACCGGAGTGGAACTAAAACCGCCGGCGCATTCAGTCGATGCCGCCGGGCAGCAGCATTTTCATGGTCTTTGAATGATGCTCACGCAGGTACAACACCACGGTCACGAGCGTGGTCGCAGCCACGAACACCCACGGGTGCACGAACCAGCCGAGGGCCGCGAGGCTGAAATAATAGGCGCGCAGCCCCTGATTGAAATCCTTCGAGGCATGGGTGCTGACCTCGGCGGCGCGACGCGCATAATCGTTATCAGTGGATTTCGGCGCGGCGCCGATCAGCACCGAGCAGTAATTGAACTGGCGCAGCGCCCAGGTGAACTTGAAAAACGCGTGCACGAAAACCACGCCCAGCACCAGCAGTTTCAGTTCCCACTGACCCAGCGTCGTGCCGGCCGCGAACGGCAGTGCGCGCACGATCTCGATGCCGCGGTCGCTGGCGCCGAGCATGGCCAGCAGTCCGGCCAGAATCAGCAGCGTGGTCGAGGCGAAGAACGACACGCCCTGCAACAGGTTGCGCAGGATATTGACGTCGGCGACACGGTTGTCGCGCAGCGCCATCTGGCGCATCCACTCCTCGCGGTGCGCGTGCATGACGGCGCGCAGCGAGCGTTTGCGCCAGACGCCGCGGTCCGCGTACCAGGTATAACCGACCCAGATGGCGACGAACCAGGCCAAGCTCAGGATATCGGCGGTGGGGATGTCGAACATGCCTGCCTCCGTTGTTCAGTGTGTGGACGACACTGTCTCACGCCTTGAGTTTCTGCTCCACGAGCCGCTTCAGCTCGCCGAGCGAGCGACACCGGTCGATTTCCTCTCGGCTTATCCACGGTTTCAGGCCGTCTTCCATTTTCAGGAAAATCGCCGGCAGCTTCACGTCACGCAAGCCATGGCGCTCCACCAGTTCGTCCCGGTGCAGGAATTCCACCGGCACCCCGAGCCCGGCGACGAAATTTTTCCATTCGTCACGCATGCTGAACGTCGAGTGCGTGATGGCGCAAAGATTACAGGCATAGGTTTGCGGCGAAACGATCTTGTGGCCGATGTCGAGCAGTGTACTGACGAAACCGCTGTCGGCGTTGTAGACAAATACCAGTGCGGGTTTTTTCATTGAACGCGCGGAAACGTCCGGTCACAGATTGCGCTGTACCGCGAAAATCGCCGGCTCATCCGGCATGGCACTCACGGAGAAGCCGAGCCGCTTGACGAGCGAAAGCATCGCGCCGTTCTCGGCCAGCACCTCGCCCTCCATGATCTTGAACCCCTTGGCCTTGGCGGCTTCCATCAGCAACGTGAGCAGCCGCGCGCCGACCCCTTTGGTCTGCCATTCGTCGTCGACCACGATGGCGAACTCGCAGCTGTCGCCGTCCGGGTTGACGCCGTAGCGCGCCACCGCGATTTCGACCTCCTTGCCGTCCTGCATCACCACGGCGATCAGCGCCAGTTCGCGGTCGTAGTCGATCTGCGTGAAGCGCACGAGCATCTCCGGGCTGAGTTCCTCCAGCGTCTGCATGAAGCGCATGTAACGCGCCTGCGGCGACAGGTTGCGCACGAACGCCGCCTCGATGTCCGCGTCCTCCGGGCGGATTGGCCGCAACACGATATCGGTCCCGTCCGGCAGCTGCATGTGCGAAACCAGGTGGGTCGGGTACGGGTAAATCGTCATGTGCCCGTAGCGGTCGCGCCGCGGCGGCGGCGTTTCCACCACGATGCGCACGTCCAGCGCCACGGCCCCCTGCTCGTCGGCCACCAGCGGGTTGATGTCGAGCTCCCTTATTTGCGGCAGTTCGCAGACCATTTCCGACACCGCCAGCAGCACCTGCTCGAGCGCGGCATGATTGACGGCCGGCATGTGACGAAACGCCCCGATCAGTCTGGCGGCGCGCGTATTGCGGATGAGGTCCCGGACGATGAAGGTATTGAGCGGTGGCAGCGCGCAAGCGCGGTCGCGCAGCACCTCGATCGCCACGCCACCCAGCCCGAAACTTATCACCGGCCCGAAAACCTCGTCGCGTATCACGCCCACGTGCAGCTCGCGTCCATGCGGATTCTTGTACATGCGCTCCACGGTCGCTCCGGTGATGTGCGCCTGCGGCCGCTGGCGCTGCACCGACTCGACCAGCTCGTGGTACACCGTGCGCACCGCCTGGGCGTTGCCGATATTGAGACGCACGCCGTTGACATCGGACTTGTGCGTGATGTCGGGCGAGGCGATCTTGAGCGTCACCGGGTAACCGATCGACTCCGCCATCACCAGCGCCTCGTTCCCGCTGTGCGCCTCCATCGCCGGCAACTGCGGAATGCCGAACGCGCTCAGCACCGCGCGCGCTTCCATGCCGGTCAGCAGCGCCCGGCGTTCGGCGAGCGCGGTGTCGATGATCAGGTGGGCGCCCTCGACGTCCGGACTGCTGTGCGGCGACAGCGGGCCCGGCACCTGGCGCAGCAGCTGCTGGTTGCGCTGGTAATTGGCGAGATAGGCGAAGGCCTCGACCGACGCCTCGGGGCTGGGAAATTCCGGGAGCTGATGCTCGGTAAAAAACGCGCGCGCCACCAGCACATGCGCCTCGCCCATCCAGCAAGCCAGCACCAGCTTGTCGGTGCCGGCCGCGAGTTCCACGACATGCCTGGCCGCCGCGAGCGGGTCGGTCATGGCCTGCGGGGTCAGCATCACCAGCAGCCCATCCACGTTGGAATCGGCCAGACAAGCCTCGGCGGCGGCGCGAAACCGCAATGGATCCGCGTCACCCAGAATGTCCACCGGGTTGCCGTGCGACCAGTGCGAAGGCAGCAGCTTGTTGAGTCGCGCCATGGTGGTCTCCGACAAGGCCGCCAGTTCGACCCCGAGGTCGGCCGCGCGATCCGCGGCGAGCACGCCGGGTCCGCCCGCGTTGGTCACGATCGCCAGCCGGTGACCGCGCGCGCGGTACTTCGTGGCCAGCAACTCCGCGGCGGAGAACAGCTGCTCGATGGTCATGGCGCGCACCGCGCCGGCGCGAGCCAGCGCGGCGTCGAACACGTCGTCCGCCCCCACCAGGGCGCCGGTATGCGACAGCGCGGCGCGCGACCCGGCGGCGTGCCGGCCGGCCTTGACGACCACGACCGGCTTCAGGCGCGCGGCCACGCGCAGCGCGCTCAGGAACCGGCGCGATCGCCGGATGCCCTCGATGTAGAGCAGGATGCTGCGCGTGGCGGGATCCACCGCCAGGTAATCCAGCAGGTCGCCAAAATTGATATCGGCCCCGTCGCCGAGCGACACCACCGCCGAGAAACCCACGCGATGCGCCTCGGCCCAGTCGAGAATCGCGGTGCACAGCGCGCCGGATTGCGACACCAGCGCGAGCGAGCCGGAGCGCGCGGAATTGTTGGTGAACGTGGCATTGAGTTTTGACGCGGGGCGTATCAGCCCGAGGCAGTTCGGCCCGAGCAGGCGCATGTGGTAACGCCGCGCCTCGGCCAGCAGCGCCGTTTCGAGCTCGATGCCAGTGGTCTTTTCCTGGCCTTCGGCGAACCCCGCGGAATGGATGATCGCCGCGCGCACGCCATGTTCGCCGCATTCATGGATGATCGCCGGCACCGTGGCGGCCGGCGTGGCAATCACCGCGAGGTCGATGGATGCTTCCGTTTCACCGATCGAGCGGAAACAGCGCCGTCCCGCGACGCTCTCGTGCTTGGGGTTGATGGGAAACACCGGCCCGTCGAAACCGGCCGCGAGTATGTTGCGCAGAACATGCCCGCCGACCGAGTCCTTGCGGTCCGACGCGCCGAAAACCGCGATGGCGCGCGGGGCAAACAATCGATCAAGATAATGCGGGCCCATGGGTCAGTGCTCTCCGTGCACTACGTCGTGGGCTCCATTGTACGCGCAAGCCGGGCATTTTGTTGCGCCGCCAGGATTGGCATCAATGGATTGGAGAAGGAAATTACCCGAACCCAAAACATAAACGCCGCTTTCGCGGCGTTTATGTTTACTCCTTTACTTCGATTCCCTGTACTTCCTGGTATCCCTTCGGCAACCGCGAACCGCGCTGGGCGCGTTCGCCCTCGTAAAGCTCGACCTCCTCGCGCGACACGGTGAGATCGCCCTTGGCAGTGTGGACCACGAGCGGCTTGCCTTCGCCGAAAACCGCGACGCCGGCAACGGCCTCCTCGCGCTTGGCGAATTTCGCCGTGGGGACGTTGAGAATCCTGTTGCCCTTGCCCCGGGGCATCTGCGGCAGGTCCTTCACTTTGAACACCAGCATCTGGCCGGTGCTGGTGACGGCCGCGAGCAGGTCCTTTTTAAGGTCACTGACCGGCTGCGGTGGCAGGACTTTCGCGTCCTTGGTGGCTTTGAGCACCGTCTTGCCGGCCTTCTTGTTCGAAACCAGGTCCTCGAGCTTCGCGACGAAACCATAACCCGCGTTGGTCGCCAGCAGGTACAGATCCTCCGGGGCTCCCATCATGGTCCCAGCCCAGGTGGCGCCCGGCGGCGGATTGAGGCTCGAGCTCAGGGGTTCGCCGTGGCCGCGCGCCGACGGCAGCTTGTGCGCCGGCAATGAATAGGTGCGGCCGGTGGAGTCAATGAACACCGCCAGCTGGTTGCTCTTGCCGCGCGCGGCCTGGTGGAATTTGTCACCGGCCTTGTAGTCGAGCGTGCGCGGGTCCATGTCGTGGCCCTTGGCGGCGCGCACCCAGCCCTTCTCGGACAGGATCACGGTCACCGGTTCGGTCGGCAGCAGCGCGGTCTGGTCGATCTGCTGCGCGGCCTCGCGCTCGACCAGCGGCGAGCGGCGCGCGTCACCGTATTCATGCGCGTCGGCGATGAGTTCGTCACGCACCACCTGCTTCAGCAACCGTGCGGATTTGAGTGTCTTCTCCAGGTGCTGGCGCTCACGGGTCAGCTCGTCCTGCTCGCCACGGATTTTCATTTCCTCGAGCTTGGCGAGGTGACGCAAGCGGGTTTCGAGGATCGCTTCCGCCTGGATCTCGGTCAGCTTGAAGCGCTTCATGAGCACCGGCTTCGGTTCGTCCTCGCGTCGGATGATGCGGATGACCTCGTCCAGGTTCAGGAACGCGGCCAGCAGGCCGTCGAGGATGTGCAGCCGGGCCTCGACGCGCTCGAAGCGGTGCTGCAGGCGCCGGCGCACGGTCTCGGTGCGGAACTTGAGCCACTCCTTGAGCAGTTCCTTGAGGTTGTACACCCGTGGCCGGCCGTCGAGGCCGATCATGTTCAGGTTCACGCGATAGCTGCGCTCGAGGTCGGTGGTGGCGAACAGGTGCGACATCAGCTCCACCGGATCGATGCGGTTGGAGCGCGGCACGATCACCAGGCGCGTCGGGTTCTGGTGGTCGGACTCGTCGCGCAGGTCCTCGACCATGGGCAGCTTCTTTTGCTGCATCTGCTGCGCGATCTGCTCGATGACCTTGGAGCCCGACACCTGGTACGGCAGCGCCGTGATCACGATATTGCCGTCCTCGCTCTCCCAGCGGGCGCGGGCGCGGATCGAGCCGTTGCCGGTTTCGTAGATGGCGCGGATTTCGCTCTTCGGGGTGATGATCTCGGCCTCGGTCGGATAGTCCGGGCCCTTGATGTGCTTGAACAGGTCCTTGAGACCGGCGTCCGGCTCCTCCAGCAGGTGCACGCAGGCCGCGGCCACCTCGCGCACGTTGTGCGGCGGGATGTCGGTGGCCATGCCGACGGCGATGCCGGTGGTGCCGTTGAGCAGGACATGCGGCAGGCGCGCCGGCATGGTTCGCGGCTCCTGCAGCGTGCCGTCGAAGTTGGGCGCCCATTCCACCGTGCCCTGCTCCAGCTCGGACAGCAGGATCTGCGCGAAGCGCGTGAGCCGCGACTCGGTGTAGCGCATGGCGGCGAACGACTTGGGATCGTCGGGCGAGCCCCAGTTGCCCTGGCCGTCGATGAGCGGATAGCGGTAGCTGAACGGCTGGGCCATCAGCACCATGGCCTCGTAACAGGCAGTGTCGCCGTGCGGATGGAACTTGCCGAGCACGTCGCCCACGGTGCGCGCCGATTTCTTGTGCTTGCTGGCGGCGCTGAGCCCAAGCTCCGACATCGCGTAAATGATGCGCCGTTGCACCGGCTTGAGGCCGTCGCCGATATGCGGCAGCGCGCGATCGAGGATGACGTACATGGAATAGTCCAGGTACGCCTTCTCGGTGAATGTTGACAGCGGCAAGCGTTCGATCGAAGCCACACGCGGACGCGTGATGGGTTGCGCCTTGCCGCGCGTGGCCCGGGTCTTCTTGGTCGCGCCGTTTCCCTTGCCCGTGGTTTTCTTCGCCATCAGTGTTTCGCCTCGGCGGTCCGTTTCAACGCCAGATTCATCAGGTTGAAGGCCTTGGTTGTTTTGCCGGAAATGAAGGGCATGATCAGCGCCGCCAGCAGACCGGAGAAATGCTCGCGCTGGATGAAGCGCACGCCCTTGATGCCGTTCGGTATGATAAAGAACGCCTGCTCGCGGTCGAACACGCCTTCCAGCAGTCGCCGGCGGCGCCAGCGCAGTTCGGTGGCGGGGATGGCCTTGACGATGCGCGCTGAAAATTTAAATGCATGGCTGTTCGGAAAACGCGCCTGGATTTTCAGGCGCGCGCCCGATGAGGAGTTTCCCTGGACGGATACGAGGTACGGATTCCATTTCGGATAGGACGGGAAATCCGTCAACACGCGCCACACGATCTCGGCCGAGGTGGCGACGTCCACGGCTGTCTTGATGGTCGGCATCAGAGCACCTCCGCCTTGTTGCCATTCTTCTCGAGCCAGCTCTTGCGATCGGCGGCGCGCTTCTTGCCGAGCAGCATGTCGAGCATCTTGCTGGTGTTGTCGCCGGCCGCGATTTCGAGCTGCACCAGCCGGCGTGTCTTCGGGTCCATGGTGGTCTCACGCAGCTGTTCGGGATTCATCTCGCCCAGGCCCTTGAAGCGCGTCACCATCGGTTTGGCGCGCGCGCCACTCGACTCGATGCGCTTGAGCAGCGCCTGTTTCTCCTCATCGTCGAGCGCGTAATAAATCTCCTTGCCGACGTCGACGCGGTACAGCGGCGGCATGGCGACGCACACGCGCCCGTCCGCCACCAGCGGCCGGAAATGACGCACGAACAGCGCGCACAGCAGCGTGGCGATATGTGCGCCGTCGGAATCGGCGTCGGCCAGGATGCAGACCTTGCCGTAACGCAGGCCTTCGAGATTGCTCGAACCCGGGTCCACGCCCAGCGCCACGGCGATGTCATGCACCTCCTGCGAGCCCAGCACCTCGGCCGGGTCCACTTCCCAGGTGTTCAGGATCTTGCCGCGCAACGGCATGATGGCCTGGAAGTCGCGGTCGCGCGCCTGCTTGGCCGAGCCGCCGGCGGAATCACCCTCCACCAGAAACAGCTCGGTGCGCGACAGATCCTGGGCCACGCAATCGGCGAGCTTGCCGGGCAGCGCCGGGCCGGTGCCGATTTTCTTGCGCGCCACCTTCTTGTCGGCGCGCTGGCGTTCCTGCGCGGCCTCGATGGCGAGTGCCGCAATCTTCTCGGCGTCGGCCACGTGGTGGTTGAGCCACAGGCTGAAAGAGTCCTTGGTCACGCCCTGCACGAAGCTGGCGGCCTCGCGCGAGGTCAGGCGCTCCTTGGTCTGGCCCGAGAACTGCGGGTCGCGCATCTTGAGCGAGAACACGTAACTCGACTTGCCCCAGATGTCCTCGGGCGCGAGCTTCACCCCGCGCGGCAGCAGGTCGCGGAACTCGCAGAACTCGCGCATGGCGTCGGTCAGGCCGGCGCGGAAACCATTGATGTGCGTACCGTCCTGCGTGGTCGGGATGAGGTTGACGTAACTCTCCATGATCGGCTCGCCGCCCGCCGGCAGCCACACGATGGCCCAGTCCACCTCGCCGTCGTCGCCTTTATGGTGGCCGACGAAGGGCTCGTCGGGAAGATACTCCCAGCCCTCGATCTGGGTCTTGAGGTAATCCGTGAGGCCGTCCTCGTAATGCCACTCCTCGTTGTCCTTGCTGTCGGCCTCGTTGGTGAAGCTGATGTACAGGTCCGGACACAGCACCGCCTTGGCGCGCAGCACGTGCTTCAGGCGCGGGACATGGAATTTCACCGTGTCGAAGAACTGGGCGTCGGGCCAGAAACGGATGATGCTGCCGGTGACGTTTTTTTCCGCCTTGCCAACCGCTTTCAGTTCGGAGGTCTTCTGGCCGTCGGCATAGGCCATGCGGTATTCCTTGCCGTCGCGCCGCACCGTGACTTCCAGCTTGTGCGACAGCGCGTTGACCACCGACACGCCGACGCCATGCAGGCCGCCGGAGTAGGTGTAATTCTTGTTCGAAAATTTTCCGCCCGCGTGCAGACGCGTGAGGATCACCTCGACGCCCGACACACCCTCTTCCTTGTGCTTGTCCACCGGCATGCCGCGGCCGTTGTCCGCGACCGAGAGCGAGCCGTCGCCGTGCAGCGTGACGTCGATGGCGCTGCAATGCCCCGCGATGGCCTCGTCCACGCTGTTGTCGACGACCTCCTGGGCGAGATGGTTGGGACGGTCGGTCTGGGTATACATACCCGGACGGCGGCGCACCGGCTCGAGGCCGGTCAGGACTTCAATGGCGGAGGAATCGTAGGCGGCGCTCATGGGCGGTCAGGCAATCCTGAAATAAACGAAGTTCATCGGCGTTACCGGGTCAGCAGGCGCACAAGGTCCTCGGGGGTCCGGGCAGAGGCATGCGCATCGCAGATGTAATCCTGGTAGAGATGATAACGAAAGGCATTGCTCGCGGGCCGCGGTATGGCACGCCACGCGGCATGCTTGACCGGCGTGAACGTCTGTTCCGGGCTGCCGATGGCATAGGTCTTGTATTCCCGGGTTTCACAGCGCAGGCCGTCGTAGAAAACACTGCGCGCACCGGAGGGGCTTTGCACCACGAGCGAAAACCGCGCGACGCGATCCGGGCCGCGCGACAGCGACGCGCGGTCGATATAGATTTTAAGAGTGTCCGTCGCGGGCAGGAGGACCGCCAGGAGATTCTCGTCCCGGGGGTATGGTGGGAGGGTAATATCGCTTTCCTTCCACCGCTCCGCCTGGCTCTCGTCGAAATCGAAATACTCCTTTTCCATCCCGTAGGCATCGCGCTTGGCGTGGACTGGAGAAATGGCGGCGAACACCGCCATGAACAGCAGCAGGCGGGCGAAGAAAAATCTTTTTTCCCCGACTCGCTGAGAGATAAAACGGGTGGCTCCTTGCATCGGGCGCGCAGTATACAGCAGATGCGCGCCGCGCACGAGACATCACGCCGCGCGCATGTCAGGGCGCGATGACATTACGTCCGATGCTGCGCGTCAGCCGGACAGGTCCTGCGCCAGGGAGTCGCGTGTCGCGACCGGGACGGGATCGACCTGATGGTTGTAGGCCGGATGATCGATGCCCATGGAAATCGCCGCACCCTGCTTGACCGCCCTGACCATGTCGGGTGTCAGCTCGAAGCGCAGGAAGTGGACCGAAGACGTTTTCTCCTCGTCCTCGCGCTCCAGATCTTCGTCGGCAATCGGACGCACCGGCTCGAAACCGGCCACGCGCGCCCATACGTGTTTTTCCACGCCTTTCAGACGCCTCAAGGACGCGCGGCGCTCCTCGACATCCGGGAACTCGACCATAAACGTCGCCTTCCAGTTATGACCGTCCGGGATGAGGGGGTTATAGGCCTCCAGCTCATCGTTGATGCCGCCGGATTCGAAAATGCGCTCGATGCGGAGCATTTCCTGCACCTGGTATTGCATGGTGAGCCGGTCTTCAAAATACAACGTAGCGTTCGGGCCGATGACGACTCGACGGTTTTGCTTGTGCGCCATGACCTGTGCGCGAAATCCGGGACGGACCTCGGCATATTTTTCAAGCGAATAGAGATCATCGCGGGTCAGCTTCTTCATGGAAATCCTCTCGCTCATGGAAGTCTGTATATTCATCGCATCACCTCATTATTTAAATGCCGTAGGCTTGGCGCAACAACGACATCGGATGTTCCGGCTTCATGTCGCCCTCCAGGCCGTTCTCGATCTGGTGCCCGGCCATGGGGCAATCGCTGGAATAATGATCCGGCTTGGCCTGCTCCACCCGGTTCACCACGGGTTTGCAGATCTTCATGGAAATCTTGTGGCACTCGCTTTTCACCGCGTAGGTGCCGTCATGCCCGGAACAGCGCTCGATGGTGTCGATCTTGGTGTTGGGCACGAGGCTCAGCGCCTCGCGGGTCTTGAGACCGATGTTCTGCACGCGCAGGTGACACGGCACGTGGTACGCCACAGACCCCAGCTCCTGCCTGAAATCGGTTTTCAGTTTCCCCTCTTTGTGCCGCAGCATCAGGTACTCGAACGGATCGAAAATGGCCTGCCTGACCCTGGCCACCTCGGGATCGTCGGGAAACATGAGCGGCAGTTCCTGCTTGAACATCAGCACGCAGGACGGCACCGGCGCGACGATGTCCCAGCCCGCGTCCACGAGTTTGGCCAGCACCGGGATATTGGCCTCTTTGGCGCGCGCCACGGCCTCGAGGTCACCCAGTTCCAGCTTGGGCATGCCGCAGCAACGTTCCTTCTCCGCCAGTGTCACGGGAATGCCGTTGTGCTCGAAAACGGCGATCAGATCTTCGCCGACATGCGGTTCGTTATAGTTACCGTAACAGGTGGCGAACAGCGCGACCTTGCCGCGTGTGCGTCCGGCCGGCTCGGGTGTCAACACGTCACCATTCCGGTTCTTCATGCGCTTGCGCAGCGTCTTGCTGTGATACTCCGGCAATACCGCATCCGGATGTACGCCTAATACCTTGTCCAGCATCTTGCGCATGGCGCCGGACCGGTTTGCGGCATTCACCGTCTGCACAATCACCGGAATACCGGCCAGCTTGCCGACCATGTCGGTGCTGGTCAGCAGCCTGTCACGCTTTTTGATGTCACCCTTCCTGAACTTCACCGCCTTGGCGCGCAGCATCAGGTGCGGAAAATCGATGTTCCATTCGTGCGGCGGCACGTACGGGCACTTGGTCATGAAACACAGGTCGCACAGATAGCAGTGATCGACGACCTGCCAGTAATCCTCCTTCTTGACGCCGTCCATTTCCAGCGTCGGCGAATTGTCGACGAGGTCGAATAGTGAGGGGAAAGAATGGCACAGACTGACACAGCGACGGCATCCGTGGCAGATATCGAACACGCGCTCGAGCTCTTCCATGAGCGCTTCTTCGTTGTAAAACCCGGGATCGCGCCACTCCAGAGGATGCCTTGTCGGCGCCTGGAGACTGCCTTCACGTCGGCCTTCAGTCGGTTGGCTCATGGTCGTGTCTGCCTGATCAATGAATTCAGAACATCCTGCTCTCAGGGGGTGCGCGCAGCTTTGATAGCAATCAAAGCCGGCAATAATGAAACAACGGGGCTGGAGTACCAACCCCGCCGTTCATTCATTTCCGAGATTTACTTGCCCAGGGTATCGAGAGCCTTCTGGAACCGATTGGCGTGGGAACGCTCGGCCTTGGCCAGCGTCTCGAACCAGTCGGCGATTTCGGCAAAGCCTTCGTCGCGCGCGGTCTTGGCCATGCCCGGGTACATGTCGGTGTACTCGTGAGTCTCGCCGGCAATGGCGGCCTTCAGGTTGTCCGAGGTTGCGCCGATCGGCATGCCGGTGGCCGGATCGCCACACTGCTCCAGGTACTCCAGGTGACCGTGGGCGTGGCCGGTTTCGCCTTCCGCGGTGGAGCGAAATACGGCCGAAACGTCGTTAAAGCCTTCCACGTCGGCCTTGGCGGCGAAATACAGATAACGACGGTTGGCCTGGGATTCGCCGGCAAAGGCCTCCTTCAGGCTGGTTTCGGTCTTGCTTCCTTTGAGCTTTGACATGATTAACTCCTCATTTTTAGACAGTTAACAGTAATATTATGAATTTAAAAGGAATTTAAATGAAATACTTTGATTTAAGGCAATATAATTTACCGAAACAGCAATCGAATAGCTCGATTTAGAATTATTCTAAATTAGTGAGAATACACTGTCAACAACACAGGCAGTGCCTTCATCAGGCAGATGGAGATTAAAGAGAATCTGGCTATTCTTAGGCTTGGACGTCATCCACTGTCTGCATGGAAGCGATGACAGCTCGCAGGGCGAAAATACCTACAGCAATCCTCCGTCACGACCGGCATGTCGTATGCCCGCAAGAAATGGATGGAGCAGATTATGACAGACGCATGCAACTACCGGAAAACAGGAGGAAAAATGATTTGGCGCATGCGGATATCTGAGACTATATTTGAAAGATTCAGCGCCTTGGCAGTGACGCTCACCTGAATCCACCACGATGGCAACCGCAAGCACGGCAAGCAACCTGAGCGGCCTCGCACTGAGGCTGGTGCGCGACAATCTGCTCAGTCCGGCGGACGCGGAACGCATCCAGACAGAAGCGCTCTCCAAAAAAACTTCCTTTGTCACGCAACTGGTCGAAAGCAAGAAACTCGACAGCGCCACCATCGCCAAGGTGGCATCCGAGGATTTCGGCATACCGCTGTATGAAATCAACTCGCTCGATCTGGAAATGGCCCCGGTCAAGCTGGTCGATGAAAAAATCATCCGGCGCCATCATGTCCTGCCCCTGTTCAAACGCGGGACGAGACTTTTTGTCGCCGTCGCCGACCCCACCAATCTGCAGGCTCTGGATGAAATCAAGTTTCACACGGGGCTTGGCACGGAGCCGATCCTCGTCGAAGAGGCCAAGCTCGCTGTCATCATCGAAAAGTCACTGGACGCGCAAGATACGAGCTTGGCCGATCTGTCCGGCGATGACAGCCTGGAAAACCTCGAAATCGTCGCTGGCGAGGAAGATGAGGCAAAGGGTGCCGCTGGCGGCGAGGAGGGCGTCAACGATGCTCCGGTCGTCAAATTCGTCAACAAGGTTCTGATGGACGCCATCAACCGCGGCGCCTCGGATATCCATATCGAGCCGTACGAAAAAATCTACCGCGTGCGCTACCGGCAGGACGGCATATTGCACGAAGTGGCCAATCCGCCGATAGCCTTGTCCGCCCGCATCGCCGCGCGCATCAAGATTCTTTCCAGGCTCGATATTGCGGAACGACGTGTTCCGCAGGACGGCCGCATCAAGATGCGCATATCGAAGAATCGCGCGATCGATTTCCGTGTCAGTACGCTGCCAACGCTTTGGGGCGAGAAAATCGTGATGCGTATTCTCGACCCGACCTCCGCCACGCTCGGCGTGGAAAAACTTGGGTTCGAGGATTTCCAGAAACAACTGTTCCTTGAGGCCGTCCATCGCCCTTACGGCATGGTGCTGGTCACCGGGCCGACCGGTAGCGGCAAAACCGTCACCCTCTACACGGCGGTTAACATACTCAACACACCGGATACCAATATTTCCACGGCGGAAGACCCGGTGGAAATCAACCTGTCCGGCGTCAACCAGGTAAACATCAACGACAAGGCCGGACTCAATTTTGCCTCGGCGCTGCGCGCCTTCCTGCGCCAGGACCCGGACGTCATCCTCGTCGGCGAAATCCGCGATCTTGAAACGGCCGAGATTGCCATCAAGGCGGCACAAACGGGCCACATGGTGCTTTCCACCCTGCACACGAACGATGCGCCATCCACGCTGACCCGTCTCGCCAACATGGGGGTACCGCCGTTCAACATCGCTTCGGCGGTCAATCTGATTGTTGCCCAACGCCTGGCGCGGCGACTGTGCGCGCATTGCAAGAAACCCCTCGACATCCCCAAACCGGCATTGCTAAAGGCCGGTTTCAGGGAAGAAGACCTTCCCGGTCTCGTTGTTTATGGCCCGGTTGGTTGCGATGCCTGCAATGGCGGCTATAAAGGACGTGTGGGTATCTATCAGGTCATGCCGGTGACGGAAGAAATCGGCGCCATCATCATGCGCGGTGGCAACCAGCTGGATATCGAAAAGCAGGCCAGAAAGGAAGGCGTTCCCGATCTGCGGCAGGCAGGTCTGATGAAGATCAAGGCTGGTGTCACCAGCCTGGAAGAAGTCGAAGCGGCAACCAACGAGTAAACCATGGCAGAAGCGGCGATAAAGAAACCGAAGTTCGATGCTTTCACGTGGGAAGGCGTCGATAAACAGGGAAAGAAGGTCAAGGGCATCATGGAAGCGGCCAGCGTCGCCTTCGTGAATGCCACGCTGCGCCGCCAGGGCATCAACCCCGTCAAGGTAGCCAAGCAACGCAAGGCGGCCTTCAAGTTCAAGAAAAAGATCACCACCAAGGATATCGCCGTCTTTACCCGCCAGCTCGCGACCATGCTGACCTCGGGCATCCCCATTGCCCAGTCTTTCGATATCGTCGGCAAAGGACATGAAAACCCGTCCATGCAGGAAATCATCATGTCCATCAAGCATGACGTGGAGTCGGGAACCGCCCTGACCCAGGCGCTCGGCAAACACCCGCTCTATTTCGATGCCCTGTACTGCAATCTGGTACAGGCCGGCGAGCAGGCCGGTATTCTGGACGGCATCCTGGACAAGGTTGCCACCTACAAGGAAAAGATCGAGGCCATCAAAGGCAAGATCAAATCCGCCCTGTTCTATCCGACGGCGGTCATCGTGGTAGCATTCATCATCACCGCCGTGCTGCTGGTGTTCGTGATCCCGCAGTTCGAGAGTCTGTTCGCCGGTTTCGGCGCCGACCTGCCGGCCATGACCAAAATGGTCATCAATCTGTCAAAAGGATTCCAGGAATGGTGGTGGGCGATCATCGGCACCATTGTCGGAGCTGTGGTGTTCCTGAGCTACTCCTACAAGCGCTCCGAAAAAATGCAACATTCGATGGATCGGATCTTGCTCAAAGCCCCGGTGATCGGCGAGATCGTCAAAAAGGCTACGATCGCCCGTTTCGCGCGTACGCTGGCGACCATGTTCGCCGCCGGTGTACCGCTGGTGGAGGCGCTGGATTCCGTCGCGGGCGCCGCGGGGAACCGCGTCTACTACGAAGGCACGATGGCCATCAAGTCCGACGTCAGCACCGGCATGCAATTGCAGGCCTCAATGAATGCCACCGGGCTGTTCCCCAACATGGTGGTGCAGATGGTCGCGATCGGCGAGGAGTCGGGCGAGCTCGATAAGATGCTGAGCAAGGTCGCCGATTTCTACGAGGCGGAAGTGGATGATGCCGTGGCGGGCCTCTCCAGCCTGCTCGAACCGATCATCATGGCCTTTCTCGGCATCGTCATCGGCGGTCTTGTCGTCGCCATGTACCTGCCGATCTTCAAGCTTGCGGCCACCGTTTAATCTTCCAGGCCGGTACTGCTTTTTGCGTCCATTCGGGCATAATGCCGCCCGATGAGCGATATCTCCGTCTTTTTCACCAGCTATCCCGCCGCCTTTCCCTGGATCGCCGGTCTTTTCGGACTGGCCATCGGCAGCTTTCTGAATGTCGCGATTTACCGTCTTCCAGTCATGCTGGAGCGGAAATGGCGCAGTCAGTGCCAGGAGATCCTCGAGCCGAATAAAAAAAAACCAGATACCGCCAAAAGGTTTGATCTGGTGGCGCCCGGTTCGCGCTGTCCGCACTGCGGTCATGCCATCACGGCGCTCGAAAATATCCCGGTTCTGAGTTTTCTCTGGCTACGCGGAAAATGTTCAGCCTGCGCCAAACCCATCTCCTGGCGCTACCCGCTGGTAGAACTCCTGACGGGCGGCCTGACGGCGATGGTCGCCTGGTATTTCGGATATGGAATTACCGCGCTGGCCGGAATCGTGCTGACCTGGAGCCTCGTCGCGCTCAGCTTCATTGATTTCGACCGGCAGCTGCTCCCGGACGATATCACCCTGCCGTTGCTGTGGGCCGGACTGCTGTTGAATGTCTTCGCCGTCTTCACGCCGTTGTCATCGGCGGTCATCGGCGCCGCCGGCGGTTACGCTTTCCTCTGGCTGGTATACCAGATTTTCAAACTGGTGACCGGCAAGGAGGGCATGGGTTACGGCGACTTCAAGCTGTTCGCTGCCTTGGGCGCCTGGCTCGGGTGGCAGAGCCTGCCCCTGATCATCTTGCTGTCTTCACTGGTCGGCGCCATCGTGGGGATTGCCTTTATTCTCTTCTTCGGCCGTGACCGCCAGCTGCCCATCCCCTTCGGCCCGTTCCTGTGCGTGGCCGGATGGGTCGCGCTCCTGTGGGGTGACACGCTGACGCGCTACTACCTGCAGTTTGCCCGCCTCGCGCCCTGAACCTGCCCTCATGTTACGCGTAGGACTGACCGGCGGCATTGGCAGTGGCAAATCCACCATCGCGTCACTGTTCGTGATGCGCGGAGTGCCGGTGATCGATACCGATGAGATCGCACACGCCCTGACCGAACCGGGCCAGAAATCCTACGATGAGATTGTCCATGCCTTCGGTGATGCGATTTTGGATGAAAAACGCCGGGTCGATCGCAACCGGCTGCGCGAACGTGTCTTTGACAATGCCGACGAGCGCCGGCTTCTCGAAACGATTCTGCACCCTCACATCCGCGCTGTGGTCCGGGACAGGCTGGCCGCACTCGATGCGCCCTATGTCGTCGTAGTGGTCCCGCTGCTGATCGAATCAGGCTTTACCGATCTTGTGGACCGTGTTCTGGTCGTCGATGCCATGGAAAATGTACAGATCCAGCGTACCGCCACCCGCAGCGGACTCAGCGAACCGGAAATACGCAAGATCATGTCGGCCCAGGCAAGCCGGGCGCAACGGCTGCAACTGGCGAACGAGATCATCGAAAATAATGGCGACCGGAAGCAGCTCGAGGCCGAGGTGGAGCGCATGCACCAGTGGTATCTGTCGCTCGCAACGACGACGAAGAAAAACTAGATTAAACGCCCTGGAAATATCGCAGAGATCGAGGAGACGCGGAGAACGCAGAGGAGTGGGGTATTCAGTCCTAAAACTCTGTGTGCTCTGTGCCTCTGCGTCCTCCGCGTTTTTGCCAGAGCGTTAGAGGTTATGTTCGGTATTCGGCGTTGATGCGCACATAATCGTGCGACAGATCCGAGGTCCACACGCACGCTGAAGCCGCGCCCGTCCCCAGCTCCACCCCGATACGGATTTCCGGCCGCCGCATCACCGCAAGCCCCTTGGCCTCGGTATATTCAGCATCCAACGCACCGTTACGCACCACACACAACTCATTAAGATGAATCGCCACCGTGGCGACATCCAGATGTTCTATCGGCGCCCGTCCGATAGCGGCCAGAATGCGCCCCCAGTTGGGGTCGCTGGCAAAAAATGCCGTTTTCACCAGCGGGGAGTGCGCGATGGTATAGGCCACCGCGAGACAATCGGACTCGCTCTGCCCGCCGCTCACATCGATGGTAATGAACTTGGTGGCACCCTCGGCGTCACGCACGATGGCCTGTGCCAGCTCCATGAACACCTCCATAACGGTTCCCAGCAACAAGGCATAGGCCTCGCCCTCGACCCGATCAATCACGGGATTTCCGGCGGTACCGGTGGCCAGCAGCACGCAGGCATCGTTGGTGGAAGTATCGCCGTCGATGGTGATGCGATTGAAGGACCGGTTCACCGCCGCCGTGACGCAGGCCTGAAGCACCGCCGGGGCGACGACGGCATCCGTGGCCACGAACGCCAGCATAGTCGCCATGTCCGGCCGGATCATGCCGGCGCCCTTGGCGATGCCCGTCACCGTGATCGTGCTCGAACCGATTCTGATCTGGCGCGAGCTGCCCTTCGGCAGGGTATCGGTCGTCATGATGCCGTGCGCGCCTTCGGCCCAGCCATTGGCATTCAGTCTGGCAAGGCAGGATGGCAGACCGGCGACAATTCGCTCGCGCGGAAGTCGCTCGCCGATCACGCCCGTGGAAAACGGCAGAATCTCCTCGGACCGGCAATTCAACTGACGCGCCAGCGCCGCACAACAGGCGCGCGCGTCTTCCACGCCCGGCTCACCGGTGCCGGCATTGGCAAACCCGGTATTGATGAGCAGGGCGCGCGGTGCGGTCCTGGCGAGATGCTCGCGCGCCACCGTGACGGGAGCGGCGCAGAAACGGTTTTGCGTGAAGGTGGCGGCTGCCAGTGTGCCCGGGGCGCACTCGATCACCACCAGATCGCGACGATCCTGTTTGCGAATGCCGGCGGCGGCGGTTCCGAGTCGGATGCCGGCGACGGGATGAAGGACGGGCAATGCTTTCAGGCCTACGGCCATTTCAGAACTAAATCGTGATCCGTGAGTCGTGAATCGTAACTGATTCTATCCCACGACTCACGAATGACGAATCACGGCTCACGTCAGTTTGCCGTGACATTGTTTGTATTTCTTGCCCGAACCGCAGGGGCAGGGATCGTTGCGTCCGATCTTGGGCTGGCGACGCGTGACCGGTTTCTGCGCCACAGCGACTTCATCTCCAGCTTCACCCTGCTCGGGCTCGCCACCGGCAGCCAGTGTCGGGTGCACGAATTGCATGTCCTGTGGCTGGCGATTCTGGGCTTCCAGCGCTTCGACATCCTGCGGCGCCTGCACCTGCACATGCGCCAGCAAATTGATCACGTCATGCCGCACCCGGTTCAGCATGTCGGAAAACAGCACGAACGATTCGCGCTTGTATTCTTCCTTCGGGTTTTTCTGGGCATAACCGCGCAGGTGTATGCCCTGGCGCAGGTAATCCATGGCGGCCAGGTGATCCTTCCACTGCGTATCCAGCACCTGCAACATGATCGCCTTTTCCAGGTGACGCATGACTTCGGGCCCGATGGAGACGGTTTTTTCGGCGTGCCGGCGATCGGCTTCGGCAAGGATGCGCGCCCGCAATTTTTCCTCGTCCAGGGACGTCTCGTCCTTGAGCCACTGGCCGACAGGCAGCTTCAGACCCAGCTCGCGATCGAGACTCTCTTCGAGAGCCGTGATGTTCCACTGCTCTTCCAGGCTCTCGGGCGGAACATGCTGGTTGATTATTTCCGTGACGACTTCGTGGCGTATGCTCGTGATGCTCTCCGAGATGTCTTCCACGTCCATGAGCCGGTTACGCTGTTCGTAGATCACCTTGCGCTGGTCGTTCGCCACGTCGTCGTATTCGAGTAGCTGCTTGCGGATATCGAAGTTGCGGGCCTCGACCTTGCGTTGGGCGTTTTCGATGGCGCGCGTCACCCACGGGTGCTCGATGGCCTCACCCTCCTGCATGCCGAGTTTCTGCATCAGGCCGGACAGGCGATCGCTGCCGAAAATGCGCAGCAGATTGTCCTCGAGCGAGAGATAAAAACGCGAGGAACCGGGGTCGCCCTGACGGCCGGCACGGCCGCGCAACTGGTTGTCGATGCGGCGCGATTCGTGGCGTTCGGTGCCGATCATGTGCAGGCCGCCGGCGGCCACGACCTGCTGGTGGCGCTTTCCCCACTCGGCCCGCGCGCGCTCGCGGCCGGCCGGGTCATCGCCGATCTCCTTGAGCTCCATCTCGAGATTGCCGCCGAGCACGATATCGGTGCCGCGACCGGCCATGTTGGTGGCGATGGTCACCGCACCGGGTCGACCGGCCTGCGCCACGATAAGCGCCTCGCGTTCGTGCTGCTTGGCATTGAGCACCTGGTGTTCGATCTTTTCCCTGGCAAGCAGCCGCGACAGATGTTCCGAGGCCTCGATGGAAACGGTGCCGACCAGCACCGGCTGGCGGCGCTGATGGCAGTCCCGGACATCCGCCAGTATCGCCGCGTGTTTTTCCGCCGCGGTGCGGTAGATCTGGTCGGCAAGGTCGTTGCGGACCATCGGCCGGTGAGTCGGAATCACCACTACCTCGAGTCCGTAGATCTGCTGGAATTCGAAGGCTTCGGTGTCGGCGGTGCCGGTCATGCCGGCGAGCTTGCTGTACAACCTGAAATAATTCTGGAACGTGATCGTGGCCAGCGTATGGTTCTCGCTCTGGATCGGCACGCCCTCCTTCGCTTCCACGGCCTGGTGCAAACCGTCCGACCAGCGCCGCCCCTGCATCATGCGTCCGGTGAATTCATCGATGATGATGACTTCGTTGTCGCGCACGATGTAATCCACCTCGCGCTTGAACAGCGCATGTGCGCGCAGCGCGGCAATCAGATGGTGCATCAATATCAGGCTCGATACGTCGTACAGGCTGGATCCCGGCTCCAGCAGCCCGGCCTGCGCCAGCAGCTTTTCCACGGTTTCGTGGCCGGCCTCGGTCAGGTAGGCCTGGCGCGTCTTCTCGTCCACGCTGAAATCACCGGGCCCGTTCTCGGTTTCCTGCTTCGTCAGGCGCGGAATGATCGCGTTGATCTTGACGTACAGGTCGGTGCTCTCTTCGGCCGGCCCGGAAATGATGAGCGGCGTGCGCGCCTCGTCGATCAGGATCGAGTCTACCTCGTCCACGATGGCGTAGTTGAGTCCCCGTTGCGCGCGCTCTTCGGCGCGAAACGCCATGTTGTCGCGCAGGTAATCGAAACCGTATTCGTTGTTGGTGCCGTAGGTGATATCGGCGGCGTAGGCTTCACGCTTGGTCTGGCGATCCTGTCCGGGAACTACCACGCCCACGCTCATGCCGAGAAACTTGTAGATCTGTCCCATCCACTCGGCGTCGCGCCGGGCCAGGTAATCGTTGACGGTCACCACGTGCACGCCCTTGCCCGCCAGCGCGTTCAGGTAGACCGGCAGCGTGGCCACCAGCGTTTTGCCTTCGCCGGTCCGCATCTCCGAGATCTTACCCTGGTGCAACACCATGCCGCCGATCAGCTGCACGTCAAAATGGCGCATGCCCAGGGTGCGCTTGGAGGCTTCGCGCACCACCGCGAAGGCTTCATGCAGCAGGCCCTCAAGGGTCTCACCGTTCGAGAGGCGGGTCCTGAATTCGGCGGTCTTGGCACGCAACTGCTCGTCGGTGAGCGGCGCAATGCCTGCCTCGAGCGCGTTGATGCGCGCCACGTCCTGCTGCATGCGCTTGATCAGACGGGTGTTGCGGCTGCCGAATATCCTGGTAAGTGCTTTCGTGATCATGAAAATCCGTGCGTCTCCCGGGGAGACGTAACAAAAGAGCGGCAATTATGGAGGAAAAGTGGAGAGACTTGAAGCGTGACGGCGTTGCGACCTATTTCCCGGCTTGCTGCAAATAGCGCATGGGGTTGACCGAAGTTCCATTGCGCACCACCTCGAAATGCAGATGGGGTCCGGTGGAACGGCCGGTGGTGCCAACTTGCGCGACGGGCTGGCCCTTCTGCACACGGTCGCCGACCCTGACGAGGACGGCGCTGGCATGGGCATAGCGGGTGATCAAACCGGATTCATGCGTAACCTCGACCAGCAGCCCGTAACCGGATTTCTCGCCACTGTGGGTCACGACACCATCGCCCATGGCCAGTACCGGTGAACCCAGGTTGGAGGCGATGTCGACACCTTCATGATAGGACTGATGGCCGTTGAAAGGATCGGCGCGCGCGCCAAAACCGGAGGAAATCCAGCCGCCCTGCACCGGCCAGCCCGAAGGCGTCACAGCCGCGCTGAGCTTGCGATCGAGCAGCAGGTTCTCGAGCGCACTGAGGCGCTCCTGCTGACGCTCGATTTCCCGGGCCAGGTGATCGAGCGAGGACATCAGCTCGGGCGGATTCGAGGCAGCGGCATTCTTTTCCGGTCCGCCCATGGCCGCCTCGACAGCAAAATTGAATTCACGCGCATCCAGACCGGCCATGCGCGTCAGGCGCGAGCCCAGCGCATTGAGCCGCATCATTTGCGCCTGCATCTGGCCGAGCCGCTGTGCCAGTGCGTTCAGGTGCGCTTCGGCATTGCGCTTGGCCTCTGCCACGGCCGTGCGCTGGGCAGCCAGTTCGCGGCGCTGCGCCGACAACAGCGAATCCGCGTTGTGCGCGGTAAGCATGTCCTGGGCGTGGTAGGCCACGACGCCCAGAAGAACGGGCAGCGCCACCAGAACCACCAGCGCGATCAGAACAAGATGACGATGGGAAAGCGTGGTATTGCGGCCCTTGCCACGCCGGCTGTTCGGTACCAGGATGATGTTCATGCCGTGCTTCCCCTTTCGACTTCCCGTTGACCTGTTGCCGGTTCAGGCCGCCGGGGCCGTGCGCACGAAGGCGATGGGCGCCTGGTCGTTTTCGTCATAAGTGATGAGTTCCCAGGCATCCTGGTTCATCACCAATTGACGCAACAGACGGTTGTTGAGGGAATGCCCGGACTTGTGGGCGCTGAAGGCGCCGATCAGCGGATGCCCCAGCAGGTACAGGTCGCCGATGGCATCCAGCACCTTGTGCTTGACGAATTCGTCTTCATAACGAAGACCGTCGTCATTCAGGATGCGGTATTCGTCCAGCACGATGGCGTTGTCGAGACCGCCACCGCGCGCCAGCCCTACCGCGCGCAGCGCCTCAAGATCGCCCATGAAACCGAAGGTGCGGGCACGGCTGATTTCCTTGACGAAAGAGGTCGTGGAAAAATCGACCGTGGCGTTCTGGGTCGAATTGCGGAAGGTCGGGTGATTGAATTCGATGGCGAAGGAAACCTTGAATCCCTCAAACGGCTGGAAGCAGGCCCATTTGTCTTCCTCGTCCACGCGCACTTCCTTCTTGATGCGGATGAAACGCTTCGGCGCGCTCTGTTCGGCGATGCCGGCCGACTGCACCAGGAACACGAATGGCCCGGCGCTGCCGTCCATGATCGGCACTTCCGCCGCCGTCAGATCGACGTAGGCGTTATCGATGCCCAGACCGGCGAATGCCGACATAAGATGCTCCACCGTGGAAACACGCACACCGTTATATTCAAGTGTAGTCGAGAGGCGCGTGTCGGAGACGTTTTCCGGGCAGGCACGGATTTCAACCGGATCAGCCAAGTCAATGCGGCGAAAGACAATTCCGGTATCGGAAGAAGCGGGCCGGAGGGTGAGATAGACCTTTTCGCCTGTGTGGAGACCCACGCCGGTGGCGCGGATGACGTTTTTCAGAGTGCGTTGTTTAATCATTAAAAACTTCTTCTTGAATGATCCCTTTCTTGCGAAAAGGCCAGCGTTCCTTCGCCGGAGCGAAAATATTCACGCTAAGTTAATTTGACGCATGCAACCCTGCATGCCGATTACGAATTCACTTGGGCAAGGTATACGGAAAAATCGGTCCCTGCCTCTAATTTAAGGATAAAACCCCACATCTGTCCAGCCAAATCTCGGATTGCCGGCCATGATCGCTCAGCCGGGGCCGATAAACGGCCGGCAACGCGGCGAATGCCGCTTACCGGTGGCTCAAGGGCGCCAGAATAATCCCCTTCTCCGTGGCGAAGCCCCGTCAGGGAGCGTTCGCCGCGGGTGGCGGGAGCTAGTCCGCCTGCTTGCGCAGGAAGGCCGGGATATCCAGGTACTCGATGGCTGCCTCCGCCGCCGTGGCCAGCGGCCGCTCCGTGCGTCGATTGCGGATCACCGTCGGGGTCTCGTAGTCCTCGAAGTCGGTCGTGCCGGTGCCGGTCTTGACCACCTTGTACGGCTGCTTGCGCGCCTTTTCCTGGCCGAGACCGGTCGCCACCACCGTCACGCGCAGTTCCTCGCGCATCTCGGGTTCGATCACGGTGCCGATCACCACGGTCGCGTCGTCGGAGGCGAATTCCTTGATGGCGTTGCCAACCTCCTCGAACTCGCCGATGGACATGTCGAGGCCGGCGGTGATGTTGACCAGAATGCCGCGGGCGCCGGAGATATTGATGTCCTCCAGCAACGGGCTCGAGACCGCCGCGATGGCTGCCTCGCGCGCGCGTGACGGACCGCTGGCGGAGGCCGCGCCCATCATGGCCATGCCCATCTCCGACATCACGGTGCGCACGTCGGCGAAGTCCACATTGATAAGCCCCGGCCGCGTGATCAGCTCGGCAATGCCCTGCACCGCGTTCTGCAACACCTGGTTGGCCTTGCCGAAGGCATCCAGCAGGGTCGCATCCTTGCCCAGTACCGTCAGCAGCTTCTCGTTCGGGATCGTTATTATAGAGTCGACATATTGGCCCAGGTCGGATATGCCCTGATCCGCTATCGCCATACGCTTGCGCCCCTCGAACGGAAACGGCTTGGTCACAACGGCGACCGTCAGGATGTTCATGTCCTTCGCGACCTGCGCCACCACCGGCGCCGCGCCGGTGCCGGTACCGCCGCCCATGCCGGCGGTAATGAACACCATATCCGCGCCGGAAAGCACCTCGGCAATGCGTTCGCGATCCTCGACTGCAGCCTGGCGGCCGATGTCGGGGTTGGCGCCGCAACCGAGACCCTTGGTGAGATTGGTGCCCAACTGCAGAATGGTCTTGGCCTGCGAGCGCTTGAGCGCCTGCGAATCGGTGTTGGCGTTGATGAACTCCACGCCTTCGATACTGGCGGCGACCATGTGGTCGACGACATTGCCGCCGCCACCGCCTACTCCTATGACCTTGATAACCGCTTGTTGCCCGTAAGTATCCATTAATTCAAACATGTGTTGCCTCCAGTGTAGGTTTCCTTAAATCCGTTGATCGAACCAATTGCCCGTTCCCCCGCGTCAAAAATTCCCCTGAAACCAGCTCTTCATCCTGCTCCAGACTCCCTTTACCCCCACCGCCGCACCCGGGTTTTGCACGTACTGCTTGCCTTCCCGGCACCGCGCCCCGTACAGCACCAGCCCCACGCCGGTGGCGAAAATCGGGTTTTGCACCACGCCCTTCAGGCCGCCGACGTACTGCGGCATGCCCAGGCGCACCGGCATGTGAAACACCTCTTCCGCGAGATCGACCACGCCTTCCATCTTGGCACTGCCGCCGGTGAGCACCAGGCCGCTGCCAACCACGTCCTCGAAGCCGCTGCGGCGCAATTCCGCCTGCACCAGGCTGTAGAGTTCCTCGATGCGCGGCTCGATCACCTCAGCCAGCGTCTGACGCGACAGCTTGCGCGGCGGGCGGTCACCCACGCCCGGCACCTCGATGGTCTCGTCGCGGTGTGCCAGCTGCGTCAGGGCACAGCCGTATTTCTTCTTGATGTCCTCGGCGTATTGCGTCGGTGTGCGAAGCGCCACCGCGATGTCGTTCGTCACCTGGTCGCCGGCAATAGGAATCACGGCGGTGTGGCGGATGGCGCCGTCGGTGAATACCGAGATGTCGGTGGTACCGCCGCCGATGTCCACCAGACACACGCCCAGTTCCTTTTCATCCTCCGTCAGCGTGGAGATGCTGGAGGCCAGCTGTTCGAGAATGATGTCGTCCACCTCCAGCCCGCAGCGGCGCACGCACTTGATGATGTTCTGCGCCGCGCTGACCGCGCCGGTCACGATGTGCACCTTGGCCTCGAGCCGCACGCCGCTCATGCCGATCGGTTCGCGGATGCCTTCCTGCTTGTCGATGATGAATTCCTGCGGAAGGATGTGCAGGATTTTCTGATCCGCCGGAATGGCGAGCGCGCGCGCCGCCTCGATCACGCGCTCCACGTCGCCCTGCCCGACCTCCTTGTCCTTGATGGCGACAATCCCGTGCGAGTTGAAGCTGGAGATATGCGAACCCGCGATGCCGGCGTAGACCGAGTGGATCTGGCAGCCGGCCATGAGCTCGGCCTCCTCGATCGCGCGCTGGATGGATTGCACCGTGGATTCGATGTTCACCACCACGCCCTTTTTCATGCCGCGCGAGGGGTGGTGCCCCACGCCGATGATCTCGACCTCCCCGGTCGGCGCGATTTCACCGACGATCGCGAGCACCTTGGAAGTGCCGATATCCAGACCCACGATCAGTTTTTCATCGTCTCTTTTTGCCATGATTACCCCTTCTTGGCTGCTCCTGTCCTTCCTGTGCCGGTGGCACCCAGGCGCCCCGGCGCTTCCCGATGAGCGGCGGCCCGCACCCCGGCCGTCTGCACCGCAAAGCCATTGGCATAGCGCAGGTCCACCTGGGCGATTTTCGCGGGCTGGTCCCGCAGCGATTGCGCATACACCCGCGCAAACCGCTCCAGCTTGTATTCCGGCTGGTCCCGGTCCAGCACAATGACCATTCCGTCCTTGAGTTCCAGATGCCAGACACGCCGTGGCGTCAGCGAAACCCGCTCCAGCTCCAGACCGACCACCGCCAGGATCTGGCCGAGCTTCCTGAAATGTTCGAGTACCTGCGGCCCGGTTCCTTCGGGACCCTCCAGCCGCGGGAGTTCCGGCACCGGGTCGTTCAGCGTCACGCGCACCACGTCGCCGGCCTGGTTGAGAAAGGCGCCATCGCCCCAGCGCGCGGCCAGCTGCTGCTCCGTGAACCGCACGTACACGTCCTGCGGCCACTGGCGCCGCACCGAGGCCGTGTAGACCCAGGGCAGCGCTTCCACGCGCGCCTTCACCGCGTCCAGGTTGAGCAGGAAAAAATTTCCCTGCACGGCCTTGACCACGGCGGCTTCCAGCTCCGGCTGTGTCACGTGCCTGAATTCGCCCTCGAAGCGCACCTGCCGCACCGGAAAATTGTCGGTGCGCAACAACCAGTCGGCGCCGAAGGCCAGCGCCAGCAGCCCTGACAACAGCACGAACAGCAGCACCGCCGCCCTGAACAGGCTGATGCCTTCTTCATTCTTTGTGCGTGTCGTGTCAGCGCTCGACATCCGCCGTCTCCAGTATTTTCAAAACCAGTTCATCGAAATTCATGCCCGCCTGCTGCGCCGCCTTGGGCACCAGGCTGTGATCCGTCATGCCCGGTACCGTGTTGACCTCGAGCGCGTACGCGCGCCCGTCCTTGTCGAGCATGAAATCCACCCGGCCCCAGCCGCTGCAACCGAGCGCGGCGAATGCGCGTTGCGCCAGCGCCTGGATGGCGCGCTCCTGGTCCGCGGGCAGGCCGCAGGGGCAGAGATAGCGCGTGGTATCGAGGATGTACTTCGCTTCGTAGTCGTAGAATTCCCGATCGGTCTCGATCCTGATCAGCGGCAAGGCCTGATCGCCGAGAATCCCGCAGGTGATCTCGGCGCCGTCGATGAAGCGCTCGGCGATGACCTGATCGTCGTATTTGGCCGCGCTCTTCCAGGCCGCCTTCAGTTCGGCCACCGTCCTGGCCTTGCTCACGCCGAGGCTCGATCCTTCACGCACCGGTTTCACGAACACCGGCAGACCAAGTTTTGCAGCGACCTTGTCGAAATCGGTCCCGGCTTCCAGCACGGCGTATTCCGGCGTCGGAATGCCGGCGGCGGACCAGAGATATTTGGTTCTGAGCTTGTCCATGCCGAGCGCCGAGCCGAGCACGCCGCTGCCGGTATAGGGAATGTCGAGCACTTCGAGCGCGCCCTGGATCACGCCGTCCTCGCCCCAGCGTCCGTGCAGCACGATGAACACGCGTTCGAATTTCCCGTCTTCCAGCTGGCGCAGGGTGGATTTATCGGCGTCGAAGCCATGCGCATCGACCCCCTTGCGCTTCAGGGCCGCGAGCACGGCATTGCCGCTCTTGAGCGACACCTCGCGCTCGGCGGAAGGGCCGCCCATCAATACCGCCACCTTGCCGAAATTTCTGCTCATGGCTTGGCCTCACCGATGACACGCACCTCGGTCTCGAGCCTGATCCCGTGCAGGTTTTCCACCGTGGCCTGGATCCGCGCGATCAGGCGCTCGATCTCGGCGGCAGTGGCGCCACCCTGGTTGACGATGAAATTTGCGTGCAGTTCGGAGACACAGGCCTTGCCCTCACACTTGCCCTTCAGTCCGCTGGCCTCGATCAGGCGCGCGGCGTGATCGCCCGCGGGGTTCTTGAACACCGAGCCGGCATTCGGCAGTTGCGTCGGCTGGGTGGCGCCACGCTTGGCCAGCAGGGTTTTGATAAGTGTCTTACCCTGAGATGTATCGCCGCTCGCGAGCCGGAAATGCGCGGCGACAAACCATTCGCCCCGGGGGCCGCTGACCTTGCGATAAGCGATCTGGTAATCCGCCGGCGGGCGCGTGCGGCGTTGGCCGTGACGGTCGATGGTCTCCACCGCCTCAACGATCCTCCAGGTCTCGCCGCCGAAGGCACCGGCGTTCATGGCCAGCGCGCCGCCGACGGTGCCGGGAATGCCGGCCAGGAATTCCGCGCCCACCAGCTCGCGCTCGGCGCAGAACCGCGCCACCTTGGCGCCGGCCACGCCGGCCTCGGCGCGCACCACGCCGGGGCGCAGCACGCCCAGGCCGTTCAGGGCGCCACTGGTCATGATCACCGTGCCGCGCACGCCGCCGTCGCGCACCAGCAGATTGCTGCCCAGGCCCACCCAGTGCAGCGCTTCCTCTGCCGGCAGCGACGCCAGAAACGCCGCGAGATCGTCCAGGTCCGCCGGGATGTACAGCCGGTCGGCCGGCCCGCCGACGCGCCAGCTGGTGTGGCGCGACATCGGCTCATCCAGGAGCAGCCGTCCGCGCAGGCTTGTGCTGGATTTCGCCGGCATCATGCCTTTCCTCTCTTGCTGAGCGTCTGCGGCAGTGCGGCGGCAACGCCGCCGATGGAGCCCGCCCCCAGGGTGAGCAGCACATCGTTGCCGCGCAGCACATCGGCCAGCGCCTGCGGCAGCGTGTTCACGTCCTCCAGGAAAACCGG
The DNA here is from genome assembly GCF_002355735.1 of Sulfuricaulis limicola. Classification (GTDB taxonomy): domain Bacteria; phylum Pseudomonadota; class Gammaproteobacteria; order Acidiferrobacterales; family Sulfurifustaceae; genus Sulfuricaulis; species Sulfuricaulis limicola. The sequence continues at coordinate 541,468 of NZ_AP014879.1, read as the reverse complement.
ATCGACCTTGCCGCGCGCGCGAATGGCGCGGCACAGGGCGCGGCCGTCGGCGCCGCTGACCGGCTTTTCGCCCGCGGCATAGACTTCGGTGACGATCAGCATGTCGAGTCCGGCCAGCACGGTGCTGAAATCGTCCAGCAGGTCATGCGTACGCGTGTAGCGATGCGGCTGGAACACCACGACCAGGCGGCGCTGCGGCCAGCTGGCGCGCGCGGCCGCGACCGTGGCGGCGATCTCGCGCGGGTGATGCGCGTAGTCGTCAACCAATATGATGTCTCCGCCGTTCAGCCTGACCTGTCCGTTGATCTGGAAGCGCCGGCCGATGCCGCCGAAACCCGACAAGGCGCGGCCGATCGCTTTCTCGTCCACGCCCAGCTCGTGCGCGATGCCGATGGCCGCGAGCGCGTTCAGCACGCTGTGATGTCCCGGCAGGTTGAGCTCGACCGGCAACCAGCTCTTCCGGTCGCGCAGCTCGGCGGTGAAATGCATGCGGGTTTCCTGCTGGCGGATATTCACCGCGCGCAGATCGGCCTCGGGACTCGTGCCATAAGTCAGCACCGGGCGGTGCACGCGCGGAAGGATCTCGCGCACCACCGGGTCGTCGAGACACAACACCGCCAGGCCGTAGAACGGCAGTTGCTGCAAAAAATCGACGAATGCCTGCTTGAGGCGGTTGAAATCGCCGCCGTAGGTGGCCATGTGATCGGCGTCGATGTTGGTCACCACCGCCATGAACGGCGCCAGATGCAGAAACGACGCGTCGCTCTCGTCGGCCTCCGCCACCAGATACTGCCCGCGTCCGAGGCGCGCATGGGTGCCGGCGCTGTTGAGGCGGCCGCCGATCACGAAGGTCGGGTCGAGCCCGCCCTCGGCCAGGCAGCTGGCGATCAGGCTGGTGGTCGTGGTCTTGCCGTGGGTGCCGGCGATGGCGATGCCGCGTTGCAGGCGCATCAGCTCGCCCAGCATTTCCGCGCGCGGGATCACCGGTATCCGGGCGGCGCGCGCCGCGCGCACCTCCGGGTTGGTGTCGTCCACCGCCGACGACACCACCACCACATCCACAGCGTTAATCAGTTGCGGATCGTGACCGATGGTGACCTTCGCACCGAGCGACGCAAGACGCCGGGTGTTGGGCGACTCACGCACGTCCGAGCCGGATACCTCGAATTGCAGGTTGTGCAGCACCTCGGCGATGCCGCACATGCCAGCGCCGCCGATGCCGACGAAATGCACCCGTTTCACTCGGTCACGCATGCGGCACTCCCCGGCTCATGTCGCCGCCTCCAGGCATAACGTCGCCACGGTTTCGGCGGCATCGGTCACGGCCAGATGCCGCGCCGCCTGCGCCATCTTTAACAGGAGTTCGCGGTTGCCGGAAAATCCGGCGAGCAATTCGCACAAACGGGCGTTGTTGAATTCCGCCGTCGGCACCAGCACCGCGGCATTGCGCTCGGACAGAAAGCGCGCGTTGGCAGTCTGGTGATCGTCTACCGCATAGAGATAGGGAACCAGGATCGCCGCCGAGCCCGAAGCGGCGAGCTCGGCAACGGTCATGGCCCCGGCGCGGCACAGCACCACGTCGGCCCAGGCATAGGCCTGCGCCATGTCGTCGATGAATTCCGTCACCTTGGCCGGCACGTCGCCGTAGGCGCGCTGTACGACCTCGGCATTGCCGCGCCCGCACTGATGCCAGATTTCCGGTCGCAAGTCAGCGGACAGTTCGTGCACCGCGTCGGGCATGACATCGTTGAAAATCCTGGCGCCCAAACTGCCGCCGACGACCAGCAGCCGCAGGCGTCCGCGACGATCCTTCAGCCTTTCCTCGGGCGGCGGCAACGCGGCGATCTCGTCGCGCACCGGATTGCCCACGGGGCGCGCCACCACGTGCCGCCCGAAGGCATTGGGAAAACCGCTCAGCACCTGATCGGCGAGCGGCGCCAGCCACTTGTTAGTCATGCCGGGAATCGCGTTCTGTTCGTGGATCAGCAGCGGCGTGCGCGTCAACCACGCCATCAGGCCGCCAGGCCCCGCGACGAACCCGCCCAGGGACAGCACCGCGTCCGGCTTGCGGCGACGCAACACGCGGAACGCCTGCGCCATGGCATACGCAAGCGTGAACGGAAACTGCAGCCAGCGCAGCCAGCCCTTGCGCCGCACGCCCTGGATGTTGAGCCACTCCATGTCGATGGCCAGCCCCGAGGCCGGCACCGCATGCGCCTCCAGCCCCCGGCGCGTGCCCAGCCACACGACCTGCACGCGCTTCTCCAGCAGCCGGCGCGCCACGGCCAGCCCCGGGAACACATGCCCGCCGGTACCGCCCGCCATGATCAGCACGCGACTCATTGATTCCCCCAATTACCGCCACGCGCCTCACGCCCGATCAGGAGCAGCAGGCCCATGGCGATGCAGCTCACCAGCATGCTGGAACCGCCATAGCTTACGAACGGCAGTGTCAGCCCCTTGGTCGGGAGCAGGCCCATGTTCACGCCCATGTTGATCATGCCCTGGCCGCCGAGCAGCAGCCCGATGCCCTGCGCCAGACGCGCACCGTAGATCTGTCCCGCGGCCTCCGCCTGGCGCGCGATGGCGAAGGCGCGCACCAGGACGATGCCGAACACCACCATCATGCCGAGCACGGCCAGCAGCCCGAGTTCCTCGGCCATTACGGCGAACACGAAATCGGTGTGCGCCGCCGGCAGATAAAACAGCTTCTGCACGCTGGCGCCCAGTCCCACGCCGAACCATTCGCCGCGCCCGAAGGCGATCAGCGCCTGCACCAGCTGAAAGCCGGTATTGAAGGGATCGGCGAACGGGTCCATGAAGCTCGTCGCACGCGCCATGCGATACGGCGAGACGATCGTGAGCAGCACCATGCTGCCGACGCCGGCACCGAGCACCATCATGAAGTGCCAGAAACGCACGCCCCCGAGAAACAGCATGGCGAACACCGTCACGGTGATGACCACCAGCGAACCCAGGTCGGGCTCCATCAGCAGCAACGCACCGATCACCGCCACCACGAGACTGACCATGACAATGCCCTGGGTGAAATTCCTGAGCGCCTCCTGTTTGCGCACCAGGTAGCCCGCGACGTACACCACAGCGAAGAGTTTCATGAACTCCGACGGTTGCACGTTGAAGATGCCGAGCCGGATCCAGCGCGAGCTTCCGTTGACGTGCGCGCCGATGCCCGGCAGCAGCACCACGGACAACGCGACGATGCCGATCAGCAGCAGATACGGACCGGCCTTTTCCCACCAGCGCACGCGCGTGCGCATCGTGAACGCCATGAGCGCCAGGCCCAGGATGGCGGAGGACGCGTGCCGGATGAGGAAATAGACGCTGTTGTTCATCTCGCGATCGGCGTAGGCGACCGACGCCGAATACACCATGATCACGCCGGTGGCGAGCAGCACGAAGGTGCTGCCCAGCAGCCACGGATCCCACGCCGGCCGGGCCCGGCCGGCCGCGCGCACGTCGCCTGTCATGACCGCAGCCATCATGTCGTTACCTCTTGCACGGCCTGACGAAAAACTTCGGCGCGGTGTTCATAATTGCGGAACATGTCGAAGCTGGCGCAGGCCGGCGACAGCAGCACCACATCTTTCGCTTGCGCCAGTCCTTTGGCGATATGCACGGCATCATGCATGTCTTTCGCGTAATGCACCGGCACCGCCCGGTCGAGCGCGGCCTCGATCTGCGGCGCATCGCGCCCGATCAGCACCACGGCGCGCGCGTGACGGGCGCAGGCCGGTTTCAGATCGCTGAAATCCTGGCCCTTGCCGTCACCACCGGCGATGAGAATCACCGGCGCAGTCATGCCGTTCAGGGCCGCCACCGTGGCGCCGACGTTGGTTCCCTTGGAATCGTCATACCAGCGCACACCCCGATGCTCGGCCACCAGCTGGGTGCGGTGCTCCAGCCCCTTGAACGCACGCACGGCGGCACAGGCCGCTTCGGGCGTGACACCGACGGCCTCGGCCAGCGCCATGGCCGCGAGCACGTTCGCCAGGTTGTGCCGGCCGGCGAGCGGCACCTCGCGCGCGGGCATGAGCGGCTGCTTGCCATGCACCAGCCAGGTCTCGCCGTTGACTTCATCGAGGCCATAGTCCTGCGCCGCCAGCGGCCGGCCGAGCCCGAATCCGGCCAGGCGCCGGCCCGGTTCACGCATGCGCATCACCCGGGGGTCGTCGGTGTTGAGCACCATGGTGCCGTTGCCGCGGAAGATGCGCGCCTTGGCCCCGGCGTATTCGTCGATGTCGTGGTAACGGTCCATGTGATCCGGCGTGATGTTGAGCACCGTGGCGGCGCGCGCATTGAGACTCGCCGTCGTCTCGAGCTGGAAACTCGACAGTTCGAGCACGTAGACGTCCGGTTCGGGGTCCGCCAGCAGCGACAACGCCGGCACGCCGATGTTGCCGCCGACGGCGGTCTCAAGGCCCGCCTGCCGGCACATCTCGCCGGCCAGCGCCGTCACCGTACTCTTGCCGTTGGCGCCGGTGATGGCGATGACCGGGGCGGTCGCCTCGCGCGCGAACAGCTCGATGTCGCCGGCGACTTCGGCGCCGCGTTCCACCGCGCGCGCGATCCCGGCCTCCTTGACCGACACGCCGGGACTGACCACCAGCAGGCCCGGGTCCTCGAGCAGCGCCGCGGGCAGGCCGCCGGTGTGCGCCGTCACCCGCGGAAACTCGCGCCGCAGCTCCTCCAGCTTCGGCGGTTGTTCGCGCGTGTCCGCCACCGTGACGTCATAACCGCGCGCAACCAGATGACGCACGCAGGAAATACCGGTGAGCCCGAGGCCCACCACCAGCGCGCGTTTTGTCTCCGTCTTTTTCATTGCCCCGGCCATCACGTTCCTATCGAATCTTCAATGTGGCCAATCCAACCAGCACCAGGATCAGCGAGATGATCCAGAAACGCACGATCACGCGCGGTTCGGGCCAGCCTTTCAGTTCAAAATGGTGATGCAGCGGCGCCATGCGGAAGATGCGTTTGCCGGTGAGCTTGAACGAGACCACTTGCAGCATCACCGACACCGTTTCCATCACGAACACGCCGCCCATGATGAACAGCACGATTTCCTGGCGCACCGACACCGCTATCGTGCCGAGCGCCGCACCCAGCGCCAGCGCGCCGATGTCGCCCATGAACACCATGGCGGGATAGGTGTTGAACCACAGGAATCCGAGGCCGGCGCCAACGATGGCGCCGCAGATAATCAGCATCTCGCCGGCGCCGGCGATGTACGGGAAACCGAGATAGGCGGAAAACTTGAGATGGCCCATGACGTAGGCAAAGATGCCCAGCGCCGCCGCCACCATGACCGTCGGCATGATCGCCAGGCCATCCAGCCCGTCGGTCAGGTTCACGGCATTGCTGCTGCCCACGATCACCAGATAGGCCAGCAGGATGTAAACCGGACCCAGGTCGATGATGACGTTCTTGAACAGCGGCAGGATGAGCGCGGTGTCGGCGGGGCTTTTGGCGCTGTAGTAGAGGAACAACGCGACCGCCAGGCCGGAAACCGTCTGCCAGAAAAACTTGGCCCTGGCACCGATGCCGCGCGGATCCTTGTTGATGATCTTCTTGTAGTCATCGACCCAGCCGATGGCGCCGAAGGAAGCGGTGGCGAACAGCACCGCCAGCACGAAGCGGTTCGACAGATCCGCCCACAACAGGGTGGAGATGGCGATGGCGACGAGGATCATCGCCCCGCCCATGGTCGGCGTGCCAGCCTTGGAGAGATGGCTCTGGGGACCATCCTTGCGCACGGTTTGTCCCAACTGGCGCACGCCGAGGAGCCGGATCATCGCCGGCCCGATCCAGAAACTGATCAGCAGCGCCGTCAGCACGCCCAGGATGCCGCGCAGCGTGATGTAACGGAACACGTTGAAAAACGTGAAGTCCCGCGACAGTGATTCGAAAAGATAATAGAGCACTTAGCGGCTCCCCCCGTTTTCGGTGACGGCCGGCGACGGCCTGGTGATGCCGGCGACGATCCGCTCCATGCGCATCAGGCGCGACCCTTTCACCAGCACCGTCATGTCCGCGTGCAGACAGTCCTGCAGCGCCTCGATCAGTGCCTCGTGGCTGTCAAAATGCCGCGCGCCCTTGCCGAAGGCGCCGACAGCGATACGCGCCAGTTCGCCGATGGCGAAAAGGCGCTGGATGCCGAGGCGGCCGGCCAGCTCGCCGACGCGGAAATGAATGTCGGCGGCGGACGGCCCGAGCTCGCCCATGTCGCCCAGCACCAGTACGCGTTCGCCCTTGAATTCCCGGAGCACCTGCAGTCCCGCCGCCACTGAAGCAGGGTTGGCGTTGTAGGTGTCGTCGATGATGCGCGCGCCGCTGATGCCGCGCTTCACCTCGAGACGGCCGGAAACCGTCTTGAGTTTTTCGAGCCCGGACTTGACCTGCTCGAGCGAGGCGCCGGCCGCGATCGCCGCGCCCGCGCCCGCCAGGGCGTTCATGACATTGTGTCGGCCCAACAGGGGTACGCGCATGTCGATGTCTCCATGAGTGGTGGTTTTGAGATGCATGAGACTGCCGTTGTCGGTGAGCCGGTATTCCGCGCTCACGTCGGCCCCGGCTTCCAGGCCGAAAGTCAGGTGCTTGCGCGTGGCCACCAGCGTCTTCCAGTACGGAAAATACGGGTCGTCGGCGTTAAGCACCGCGGTGCCGGCCGTGCGCAGGCCGGTGAAAATCTCGCCCTTGGCCCGCGCCACGCCCTCGAGCGAACCGACGCCCGCCAGATGCGCCTCGCCGGCGTTGGTGATGAGCGCCACCGTCGGGCGCGTCAGGCGCGAAAGATATTCGATCTCGCCGAAATGGTTCATGCCCATCTCGATCACGGCGTAGCGGTCGCTGGCGCGCATGCGCGTGAGCGTGAGCGGCACGCCGATGTCGTTGTTGAGATTGCCGCGCGTGACGCAGCCGGGGCCGGTCTCGCCCAGGATCGCGCCGATCATTTCCTTGACCGTGGTCTTGCCGTTGCTGCCGGTGACGGCGATGACCGGAATCTGGAACTGGTTGCGCCAGAACGCACCGAGATTTCCGAGCGCCAGCCGCGTGTTCGGCACGCGCACGTAGGGCAGCGGCGTCTCCATGTCACGCGCCAGCAGGGCACCTACCGCCCCCGCGCTGATGGCCTCGGCCAGGAAATTGTGCCCGTCAAAGCGTTCGCCCTTGATCGCGACGTACAGATCGCCTGGCTGCAGACTGCGCGTGTCGTGGCACACGCCGGTGAACACGGCGTCCGACCCGTGGTGCGGGCATTTGAGTACGTCGGCGAGAATCGCGAGCGACATCACGCGGCTTCCCCCAGTAATGTTCGCACGGTGTCGCGATCACTGTATGGCCGGCGCTCATCGCCTACCTGCTGGTAATCCTCGTGACCCTTGCCGGCGATGAGTACGATGTCGCCTTCCGTCGCGCCCCCGATCGCCGTCGCGATCGCGTTGCGGCGATCGCGGATGATGCGCGGCGCGGCGCGCATGCCGCCGACGATGTCGGCGATGATGGCGTCGCCCGATTCATGCCGCGGGTTATCGTCGGTCAGCAACACCGTGTCCGCCAGGCGCTCGGCGATTTCGCCCATCACCGGGCGCTTGCCGCGGTCACGGTCGCCGCCGCAGCCGAAAACGCACCAGAGTTTTCCGCGCGTGTGTTCGCGCAGGGCGGTCAGGATTTTTTCCAGCGCGTCCGGTGTGTGCGCATAATCCACCACCACCAGCGGCAGACCCCTGGCGCCGCCGAAACGCTCGGCGCGGCCAGCCGGCGCCTGCGCCCGCGTCAGGCGCGCGGCGGCATCGCGCAGCTCCACTCCCAGGGCCAGCAGGGTCGCCAGCACCGCCAGCAGGTTGTACACGTTGAAGTGCCCGATAAGCGGGCTGCGAAGTTCGGTCTCGCCATGAGGCGTCTGGATACGCAACCACAGCCCCTCGGACGAAGGCCGCACCTCGCGCGCGCGCACGTCGCCGCCCTCGATGCCGTAGCTCAGGCAGGCCACCGGTGCGCCGACCCCGGCCAGCAACCGGCGTCCGAAATCATCATCGTGATTGATCACGGCGTATTTCAATCCTTCGTGCGCGAACAATTTCGCCTTGGCCTGGCCGTAGGCCGTCATGTCGCCGTGATAATCGAGATGGTCGCGCGTGAGATTGGTGAACACCGCGACATGGAACCGCACCCCGTTCACCCGTCCCTGCTCGAGCGCGTGCGACGAGACTTCCATGGCCACGTGCGCCGCGCCGAGGTCGCGGTAATCCCCCAGCAGGCGCTGCACCGTGACGGCATCCGGCGTGGTGTGGATCGAGGCATTGAGCGCGCCGGGGAAACCGCTGCCGAGCGTGCCGATCACGGCGCAACGCTTCGGTGGTTGATCCAGCGCCTGCGCCAGCAGTTGCGTACAGGTGGTCTTGCCGTTGGTGCCGGTAACGCCGACCACCACCAGCCGGCGCGAGGGCGCGCCGTAAAAACGGTCCGCGATCACGCCGATCTTGTGGCGCAGGCCGGAAACGCCGAACGCCGGCACCGGCGCGCCGCGCAGCAGATATCCATCGTCGGTTTCATAAGCGATCGCGCCGGCGCCCGAAGCCACGGCATCGCCGATGTAATCGCGGCCGTCCGCCAGCATGCCCGGCAGCGCCAGGAACAGATCGCCCGGTTGCACGCGCCGGCTGTCGGTTTGCAGGCCGCGCACCCCGCGGTTGGCCACGCCCGGCACGCGCGCCATCCCCTCGAGCAGTTCACGCAGATCCGTCGTCGGGTGCGTCATTCGGTCACCCGATCGCTTTTCACGGTCAGGATGCGCGTTTCCTTGCGCGGTGCATCCGGCGGGATATCAAGCAGGCGCAGCGCGCCGGTCATCACATGGCCGAACACCGGCGCGGCGACTTCGCCGCCGTAGTAGGCACCCGCCGGTTCGTCCACCGTGATCACCATCACCAGGCGCGGCGAATGGATGGGCGCGAAGCCGGCGAACCAGGCGACGTATTTGTCCTCGGAATATCCGTCCGGCATGAGCTTGCGCACCGTGCCGGTCTTGCCGGCCACGCGATAATCCGCCACCTGTGCCGCCCGGCCGGTACCGGCATCGCTCACGGCCAGTTCCAGCATGGACTGGAGCTGGCGCGCGGTTTTGACGGACATGATGCGTTCGCCCTCCGGCACGGTTTCGACGTGTTGCAGCGTCAACGGCAGTGCCATGCCGTCGTTGGCGAGCGCGAGATAGGCACGCGCGAGCTGCAACGGCGTAACCGAGATGCCGTAGCCGAAGGAAATGCTCGCCTGATCGACCGGAACCCATTTCGAGTACGGATTGAGCAACCCCGCCACTTCACCCGGCAGCTGCACGCCGGTGGACTGTCCGAACCCGGCATGGCGCAGCATTTCCCACATGTTCTTCTTGTCGAGCGCCAGCGCGATCTTGGACATGCCGACATTGCTCGACTTCCCGATCACGCCCGCGACCGTCAGCACGCCGTAGTTGTGTACATCGCGGAACGTGCGGTCACCGACCCGCAACGTGCCCGGCGTGGTGTCGATCACGCTGCCGGGCGAATATTTCCCGCTTTCCAGCGCCACCGCGACGGTGAAGGGCTTGATCGTCGAGCCCGGCTCGAAGAGATCCGTCACGGCGCGATTGCGGAAAACACCGTTACGCAGGCCGGCGCGGTTATTGGGATTGAAGTCCGGCTCGTTGACCAGCGCCAGAACTTCGCCGGTGCTCGCATCCAGCACCACGGCGCTGCCGGCGCGCGCGCCATGCTCGATCACCGCGGCCTTGAGTTCACGATACGCGAGGTACTGGATGCGCCGGTCGATGGAAAGCACCAGGTCCCGGCCCGGCTTGGGCAATACCACGCTCTCGGCCACCTCGACCGCGTTCCCCTGCAGGTCGCGCAGCAGGCGCTTGGTGCCGGGCACGGCGCGCAAGGAGGCGTCATAGGCCAGCTCGACACCTTCCTGTCCCTGGTCATCGATATTGGTGAAACCGATCACGTGACCGGCCACGGAACCGAGCGGGTAATAACGGCGGTATTCGCGCTGCAATGCCACACCCGGGATCTTGAGCGCCATCACGCGTTCGGCCAGCGCCGGCGTGGCATGCCGCTTGAGGTACATGAATTCGCGGTCTTCGTGCTTGCGTACCAGCTGTGCGAACTCGCGCGGACTGATGTCGAGCAACGCCGCCAGCCGTGCCCACTTGCCCCGCTCGCCCGCCAGCGTGGGCGGATGCGCCCACACCGAATCCACCGGCGTGCTGACGGCGAGCGGCGAGCCGTGACGATCGAGGATCATGCCCCGGTGCGAGTTGTCCTTGACCAGGCGCGAGTGCCGCTGATTGCCCTGGCCCTGGAGAAAATCGGAATTGAACACCTGCAGGTACACGGCGCGCGCCGCCAGCAGCACGAGTCCGCTCAGGAAGAACAACAGCACGATGGCGTTGCGTACCGGGTAGCGGCTTTTGGCGTGGCGGCTCATGGCACAGAATCCGGCAGTACCCGCACGACGCGGATGTCCGCGGCCTCGGGCGTGTCCATGGCGAGGCGGTTGCGCGCCATGGTTTCGATGCGCCGATGCTGCGACCACGCGCCATCTTCGAGCAGCAATTTGCCCCACTCGGTGTTGAGCGCGTCCCGTTCCGCCTGCTGTGCCTGCAGTCGCGCGAACAGCTGGCGGCTTTCGTGACGCGTCTCCACCACCGCCATCGACACCACGATCACCGCGGCAAACAGGATCGCCAGGCGCCTAGACATGGAGCGATGCCTCCGTGAAAGCTGTGCGGTCGCCATCTCCGCGTCTCATGCCGCTCCCTCCGCAGTACGCTCGGCCACGCGCAGCACGGCACTGCGGGCGCGCGGGTTGCGCTGCGTTTCCACGACCCCGGCGCGGATCGCCTTGCCGATGACTTTGAGGCGCGCGCGGAACTGATCGTGGCGCACCGGCAGCCCGGGCGGCAGCTCCCGGCCCTTGGCCTCGACGCGCATAAAATGCTTCACCAGGCGGTCTTCGAGCGAATGAAAACTGATCACCGCCAGACGCCCGCCGGGGGCGAGCGCCGGCACCGTCTGCGGCAGCACTGCCGTCAATTCCTCGAGTTCGCGGTTGACGTGAAGCCGAATTGCCTGAAAGGTGCGCGTGGCCGGGTCTTTGCTTTTCTCGCGAACGGGCACGGCGCGCGCGACGATCTCGGCGAGACGACGTGTGGTTGCAATCGGTTCGATGGAACGTTCGCGCAGGATGGCGCGCGCGATACGCCTGGCAAAACGTTCCTCGCCATAGTCGCGCAGGACGCGCACGATCTCGTTTTCCTCCGCACGGTTGAGCCAGTCGGCGGCGGACTCTCCGCTGCCCGGGTCCATGCGCATGTCGAGCGGGCCTTCGGCGCGAAAACTGAAACCACGACCGGGATCGTCAAGCTGTGGCGAGGATACGCCGAGATCGAACAGAATACCGTTGATTTTTCCCGCGAGGCCCAGGCCTTCAATCATCCGGCCAATCGTCGAGAACGGAGCTTGCTGGATGCTGACGCGTGCGTCCGCGCCGAAACGCCGGCGCGCGTCCTCGCAGGCGCGCGGGTCCCGGTCGAACATCAGCAGCCGTCCCCGCTCGCCGATTTTTTCTAGAATTTTTTGCGCGTGCCCGCCTCGTCCGTAAGTGGCATCCACATATACTCCGTCATCCTTCACCTGTAGAGCCTGCAATGCCTCCTCCAGCAATACCGGAACATGGTGATGTTCATTCACGTTTTCCTGCTACAGCGAGAGCGACTCGAGATCCGGCGGCAGCTTGTCATCGCCCGTGCCTTCGTCCTTGAGCCATTCGCCGCGGCGCGTGTTCCACATGCCGTCGTCCCAGATTTCGAATTTGTTGCCCTGGCCGATCAGCACCACTTCCTTGTTGAGCCCGGAAAACTCGCGCAACGGCGGCGGCAGCAGAATGCGGCCGTTGCCATCCATTTCACATTCGGTGGCGTGACCCACGAGCATGCGCTGCAACTTGCGCGTCTGTTTGTTGAAACTCGACAGCTTCATGATCTTGCGCTCGATCTCCTCCCACTCCGGCTGCGGATACAGCAGCAGGCAGTGGTCGCTGTCGAGCGCGTTGACGGTGAGCACCATTTGACCGTTGCAGCTGCGCGCCAGCTGGTCGCGATAGCGCGTCGGGATCGCCATGCGTCCCTTGCTGTCGAGCGACAATGTGTTGACACCGCGAAACATTTTTCCCCGCTATTTCCCGCTCTCGTCCACAAAAAACCACATTTATCCACTTATTGACACTATAGATAGCGGGAATGAGAGGTGTCAAGACAAAATTGCCATTTCCCGGATATTTCTTCTTTTCAGGACAGTGAGTTAGTGACGGAAGGTGGAATTTTAGGGACGAAAGCACCGCGGCGCGCTTTTGCGACCCAAAGCGACTGCATTTGTTGCAGGAAGTTGAACCAAAAACTGGAGGAAAAACAAAAAATTAAACAACTAAGTTAATGTGAAAAAAGGAGTTGGCCGGTAAGCCGGGTTCTGTCGTGGACAGCCATTCATCTGGGACGCCTGTCGCCAGACGCCTCATGCGGCCTACCCGGGAACAGTGCGGGCAGCACTATCGTTCCCCTATTTGGCCTTACTCCGGGTGGGGCTTGCCCTGCCACGGGATGTTGCCACCCGCGCGGTGCGCTCTTACCGCACCATTTCACCCTTACCAGTCCTTGCGGACTTCGGCGGTATATTTTCTGTGGCGCTTTCCATCGGCTCACGCCGCCCAGGCGTTACCTGGCACCCTGCCCTGCGGAGCCCGGACTTTCCTCCACCCGGCCACGCGAACGTGGCTGGGCAGCGGCTGTCTGGCCAACTCCAGTCGCCATTATACCAGTCATGGTTGATTCATTTCCGAAAACCTCAGGCCTGCGCCGGCCCGAGATTGAATCCAATGGATATCCGGGGATGGCCGGATTCGTTGCGCGTAACTTCGTGTATTACATCCGGCGCGAAATACACGAATCTTCCTGCTTGCGGTTCAATTTCCGCGCGCTGCGCGTCCTGCATCAGCAACAGTCTCCCGGAACGTGGCGGGGCCTCGATGTAATAAACACCGGAAAGCAGTTCATCGCCTTCATCGTGAGTATGCGGATAAGTGATATCGCCGGGTTGCATGATGTTGAGCCACCATCCCAGGCGCAGATGCTGTTTCGGGCGGCTCAGGAGATGCGCCGCCTGCGCCGTCGCCAGATCCAGGATCACGCGCAGTTCCGGAACCGACTCGAGCTTCAGATAAATATTTTCATAGCGTCCGCCCAGATAATGGTGGCGACGCACGATTTCGTCCTGCGACAACAGCTTGATCCGCGCGAGCAGCGCGGCATTGAGCGCATCACAATCCCGGCACTCACCGATTCGATACAGCGATGAGCCTGCATTACTTTCCGGGTTTTTTACCGGCCCCAAAAAGATCACCCAGTTTATCTCGTGCCGATTCCGGCTTAGTGTTGGCGGTTTGTGTGCCGCCAAACAGATCATCAAGCCTCGCCTTGGCAGCTTGCGTTTTCTCCCCGCCGCGCGGACGGTGCGCCTCGGGGCGAGGCCTGAACCAGTCGCAGAAATTCGCGCCCTCCTTGTCACGCACTTCTTCAGCGCGTTCTTCGTCGCACTGACTCGTCAGACGCGGATTATGGAAATGGCACAGGCGACAACTATGCAGCCAGGCGCGGCACTTCGGACATTCCGCCTCGCGACTCAAAGGCATAGGTAATGCTGCCAGTGCAGCGCCGCATTTCCAGCAAACCAGGTCCGTCGCGAAGCGCATTTAGATTATAGATATGATCATCAACCACAGGGGGCACAGAGAACACAGAGGTAAAATAAAAAACAGATTGCGTTTCTCTGTGATCTCTGTGGTTAAAACTCATAATTATTTAAAGACAAGTTTGAGAAAAGATTGCAGCTCGGCCCATGACTCCTGATCAACCTTGGCGTTATAGGCAAGCGGCAGATTGAATTTGGCGCCATTGGTGTCCGCGTCAGGGTTGGTGAAGCTGTGCCTGGCACCCGGATAGTTCACGAACTTGTAATCGACCTTGGCACTTTCCATTTCCTTCTTGAAGCCGGCAATCTGCTCTGCCGGCACGAAAGGATCTTCCGCGCCGTTCATCACCAGCACCTTGGCCTTGACCTTGCCTGGCTTGGCCGGATGTTCGGTAGCCAGTCCGCCGTGAAAGCTCGCCACGCCGCGAAGGTTCTCGCCCTCGCGCGCCATCTGGAGCACGACACTGCCGCCGAAACAATAGCCGATCGCCGCCATGCGCTTGTCGTCAACCTGCGCCTGCTTGCGCAACAGCTTCATGCCGGCCTCGAAGCGCGATTTCATGAGCGGCAGATTCTTGCCCACCTCGCCGGAAAATTTTCCGGCCTGGTCAGGATGGTTCGCCTGCTTGCCATCGCCGTACATATCAAGCGCCAGTGCCACGTAACCTGCCTCCGCGAGCTTGCGGGCGCTGTTGCGCGCATGCTCGTTGTGTCCCCACCATTCATGCACCACCAGCACGCCCGGGCGCCTGGCCTTCACGGCGTCGTCATAAACCAGATAACCCCGGAGCGCCGTGTCGCCGGCCTTGTATTCGACCTCTTCTCCCTTGATCGCCGCCTGTACCGGGGCCAGTCCGACCAAACCCATCAGAACAGCTGATATCAATCTCCGCATGATTCGTCTCCTTGTCCTGGCTGTTGTTCCGTAAGCCCTCGAGCACATTTCGCAGAATCGGCCCAAAGGCTAGACTCAGCCTAATGCCGCGCGGGCTTGCCCGTCAAACGCCGGAATCGGCGTACGGGCGACGCCAGGCCAGCGTATTAATCAATCATCGGACCGGTCGATAACATTTACCTTACCCGCATGCCCCTTGAGCAAGTCATTGCCGGCCAGTTTCTTCCGGACGCAAAAATAAGCGCCATCCGCCCGCATGGTCACGGGCTGATCAACGATACCTTTATCGTGACCGTCGATCGCAACCGCCAGTTCATTCTGCAGCGGATCAACCGTCACGTCTTCCCGCATCCCGAGCGCATCATGGAAAACCTGCGCGTACTGAGCGGACACATTCGTCAGCGCGCCACCACCGGCAATGCCAGCACGCGCACGCTGCGGCTACCCGGGATACTGCCGGCCCGCGACGACAGGGATTTTGCCATCGACGCCGAGGGTGGGTTCTGGCGCGCGCAGGAGTTCATCGAACATACGCGCACGCTCGATACCATCCGTGATATCGACCAGGCCGGGGAAGTCGGTTCCGCGCTCGGCCGTTTCCATGACCTGATCCACGATCTCGATCCCGCGCGGCTGCACCGGACCCTGCCCGGCTTTCACGATGCGCCGGGTTATTTTGCGAATTTTCTGCGCGCCTCGGCCCGGCCGCGCGTCACCGCCGCAAGCGGCGAGCTGGTGCGCGCCCTGTCGTTTGTGGAAACGCGTTGGAGTCTGACGCGCGCTCTGGAACAGGCCCAGCGCGAAGGAAAACTGGTAACGCGGCCCATCCACGGCGACACCAAGCTCAATAATTTTCTTTTCGATACCCGCACCGGCAAGGTGGTCAGCCTGATCGATCTCGATACCGTGCAACCGGGACTGATTCATTATGACATCGGCGACTGCCTGCGCTCCTGCGCCAACCCCGCCGGCGAATCACCGCAGAATCTTGACGCGGTACGCTTCGATCTGGATATCGCCCGCGCGTTGCTGAAAAATTACCTGTCCGAAACCCGGCACTTTCTCACACGGCATGACTGTGAATACTTGTATGAAGCGATCCGCCTCGTTCCTTTCGAGCTGGGTCTGCGCTTTCTCACCGATCATCTCGAAGGCGATCACTATTTCAAGACCGACCGGCCCGGCCAGAACCTGCACCGCGCCCTGGTCCAGTTCCGGCTGACGGCCGGCATCGAGGCCGGCGAGCGGGATCTGAAAGGCCTGATCGCCGGACTGACCTCCAAGTAGCAGCATTTTAGCGGCAATCACGCGGCCCCCACTTTCAGGTTGATCTGAACCGCAACTAGGGGGCAAAATGCGCCCCTTCGCGGCCGGGCCAGCCAGGGCCGCCGCCGGATTCCGGTTTCATCATTGGCTCAAATCAAGAGAGGAAAAATCCATGAAGTTGATTCTGTTGGGCGCCCCGGGCGCGGGCAAGGGCACGGTCGCGAAACAGCTGACACAGCTGGACGGCTCGGTGCAGATTTCCACCGGTGACATCCTGCGTGGCGCGGTGCAGGCCGGCTCCGATCTCGGCAAGCAGGCCAAGGCCTACATGGACCGCGGCGACCTGGTGCCGGATGAACTGATCATGGGCATCATGGAAAAACGCCTGCAGGATCCCGATTGCAAAAAGGGCTTTCTGCTGGACGGCTTTCCGCGCACTATTCCCCAGGCCGAGGACCTGAAAAAACTGCTGGTGAAACTCGGCATCAAGCTCGACATGGCGGTCAACATCGACGTACCGCGCAACGTCATCCTCGACCGCCTCACCACCCGCCGCACCTGCTCGAATACCAAGTGCCAGGCGATCTACAACGTCAAAAGCATGCCGCCCAAGAAGGAAGGCATCTGTGACAAGTGCGGCAGCCCCGTGGTGCAGCGCGAGGACGAGACCGAGGCCGCCATCAGCCACCGGCTCGATACCTATAATAAGAAAACCGCCCCGCTCATCGGTTTCTACGACAAGGAAGGCATGCTGCTGACGGTCAGCGCCACCTCGAGCGAGGCCGTGATCGACGCGATCAAAAAGAAACTCCGCGCCTGATCTAAGTAATCCGAAAAGGCCGGTATGCACCTGCCGCTCTGGCGGGATGCGTACCGGCCTTTTTCTTTGTTCGTTGCCGAACCGGGTCAACCCCGAGCGAGACTTTGGCATTTTTTCTCATGGGCCGCGCCCTCTGCCGCCGGGGCATGGGTGACCAAGGCGAGCTGCGCCGTCAAGCCCCGGCAGAACCCTCGAAAACCCCCGGATTTTGCCTATAAACCGGGTTCTATAGCCGATTTATCCACTGGGAACCCCGGGTCTGCAAAAGCCGGCGGCGGCACCAATATTGCATATATCCCCAAGGGAAAGCCGTTAATACTGCCGGAGTGGCAACTATTCACCCGTCAGACCGGCATGCCCGAAGTCTGACTGACTATTATTGGTATATGGACCGGTTCATTAATTTAAGAGGTTTACCTGTCATGCGACAAATCGTTGCGATAACTCTGTTTTATTTCGCCGCCACACTGGGCGTGAGCGCGGCCGACAACAACGATGTCCAGCAGGGCATCTTCGATTCCTATCTCAAGCTCGCCAACGAGGGCGACGTAGTGGCGCAATACGTGGTGGCGCAGCGCTACGAAACCGGCAAGGGTACCGGGAAGGATATGGAAAAAGCCTACTACTGGTACGAAATGGCGGCCAAACAGAACTACCCGCTGGCGCTGGTGAAGCTCGAGGCGCGCGACAAGGCGGCGGCGAAGGTGGAACCGCCGGCAGCCGCGGCGGTGTCCGCCCCGGCGCCAACCCCGCCCCCGGTGGCGGTGAAAAAGGAGCCGGCAAAAAAACCGCCGGCACCTGTCCCCAGCCAACCCAAACCGAAACCGGCCAAGGCGCCGGAAGTAACGGCCGTTGCCGTGACGGCTGATGTCAGCCCTCCCAAGCCGGCGAAACCCGCCGCGCGCAAGGAAGAACCGAAACAGGAAGCCCGGGCCCCGGTGCCGGAGATCGTCGTGGCCAAGGCGGCGCCCGTTGTGGAAGCACCGAAGCCCGATATCAACGTGACACAGGCGCTGCTCGCCGGAAAATGGAAACGCAACCAGGAAGAGGCGGAATACCTGCCCTCCGCGAACGTCGCCTGCCTCCAGAGCAGCAACACCGAGATCACCTGCTTTTCCGGGGAACTGACACGCAACGTCGACAATGCCGGGCTGACCTACAACGTCAAATCCGTCATCTCCGGCTTCAACAACAAAGAAGCGAAGTTCAACCTGCGCTATGTCTACAACGTGGTGCATGTTGCCGGCAAGCCGCATGCCGCGCCGAATGGCATGTCCAGCGAGATAAATGACATGGCCGTGAAAACCGGCTGGCAGGAACCGGGGGTTGCGATGGAATGCCGCCTGCGCGACGAACATTCCCTCAGCTGCACCCGGAACGACCGCAGAATGACTTATCAATTCGTGCGCGAATAGATCAGGAACATCCGTCACGCAGATGAGCAAAAGGAACACGGGTGACTTATGAGCAGAACACTTAAAGCAGTAATGGCCCTGGCGACAGCGATCTTTCTTGCTGCGCCAGCCCTCAGCCAGGCCGCGAACAGCAATGAACAGGACGCCGAGGTCCGGTTCGGCATCCAGTTGACCGCGGCATTGAACAACGACCGCGAAGCTCAATTCCTGGTCGCGCAAATGTACGAACAAGGCGTGGGCACGCCCCAGAATCTGCGCATGGCCCATCTGTGGTACACCAAGTCCGCCAAACAGGGCTATGCGCCGGCGGTCGAAAAACTCGACAACTGGGAGAAGGCCAGACAGGAGTCAGACAGCCTCGCACAGGAGCGCGCCGCCGAAGAACAGAAACGCCGTCAGGCTGAGGCAACTGCTGCTGCCGCGGCCAAGGCCGCGCGCGAAGAGGCCGCCGCCAAGGCCGCGCGTGAACGCGCCGCCGCCGAAGAACAGAAACGCCGTCAGGCTGAGGCAACTGCTGCTGCCGCGGCCAAGGCCGCGCGCGAAGAGGCCGCCGCCAAGGCCGCGCGTGAACGCGCCGCTGCCGAAGAACAGAAACGCCGTCAGGCTGAAGCCGCCGCGGCCGCGGCGGCCGCTGCCACGGCCAAAGCGGCGAGCGAGGAGGCTGCCAAAACTACCAAGGCAAGCGTGTCTCCGCCGCCAGCGAAAGATGTTCAGTCCGGACAGCCCAGGGACAAATCGAAGGAAACGACCGCGAAAAGCGCCGAGAAGGGCTCGGAAGAATTCCGCGCCAATCCGTGCAATACGCCCACAGCCAAATTCACCTCTGTCTGCCAGTAACCTGATGCCGGGGTTGGCGGCCGTCTTCACTCACAGGTCGAGAGAAATCTCGCGGATGGGCCTTTGCAGGGATTGGTGGTAAAGGCAGCCGCCGCTTTGGCGTCGCCGAGTTCGGGAACCACTTCAATATTCGCATTCTGAGACGCCGCTCCGCTGCCGGTCGCCCGGGTCGCCGGCGTATCATCCACCTTCACTTTCAGCGCGGGCGCTGCGGGTTCGGCGACTTTCGCCTCTGCCGCCACTTCCGCTTCGTGTGCCTGCAGAATCGCCATTTCCGCGGCTTTGGTCAGTTGCTTCGCCCGTTCGCGCTCGCGCGCCAGCGCCGCCTCGTGCTCCTGCGCCAGGACGCGTTCGCGCGCCAGCGCGGCATTCCGCAGAGATTCGCGTTCGCGCGTCGCAGCCTCGGCAACGGCCACAGCCGCGTCGCGTTCACGCTGGATCTGCCTCAGCCTCGCTTCTTCGGCGGCATCCTTGCCGGGAACGGCAGAAATGCCGACCGCCAGCTGCGTCAGCGAGGCATCCGGCACAGACCGGGATGCCGGGGATGATGTGCTCACCGGTGTCGCGTCCACCGGCTTCGGTTCAGGATTCCGGCGTATCGATGTCACGTGCGCGGGCGAGGTCTGCGCGGGAGCGGCCGTCGTCAGGTGCGTCCAATCAAGGAAACGCCAACCAAGCACGGTGGCGGAAATCAGAAAGACGAATACGCCTGCAGCGATGTAACGCCAAGTCCTGGTGCGCTTGCCGGCATCGGCACGGCGCGCCGGCTCGGGCGCGGGCACTGACAGGGCGGTTGACGGTTCGTTTGCCTTGCGCCGGTCTGCCACGGGCGGTGCGTCGAGCACCGTGGCCGGTGCCGGGTTGATCTCCGCCGTATCGGACACCGCGGTCTCCGGCGGCGGCGCCATATCCGGGTTCGTCCCGGGCGCGCCAGGTTCCAGCATCGCACCGGGATTTTTATCCTCTCTGGCCGGAGCGCTCCTGACAGCATGCACACGCGTCTTTTTCGCATCCGTTGCCGGTCGTGAGACGCTTGCTTTTTCTTCCATCGTCAGCACTCGGCCGGCTTCGCCGACAAGCCGAGGCGCACCATGCGTCACCACGGCCTCAGATATGTTTACTGCCATGGACGCCGGCGCCTGCTTCAACGTCAGGTGTTGCCGCGTCCGCGCTTCCGGGACCGCGGCAAACACCGGCAAGGCACCATGCTGTTCGCGCTCGCTGACGACCTGTTCGACAAGTTCTCCGGTGACGACCGCCGCCTGTCCGCCATACGCATAGACCAGCGCCAGATCGCACAGGAGATTGATCAGCCGCGGGATGCCGCCGCTGTGGACGAACACTCCCTCGCAGGCATCGTCGGTGAACAATTCGTGCTCACCGCCTGCGACCCGCAGGCGATGGCGGATGTAGCCACGCGTCTCCTCGCTGCTCAGGCCATCCAGGTGGTAATCCACCGCCACCCGCTGTGCGAATTGTTCCAGCTCCGGATGCCGCAACAGCTCGCGCAACGGCGGCTGGCCGACCAGGATCACCTGCAACAGCAGGTCCTTCTCGGAATTGATGTTGGACAGCATGCGCAGCTCTTCCAGCGCCGCGGCCGACATGTTCTGCGCCTCGTCGATGATCAGCATGGTGCGCCGGTTCTTCGCATACTGTCCGATCAGGTAATCGGTAAAGATTTGGTGCTGCCGGGCGCGGTTGTCGCCGCCATCGTCGAGACTGAAAGCATGCAGGATCCAGCGCTGCAACTCGCCGAAGGAATGGTGGGTATTGGTGATCAGACCGATCGAGACATCGTCACCGATCTGGTTCAGCAGCCGGCGCAACAGGGTGGTCTTGCCCGTGCCGGCCTTGCCGGTGATGACGCAGAAGCCGGCCTGGTTTTCCAGGCTGTACTCCAGCAGCGTAATGGCCATTTCGTGCTGACGGCTCAGATAGAGAAAGGCCGGATCGGGCAGCAGGGAAAACGGCTTTTCCTTCAACCCGTAGAAGGATTCATACATGGTCGGCTTGGCTCCTCACCCTCATTGTGCGGCGACCTTGGCGGCGCCTCTGCGTGCGCCTTCGGTGTCCGCCGGTTCCGGATCGGCATCATCCGGTTATGTCATGTTTTTATTCATTCTGCGGGACTGGCCGTGCCGAATCAATCGCCGGACCCGGGACGACGATTCAAGCCGTTAATTCTAAACAAATTTTTTCTGTAATCCGAATCCCTCGTGCTTTGATATGCCAGGCAAAACAGCGGCGATGCTGGCGGGAAGACCAAAATAAAAAACCCGGCATAGCCGGGTTTTTTATTTTGTGATTCAAGGATATTCAGATCAGGGAATGATAAGCAGCACCTTGACGCTGCTGTCGACGAACTTTCCGTCCACATAACCGATCGCGTCGGGGTTGCCCGCGACCCAGCTTTTTACCGCGGCATCGTCGCCGAACTCCCGCGGGGGGTTGGCCTTGCCGGTGAACATCAGCTTCGACCAGTACACCTTGAGTGTAGAGTCATCCTTCTTGATCACCGCGCTGTAGAACTTCTTGCGCACCGGGCTGCTGGCGGCCTGATCCACCGGGATGGCGCGCTTGCCGTTGGAGAATACACCGGCCTTGGCAAGGTAGATGTCCGCCGCCTCGTCGGCCGATATGCCCGACAGATTGTTGCTCGGATGCACGATGATCGCCAGCGCCGCGTGGGCCGGTACCGACCCCGCCCAGAGCACCAGCAGGAGCAGTGCCGCCCAAACCTGTTTTAGTGTTTTCATTTAGATCTCTCCTAGAACACGACGTCCAGCGAAATGCCGTAGATCATCACGTCATTGCCCGGATCCTTGGGCGCCGCGCTCGGCGCGGCGATCAGCAGGCCGCGCGTCCCGTCCTTCGGAGTCACCTTCTGCACCTCGAACTTGAGGGCGGCGCCGCTGCCCACCTCGTGGCGCAATCCCAGCGTCTTGGATTTCTGGTCGAGCGGAATACCCGAGGTCGCGCCTACCGGATTATCGTTATCCTTGATCTGTGCGGCAGTGAAATGCGGTAGCCACTTGCCGATACGGTAACCCAGCGTGGTATACGAGCCTTTCTGGTTGGGGAAGGCCGAATTCGCCAACCCTTTAATGTCGCGTTCGAAATACTCCGAATAAAGCACGACATTGTGCCAATCCATGCTCAGGCCCGCGCTGGAAAATTTGACGTCGTCCTGGAACACATTGAAGCCGGGGACATTGACCTTGGTTTTCAACGTACCGACACGAACGGTGAATATGTCGGAGCTGAGACTTACGTTAATACCGCGCAGGGCATCGGCCGTGAAGTCGGTGTATAACAGCGTGCCCGGCAAGCATGTGTAAAAGCTGGCAGTTTGGGCATTGTAACAAAGACTATACGCGGGGTTGGTTACAGCTTCCTGCGGCACCAGTGCCTGGGCGCCGCGGCTCACGCCGAAATACGGCTGCACCAGCAGCGACAGGTCGCCGAAGCGGAAGCGCGCCAGCAGGTCCACGCCGTTCAGGGTAGTGATGGGATTGGAGCTGTACACCTCCTGCGGCGGGCGGATCCACGGATAGGCGTAACCGACCTCGTAATAGTCCGAGATCAGGAAGGTCGGGAATTTGATTTTACCGGCGCGGACACTGAACTGTTCGCTCAATCGATAGTTGATGAACGCCCAATCGGCCTCGACGTTGGAGTTCTCCGAGCGCGCCTTGGCCAGCAACTGTCCGGTGATGGAGATGTCCTCGTTCACCTTGGCCGATATCTGCAAGCCCAGGCGCGAATCGGCGGTGAAGCCGGGCGTGTTTTCAATCGTTGCATCCTGCGACACAGCCTCGGTAGTGGACAGCAGCTGCTTGTCGCCATAGGTCGTACCCACGGTCAGGAAGCCGCTGACGGAAACGCCCTCAAGTCCGCCGGCCGCCGCGGCGGGCAGGGCCTGCCAGGCCAGACTGAAACACAATAACCCCAGTATTTTTTTGCGCATAAATGTCGTCCGTAGTGGAATTTGAGAAATCGTTAAATGACACTTCTTATATAGTTGGTTTGACGGGATTTTCCATAAATCGGGGTCACGCATGACGTCGCTGTCCCGGGAGGAGTTGATGGGCCTAAAAGCCCGGATTACGGCGGTTATGCTGGCTTTTTCGGCCTGCGTCGAGCCAAACCACGGTCGCCCCTGGCGGGACTTTTGTCAGAGCAAGGGCCGCAAATGCGGCCAGACATTTTCCAGCAGGCGCGGCTGGGCCAAGACATTGGCGTGAATCCGGTCCGGCTGCATGAGATCGTCGCGGGTGGCGACACCGTCGAGCAGGGACGGCACCAGGGCCACGCCCTGCCCGGCGGCGACTTCGCGGAAGATGGATTGGAACCTTTCGGTGTAGCTTTTGCCATAGTTGGGCGGTAGCTGTATCCCGACCAGCAATACCCGTGCGCGGCGGGCCTTGGCCTTGGCGACCATGGCATTGATATTATGTTTCATCTGCTCCAGCGAAAGTCCGCGCAATCCGTCATTGCCGCCAAGCTCGATGATGACCACCGCAGGCTTGTGTTCCGCGAGCAGCCGGGGCAAGCGCGTCAGGCCGTTCGCCGTGGTGTCGCCACTGATGCTGGCATTGACGACCCGGTAACCGGGTTTCTCCTGCTTCAGGCGCTGGCCGAGCAGCGCCACCCAGCCGGACGGCACTTCCATGCCATAGGCCGCGCTCAGACTGTCGCCAACCACGAGCAAGGTGCGCGCCGCGGCGGGCACGGGAAATAATCCGACCAACAACAGTACGACTAATAAGATACGACGCATGTCTGAACACCTGAATGGAACGATTGTCTCCGCCACCGAACTTTCAAAACGGGTCGGCACCGCCGAGGGCTTCCTCGACATCTTGTCGGGTGTGAATCTCGAGATCAAGGCCGGCGAGCGCGTGGCGATCATCGGTGTGTCCGGCTCCGGCAAATCCACCCTGCTCGGGCTGCTGGCCGGGCTCGATTCCCCCACCGCCGGCGAGGTGACGCTCGCCGGCGAACGCCTTGACCGGCTCGACGAGGACGGCCGCGCGCGTGTGCGCGCCGGGCGCGTCGGATTCGTGTTCCAGAATTTCCAGCTGCTCCCCGGCCTGACCGCGCTGGAAAACGTCATGCTGCCGCTCGAACTCGCCGGCATCGCCGATGCGGGAAACAGCGCGCGCGGGCTGCTCACGCGCGTCGGCCTCGGTGAAAGACTGTCACACTACCCGCGCCAGCTTTCTGGCGGCGAGCAGCAGCGCGTGGCGATGGCGCGCGCGTTTGCCGTGAATCCCGCGATCCTGTTCGCCGACGAACCCACCGGCAATCTCGACAGCGCCACCGGCGCGCGCGTCATCGACCTGCTGTTCGATCTCAACCGCGAGCACCGCACCACGCTGGTGCTGGTGACACACGACGAGAACCTCGCCGCGCGCTGCGAACGCCACATCCATCTCGATGCCGGACGCATCGTGAAGGACCATTGACGATGCACAACCTGCGTCATGTGCGCCTGGCCTGGCGCCTGCTGACGCGCGACTGGCGCGCCGGCGAGTTGCGCGTTCTGGCCGCCGCGCTGGTCATCGCCGTCGGCGCGGTCACCGCCATCGGTTTCTTCAGCGACCGCCTGAACCGCGCCATGACCTATCAGTCGGCCGACCTGCTGGGCGCGGATCTGCGCCTGACCGGCGCCGAGCCGGTGCCGGCGGAGTGGATCAGGTCCGCCGCGGACCACGGCCTGCGCCACGTCGAAACCCTTGATTTCGCGAGCGTGGTCGTGCACGGCGACAAGCTGCAACTGGCCAGCATCAAGGCGGCGGCGCCGGGCTACCCGCTGCGCGGCACGCTGCGCACGGCGCCGGCCCTGTATGCCGCGGAAACCGACACTGTCGATATTCCCGCGCCCGGCACCGCATGGGTGGAAGCGCGCATCCTGCAGGCGCTGGGGCTGGCGATTGGCGCGCGCATCGAAATCGGCAGCGCCGCATTCACCGTCACACGCGTGCTCACCTACGAGCCGGGACGCGGCGGCAGCTTCTTTACCATGGCGCCGCGCGTGTTGATGCACCGTGACGACGTCGCCGCCACCGCCGTGGTCCAGCCGGGCAGTCGCGTGACTTACAGCTATCTCTTTGCCGGCGCCGACACCGATCTGGCGCGCTACCAGGAATGGCTCAAGACGCGTCTCGGGCCGCATCACCGGCTGTTCGACGTGCGCGACGCCGGCAGCTCCATCGGGCGCGCGCTCGGGCGCGCTGAGCGTTATCTCGGGCTCACCAGCCTGCTGGCGGTGCTGCTCGCGGGCGTGGCCATCGCCATGGGCGCGCGCCGCTACAGCGAGCGGCACTTCGACACCGCCGCCATGCTGCGCTGCTTCGGCGCGACACAAGGCGATCTGGTGCGGCTGTTCGTACCGCAATTCCTGCTGCTCGGGCTGGTCGCGAGCGCCGCCGGCTGCGCGCTCGGATGGCTCACGCAGGAAGCGGTGTTTTATCTGCTGCGGGAGGTGTACCCGGTGCGCCTGCCGCCGGCCGGTCTGGCGCCGGTGGCCTTCGGATTTTTCACCGGCCTGCTGGCGCTCGCGGGTTTCGCCTTGCCGCCGCTGATGCGCTTGCGGCAGGTGCCGCCGTTGCGGGTGATACGCCGCGAAATGGCGCCGCTGCCGCCGGCGGCCTGGCTGGTCTACGGCTCCGCCGCGGCGGCGATCCTGATCCTGATGTGGCGTTTCACCGGCAGCCTGCTGCTCACGGCCGCGGTGCTGGCCGGGAGTCTCGCGGCCGCGGCCGCGCTGGCGGCCTTCGCCGGGGCGCTGCTGGCCCTGAGCCGGCGCGTGCACCGGCGCGTCGGCGTGGCCTGGCGTTTCGGCATGAACAATTTATGGCGCCGCACCCGCACCAGCATCGGCCAGATCCTCGCCTTCGGTCTGGTGCTCATGGCCATGGCAGTGATCGCGCTGCTGCGCACCGATCTGCTCAACACTTGGCAGACGCAACTCCCGCCGGATACGCCGAACCATTTCGCGTTCAACATCCTGCCGCAGAATGTTGCCGCCATGCAGGGCTTCTTCGCGGCAAACCGGATTCCGGCGAGCGATCTCTATCCTATGGTGCGTGGACGCTTGACCGAAATAAACGGCAGGCCGGTGACCCAGGCGGTCACCAAGGAGGACGATGGTAACGAGGCAATCCGGCGCGAGCTCAATCTCACCTGGACCGACACGCTGCCGTCCGACAATCGCCTGGTGCGCGGGGCCTGGTGGAACAACACGGCAACCGCCAATCCGGTATCGGTCGAGGAAAAACTCGCGAAGAAACTGGGAATTGAAATCGGCGACGAACTGACGTTCTCGATTGCCGGCAGCGAACGGCGCGCCCAAGTCGCCAGCATCCGCTCGGTTCAGTGGGACTCGTTCCATCCCAACTTCTACATGATCTTCCCGCCAGGGGCGCTCGATGGCCTGCCGGCCACCTATCTCACGAGCTTCCATCTGGAGCCGGAGCAGAAGCCGCTACTGACTTCGCTGGTGCGCGCGTTCCCGGCGGTGACGGTACTGGAGATGGATCAGGTGCTGGCACAGGTGCGCACCATCCTCGCCCAGGTCACGGCCGCCGTGGAGCTGGTGCTGCTGTTCGTGCTCGCCGCCGGCTTCGCGGTGTTGTTCGCGGTGCTGTCCGCGAGCCTCGATGAGCGTTTCCACGAAGGCGCGCTGCTGCGCACGCTCGGCGCCGGGCGCCGGCAGTTGCGCGCCGCGCATTTCGCCGAATTCGCCGTGCTCGGTATGCTGGCCGGCGTGCTCGCCGCGATCGGTACCGAACTCATCGCTTGGGTCCTCTACACGCGCGCCTTCGAACTCGAATACCGCTTCAAATGGCCGGTATGGGTCCTGACGCCGCTGGCCGGCGGACTGCTGATCGGGCTGGCCGGTTATATCGGCACGCGCCGCGTGGTCAGCCAGAGCCCCCTGACCGTATTGCGCGAGCTGTAGACGCCGGACACTCCGGAATTCCCGCAAATACCCTCCATTGCCGGGGCTTTAAGACCCGTCAAAAGGCGGTTCAGAGCCGGCGACTGGAAAATATCCGTCCGCAAGGGGTCCCATCGGGGAACTCATTGTGGTAGAATGCATTTTTCGTTGTCACGGCAGCTCCAGACAACCGGTTTTGCCGCGTTTTCCCTGATTTATTACTGTGTTAACCCCTTCCGCAGGCTTTATCGCGGAATACGACATTGGCCCAGACGATGACCGACACTACCGCCAGCGCAAAAACCAGCCGCCCCTCCCCCTCCATGCCGCGCCCGTTCAAGGTTGCGCGCGTCGAGAAAACCGACGCCCCGGATGGCGGTCAAGGACAGGACTGGTATCGCTATGTGCTGGAAAGCGGCCGTTCCACCATCACCGGACATCGCTGCGGATCGCGCAAGGACGTGCTGGCCTATGCCACGCAGTGCGCCGAACAGCTGAACACCCGCGGACTCACGGGGCAATCCATTTGGAGCCCGCGCGGGCGCAAACCCGCGGCCGCGATTGCTGCGGCTCCTAAAGAAAACCAGTAAATTTCAGCTACACCAACAAAAAACCCCGCCATGGCGGGGTTTTTTGTTTCAGGCCTTTACCACAATCTGTTCAGACGCAACCAGTTGGCTTTGGTAATCCGCCGTATTTGGTGATCGGTTTCATCGGGCCGGTCATCCAGAGCTTGAACAGGCCCTGCTGATCCTCCTCGATGAACTTGGCGAATTTGCGAATCGGCGGGACCACGCCGAACTCTTCATAATAATCGCGCGCTTTCGTGATATGGGACCACTTCACGTCGTCGAGCGCGATACCGTCGGCCTCGGCCATGGCGCGCCCGATTTCTGGCGTCCACGCGTCGCGATCGACCAGATAACCATCACCGTCACGTTGCGGAATTTGCATACTGAACTCACCCTGATAAAGAAATTTGATGGTTGATTATCCCATAATAGAAGACTAAATCAATCAACTTTTGACTTGTCGCAAAAAACAGGGGATTTCCTGCCCCGGACCCCGTCGCGTTTCGCATGGTTCATGCGTGCGCAGCGGCAGGTCCTTCATGTCAGCCTGGCCCCGCCGGTTCAGGAGATGGTCTGGTAATAGAGGTTCTGGGGATGATTGGCCTGGGCGAAGAAGAACCAACGCTCCGCCAGCAGGCCCAGGTACTGAACCACAAAGGCGGCGGCAATCAGCACGGGGCTGTTCCGGATCATTCCGGCGAACAGCAGCGCCAGCGGCACCGGAAACACCAGCACCAGGAATATCCACTTGATCGAGCGGAACAGCCGCGGCGCGACGCCGTGGAAAAAATCACGCGTATTGAACGACCCGCCCATGAAGCCCTGGGACTTCTGGACGATCCGCGCATGCCGCACGCCGATGGCAGTCTGGATGGTCGACTTGTGCTTGAGGCGGCGATTACGGATCAGCGAAACCACGCGCGTGACCAGTACGGCCAGCGTGGCGACCACGGTCCAGCCCCCATAGAAATACATGAGCGCCGGCGCGCGCCAGGCAGCATACGCGGTCGCCAGCAGGAACCCCGAGGCCAGACCGAACAGGGTGTAATTCACCACCGTCAGCCACGTCGCCCATTCCTGCAGAAACTTGATGCAGGCGTAGATCATGCCGGTGCACAGAAACAGCAGAAACGCCAGCGCCACGCCTCCGGCGCCGATGACCAGCGCCAGATCGCCTTCGACCGGGGTGTTGATCCCGATGAGGCCCAGGCCCCAACCGTAATAATGCACCAGGCCATAGGCCGCCACCGCGCCCATCAGCGCCGGCAGCACAATCACCTCGCGCGACAGCCAGGAAGTGCGCCAGCGCGCCGCCGAACGCCAGGCACGCTCCGGGTGTCCGAGATGGAAAAACGATGCAATCAGTCCCGCGATCAGCAGCGCCAGTGCGATAGCGCTGCCCACTGCATAGAAACTGCCGGGCTGCGCCGGCAATAACGCGACGGTCGAATAGGCCTGCGCGGTGTACAGCGCCAGAAACAGACCCTGACCGGTGCCGATCAGGGTCGTCAGAAAAATAACCGAGAATGCTGGATTCATTGCCGTGACCCCGGGTGGCTACCAGCTCGTGACGTCGTCCAGCGACGGCTCGCGGAAATCCGGCTTGGGCTGCACGCCTTCTTTCTTGAGCGGATTATCGGCGCGCACCAGTTCGTCGGGGTGGATCCTGATGCGCGTCTTGCGACGCGGCAGATAATGGTTGGCCGGCTTGGTGCCCCACTCCGGCATCAGCGCATAACCGCCGTTCTCGCTGATGGCGATCGACACCGCTGAATTCGGATCGTGCACGTCGCCGAACAGGCGCGCGCTGGTCGGGCACGCCATCACGCAAGCCGGCTTGCGTTCCGCCTCGGGCAGGGTCGCATCGTAAATACGGTCCACGCACAGGGTGCATTTCTTCATGACCTTCTGGTGCTCGTCGATTTCGCGCACACCATAGGGGCAGGCCCAGGCGCAGTACTTGCAGCCGATGCACTTGTCATAATCGACCAGCACGATGCCGTCCTCGGGACGCTTGTAGCTGGCGCCGGTGGGGCAGACCGGCACGCACGGCGGGTCCTCGCAGTGCAGGCAGGACTTCGGGAAATGCACGGTCTCGGTGTTGGGAAACTCGCCCACCTCGAAGGTCTGCACCCGGTTGAAGAAATTACCGGTCGGGTCCTCGCCGTACGGACGGTCGTCGGACATATAGCCGGCCGCGCCCGAGGTGTTCCATTCCTTGCAGCTGGTGACGCAGGCGTGGCAACCCACGCATACGTTGAGATCGATCACCAAGGCGAGTTGAGTCATAACGGAAGCCCTACTTCGTTCGTCCTTTCATAAGACTAATCCCCCAGGATCTTGCCGGCCACGTAGGCCATCCAGTTTTTATGCCGTACCGGCTGGCCGGGAACCGGCGCCAGCGTCGCGAATTGGGGCCAGGTGACTTTTTCCTCCGCCGGGTCGGCCTTGTAGAGGCGCACGCGCACGTCGTACCAACCGGCCTGGCCAGTCACCGGATCGGAGTTGGAAAGATGTTCGCCTTCCGGCATCGACGGCAGTTCTTCCGAGATCAGGTGATTGAGCAGAAAGCCCTTGCGCGCCTCGTTCGCGCGCGGTTCGAGATTCCAGGCGCCGGGTTGCTTGCCGATGGCGTTCCAGGTCCAGACCGTGCCGGGTTCGGTGGCCTCGCTGTAGCGGCACATGCCGCGCACCTTGCCCCACGGCGACTCCACCCACACCCAGTCGCCGTCTCTGATGCCCTGGGTGGCGGCGGTCTTCGGATTCACGAACAGATAGTTGTGCGTGTGGATCTGGCGCAGCCAGGCATTCTGCGAATCCCACGAGTGATACATCGCCATCGGCCGCTGCGTCACCGCGTTGAGCGGGTATTTGCGCTTGTCGGTGAGCTGGGCCTCGAGCGGTTCATAGTAAAACGGCAGCGGATCGAAGTAAGTTTCGATGCGCTTGCGCAGATGCGCCGGGGGTTGTTTGCCCTGGGTCTTGCCCTGCGCCGCGAGCCGGAACTGCTGCAACACGTCCGAGTAAATGTGGATCAGGATCGGCTCGGCATAGCGCGTCAGGCGGTGGCGTTGCGCCCATTCGAGATAGCCCTTGTTCCAGTTACGCATGTACTGGAACGACCTGGGCAGCTCGTGGTGGTACACGCAATTGTTCTTGGCGTACATTTCCCACTGGTTCGGGTTGGGCTCGCCCTTCATGAATTTCTCGCCGCCCTTGCCGCGCCAGCCGGCCAGGAAACCGATGCCGGCGCCAGGCTCGATCTCGTAGTTGATGATGAAGTCCGGATAGTTTTTGAACTTGCGGTTCCCCTTGCCGTCCACGAACGCCGGGAACTTGAGGCGCGTGCCAAGCTCGATCAGCACTTCCTGGAACGGCTTGCACTCGCCCTTGGGTGGCACCACCGGGATACGCACCGCATCCACCGGGCCGTCGAACTCGGAGATCGGCCGGTCGAGCATGCTCATCACGTCATGGCGCTCGAGGTAAGTCGTATCCGGCAGCACCAGATCGGCGTAGCTCACCATTTCCGACTGGAATGCGTCACACACGACCAGGAACGGAATTTTGAATTCGCCGTTCTCGTCCTTGTCGTTCAGCATCTTGCGTACCTCGACCGTGTTCATGGTCGAGTTCCACGCCATGTTGGCCATGAAGATCAGCAGCGTGTCGATCTTGTACGGATCGCCGCGCCAGGCGTTGGTGATGACGTTGTGCATCAGGCCGTGCACCGACAGCGGATATTCCCAGGAAAAGGCCTTGTCGATGCGCACCGGCGTGCCGTCCGGGTCGACGAACAGGTCATCCGGGTCGGCCGGCCAGCCGAGCGCCATGCCATCCAGCGGCTTGCCGGGGCGCACGCCTTCCGGGCCCTTCGGCGTCTTGGCGCAGGGCGGGATCGGGCGCGGGAACGGCGCCTTGTGGCGGAAGCCTCCGGGCCGGTCGATGGTGCCGAGGATACTCATCAGTATCGATAGCGCGCGGATGGTGTGAAAACCGTTCGAGTGCGCGGCCAGCCCGCGCATGGCGTGGAACGCCACCGGGTTGCCGGTCACGGTTTCATGGTCCTTGCCCCAGATGTCGGTCCAGGCGATGGGCAGCTCGATCTTCTGGTCGCGCGCGGTCACGCCCATTTCATTGGCCAGGCGCGTGATGGTCTCCACCGGAATACCGGTAATGGCGCTGGCCCATTCCGGCGTGTAGTCCTTGACGCGTTCCACCAGCAGCTGGAACGCCGGCTTGACCTTGGTTCCATCCGGCAGCGCGAACTCGCCGCGCAGGAACGGATCAACGCCGGGGGTATGCGTGACCACGGCCTTGTCGGCATGGCGGTCCCACCACAGCTTGTTCTGCGGGTCGAAACAGCCCTCTTCCACCGGTACCTCGGCGCGCACGAACATGCCGAACTCGGTCGAGTCCTTGTTGACGTTCACCAGCTGCGCGGCATTGGTGTACTGCACCAGGAAGTCGCGGTCGTACAGGCCCTGCTTGATGAGCACGTGGATCAGCGCCAGGAACAGCGCCCCGTCGGTGCCGGGCTTGATCGGCACCCACTCGTCGGCGATCGCCGAGTAGCCGGTGCGCACCGGATTGACCGAGATGAATTTGCCGCCGTTGCGCTTGAACTTGGAGATGGCGATCTTGAGCGGATTCGAGTGATGGTCCTCGGCGGTGCCGATCATCACGAACAGCTTGGCGCGATCGAGGTCCGGCCCGCCGAACTCCCAGAACGAGCCGCCGATGGTGTAGATCATGCCGGCCGCCATGTTGACCGAGCAGAAGCCGCCGTGTGCCGCATAGTTCGGCGTGCCGAACTGCTTGGCGAACAGGCCGGTGAGCGCCTGCATCTGGTCGCGTCCGGTGAACAGGGCGAATTTTTTCGGATCGGTGGCGCGGATTTTTCCGAGGCGCTCTTCCAGCATGGCGAAGGCCTCGTCCCAGGAAATCGCCTCGAATTCGTTGGCGCCACGCTCACTGCCCGGTTTGCGCCGCAGCGGTTTGGTCAGGCGCGCCGGCGAGTGTTGCTTCATGATGCCCGAGGCGCCCTTGGCGCAAATCACGCCTTTGTTGATGGGATGATCGGGATTGCCCTCGATGTATTTTATCTCGCCATCCTTGAGCGTCACGCGGATGCCGCAGCGGCAAGCACACATGTAGCAGGTCGTGTTCTTGGTCTCGCGGCCGGAGGCTGTTGGCGTCATGGGAGAGGGGTCAATCCGGAAAAAATGTTGGGCATCTGGATACTGACAGCGGTTACGATACTAAGCCCGGGACCCGATCGCAATTCACAATATTCGATACGGCAACAAAAATTACTAGTCCCGGATTCGCGCGCGTTTCCTGAGGACAGGCCGGTTCCGGTGGCGGGATCCGCGTCCATTGCCACTACTCTGAATCCGTCTTTAATGCTTCCTTTTTGTGGCCTTGTCTGGTTGCAAAATGTCCGTGGCGCCTGGTGTGCGCCGATCAGGGCAAAGCTTCGGCGGCATATCGAACCCACAGACGATGCTCAGCGCCCGGAACCAGGGTCACGAGATTCTCCGCCGCGTTGGCGCTCTCGACGCAGACCATGCGGCGCCAGCCGTCCGGACCGAAATCACCCATCTTGTCGGCCTTCGCGGTCCAGGGATTCCATACCACGGTCGAACGGCTGCCCGATTTCGCCACCCGGATGCGCCGCTGCAGGCGCGCATCCTCGATCACGCACTCGGCTTCCGTGTTCAGATAGATCCGATCGGTCTCGGCGGAAAGAACCACCGGCCCGTCCTGACGCCGGCGCGCGCTGCCGCCACCGGCCTTGTCGAGGTATTCGCAACCCTCCAGGCCGCGGATGCGGATGTCACCGATATCGCCAATCTGGAAATAGGTGTGCAGGGCCTCGCCGATGACGAGGTCATGATCGTCCCGGTTTTGCGTGATCAGCGCGATCTCGAGCGTGGCACCGACGGTAACCCGCAGGGAAACTCCGACGCGATGCGGCCACATGGCGCGCGCCTGGCCGGTTTCGGTCAGCGCCAGCGCGATTTCGCTCGCGCCATTCTCGAGTTCGCGCGTGGCCGTTACTTCCCACGGCACGGTGCGGGCGAAGCCGTGCGCCGGCAACGCGGGATCCGCCGGATGCGGTCCGAACCACGGCCAACACACCGGCACGCCACCGCGGATGGATTTGCCAGGCGCGAATTTGGCGAAGCGCGACAGCCATACCACCGGCTCCACCTGCGATTTCGGATGCCAGCTCATGACATGCCCGCCTTGCATAGCAATGGCGGCGTTGCCGTGAATATTTGAAACTTCCATGACCACCAGCCCGCCGGGAATTTCCTTGAAACGTATGCGGCCGGACAGGCCAAAACGCGCGTTTGCTGCGGATAAATCGGTCATGCTGGAAGTTTCCTGCCGGAATCGGCGACGAAGGGTTTATGGGACGTCAGGTTATGTAATCCATTGTACCGGTTGCGACGCCCTGACAAAAAGCCATGGCCAGGTCTGCCAGTCAGAAAACAAGGGGCGAGGATTCTCGCTGACGCAAGCTGGCGTCAGGCGTGTTCTGTTTCGTGCTCCTCCTCGACCTGCAGGACCGAGTTGTATCCTCCCGAGTAATTCGGCACCTGCTCGGGATTGGAGGGATCCTCCTGCCACAGGCCATCAACGACCAGGCGATACTGATAAGTCCCCGGCATCAGCATCACGATCTTCTCCACGACGCCGTTTTCCGTGCGGGTCACGACGCCCTGATCCGGTCGCCAGTCGTTGAAACTGCCGGCGAGTTTCACGTCGCGGCCGGTGAAGTCGTAGAAGCGCAGCACCACCTTCTGCAATCCTCCTTGCCGGCTCAGCCGTGAGCGCGCCTCTTCGAAAACGCGCTTCATGGTGCCAAGGCGAGGCTTGAGTTCGCCCGTGCCGTCTGTGGCGACATCGCTCTGCAGCACAGGCGTCGTTGTCTCGCTCGCCGGGTGGTCGGGCTGCACGGCAACGGCGGGATCGGGAAGGCGGGTCCCGAGTTCGCCCGCGCCGTCTGTCGTGGCATGGTCCTGCAACATGGATATGGTTTCGTTCGCCAGGCGACCGTACTGTACGGCAACGGTGGAGGCAGGGTCGTAGGCAATGACCGGCATTCCCTGGCGCGTGGCCTCCTTCAGGCGCACCGTGAACTGCACCATCACCGGCAGCACGTCGTCGGCGAAGCGCTCTCCGATCTCGCGCAGGAATTGCCGGCACAGGCGCGTGCGGCTGTCGACCAGCGTTGGCAGCACGCGCACCGGGATGTCGCGCCCGTGGCGCTCGCGCAGCTCGCGGATGATTTCGTACATGCGATCGATGCCGTGCATACCGAACAGGCTCATCTCGATCGGGATCAGCACCAAGTCGGCCGCCGCCAGCGCATTGAAACAGAGCAGCCCCATCGAAGGCGGGCAGTCGATGACGACGTAATCGTAGCGGTCGCGGACCGGCGCTAGGTATTTTGCCAGCAGCCGGTCGCGTTCATCCCGGCGCACCGGAAGGTTCTCCGCGGCCTGCAGCGTTTTGGTGGCCGGCACCACGTCCACGCCGGTGAAAACATCCGGCAGGATGATTTCTTCAAGGGTAATCTCGCCGGTAAAGACATCGTAGAGATCGCGTGCGTCCTCGTTGAACACTCCGAACCCGAGCGTACAGTGTCCCTGCGGATCGAGATCGAGCAGCAGCACCCGCTGTTGCTTTTTTCCGAGACAGGCGGCGAGATTGATGGCGGTGGTGGTCTTGCCGCACCCGCCCTTCTGGTTGGCTACCGCGATGACTTTCATGTCAGTGGCACCTCCGGCTTTGGGCAATAAAAAGGGGAGCAACGACTGGCTCCCCTGGTTCCATCCCGGTCACCGCCCGGCTTCGGCGCCGGCGTGGAGGACAGGTCGCGGCCTGCCGCGCACAGCGGCTCACACGGGGGAAAACCGATGCGGCGAAAGAAAAAGGACGGGCGGGATGTCGCCCCGCGGGACGGGATGATGTGGCTGGCAACCCCGAGCTCAATCCGATGAATCTCCAAGGAAGCAGGTCGCGGGAAAGTTTATGGCGTCGCCCTTGAAAGTCAAGAAGAACAAGGCGCTCAGGCCGATGAAAAACGAATGAAAACGACGTCGGCAATTTTTGCAGACGCGGCGCGGATTTTTTCACCGTGTCATGATGCTGCCAGCCAGTTCTCGATGACCGGCTGCAACTCGGCGAACGGGCGATACCCATTGGTCAGCATCAGGCCGGTGGCTCCGGCGCCGTCCTGCAGTAGCACGGTCGGGAAGCCACGCACCCCGGATTGGCGTGTTATCTCGAAATGCGTCCGGGTCTTGTTCCGGACAGCTTCCGAATGGAACCGGTCGAGGAACAGGCGGCTCTCTATATTATGTTGCTGTGCCAGGTCCGCCAGCGTGTCCGTCTGCACGACATTGCGTCCATGCGCGTAAAACGCCTCCTGCACCGATTTGAAATAGGGAAAGACGGCTTCGGGGCTGATCTCGCCGACGGCGATCACCGCGCGACTGGGTGGCTCGGTGTCGTAGACAAAACCCCCGGGCAACGCGCCGTCGAAAATGAAAGCCTGACCGGTCATGCGGTGCACGTCGCGCCAGTGTTGCAGAATCTCCTCGCGCCCTTTTGGCATCATGGGTTCGGTCGTCCCGGGCCGCAGGCCGCCCAGCATCAGGGCAATCTTCACGCGATCCGCATAGGCGTCCCGGATGGCGCTGATCACCGGCGCGAAGCCCCAGCACCAGGAACACATGGGATCGGCGAAGTACCACAGGATTCGTTGTGACGTCATGCTCAAAGATATTCCCAGTCGCGGAACATCACCGCCTGCCCGGCCGGCGCGCCGCGCGCATCCATGAGATTCCACACCGTGGCGTTCCGGACCCGGAAGCGCCGACCGGCAGCGGAGATGCGAATGCCGCTGTAATCGTCGATGAAGCCGCGGCGGCTCACGCGCTCCAGCAATTGCGCCCGCGGCGCGCGTTCCATCGGCTCCGCCGACAGGCGCGAAGGCATGGCGGTGAAATCCGGCCAGCCGGTTTCGAACAGCGCGAGCGCCGCGCGGTTGGCGTAACTGAAGACCGGATCGTCGCCGGTTCCGTGCGAGGCCACCACGAACGGCGCCTCGTACAGCACCCGCGCCTGCTCCACCGCGGACAAGCCGGCATCAACCAGATCGCGACCGGTCCAATGGCGATAGCTGCTGGTCAGCAGATAAACATGTTCCGCCAGATAACCATTGGATTCATCGGGTGCGCCGACGGGTTCATGCTGTTTCTGCCCGTGATCGTTCCGCGAATGTCCGGCTTCATTCCTGACCGGCTTCGGGATGCGCTGGCGCCACAGCCAGTAGAGTGCCAGCCCGGTGAGCACGACATTCAGGACAATTCCGATCACGAAAAAGGCGGACATGGGTCGTTGCCCGGTAATGACTGAGGTCGATAATATCAAGTGATGCGCCGGTGATTACCGGAATCCGGCGCTTTCCACGCCAGCCTGTCCCGCCCGGATATTTTATTCGCAGCGACTCCGGCTCCGGTTAGGAACCCGGAAATTTTTGCCTGAGCATGCTCAAGCCCTGCTCGAGCATCTGGTTCGTTGGCAGATTGCCGTCCGGTGTAAGCTTGTCGATGATCTGCGGCAGCATTTCCGCCAGTCCGCGCGTCGCCGCATCAGGCGTTATCCCGGCCCTGGAGGCCAGATCGTTGATTTGCTGGCTGCCGAGAGCCTGCTGAATCTGTTGCGGTTCAATGGGAAGATTGCCGCCCGTTCCGATCCAGGACGACACCACCTTGTCCAGGCCGCTATTACTGAATCGCTGCACCAACCCCGCCAGACCGCCGGTCTCCGGATTGTTTACCAGAGACAGCGCTTGCTGCATCAGCCCGCCCTGTGTCGCGCCGCCAACCAGGTTTTTCACTACCGCCCCAACCATTTCATCGAGCATGGTCATGTTCAGTCTCCATCGGGTGTAAATGTCGGATAGAGGTAAATCGCGTGTCAATCCGGATTCAACGCAGAATCACGATACGCCGATTTCCAGCGTGCGCCAGTGGTAACTGGCGATGAATGCTTAACCGGATTGCCGGGAGAAGGCAAATGCGACAGAAAAAGCGCGGCACAACTTAAGGTTCCTGCTTGATGCCCAGGGCGTAATCATACAAGAGGTTCTTCTTCAGCCCAGTGATTCTGGCCGCCAGCGCCGCGGCCTGACTCACGGGCAGCTCATCGAGCAGGATTCTGAGCACGCGCCCAGCTTCTTCGTCCATGGCCTCCTGTTCCACGCGCGGCACACCGTGGATGAGGATGACAAACTCACCGAGCTGCTGATTCGTGTCGCGACCGACCCATGCCAGAAGCTCCACCAAGGTGCCGGCATGGAGGGTTTCGAACTGCTTGGTAAGCTCGCGCGCCAGCACCGCCTCGCGCGCGCCTCCGAAGACTTCGCTCATGTCCTTCAGGCTCTCCAGAATGCGATGCGGACTTTCATAAAAGATGAGTGTGCGACCGTCCTCGCGCAGCTTCTCGAACACGGCGCGGCGCGCGGCGGATTTGGCCGGCGGGAACCCCTCGAACACGAAGCGGTCGGAAGGCAGGCCGGCGGCCGACAGGGCGGCAATCGCGGCGCAGGCGCCGGGCACGGGCACCACGCGGATACCCGCCTGTCGGGCGGCGCGCACCAGAAGGAAGCCGGGGTCGCTCACCAGCGGGGTACCAGCGTCGGTGATAAATGCGATAGACTTACCACCCTTCAGGATTTCAACAAGTCTGGGAACCTGGCTGCGCTCGTTATGCTCATGGATGGCTTCCGTCTTGGTGCCGATACCGAAATGCCGCAGCAGCTTGCCGCTGTGGCGCGTGTCCTCGGCCGCGATCAGGTCGGCCTCGGACAGGATCCGCAACGCGCGCGGCGTCATGTCTTCGAGATTGCCGATCGGCGTGGCCACGACGTATAGCGTGCCGGCGTCTGACACAAAAGTCTCCGTTCGATATCTTGGCGCATTCTAAACAGGAAACCGCATGAAACCCATCCGCTGGCTGGCCATACCTGTAATATGCGCGGCGCTCCTCGCCGGTTGCGAGACCGTGCCGGTCACACCCACGGGGTTGCCGCCGGTCAGCACGGACACTGCGGAAAGAGCCGAGCGTGACGGGGAATACCTGCTGGCCGCGCGCGAATACACGCGCCTCGCCGAAACCGCCCAATCGCCGCAGAAACAGGATTACGAATTGCGCGCCGTGGCCGCCCTGCTCAAGGCCGGGCAGCTGTATGAGGCGCGCACGCGCGTCGAGATGATCAATGTCCTGTCGCTGGATACCTCGTTCAGCGCGCGCAAGCGCATTCTCCAGGCGCGCGTGCTGATCGTCGAGGGCGCGCATGAAAGGGCGATACGCCAGCTGAACGAGGCCAGCGCGGTACGCAATCTGAGCCCGGCGCTGCTTTCCGAGATCAGCGAGGTGCGCGCGCAGGCGGAACTCGCGCTCGACAACCCCGTGGGCGCGGTGCGCAATCTCATCGCCCGCGAGCAGTACATCGTCGGCAAGGAGGCTGTCGCCGGGAATCAGCAGCAATTATGGAAAATCCTGGTGTCGCTGCCGCGCGCGCGGCTCGCCACCGCGCTCAACATGGCGCGCGACCCGGTGTTGTCAGGCTGGATCGAGCTGGCCCTGATCGCGGTGGAAAACGCCGGCCAGCCGCTGCGCATGAATGCCGCCGTGGAACAATGGAGAAAGACCAATCCGGCCCACCCGGCGGGGGAAACCATTCTCGGCGCGCTGATCAGCCAGGCACCCATGATCGGCCGCGTCGATCGCATCGCGCTGCTGTTGCCGTTGTCTTCCGGTTACGCCGTCGCGGCCCAGGCGGTGCGCGACGGGTTCCTGGCGATGGACGCCGCCAACACCGACCCGGACAAGCCGAAAATCAGCGTCTACGACACCGGACCCGACCCCGCGAAGGCGCCCGATTTCTACGAGCAGGCGGTCAATGACGGCGCACAATTCGTCGTCGGCCCGCTCGGGCGCGAGGCCGCGGAGGCCATCATGCGCCAGGCCAGCATCCGGGCCCCGACCCTGATGCTGAATTACAGCGACGAAGAACCGGGATCGACGTCGAAATATCTTTTCCAGTTCGGCCTGTCGCCGGAACAGGAGGCGCGACAGGCAGCCGAACGCGCCTGGCTCGACGGGCACCGGCAGGCGGCCGTGCTTTACCCCAAGACGCCATGGGGCGAGCGCATGGTAGCAGCATGGTCAAGCCACTGGCAGCGTCTCGGCGGGGTGGTGGTCGCGAACCAGGCTTACAACGACACGGACGTGGACTTCTCCGAGCCAATCAAGAACCTGCTCAACATCACCCAGAGCGAGGCGCGCAAGGAGGAGATCGAAAAAACCGTCGGGCAGAAACTGCGCTTCGAGACGCGCGCGCGGCAGGATATCGATTTCATTTTCCTCGCCGCCGACGCCAAACATGGGCGACTGATCAAGCCGCAGCTCAACTTCTATCACGCCGCGCGCGTTCCGGTGTACTCGACCTCGCACATCTTCACCGGCGCGGGCGACGCCATGCGCGACATCGACCTCGACGGCATCCAGTTCGGCGACATGCCGTGGATGCTGGTGGGAGACGGCAAAATCCAGGAGCTGCGGCAGAAACTGCAGCGCGACTGGCCGCATGTTCACACCGATCTCGACCGCCTGTACGCGCTCGGCGTGGACAGTTACGCTATTCTGCCGCACCTGGGGCGCATTGGCATGGAATCGGGCGCGCGCTTCAACGGCGTCACCAGCGGACTCTCGGTAGATCAGCACGGCCGCCTGCAGCGGCAACTGCTGTGGGCACGCTTCAACCGCGGCGTGCCGCGCCTGGTCGACACCTTCCTCAAGCACCAGGACCAGTTCAAGATCGAGAACGATGCGGAATCCCCGGGACAATCTCAACCGCGGACGTGAGGCGGAGGAACGCGCCTGCCGTCATTTGCAACGGCAGGGGCTGGCGCTCACGCAGCGCAATTACCGCAGCCCTTTCGGGGAGATAGATCTGGTCATGCAGGAACGTAACACCCTGGTGTTCGTCGAGGTCCGTTACCGCGCCCGCCCCGATTTCGGCTCGGCCGCCGAGACGGTGGACACCCGCAAACAGGCCCGCTTGCGCGCCACCGCCGAACACTACCGGCAGAATACGCCGCAGGCCTCCAAGAAAGCCTGCCGATTTGATATCGTAGCCATCACTGGTGACGGCGAAGACGGCGATTTTCGCTGGTTGCGTGATGTTTTCTGATCCAGGAAGCCCATGACCAAGAGCAATTTGCAGACGGTTCCCGATTCCATCACGCTGATTCAGCGCGTGAAGAACAATTTCCAGGAAAGCATCCTGACCACGCGTAACTGCATGGAGGAGCTGGCGCCGATCATCGCGCAGGCAGCTGCGCACATGAGCCAGGCGCTGCTGACCGACCGCAAGATTCTCATTTGCGGCAATGGCGGGTCGGCCGCGGATGCGCAGCATTTTTCCGCCGAACTGCTGAACCGCTTCGAGCGCGAGCGCCCGGGACTGCCGGCGATCGCGCTTACCACCGATACCTCGACCATCACCGCCATCGGCAACGACTATCACTTTGACGATATTTTTTCCAAGCAGGTGCGCGCGCTCGGCCAGGCCGGTGACGTGCTGCTCGGCATCTCGACCTCGGGCAATTCGCGCAACGTCATCCGCGCCATCGAGGCGGCGCACGAGCGCGGCATCACCTGCGTCGCGCTGAACGGGCGCGAGGGCGGCGAGATCACCGGCCTGCTCAGCGGCCACGACGTCAATATCTGCGTGCCCGGTTCGTCCACGGCGCGCATCCAGGAAGTGCACGGCATCGTCATCCACTGCCTGTGCGACCTGATCGACTACCAACTGCTCGGGCAAGGCTGAAATGCGCGGACAATTTCTCGTTCTTGTGATCATCCTCGGCGGCATCACGCCGCTGCAGGCCTGTGCCCCGGTCATCGTCGCCGGCGGCGCGACCGCGGCGGTGGCTGCCGCCGACCGGCGCAGCGTCGGCACGCAGCTCGATGACGAAAACATCGAGCTCACGGCGCGCCGGAAGATCAACGACGACAACCGGCTCGGCGACGATGTCCACGTCAACATCACCTGCTTCAACGGCACCATGCTGCTGACCGGCGAAGCCACCACGGCCGAACAGCGTGATATCGTGGTGTCGCTGGCGGGGATCCTCCAGGGCGTGAAGCGCGTCGTGAACGAAATCATCGTAACCGAACCCACGGCCTTCGCCAGCCGCACCAACGACAGCTGGATCACCGGCCGGGTCAAGGCCAAGCTGCTGGCCGATGAAAAAATCACCGGGCGCCGGGTGAAGGTGGTCACGGAAAATGGAGCGGTCTATCTCATGGGCCTGGTGACGCAGAAGGAAGGTGAACTCGCGGCCGAAGCCACGCGCGCCGTCGGCGGCGTGAAACGCGTCGTCAAGCTGTTCGAGTACACGGATTGACCGGCAGCGAAAGCAAGATCGTCCGCGACCCCGCGCAACTCATGGCACGGCTGGCGCAACTCGCCCGGCCCGTGGTCTTCACCAACGGCTGTTTCGACATCCTGCATCGCGGGCATGTCGCCTACCTCGAGGAGGCCGCCGCGCTCGGAAAATCCCTGGTCGTCGGCGTCAACAGCGACACCTCCGTGCGCCGCCTCGAAAAGGGCGAGGACCGCCCGGTCAATGCACTCGACGACCGCCTGGCGGTGCTGGCCGCGCTCGGCTGCGTGTCGCTGGTGACGCCCTTCGAGGACGACACGCCGCTCGAATTGATCAGGCGCGTGCGCCCGGATCATCTGGTCAAGGGCGGCGACTGGACACCGGACAAAATCGTCGGCGCGGATGTCGTGAACGGTTACGGCGGCCAGGTGCACTCCATCCCCTTCCGCTTCGACCGCTCCACCACGGAACTGCTGCGCCGTATCCGTTCGTCATGAGCGCGGCGGACAGGGCTTCCGTTTCGAGTGAACTTCCCGGCCCGTTCACGGAACGGCTGAAGCAGGTGTTGGGCGCAGGCAACGTACTGACCGATCCCGCCGACTGCTGGCCCTACGGACAGGACAACTCGCGCAAGCACACGCTGCCCGACGCCGTGGCCTTCGCCACCACCCACGCACAGGTGCAGGAAGCGGTGCGGTTGTGCAATCAATACAGCGTCCCCCTGCTCGCGCGCGGGCGCGGCACCGGCACCACCGGCAGCGCCATTCCCGTGCGCGGCGGGCTGGTGTTGTCGCTCGAACGCATGGACCGCATCATCGAAATGGATGCCGCCAACCGCGTCATGCGCGTCGAACCCGGCGCGATCAACCAGGCGATCCAGGACCAGGCCGCGCAACACGGTTTTTTCTGGCCGCCCGATCCCACCAGCAGCGCCTACTGCACGGTCGGCGGCAACATCGCGCTCAACGCAGCCGGCCCGCGCGCGCTTAAATACGGCAGCACGCGCGAGAACGTGCTCGGGCTCGTCGCTGTGACCGGCAAGGGTGACGAGATCCACACCGGGACCTACACCACCAAGGGCGTGGTCGGCTATGACCTGACGCGTCTCCTTATAGGTTCGGAAGGCACGCTCGCCATCGTCACGCAGGCGACGCTCAAGCTCACGCCGTTGCCCGAAGCGCGCCGCACCCTGCAGGCGGTGTACGACAGCGTGCGCGCGGCGGCGACGGCGGTGTCGCGCCTCATGGCGCAGCCGGTCACGCCCTGTGCACTGGAATTCATGGACGCGGCCGCGATCGAGATGATACGAAACTACTCGCAGGCGGAATTGCCGCAGGACGCCGGTGCGCTGCTCATGATCGAGCTGGACGGGCCGGAAGCGGCGATGGATGCGGCCGTGACGAAAATATCAGCCGCCGCGCGTGGCGAGGGGTTGTTAAACCTGGCGGCGGCAAAGACCAAAGACGAGGCTACGGCGCTGTGGGCCACGCGCAAGGCGCTGTCGCCGGCGCTGCGCAACATCGCGCCGAACAAGCTGAACGAGGACGTGGTGGTTCCGGTGTCGCGCATCCCGGAGCTCATTGACGGGCTGGAAAAGCTCTCGCGCGAGTACGGTATCCCGATCGTCAATTTCGGGCATGCCGGCAACGGCAACATCCACGTGAACCTGCT
Source organism: Sulfuricaulis limicola (assembly GCF_002355735.1). Taxonomy (GTDB): domain Bacteria; phylum Pseudomonadota; class Gammaproteobacteria; order Acidiferrobacterales; family Sulfurifustaceae; genus Sulfuricaulis; species Sulfuricaulis limicola. Next base: position 497,762 of record NZ_AP014879.1, on the reverse strand, counting down.
GTACGACACGCAGGACCCGCAACAGGAGCGCAACGCCCTGCCCTGTGTGTCGAAAGTATTCGACCTGGTGCTGGCGCTCGGGGGCACGCTCTCCGGCGAACACGGCATCGGGGTGGCCAAACGGGATTACATCAATCGCGCCATCGACCCGGTGACGCTGGACCTGATGCGCGCGATCAAGCGCCAGTTCGATCCGCGGGGAATCCTGAATCCCGACAAAATCTTTCCACCGCCGTGATTCATGTCATGCACGCTGCTACACGCCGGTTTCGGGCGGACGGGCGGTAGGGCTCCATACCGCATTTACTCGTACGATAAAACCATTGGGGCCGCCGCGTCCGGCCGGCCTGGAATGGAAACCATGGAGAATATGAAATGAAACGCACGCTGGCATCGCTCGCCGTCTTTCTGCTCGCCATCCCGTCCGCCAACGCGGCCGATAACATCGACCAGATCAACCAGCTGATCCAGGCGGACTTCCGCCGGCTGTCGGAAGACCTCGGTGCGGCACTGAGCTACAAGGCCGTGATCCCGGCCACGCCGCTCGGCCTGACCGGTTTCGATCTCGGCGTAGAGGTCACGGCCACGCAGCTGGAAAACCGCGACGCCTGGGACCGCGCCAGCTCCAGCACCGCGCCCGACACGCTGTACGTCCCCAAACTGCATCTGCACAAAGGGCTGCCGCTCGGCTTTGATATCGGGGCCTTCTACACCTCGGTTCCGGGCAGCAACATCCAGCTCTGGGGTGCCGAGCTGCGCTACGCCATCATCAAGGGCGGCGCCCTCACGCCGGCGCTCGGTCTGCGCGGCACTTATACAAAACTGTCGGGCGTGGATCAGCTCGATTTTCACACCCGGGGCCTGGAGCTGCTCGTCTCCAAGGGCTTTGCCATTTTCACACCGTACGCCGGCGTGGGGCGGGTGTGGACGGTATCCGAACCGGTGGGCGTCACGAACGTCAGCAAGGAGGAATTTACCCAGGGGAAATATTTTGTCGGCGGCAATGTCAATCTGGGCCTGATCAATCTCGCGCTCGAAGCCGACAAAACCGGTGACGCCGCTTCCTATAACGCCAAGCTCGGCTTCCGCTTCTGAGCCTCAGCGCTCGCTCAACTCCATTTTTTCGTTATCCCGCTTCATGTCGAGATGGCCGAGGAAGGACATGCCGAGCAGGGCTTCGCGTGGGTGGTTTCCCTCGATGACACTTCCTGCGACGTTATGCAGCGTGATGCCCCCTACCTGCACGCTGCCTAGCGTAACGTTATAGGTCTGCACGTAACCGGCGGGTGTACTGGCCATCCCGGGCTGACCAGTCTTGCGGTAATCGATCCCGATACGATTGGCGACGACGCTGTTCATCGCAATCACGGTGGCGCCGGTATCCACCATGAAGCGGACACTGGTTCCGTTCACCAGCCCATCAACGAAAAAGTGTCCGCCGCGATCGGGATAAAGCGTCACGTTGCCCCTGCCCTGGGAGGCGAAACCGGCAATCACCACGCCCAGCTTCAACACCTCGCGCTTGCCGCCGATCTCGATCTCGGCCTTTTCCTCCTGCGTGTCGGTGGCCAGCAGCTTGACGCCCTCCGGGCTTTCCTCGCCGCTTCGCAAGACCCGGCGCGCGCCGTCCACGACGACGATCGCCTTGTCCTTGAACAGGGCCTGCAGGGAAATACTCTCCACTGCTGCGGCGGTATTCGACGCCAACAGCAGACTGGAACAGAGCATTACGCCGAGCACCGGAAAACGCATGGTCATATTTCTTAAATTCAATGCTGACTATACAATCGCCGCATGCAGGAAATCCTGATTTTCCGGCACGCACCGCATGAAGGGCCGGGTTACCTGGCCGATTATCTCGGCCGCCGGCGTCTGCCCTGGCGTCTGGTCCGTATCGACCGCAACGATCCCGTCCCCACAAGCATAGACGGGGTTCCGGGGATCGTGCTCATGGGCGGGCCCATGAGCGTCAATGACTCATTGTCCTGGATTCCAAAAGTCACTGATTTGATTCGCCAAGCGGTCGCGGCGGATATGCCGGTACTGGGTCATTGCCTGGGCGGGCAACTGATCAGCAAGGCGCTGGGCGGCGCGATCACCCGCAACCCGGTGAAGGAAATCGGCTGGCTTCCGGTCACGCGCGTCGACAACGCCATGGCGCAGGATTGGCTCAATGGTTTGCCGCCCGAATTCGAGGTGTTCCACTGGCACGGCGAAACCTTCTCGATCCCGCCGGGCGCGACGCGCATCCTGGCCTCGCGCGATTGTCCCAATCAGGCCTTCGTCATCGGCAAGACGCTGGCGTTCCAGTGTCACATCGAGATGACCGGCGACATGGTGCGCGAATGGGCGCGCGTGGGCGCCGGTGAACTGGCCCCGGTATGTGCCACGGTTCAGAATCCACAGACGATGACGGCCGACCTCGACACGCGCGTTGCGCGTCTGCAGGGACTGGCCGACAAGATTTACGACCGGTGGTCACAGGGACTGAAATAAGCTGTCCAGGCGAAACCAATCCTTGCTGCGTTGCGCCCTCTCCCCTTACCCTCTCCCGCTCAGGCGCGAGAGGGGGAATTAGTGAAAATCTATGTTAAGAATTGGCATCGATCTGGGCGGCACCAAAACCGAAGGCATCGTGATGGACGAGGCCGGCCGGATCCTGTTGCGCGAACGCCTGCCGACGCCGCAGAACGACGGCTACGACGCCATCCTGCAGAACATTTACACGCTGGTACGCGACCTCGAGAAAAAAACCGGACAGGCCTGTCGCGTGGGCATCGGCACCCCGGGTGCGATTTCTGCGCGTACCGGTTGCCTCAAGAACTCCAACACCGTCTGTCTCAACGGCAAGCCAATCAAGACCGATCTTGAAAAAATCCTCGACCGCCCGATCCGCATCGCCAACGACGCCAACTGCTTCGCCCTGTCCGAGGCGCTCGACGGGGCGGGAAAGGGATATGGCACGGTGTTCGGGGTGATCCTCGGCACCGGTGTCGGCGGCGGCATTGTGTTTCACGGAAAACTGCACGAAGGCCCGCAGCACATCGCCGGCGAATGGGGACACAACGTGCTCGAAGCCGACGGCCCGCCCTGTTACTGCGGCAAGCGCGGCTGCGTCGAGACCTTCCTTTCCGGCCCCGGGCTGGTGCAGGATTGGCAAAAGCACGGTGGCGATGCCACGCTCGCGGCAAAAGACATCGCGGCCCTGGCCGAACATGGCAATACCCGGGCCGAAGCCGCCCTGCAGCGCTACTTCTACCGTTTCGGCAAGGCGCTGTCGGTCGTCATCAATATTCTCGATCCGGATGCGATCGTGCTCGGCGGCGGCATGTCGAACATCGCCGGTCTCTACACCCATGGACGCGAGCGCGTCGCGCGTCACGTGTTCAATGACGAACTGCGCACGCCAATCCTGCCGCATGTCCACGGTGACAGCTCCGGCGTGCGCGGCGCGGCCCAGCTCTGGGCCCCGCAGGAAGCCTGAACGCGCGACAGACGTAACCGGAAAACCACGGGTGTGCGGCAATAAACCGCAAGGCGACGGTGCACCGCGGGGGCGCTCAGGCGTTATTACCGGTATCCTCGGTACTTGCGCGATATTTGATACCCGTCATGGTATTCCGAAACGAATGAGGGTAATTTCAATTGCGAGGATCGGGAAAATCCGTCCAATTCAATTGTTAAGGAGAACTGTCATGAAACGTAAATTACTATATGCCGCCCTGCTCGCGGCCATGCTCCCGGCTTTCGGAACCGTGGCATACGCCGCGGACCAGGACCAGGATCGCGACCGCCTGCGCGATCAGGACCGTTTGCAGACACCGGACCAGACGCGCGACCAGGATCGCCTGCGCACCCGCGACCAGGACCAGGTCTATGGATCGCAGCTCATGACCCAGGAAGAGCGCAACGCGTATCGCGAACGCATGCGCGCGGCGAAAACCGAGCAGGAGCGCGAACAGATCCGCAAGGAACATCACGAGCAGATGAAGGTCCGCGCCAAGGAAAAGGGCGTGACCCTGCCGGATGAACCGCCAGCCCGCGGACGCGGCATGGGTCCGGGCAAGGGCATGGGCCCCGGCATGGGACCCGGTGGCGGCGGCATGGGACCGGGCATGGGCAACGGACGCCGTTATTGATCCGGAATTAATCTCCAAGCAGTGGCGTCTCTCTTCCCTCGCCGGTCGGGCGGGGGAAGAATTTTGTGCCTGCGATATACTGGGCCGACGCGATGCAAGACATTCCGGAGATTCCATGACCCGTATAATCATGTTGTTCGTGTTTTCGTTCGGCCTGCTGGCGTGTGCAACGGTGCCGGCCGGCCCTGCCGGGGCGGACCATCTCAGGCTTTACACCGTCAAACGGGATTTCGACACCGTCAAGGAAGACATCGAGATCGCCATCACCGGCCGCGGGCTGGTGATCGACCACACCTCGCACATCGGCGCCATGCTCGAACGCACCGGCAAGGACCTTGGCGCCACCACACCGATTTACGGTAACGCCGGCTCCATGCAATTCTGCTCGGCCACCATTTCACGCCGCACCATGGAGGCCGATCCCGCCAACATCGTCTTCTGTCCCTATATCATCGTTTATTTCACCCTGCCGCAGGACCCGAAAACGGTGTATGTCGGCTATCGCCGACCTCTGCCAGCTGGCTCCGAGGCTTCGCGCGCCTCGATCCGGGAAATTGAAAACCTGCTCGACGGGATCGTGAAAGAGGCGCTGAACATCAAATAAGGTATGGCCGAATCGCCTTGCCCGGCGCGGTGCTTTGGCGCGCCGCGGTCCTGACTTATACTCCACTCCCGTTTCCGATCCCGATCCACGAGAATAACGATCCATGCGTGTTTCCCGCTTCCTGCTCTCCACCGTCCGCGAAACCCCGGCCGAGGCCGAAACCGTCAGCCACCAGCTGATGCTGCGCGCGGGCATGATCCGCAAGCTCGCCGCCGGCATCTACAGCTGGCTGCCGCTCGGCCTGCGGGTGCTGCGCAAGGTGGAAAAAATAGTACGCGAGGAAATGAACCGTGCCGGCGCGCAGGAAGTGCTGATGCCGGCGGTGCAGCCGGCGGAGCTGTGGCAGGAATCCGGGCGCTGGGACCAGTACGGGCCCGAGCTGCTGCGCCTGACCGACCGGCACAAGCGCGATTTCTGCTTCGGGCCAACGCACGAGGAGGTCATCACCGACCTCATCCGGCGCGAAATCAAGAGCTACCGCCAGCTGCCGGCGAATTTCTACCAGATCCAGATGAAATTCCGCGACGAGATCCGCCCGCGCTTCGGCGTGATGCGGGCGCGCGAATTCCTCATGAAGGACGCCTATTCATTCCATGCCAGCGAGGCCTCGCTCGGGGAAACTTACCAGGTCATGCACGCGACCTATTCGCGCATATTCCAGCGCGTGGGGCTGGAATTCCGCCCGGTGGCGGCCGACACCGGCGCCATCGGCGGCAGTCATTCGCATGAATTTCACGTGCTGGCCGATTCCGGCGAGGACGCCATCGCCATCTGCTCGAAATGCGAATACGCCGCCAACGTGGAAATGGCGCAGGCCCTGCCGCCGCTCGGCAAACGCCCGGCGCCGGGCCAACCGATGCAAACCGCGGACACGCCGGGGCAACATACCATCGAGCAGGTCAGCAGGTTCCTGAAGATCGATCCGAAACAGACAGTCAAGACGCTGCTGGTCAAGGGCACCGGCGGCGTCATCGCGCTGGTGCTGCGCGGCGATCACGAGCTGAACGAGATCAAGGTGGCGAAACTGCCGCAGGTGGCGAAACCATTGATGTTCGTCACGCCCGGCGAAGTGGAACTGGCCGCCGGCTGCGAGCCCGGTTCGATCGGGCCGGTGGGCCTGAAGATCACCGTCATCGCCGACGAATCCGCCGTGCGCCTGGCCGATTTTGTCTGCGGCGCCAACGTCAACGGCAAGCACCTTGTTAACGTCAATTGGGGGCGCGACGCGGCCGAACCGGTGGTGGCCGACCTGCGCAAGGTGGTCGAAGGCGATCCCTGCCCCGATTCCGGCAAGGGCGAGTGCGGCGGCACGCTCTCGATACGCCGCGGCATCGAGGTCGGTCACATCTTCCAGCTCGGCACCAAGTACAGCGAGGCCATGCAGGCGACCGTGCTCGACGAGGCCGGTCAATCCGTGATCATGCCCATGGGTTGCTATGGCATCGGCGTCTCGCGCGTGGTCGCGGCCGCCATCGAGCAGAATCACGACGACAACGGCATCCTCTGGCCCGACGCCATCGCCCCGTTCCAGATCGCGTTGGTGCCGATCGGCTATGGAAAATCGGAGAAGGTTCGCGAAACGATGGACAAACTCTACGGCGAGCTGGTGCACGCCGGTTTCGACGTGCTGCTCGATGACCGCGACGAGCGCCCCGGCGTCATTTTCGCCGACATGGACCTCATCGGCATCCCCCATCGTATCGTGATCGGCGACAAGGGGCTGGCGAAAGGCGTGGCCGAATACAAGGGCCGGCGCGACAAACAGCCGCGCGAGCTGCCGCTCGGAGATGTCATCGGCATGCTGCACCAGACCATCAAATCCTGACGCTCGCCGCGCCGGTCCTTGACGCCGGTCATTTGCCGGACATCCCGGTCCTGTGTATGATGCGCGCCGTTTTTTGAACGGGAACGCGCCACATGTCCATCGAGCAGTTCGAATCCTGGTCACTCATCATCGGCATCGGCGGCCTGATCGCGTGGATGCTGCTCATCATCTGGAAAATGGGACGCGAGTCACAGGCCGGCAAGTACGGCTACTTCGTATTGTTTCTGGCGCTCGGCCTGGGTTTCGTCGGCTTCATCGCCAAGACCATCCTGGTCGAAGTGCTCAAGCTCTAGCCGGCACTCCTCGCCCGCGACATCGGGCGCCATAGTCAGCTGGCGCGCCGGCGTACCCCGGTTACATTCGGAATCTGGTCCAGCAGCGCGAGGATGCGCGACAGCGTCTCGATGTCGGGGATTTCGAGCGTGAAGGTCATGTGCGCCACCTGCTGCCTGTCGGTGAGGGTGCGAACACCGAGCACGTTGATCTTCTCGTTCGCCAGCAGTGACGTGATGTCGCGCAGCAGTCCGCTGCGGTCATGGGCCGTCACCTCGACCTCGACCGGATAGGCCGCACCAGCCTGCGTGCCCCAGCTGACCTCGATCAGTCTCTCATTATGCTCGTCGTGGTGGCGCAGCGCATTGGCGCAATCGCGGCGGTGAATGGTCACGCCCTGCCCGCGGGTGATGAAACCCACGATCGGATCGCCCGGGAGCGGGTTGCAGCACTTCGCCATGCGCGTCAGCAGATTGCCGATGCCCTGGATCGTGACCCCCGAGGGCTTGGGCGCGCCCGGCGCGCGCGGCGCGATCGCCGGCGGCGGCGCGCGCAAGTCCTGCCCCAGCATTTCCTGCAAGGCATTCATGATGTGCGCCGGCTTGATGTCGCCGCGGCCGGCGGCCTCCAGGAAATCATCGGCCTTCTGGAATTCGAAGCGTTGCGCCAGCTTCTCGAACTTGACGTCGCCGATGCCGAGGCGATGAAACTCACGCTCCAGCACGGCGCGGCCGGCGGCGACGCTGGCGTCGTAGTTCTGCTCGCGAAACCAGTGGTTCACCCGCGAACGCGCCTTGGAGGTGTGCAGGTAACCCAGGTGCGGCGACAGCCAGTCGCGCGACGGCCCGCCGTCCTTGACGGTCAACACCTCAACGCGGTCGCCGGTCGTGAGCGCGTGCGTCAGCGGCACCATCTGGCCGTTCACCTTGGCGCCGCGACAACGGTGCCCGACACTGGTGTGGATGTCGTAAGCGAAATCGAGCGGCGTGCTGCCGGCCGGCAGGTCCACGATCTTGCCCTTGGGCGTGAACACGTACACGCGTTCGCTGAACACCTCGGACTTGAACTGGTCCACGAAATCGCTGGCGCTGGCGACCTCGTCCTTCCATTCCAGCAGGCTGCGCAGCCAGGCGATCTTGGCATCGTAACCGCTGTCGGTGTGCGCGCCTTCCTTGTAACGCCAGTGGGCGGCCACCCCCAGTTCCGACTGCTGGTGCATCTCGTGCGTGCGTATCTGCACCTCCACCGTCCTGCCCTGCGGGCCGATCACGGCGGTGTGAATCGAGCGGTAGTCATTTTCCTTGGGCGTGGCGATGTAATCGTCGAATTCGCCGGGGATGTGCTGCCACAAGGTATGCACCACGCCGAGCGCGGCGTAGCAATCGCGAATGTTGTCGACCAGCACGCGCACCGCGCGCACGTCGTAGATCTGCTCGAAGTGCTTCGCCTTTCTTTGCATCTTGCGCCAGATGCTGTAGATATGTTTCGGCCGGCCCGTGACCTCGGCCTGGACCCCGGAACGGGACAGTTCCTGTGACAAGGTCTCGACGAAACCGGCGATGTAGGCCTCGCGGTCCTCGCGGCGTTCGGCGATGAAGTCGGCGGTCTGCCGGTAGGTCGCGGGTTCGAGATAACGAAACGCCAGGTCCTCGAGCTCCCACTTCATCTGCCAGATGCCGAGACGGTTGGCCAGCGGCGCGAAGATATCCATGGTCTCGCGCGCGATGCGCTTCTGTTTTTCCTCCGGCAAGGCCGACAGCGTGCGCATGTTGTGCAGCCGGTCGGCGAGCTTGATGAATACCACGCGCACGTCCTCGGCCATGGCCAGCAGCATCTTGCGCAGGCTCTCGGCCTGGGCATGCTCGCGGCGTGAACCGGCGGTCTCGGGCTGGAATTCCTGGATCACCTTCATGCGGGTCACGCCGTCGACAAGGCCGGCGATGGACGCGCCGAATTCGTTTTTCAGGTCATCGAGCGCGATGCCGCCGTCCTCCACCACGTCGTGCAGGATCGCCGCCGCCAGCGTCTCGTGATCGAGCCCGAGATCGGCGAGTATTCTGGCCACCGCCAGCGAATGCCGGACATAGGGCTCGCCCGAGGCGCGCTGCTGGCCCGCGTGCGCCCGCGACGCCAGCACCACGGCCCGGCGCAGGATTTCCTGTTCCGGCGCGGGGCGACTGGCAGCAATGGCGGCGAGCCAATCCTCCACGCCGCTTGTCCGGAGCGTGTCGTCGGTTGTCGTCAGGGGCGTGGGCTTGACCATGATGGATCGTTTGTCTGGTGCCGGTTTCGTCTGAATGGGGTCGCGGCGGCGGGATTTAAGCGCCTATAATTCCCCAAGAGGCAACATGATCGCCTTCACTCGAGGGATTGTCCATTCTTGGCCTAGCCCGTTAAACCATCGGCATGAAATCCTGTAAAACAGTCTTAAGCTTGTTTGCCGCCACGCTCATTGCCGGTTTCTTTCTCACCGGCATTGCTCAGGCCTCGCGCACCACGCCGGAAGTGATCGACCCGGAGTTGCGCGTGCTGGTGAAACAGGCAGCGCTCGAGACCGACAGTTTCCATGACCGTTTCGACGGCGAGGTCTGGCTCGCCGACATGTCGCAGCGGCTGGAAAGACGCGTGCCGGATCCGGCATTCCGTATCGAGCTGCTCAAGAACGTGCACTACGAAGCACGCCGCGCCGACCTGCCGCCGGAACTGGTGCTGGCGGTGATCGAGGTGGAGAGCAATTTCAGCCAGTACGCGATCTCCGTGGCCGGCGCGCGCGGGCTGATGCAGGTCATGCCGTTCTGGCTCAAGGAGATCGGCCGGCCCGGCGACAGCCTGTTCCGCATCCAGACCAACCTGCGCTTCGGCTGCACCATCCTGAAATATTATTTACAGAAGGAAAAAGGCAATCTGCACGCGGCGCTCAAACGCTACAACGGCACGCGCGAGAGCAAGTATTCCTTCAAGGTGGACAAGGCCTACAAGACCCGCTGGTACCCGCAGTAATATCAGCCGCGCACGAAAAACCCGTCGAACGGCTGCGCCACGGTTTCCTGCACCTTCACCTCCGTCACGCGCGCCCGCGGCGGACCCTGCCACAACCACCGCTCCAGTTCATCAAGTGGTGCTTCCTCGCCGCACGCAACCAGCTCAACGCGCCCGTCGCGCAGGTTGCGCACCCATCCGGTAAGGCCGAGCTGGCGCGCGGTGGATTCCGCGGACGCGCGGAAGAACACGCCCTGCACCTGTCCGGAGACCAGAAAATGCCGGCAATGAGCCATGTTGATTATTTTAAACCGCCAAGAACGCCAAGAACGCCAAGAAAAAACTTCGAATAAACAAGAAATCTTGGCGTTCTTGGCGTCTTGGCGGTAAAAACTATTTTTAGAGCTTTTTCTGCTTTTCGAGGTCGAGGAGGATCTGCTCCGCCTGCTGCTGCGTCACCGGTCCGATGCGCTGGGTCATGAACTTGCCCTCCGGGGAAAAGAAATAATAAGTCGGCGTGCCAATGAACATGGCGCCGCTCAGGCGGCTGGCGTCCTCCGGCTCGCCGATGAGGTTCGGAAAATTCAGGCTCTGGGCCTCGATAAACCCTTTGGCCTTGTCCCGGTTGCCGATACCGTCCACGGACAAGCCCAGCACGGTGGCATTTTTCTTCCGATGCTCATCGTAAAAGAAGGTCATATGATAGATATCGCGCCGGCAGATCGGGCAGTCGGCGGACCAGACCGCCACGACAGTCCATTTTCCCTGGCCGATGTATTCATTGACGTTGTGCTCCTTGCCCTCGACGTCCTGGAGCTTGATGTCCGGACCGGTCGCCAGCACCAGCGCCGGGGCTGCCAATAACGCCACGACCAACCACCTGCTGATACGCTGAAACACGTTAGCCTCCTCTTGATACGACATCATATATAGATAAACCGCTTCGGATGCATTCCGGCGACGCCAACCCTATAATCCGGCTACTAATTGGAGTGCGCCATGAGCCAAAAATTCCGCACCGAAAAAGACACACTGGGTGAATACCCGGTCCCGCACGACGCCTGGTATGGCATACAGACGGCGCGGGCAGTGGAAAACTTCCCGATTTCCGGGCGCCAGCCCGATGCCGACTTCATTATCGCGCATGCCCGCATCAAGCGTGCGGCGGCGGCGGTCAACCAGTCGGCCGGGGCGCTGGAACCGCGCCTGGCCCAAGCCATCGTCGAGGCCGCCGACGCCATCATCGCCGGCCAATACCAAGCGGAGTTCGTGGTGGACCGTTTCCAGGCCGGCGCCGGCACCTCGCACAACATGAACACCAACGAGGTGATTGCCAACCTGGCGAACGTCGCGCTCGGCGGCAAGCAGGGCGAATACAAACCGGTCAACCCCAATGATCACGTGAACATGGGGCAAAGCACCAATGACACCATCCCGACGGCGATTCGCCTGGCGGCGCTGGCCAAGATGCCGCGCCTGCTGGAGGCCGTCAATCGCATGGCCGACGAATACGAGGCCATCGCGCGCAACGAAGCCGGCACCGTCAAGAGCGGGCGCACGCATCTGCAAGACGCCGTGCCGACCACGCTCGGGCGCGAGTTCGGCGCCTATGCCTGGATCCTGCGCCGCAGCGCGCATCAATTGCGCGCGACCATTCCGCTGCTGTGCGAAACCGGACTCGGCGGCTCCGCCGCCGGCACCGGGCTCAACACCGTTCCCGGCTACGCCGTGCATATCGCCGGGGAACTGGCGCGCCTGACCGGCGATCCGGTCCGCGCCGCCGATGATCTCGCGGCGCAGATGCAATCCATGCACGACCTGCAACAACTGTCCGGCGCCATCCGCGCGCTCGCGCTGGAATTGACACGCATCAGCAACGACATGCGCCTGCTCGCCTCCGGCCCGCGCACCGGCTTTGCCGAAATCGAACTGCCGGCGGTGCAGCCGGGTTCCTCGATCATGCCGGGCAAGGTCAACCCGGTGATGTTCGAGATGCTGAACCAGGTGTGCTATCAGGTGCTCGGACAGGATCACGCCATCGCCATGATGACCCAGGCGGGACAACTGGAGCTGAACGTCATGATGCCGGCGCTGGGCTCGGCGCTGTTCGACGCCATGGATTGGCTCACGCAAGCCATCAACGCCGCGACCGTGAAAGGCCTGCACGGCCTCAAGGTGGACCGCAAACGCTGCCGCGAGCTGGCGCACACCAGCGTGGGGCTGGCCACCCTGCTCAACACCTCCATCGGTTATGCCGCCGCCGCCGAGGTGGCCAAGGAATCCGAACGCAGCGGACGGCCGGTGCGCGACATCGTCGCGGAGAAGGGGCTGATGAGCACCGCCGATTTCGACCGCCTGGTCGAGCGCGCCGCCATCGACGGCAATATCACCCCTCCGCGCCGCTAAAAAACCCGGCATTCCGGCCACGGTGCCGAAATGGTGCGCCACCGGGACGGCGTCTACACTTCGGGGTAGATGCCAACCCCACGCCATTTCGACGCCGCATGTCCCTGACCCTGGCCGTACCGAACCTGGCCGAGCGCAGCGCCGGCGAAATCGAATTGCAGCCGCACAAGCTCAGGAAGTGGCTCGACGAGCTGCCGCTGCTGAACGTCGCCGAGACCGGCCGCCGGCTGTTCACCACGCTCTCGTTGCACAACCGCGTCGATTACGATCCCAAACTGCGGCTGGAACTGCTGGAGCTGTTTCGCTATCCGGTCAGCCAACTGGCGCTGGAATTCACCAAGCAATACATCGGCCTGCCGCTGCCGCTTTCCGAGAAGCACAAGAGCGTGGCCGAACAGAACCGCCAGTTCCAGCTGGAACTCGCGAACGGCTACAAGCGCATCGTGCTCGGCCTGTCGTCCGCGCCCGGCGCGCACGAGCCAGCGCTCCAGGCGCTGGCCATCCAACGCGCGATCCGCTGTCTGACCGGCGCGCTCGCGGTTTCCTACCAGACCTATTCACCCTGTCCACAGGGGACCTGGAAGGAAATCCACGCGCTGTACATGCACGCGGAGAATCTGGGGCTCGGCGAAACCGGCGTCGAGGATGCCTTCAACAAGACGCTGCCAACATGCAGCGTGAGCCATGCCTACAAGCAGGCGTTGCTGCTCGACTTCAGCGATCCTTACCATCTGCCGCCGCGCATGGTGGATTGGACGCACCATTATCTCGACCGCTGGGCGCCGCTGGCGCAACTGACCGCGGCCACCAGCGCCTATCATCCCACCTGCCAGTTCCTCATCGACCGGGACAACGACCATGCCGGTATCGCCTACACCGCCGGCACCGTGCCGGAGGACCCGCAGCGATATCACATCCTGAACACGATCGAGCTGGCGCGCCAGGCGCACCTGCATCTGACGCAACTTGCCAATGGCGATATGCCGCCAGCCGAGGGATTGCGGGAAAATTTTTTCCGGGAATGCGGTCAGGACCTGCTGCGGCGGCTGGTCAGTGCCTGGGGCGTGAACCCGCAACGGTCCTTCCGCCGCAGCCAGGCAACCGACCGCCAGGTGGAAATCGCCATCGGCATGGACCGGATCAATTACTGGATCAATGGCGGAAAAAAATTCGTCGTCAGCTCGACCTTCGTGGGCCCGGTGCCGCAACGCACCCAGCTCGCGTCCGAGAGCATCAGACACAAGGATATCCAGATCCCCGGACGGGAATTATCCACCTGGGACGTGCACGACGAGAGCGCCGGCGGGCTGTCGCTTTCCAAAGCCGGCCTGATCCAGCTGCACATCCAGGTCGGCGATCTCCTGATCACGCGCACACCGGGGGAAGGCAGCCCGTGGAGCGTGGGCGTCATCCGCTGGGTCCGCAGCACCGGCACTTCGAACATCGAGATCGGCATCCAGCACCTCGCCCCCAGCGCCGATCCGGTGGTGATCAAGACCGTGACTGCGGACGGGAAGGAGAGCGATTTTCTGCCGGCGCTGCTGCTGCCGGAAATCAAACCACTCAAACAGCCGCAAACCCTCGTCACCCACCGCGGGGTGTTCAAGCCTGACACTGGGGTGTTCATGGACAACGGTTGCCGCCTGTACCACGTCGCGCCCACCCGGCTCATCGAGGCCAGTCACTCATTCGAGCAGTTCAGTTTCGATATCCTGAATACCTGACTTACGCCTCGTCCGAGCGCCGGCGCCGCCACCGGCGCACCGCCTGCGGGCGGCGCCACTCGGGCAGGGTCGCCGTCAGCACCGCCCCCGCCAGAATGATGGTCCACGACAGGTAAATCCAGATCAGGAACACTGGCAGCGCCGCCACCGCCCCGTAGATGGTCTTGTAAACGGAAAAATTCACCACGAAAAACGCAAACATGCGCTTGGCGATCTCGAACACAATTACGGTGAACAGGCTGCCGATCAGGCCGTGGCGCAGCCGCACACGGTAATTCGGCACCACGACATACAGCGCCCAGAACGCCAGCCACTCGAACACCACCGGCGACACCGCCAGCAGAAAAACTTTCAGCCCGCCGAGAGTCGCCTGGCGCGCGAACAGCGGCAGCGAAACCAGCTGCGAGGTGGACCACAGGCTGATGCCCATCAGCACCGGCCCGATCACCAGCACCGCGGCATAGGCCAGGTAACGATGCAGGCGCTTGCGGGTCTGCGACACATGCCAGATGTCGTTGAACACGCGCTCGATCGTGGCCATGAGCGTGAGCGAGGTCAGGAACAGCAGCAACAGGCCCCAGGCGGTGAGCCTGCCGGTGTTGGCGGCGAACTTCTGCAGGTAGCGGCTGACCGCCTCGCCCGCGGCCGGGACGAAATTGCCGTAGATGAATTCCTGCACCAGCGCCATCCACGAACCGAAGATCTCGAAGCCGGAAAGCACCGCAAACGTGACCGCCGTCAGCGGCACCAGCGCCAGCAGCGTGGTGAATGACAGCGCTCCGGCCACGCGCGTGCAGCGGTCCTCGCGAAAGCGCTGCACCACCCGGCGCAACAGCTTCTCCAGTGTCCGGAGAAAGTTCATGTCCTTATGTTAACCGAATTTGCATCACTGGCACTTGCCGGCGGCGGCGCCCGGCGGTCAAAATCAGGGGCTAATCATACCGAGTCCGGAGGCCCGATGACTGTCACCATCTACCACAACCCCCGCTGCACCAAATCGCGCCAAACGCTGGCACTGCTGGAGGAACGCGGCATCAGACCCAGGATCGTCGAATATCTGGTCACACCGCCAACGGAGGCGGAACTCAAGCACCTGCTCAAACTGCTCGGTATATCACCGCGTGAACTGCTGCGCACCAAGGAAGAGGAATACAAACAGGCGAAGCTCGACAAACCGGATGTCACCGATGCCGAGATCATCCGCGCCATGATCAAATATCCGCGGCTGATGGAGCGGCCGATCGTTGTCGCTGACAACAAGGCCGCGCTCGGGAGGCCGCCGAAGAATATTCTGAAAATTATTTAAAAGAACCTCAGAAGATTTATTCGTCATTCCGGAACGAATATCACAGCATCTCCACCAGCCACCTGGTAACCGTGGCGGTGGCGTGGGCGCACTGGGTGCCGCGCGCGCGGTCGAAGGCCTTGTATTCCTCGGCGTTCCACATGTCGTAGGTGCGGCCGGTGAATTGCTTTTGCAGCTCTTCGCAGGTGACGCCGCCGAACTCCTGGCGAAACCGCTCCACCAGTTCCCTGCTTTTCCTGAAGTTGTTGATGCCGCGACCGGCATCAAGCTTGTGGCGCTCGCGGCCGTATTTCGCGCTCAGGGCCATGAGCCCGCCGCTCAGGGCGCCGCAGGCCCCCTGTCCCATCAGCCCGCCGCCGCCGGAAAGCCCGTGGCTGGCCTTGATGGTGTTGTCATCGACGATACCGACGGTTTCCTGGATCACCGCCAGCACGCATTGCGGGCAGCAACCGTAGTCCAGTTCGTAGCGCAGGGCTTTTTGATAGGCCTGCTCGGCGAGTGCCTGTTTATCCCCGGTATTCATGGGCGCCTCCGTATATAAGAAAACTCTTATATACAAACTATACGCCACGGCCGGGAAATACCAAGACGCAGATCAAATAAACGTCGGGTAGCGCTAACAGGCTGATTTCAGCGGGCTATCCATGGCGCGAGGCAGCCGGCACTTCCACCTATCGGCTCGGTTCAGGATTTGTTTTCGATCCCGGCGTGGTCGTAACGCATGGCCTCGAGTTCGCGCAGGAAGGGAATCGTGACACGGCGCTGCCGGGTGAGCGAGGCTTCGTCGATACGATCCAGCAGTTCGAACAGCGAAGGCAGATCGCGCGGATAGCGGCTGAGGATATAGCTCGCCACGTCCTCCGGCATCTCGAAACCGCGGTGCCGCGCGCACAGCTGCACGGCTTCCCGTTTCTGCGTGTCGCTGAGCGGCTGCATGGCGTAGGTCGTGCCCCAGGCGAGGCGGCTCGCGAGATCCGGCAGCTTCAGGCCGAGGCGATCGGGTGGCGCGGAGGCAGCCACCGCCAGCATGCCCCCGGTACTGCGCCGGCGCTCGACCAGGCTGAACAACGCCGCCTCCCACTCCGCGCGGCCGGCGACACGCTCGACGTCATCGAGACACACCAGCGGCGTTTCCTCGAGGCCTTCCAGCAGCGACGGCCCCAGCGCGGCATCAGCCAGCGGAATATACACCGGCGCAATGCCGAGCTCCTGCGCCAGCCGGCAGGCGGCCTGCAACAGATGGGTCTTGCCCACGCCTTCCGCGCCCCACAGATAAATCATCGCCGGTTTGGTAGCTGCCTGCGTCGCCGCCTGCACCACGGCGGCGCGCAGCTGTTCCAGCGCCTCGCGGTTGGGACCGGCCAGGAAATTGCCGAAGGACGAGGCGTCTTTCAGGCGCAGGTTGAGCGCGAGCTGCCGGCTCACGGCGGGGGGCGGCGCAGCGCGCGGCGTTTGCGCACCGGCCGGTCCGCGGCGCCGCCGAAATAAAATTCGCGCAGGTGCCGCAACCAGACCTTGAGCACCGCCGCCGCCGGCAGCGCCAGCAGGACGCCGGTGAAGCCGAACAGCTGTCCGCCGGCCATGATGGCGAAGATCACCGCTACCGGATGCAGGCCGATGCGGTTGCCCACCAGTTTGGGCGTGAGCCAGAAACTTTCCAGCACCTGTCCGACGAGAAACACGGCGCCGACGCCCAGCAACAGCATGACGTCATGGAATTGCACCCAGGCCGCGATGACCGCCGCCAGCAGGCCGGTGATGAAGCCGAGATAGGGCACGAAGCTCAACAGCCCCGTCAGGATGCCGATGAGCAGCGCCAGATCGAGCCCGACCAGCGTCAGGCCCACCGAGTAAATCGTGGCGAGCGACAGCATCACCAGCAGCTGCCCGCGCAGAAAACTGCCCAGCACTTCATCGGTTTCGCGCGCGAGCAGTGTTGCCTTCACGTGTTGTGGCGGCGGCAACAGGGCCAATACGCGCGCCGGCAATTTGTCCCAGTCCAGCAACAGGTAAAACGTGACCACCGGCACCAGCATGGCGCTGGCGACCCAGCCGACCAGGTTCAAGCCGGACTTGGCGACATAAAGGAAAATGCCCGTCACCCAGTCGCCCACCTCACCCCAGTGACCGAGCATCGCCTCGCGGATCGCCGCCACGTTCACCTTCAGTTCGACGCCGAGCATCGCCTGCACCCAGGGCAGCGCGGTGTTTTGCAGCCAGTCGAAATAAAGCGGCACCTTGGTGATGAAGGAACGCACCTGGGTCTGGATGGCCGGGATCAGCAAGAACAGCAGCAGCGCCAGCAACAGCACGAACACCAGGAACACCAGCGCCACCGCCAGCGGCCGCGGGAAGTGCCAGCGCGCCAGGCGGTTGACCACGGGATTGCCGAGATAGGCCAGCAGGCCGCTGACCAGGAACGGCGTCAGGATCGGCGCCAGCAGGTAAACCAGCCAGGCAGCGGCGGCAATGAGGGCCAATTGAAAAACCGGGCGGGTATCAGTCATGGCGTTGCTTCACGGGTTCGAGCTCCTTCATCACCAGCCAGGTCCAGAGATAGTGCACGCCACTGGCCACCGTGGTCAGCAACACCGCGTAAATCAGCGCATCCACCACCAGCGGATAGATCAGCTGAAATGCCTGCTGCACCAGAATCACGAAAACCAGCGCAATCTGCATGAAGGTGTTGAGCTTGCTCAACCAGCTCGGGCGCATCTGCACCGGCCCGACCATGGAGGTGTAAACCAGATAGCCGCCCACGATCAGCAGGTCGCGGAACGCCACCGTCAGCATGAGCCAGAACGGCACATGGTTCAGCACCATGAGCATCACGTAGCTGCTCACCAGCAGGGTCTTGTCGGCCATCGGGTCGAGGATGGAGCCCAGACGGCTCTCGCAATGGAAACGCTTGGCGATGAAACCATCGAGGCCGTCGGACACGCCGGCGATGACGAATACCGCCAGCGAGGCGGCGTACTCCTCATCCTTCAGGAGCAGGATCAGCACCGGCGCCAGGGCGATGCGTGAAATCGTAATCAGGTTAGGCAGTTGGGAGATGCTTAGCATCGGTTTTTTCGTGTTGTCAGAGTCGAGGCCGGGCCATGCCGGGTATCGCCGGGCGCCATTATAATGGCAGGACGCACAGGTCAGGGCCACATTTTTCCGGGCATTTTGCGAGGCATGCGGGCGGTTTACGCCAGCAGCGCCACGCCCTACCATACGCATCCCTGACGCTTCCCGGAGCCCGACGTGAGCAAACAGCGCGTTTCCCTCAGCTATCGCGATGCCGGCGTGGACATCGACGCCGGCGATGCGCTGGTCGAGGCCATCCGTCCGATTGCGAGCGCGACCCGGCGCCCCGGTGTGCTGGCGGGCGTCGGCGGTTTCGGCGCGCTGTTCGAGATTCCGCCGGGCCAGTACCGCGAGCCGGTGCTGGTCTCGAGCACCGACGGCGTCGGCACCAAGCTCAAGCTCGCCATCGAGCTCAAACACCACGATACCATCGGCATCGACCTGGTGGCGATGTGCGTCAACGACCTCATTGTGCAGGGCGCCGAGCCGATGTTCTTCCTCGACTACTTCGCCACCGGCAAGCTCGACAACGCCGTGGCCGAGCAGGTGATCCGGGGTATCGGCGAGGGCTGCCGCCAGGCCGGCTGCGCGCTCGTCGGCGGTGAAACCGCGGAGATGCCGGGCATGTACGGCAAGGGCGACTACGATCTCGCCGGCTTCACCGTGGGCGTGGTGGAAAAATCGAAAATCATCGACGGGTCGGCGGTCAAGGCCAACGACACCCTCATCGGCATCGCCTCCAGCGGCCCGCACTCGAACGGCTACTCGCTCATCCGCAAGATCATCGAGGTGCGCAAGGTCAGACTCGACCAGCTCCTCGGCAGCCGTCCGCTGGGAGAAGTGCTGATGGCGCCGACGCGCATTTACGTGAAGCCGCTGCTCGCATTGATGCGCGAACTGCCGGTGCACGCCGCGGCGCACATCACCGGCGGCGGCCTGCCCGGCAACGTCCCGCGCGTGCTGCCGGCGGGCGTGCGCGCCGTCATCGACGCGCGCGCCTGGAAACGTCCCGTCATCTTCGACTGGCTGCAGGAGATGGGCGGCATCGAGGACTTCGAGATGTATCGCACCTTCAATTGCGGCGTGGGCATGGTGCTGGCGCTGGACGCGGCGGATGCCGAGAAGGCGCTCAAGCTGCTGGCCGCCGCCGGCGAGACCGCCGCCATCATCGGCCACATCGAGACCCATCCGGGAGAAGATCAGGTCGTGATCCTTAAATAAGGGCACGGCGCGCTCCGCGTTCTTTTCAGAGACTTTTCTCACAACGACGCTCTGGAAATTCCGCAGAGGTCGCAGAGGCGCGGAGGACGCAAAGTTTTTAAATCATGGAAACCAGCCTTCTGAATTCTCTGCGCCTCTGCGTACTCCGCGTTCTTTCCAGAACCTGGTTTTTATGAACGAAACCCGCGACGGCATCGTGGTCCTGGTCTCGGGCCGCGGCAGCAACCTGCAGGCCCTCATCGACGCCGTACGCGACGGCCGCCTCCCGGCCGGGATCCGCGCCGTCATCAGCAACGAACCCGGCGCCCCGGCGCTGGCGCGGGCGCGCACCGCCGGCATTG
The DNA here is from genome assembly GCF_002355735.1 of Sulfuricaulis limicola. Taxonomy (GTDB): domain Bacteria; phylum Pseudomonadota; class Gammaproteobacteria; order Acidiferrobacterales; family Sulfurifustaceae; genus Sulfuricaulis; species Sulfuricaulis limicola. The sequence continues at coordinate 477,872 of NZ_AP014879.1, read as the reverse complement.
CAGTGCACGTGATCAGTCATCGTGATTTCCCCGCGCGCGAACAGTTCGACCGGGCGCTGATACAACGCATCGACGCCTGCCAACCGCGGCTGGTGGTGCTGGCCGGCTTCATGCGCATCCTCGGCCCGAATTTCATCGATCATTACGCCGGACGCCTGATCAACATCCACCCTTCCCTGTTGCCGGCGTTTCCGGGGCTGGATACCCACGCCCGCGCGCTGCAAAGCGGCGCGAAATTTCATGGCGCCAGCGTGCATTTCGTCACCCACGAAGTTGACGGCGGGCCGGTCATCGTCCAGGCGGCGGTGCCGGTATTGCCGGGCGACACGCCTGACATCCTGGCCGAGCGCGTGCTCGCGGAAGAACACCGGATTTACCCGCTGGCGATCGGCTGGTTCCTGGCCGGGCGCCTGGCGGTCGCGGGGGGACGGGTGCGATTGGACGGGGAAGAGCGCCCGGAGCAGGGGCTGACCCGCCCCGAAACCGCCTCTCATAATGTACCGGAAACCGGCTAATTCACCTGTTTTCAGGCGGGTTTTCCCGCCGCCAAGGAATAAACCGCCCTAACCTCTCGTCAATAGACATAATATCCCGGCCCTCAACACAAGCCTGACTATACATATGGATGTCTTTAATTTTCTGGGCCGCACACGCGAGGCCAGGCTGAAGCTGGAGCAGCATCGCCAGCGGCTTTACCGCATCGCCTACGCCTGGACCCATAACGCCGCGCTGGCGGACGATCTGGTGCAGGAAACCCTGGCCAAGGCGCTGAAAAAGTCGGGACAGCTGCGCGATCCGAACGCCGGCGACGCCTGGTTGTACAGCATCCTCGCGAATTGTTACCACGATCACTTCCGCCGTCTGCGTTCGGCGGAAGAAATAGACGAAAACACACTAACGCATGAATCCACCCCGGAGAAGGAGAGCAGCGAGCAGGAGATCGTCCTCAAGGTCAGGGCGGCCATCGCCCGGCTGGCAGAGGGACAGCGCCAGGTTGTCACGCTGGTGGACATCCAGGGACTGAGCTATCTGGAAGTGGCCCAGATCCTGAATGTGCCGATCGGCACCGTCATGAGCCGCCTGTGCCGCGCGCGTTACGCCCTCAAGGACCTGCTGGGCGAACTGGCGCCGAAGCTCGCTGCGGAAGAAACCAAAATCCGGAGAATCAAATGAACAAGGAACAGAAGTTTTCTGAGGAATTCATCAACGCCTTCGTCGATGACGAGCTGACGCCGGACGAGAAGGCGCAGGCCTACGCGCGCCTCGGCGACGACGAGACGCTCAATCGCCAGGTGTGCGAACTGCGCAAGGTGCGCGACCTGGTGGGACTGGCCTACCGCAACGTGCCCGCGCCCGCGTGTGGCACGTCCGCCGTCGCCACCGGACGCAAGTGCTCCACCGCCATCGCCGCCGGGCTCGCGCTCGTCGTCGGCGGTCTGGGCGGCTGGTTCCTGAACCCGGCGTCGCGCGCGCCGGACAATGCCGCCATCGCGCAGGCGAGCCCGGCGGCGGAAGATCCGGCCAAGGTGCTGTTCCACGTGAGCGAAGGCAGCCCGGAACACCTCAAAACCGTGCTGGACGAAGTAGAGAACCTGATGAAGTTCTACCGCCAGACCAACCAGAAGGCGCGCGTCGAGGTCATCACCAACGGCGGCGGGCTGAGCCTGCTGATGGCCGGCATCTCGCCGTACGCCGATCGCATCCAGCGCATGCAGAAGGAATACCACAACCTGACCTTCGTCGCCTGCCAGAACACCATCGAGCGCATCCAGCAGGAGCTCGGGCTGCAGGCTAAGCTGCTGCCGGGCGTGGTCATCATCGACTCTGGCGTGGCGCAGATCATGCGCCGCCAAAACCAGGGATGGGCCTATATCCAGGTCTAGTTCACTCACAACCATCTACGTCGGGAGAATGCATATGAAAAAATTTCTGGCTTTGTTGCTGATGTCCGTACTCAGTCTCGGCGGCCTGGGTGCGGCTTATGCGGAAAACTATGGCAAACAGAAGGTCGCCTACCACATCAACATGGATGACGAAAAAACGCTCAAGGCCGCCCTAGGCAACATCCAGAATCACATCAACGCCGTGGGCAAGGAAAATATCGACCTGCGGGTGGTCATGCACGGCCCGGGGCTGGCCCTGCTGCAGCTGGCGAACAAGGACCCGGACATGCAGGATAAGGTGGCCAACCTCAAGCGCCAGGGCGTGCATTTCAACGTCTGCGCCAATACCCTGAAGGCCAAGAAGATCAACTACAAAACCGATCTCTACGATACCACCGAGCAGGACATCGTTCCGAGCGGCGTGGCCGAGATCGCCTACTTGCAGTCCCAGGGTTTCTCCTACGTAAAACCCTGACGCCTGACACCGTCTCTCTCCTCCGGCCCGCAACGCATCGCGGGCTTTTTTTTGTTCCGGCGACTCGTTATTCTAGACGCCACCCGGCGCCCTCCCCGCGCCTGAGCCCGGCATGATCCATGGATGAACTGCTTGTTGTCCTGCCCTCGAGCGAGGCTGTCCGGGATTTCCTGAATTCGCCCTCCACCTGGCTGCAGATCGGCGTTTTTCTCGCCGGATTCCTGGTCGCCAAGCTGATCGCCCACTGGCTGCTGCCGCGCCTGCAATCCCTCATCCGTCCCGGCGTCATCGAGGGCGTAAGCCGCACCGCGGTGCGCTCCGGGGCGCTGGCGCTGGTGCCGCTGCTGCTGTGGTTGTGGCTGCTGGCGGCGGGAGCCATCCTGCGCCGGCACGGCTGGGACACCAACCTGCTGCGGCCGGCCATGATCCTGGCCGGGGCGCTGGCGCTGATCCGCATGGGCGTGTTCGTGTTGCGCCACAGCTTCAGCCCCGGCGGGCCGCTCAAGGCCTGGGAGGGCGTGCTCACGGTGACCATCTGGACGCTGGTGGCGCTGCACATCCTCGGCTGGCTGCCCTGGGCCGAACAACTGCTGGATGAATACGCGCTCACCTTCGGCACGGTGCGCGTTTCCCTGCTCAATGTCCTGAGCTTCGCCCTGTCCATCGCCTTCCTGCTGCTGGTGGCGTTGTGGCTGGCCAATGTGATCCGCAACCGGGTGGAACGCAGCCGCACGCTGGAAGACGGCATGAAAATCGCGCTGTCGAAACTCATCAAGTTCCTGCTGCTCACACTCGCCGTGCTCGCCGCTATGGTGACGGCGGGCATCGACATCACGGCCTTCGCCGTGTTCGGCGGCGCGCTCGGCGTGGGCATCGGCCTCGGGTTGCAGCGCGTGGTCAGCAACTTCGTCAGCGGTTTCATTCTCGCCTTCGAGGGCTCGATCCGCCCGGGCGATGTCATCAGTTTCGGCAACACCTTCGGCACGGTCAGGGCGCTGCACACGCGTCACATCGTGATCCGCACGCGCGACGGCCTCGACATCCTGGTGCCCAACGAAAACCTCATGACCTCCGATATCACCAACTGGTCGTACGAGGGCGATCGTCATATCCGTTTGCGCTTACCCGTGCAGATCAGCTATGAGGACGATCCTGACCACGCCATCGGGCGCCTCACGCGCATTGCGCTGGAACATGATCGCGTGCTGAAGGATCCAGCGCCCGCCGCCGTGCTGGCCGGTTTCGGGGATAATGGTGTGAATCTGGAATTGCTGGTGTGGATCGAAGACCCCGAACGCGGTGCCGACGTGCGCTCCGATCTGTTACAACTGATCTGGAAAGATTTCAAAACCGCGGGCATAACCTTCCCGTTCCCGCAACGCGAAGTCTACATCAGGGATTTTCCGGGGGCGGCACCACTCCCCGCTGGCGCCACGCCAGGTAATCGCGCAGGATCCGCTCGTGGTCGAAAACGAGCGGCGCCGGCAAAGCCTCCGGGCTGAATATCGCCACACCCGCGGCGTCGTCCTGCGCGCGCGGGTCGCCTTCGGCTTCGGCGACATAAGCCATCGTGACCGTGTGTGCGCGCGGGTCGCGGGCCGGATCGGAATAACATCCCAGCAACAGCTTGAGCGTCACGCGCAGCGCCGTTTCCTCCTCGGCCTCGCGCACGGCGGCGTGTTCCAGGGTTTCGCCGATATCCACGAAACCGCCGGGCAATGCCCAGCCATGCGGCGGGTTCTTGCGCCGGATCAGCACAATCGGGACATCCGGACGGTCCCTGAGCTCGATGATGATATCCGTGGTCAAGGCGGGAGTTTTCGGTGCCGGCATGATTTTTCTCGTTTGTGGGCGCGATTATCGGCTATTTCGCGCGATAACGCGCGGAAAGTGCCTGTTTCGAGTATACTTGCACAACATACCGCTTAATGAAACGAGGTTTTAACGAATGCTCGAAGGATTGATTACTCTCCCATGGTGGGGATACATCATCGCCGCACTTGTCCTGACTCACATCACGATCGTCGCTGTCACCCTCTATCTGCACCGTCACCAGGCCCATCGGGCGCTTGATCTGCATCCCGTCGTCAGTCACTTCTTCCGCTTCTGGCTGTGGCTCACCACCGGCATGGTCACCAGGGAATGGGCCGCCATCCACCGCAAACACCACGCCAAGGTGGAAACGCCGGAGGATCCGCACAGTCCGCGGCAGTACGGCATCCGCAAGGTGATGTGGCAGGGCGCGGAGCTCTATCGCAAGGAATCGGAGAACGGCGAAACCATGGAGAAGTACGGCCATGGCACGCCGGACGACTGGCTGGAGCGCCATGTTTACACGCGTCACAGCGGCAAGGGCATCGCCCTGATGTTCATCATCGACCTGGCGCTGTTCGGCCCCCTCGGCATCACGATCTGGGCGGTGCAAATGGCCTGGATTCCGATCTTCGCCGCCGGCGTCATCAACGGCGTTGGCCATTACTGGGGCTACCGCAATTACGAAGTCACCGACACCAGCACCAACATCGTCCCGTGGGGCATTCTCATCGGCGGCGAGGAGCTGCACAACAATCATCACACCTTCGGGAGTTCCGCCAAGTTTTCCTCCAAGTGGTGGGAATTCGACATCGGCTGGCTGTACATCAAGCTGATGCAGACCGTCGGGCTCGCGCGCGTCAAGAAGATTCCGCCGGAGCTCACCTGCGATTCCGCCAAGCAGCACATCGATCTCGACACCGTGCGGGCCGTGATCACGGGACGTTTCCTGGTCATGTCGCAATTCGCACGCGAGGTCATGCGTAACGTGCATCGCGAGGAACTGAAGAAGATCGGCCGCGCCGACCGCGAATCGTGGACGCTGCTCAAGCGTGCGCGCCGGCTGATGGTGCGCGAAGCGGCGCAACTGGATGAACCCAGGCACCAGTTGCTGCTGCGGGCGCTGGAGCTCAACGACCGGCTCAAGACGGTATACGCGATGAAGCAGAAGCTGGTGGGCATCTGGAACCGCCGCGCCACGACCCAGGAGCACCTGATCCAGGCACTGCAGGAATGGTGCCGCGAGGCCGAGGCCACCGGCATCGAGGCGCTGCGTAATTTCTCGCAGAAACTGCGCACCTATACACTGGCGCCGGCTCCGGCCTGATAACTCACTTGTACCAACAAAAAAGCCCGCACGTTGCGGGCTTTTTTGTTGGCGATGATTTTATCCCCAGGTCAGGCCGGTCTGGCCAGGCGCTTGTGCAGCGGGCTGTGGCGCGGGAAGTGCGCCAGCAGAAATTGCATCTGGTCCGCCAGAATCCGCTTGCCCTGCAGGTAAATGTATTCGGCATGGGTCGGCGTGAACGGCACCGCCAGCAGTTCCAGTCCGGCCTGTTCCGGCGAGCGGCCGGCCTTGTGGTTGTTGCAGCGCTTGCAGGCGGTAACGACGTTGTTCCAGGTGTCCTTGCCGCCCACGCTCAGCGGGACGACGTGGTCGCGCGACAGGCCGCGGGAGGAAAACTGCTCGCCGCAATACAGGCACAGGTGCGCGTCGCGGGCGAACAGCGTCTGGTTGTTGAGCGGCGGGACGTAATGCGCACGCGCCTTCAGGACCGCGTGACTGTCACCGTGGGTGGCGATGATGGAGTTGATTTCGAGGATGGAGCGCTTGCCGGAGATGGCGTTGTAGCCGCCGCGGATCTGGTACAGCGGCACCCCGCAGGTATAGGCCACCTGACCCAGGTGATAGACCCTGACGGCCTCTTTGAAGTCGATCCATTCGAGCGGCATCCCGGAGGCATCGGTCCTCAAGACTTGCTGATTCAATGCATACACAGCGTGCCTTCCCTAACTCCTCGTGCGTTACCGCCGGTATTTATGTCAGAAAATTCGGGGCTTGTACATAGTGACACCGCCGCGCCCCGGACGGGTCATACCGTTACTGCCCTCCCATAAGGATAGCGGAAAAAACAAAGCCCGGCAGGGCCGGGCTTTGGTGATAAGGCAGGTCGGACATGGAACGTACTACTTGATCTTGGCTTCCTTGTAGGCCACGTGCTTGCGGACCACCGGATCGTACTTCTTGAATTCGAGCTTGTCCGGGGTGGTGCGCTTGTTCTTGGTCGTGGTGTAGTAATGACCGGTCCCGGCGCTGGAGACCAGCTTGATCTTCTCACGTGCTGATTTTGCCATGGTGTTATACCTTCTCGCCGCGGGCGCGCATCTCGGCCAGCACGGTGTCTATGCCTTTCTTGTCGATGGTGCGCAGCCCGTTGCTGGACAGGCGCAGCGTGATCCAGCGTTTCTCGCTCTCCACCCACAGCCGGCGGTTTTGCAGATTCGGCAGAAAACGGCGGCGGGTCTTGTTGTTGGCATGGGACACGTTATTGCCCACGCGCACGCGTTTTCCCGTCACCTGGCATACTCTCGACATCGAAAATCTCCCTAAAACAATCGTCCGGAACCCCGGAAAGGCCGGCATTTATATCAGAAAAGACGGGTGCATGGTAGGGCCCAGGGACCCCTCTGATTTAACAGAAATGCCTATATCAGACCTCTCTCGCTGAAAGACACTGTTTCGCCATCCCCCACCACCAAATGGTCCAGCAACCGGATATCCACAAGGGACAACGCTTCCTTGAGTCGGTTGGTCAGGAGTTCGTCCGCCCGGCTGGGCTCGGCCACCCCCGAGGGGTGGTTGTGGACCAGGATCACGGCGGCGGCGTTGTGCCGCAGCGCCCGTTTCACGATCTCCCGAGGATAGACCGCCGTGCCATTGAGGGTGCCCTGAAACAGTTCCTCGAAGACCAGCACCCGGTGGCGGTTGTCCAGAAACAGGACGCAGAACACCTCGTTCTTGCGGTCGCGCAACTGTGCCTGGAGGAATTCCCGGGTCTCCCGGGTCGAACCCAGCGTGACCTCGCGCTTGAGTTTCTCGGCCAGAAAGCGCCGGCCCAGTTCCAGGCCCGCCTGCAGCTGCACGTACTTGGCCTCGCCCAGTCCCGGCGTCTCGCACAATTCCTCCGGGCTGGCGGCCAGCATTTCACGCAGGCCGCCATAGCGACCGAGCAGTTCGCGCGCCACGTCCACGGCGGTTTTGCCGGGCACGCCGGTGCGGATGAAAATGGCCAGCAGTTCGGCATCCGAAAGCACCCCCGCTCCGCGATGCAGCAGCTTTTCGCGCGGGCGCTCGTGTTCCGGCCATTGGCTGATGACCATCGGGCTTTTTTTGGTTTTTTTGGCCCCCATTTGTTCCCGTCTCCTTGGGCAAGTACACTTTAACATATGAGTACACTTACTAATAAACGCATCCTGCTCGGCGTCACCGGCGGCATCGCCGCGTATAAAAGCGCCGACACGGTGCGGCGCCTGCGCGAGGCCGGCGCCGAGGTGCGCGTCATCCTGACCGCCGGGGCGGCGGAGTTCATCACAGCCTTAACCCTTCAGGCGGTGAGCGGCCATCCGGTCTATCAGCACCTCCTCGACACCGATGCCGAGGCGGGCATGGGTCACATCGAACTCGCGCGCTGGGCCGACGCGGTGCTGGTGGCACCGGCCAGCGCCAATTTCATGGCGCGCCTGGCGCAGGGCCGCGCCGACGATCTCCTGAGCGCGGTCTGCCTCGCGACCGAATCGCCCGTGGCCATCGCACCCGCCATGAACCAGCAGATGTGGAGCAATGCCGCGACGCAGACCAACCTGGCGACGCTCAAAAAAAATTGCGTCAGGATTTTCGGGCCGGCGGAAGGCTCGCAGGCCTGCGGTGAAGTCGGACCCGGCCGCATGCTGGAGCCAACTGATCTGGTGGTGATGGTTTCCGATCTGTTCGCCAGCGGCGAGTTCGACGGGCTCACCGTGGTTGTCACCGCCGGTCCCACCTGGGAAGCCATCGACCCGGTACGCGGGCTGACCAATCGCAGCTCCGGCAAGATGGGTTATGCCGTCGCGACAGCAGCCATGGAGGCCGGCGCGAAGGTCACACTGATCTCCGGTCCCACCGCCCTGCCCGACCCCGAGCGGGTGCGTACGCTGCGCGTGGAAAGCACGCAGGAGATGCACGACGCCGTGCACACCCATATCGTCGACGCCGATATTTTTATCGGCGTGGCCGCGGTCGCCGATTACCGTCCCGTGCGGGCAGCAGACGGGAAAATAAAAAAGACGCTGGAAAAAATGACGCTGGAACTGGAGCGCACCCCCGACATCCTGGCCAGCGTAGCGGCGCGCAAGCCAGCGCCGTTCACCGTCGGTTTCGCGGCCGAAACGGAAAATCTCGAACAGCATGCGCGCCAGAAACTGGAGGCCAAAAAGCTCGATCTGGTCGCCGCCAACCGCGTGGGCGCGGATATCGGATTCGGGACGGATGAAAACAGCCTGCTGCTGGTCGAGCCCGGGGCCGTCACCGAGCTGCCAATGCAGCCGAAGGCGAAGCTCGCGCGCGCGCTCATCCGCCACATCGCCACAAGATACCGCGCCAAACACACGGCCAAGGTACATACGTTACGGAGACCCTGATGCGGAAAGTGGAAGTGAAAATCCTCGACAAGCGCATCGGCGCGGAATTTCCGCTGCCGAACTACGCCACGCACGGCTCCGCGGGCATGGATCTTTACGCCTGCCTTGATGAGCACCTGCATATCGCGCCCGGTGAGACGCACCTCATCCCCTCGGGGATCGCGATTCACATCGGCGAGGCCAATCTCGCCGCGGTGCTGCTGCCGCGCTCGGGGCTGGGACACAAGCACGGCATCGTGCTCGGGAATCTCGTGGGACTCATCGATTCGGATTACCAGGGGCAGATATTCATTTCGGTGTGGAACCGCGGCCAGGCGCCGTTCACCATCGAGCCCGGTGACCGCATCGCCCAGATGGTGTTCGTGCCGGTGGTGCAGGCGCAATTCAGCGTGGTCCAGGAGTTCGAGGAAAGCCGGCGCGGTGCGGGCGGTTTCGGCCACTCCGGCCGGAAATAGTCCCGTCTTCCACCGCGCGCATCCGCGGTTTATCACCACGGGTCGGACGCCGGACCGCCCGACTGGCCGCTGGCACCGGCGTCCCCTATCTTTATAGTCATGAATCAGGAATGTTTTCCCCCGCCGCTTCGGCTTGAACCGGCAACGACAAGCCCGCAACGTCCATGGCCCGGTCGCTGACACGCATTCATCTTCAGGTGTTTCTGATCCTGCTGCTGTGCTTCGCCGCCATCGGCTATGCCGGCTTCCTCGTCCTGCGCGACGTGCAGCAGGCGTCGTATCACGAGCGCGCGTCGCAGGTCGCGGGCGACGCCAGCAAGCGGATCAATGAACTTGTGGCGCAACAGCGCGAAGCGCTGGAAAAAATCGCGCAGCAGCCCGGCCTCGCCACGTTGCTGCAGCGCGGCACGCCGCTGGAGCGTTCGCGCAAACAGGAGGAGATCAAATCCCAGCTGGCCGGCGCCGCGTCGGTCCACCTGTTGCCGCGCAACAGCCTCGGCGCGTTCTCCGCCACCGAAGAACTCGACCAGGCTTGTCTCGACTACGTCCGGCGCATGGCCGGCACGAACGCACCGGCGGTTCCGGAATTTCATTCCGTGGACTCACCCACCAGGCACTATGGCCTGGCAGTGCCGGTCCGGGACGAGAGCCGTAATCCGGTCGGTTACCTGCTGGCGGGTTTCACGCGCGCGCCGTTGCAGGCCATTCTCGAGCAGTCGCGACCGGAAAACGCCTACATGGAACTGCAACAGCAGGCGGCGGGAGGAGCGACGCAAACGGTACTGACATCCGGAAAGGTCTCCGGCGCCAATGCCACCATCGTGGCCAGCATGCTCGGACTCGGCCAGTGGACGCTGATATACCAGTCGCCGGAGATGCCGTTCCGGATCCTGTCCGGCAACCGGGTTTATTACCTTGCCGTGATCCTTGCCGGCTTTGTCGCCATTTTCGTCGTGCTGTTCCGGCTCTACAGCCGGACCCTGCATGCGGTGCGTCACGACATCCATTCCCTGATTCGCATGTTCCGCGATCTGCGCGAGGGCAGCGTGCGCGTGGAGTATCCGATGGCGCTGCGGGAGTTTTCCGAGATCTTCGATTACCTGCGCGACCGCGGGCAAAGGCTGATGAAGGAGAAGGAAAAACTCAAGGACATGGGGCTGATGGATCACCTCTCGCAGCTTGGCAACCGGCGCCATTTCGAGGCGCGGCTCAAGGAGCTGTTCGACGCCTCCAAATCCAACGGCCCCTCGTCCGTGTTGATCATCGACATGGATCACTTCAAGCAGGTCAACGACAAACACGGCCACGACGCCGGCGACGCGCTCATCGTCGGCTTCGCCAACGCGTTGCGCAAGGTGGTGCGCCAGACCGACGTGCTGGTTCGCCTCGGCGGCGACGAATTCTGCATCATCTATACCTATGCCTCGCTGGACAAGGCCAGGAATTTTGCCGAACGCCTGCGCCGGCAGTTGCCGCGTGAAATCTCTCTGCCCAAGGGCGTGATCCACCAACTACGCTGGACCGGCGGCCTGAGCGCCATGCATGACAAGGACGCCAAACCGGATGACGTGCTGTGGCGCGCCGACCAGGCGCTGTTCCAGGCCAAAGAGGCCGGCCGCAACCTCACTAAAATCTACGACCCCGTCGCCGGCCTGCCCGCGAAAAAGCAGATCATGTCCAGCTGACGCGGCTTTTGTTGCATCGCGTGGGCTCGCCTCGCCTGAGAGGAATGGATGCGGTAAACTGCCCGGCCGAAGCATCCAATCCAGAATACCAAACCATGCCAAAGTCCGATCCCGCCGCCGTCGCGGCGACTCACGCCCTTCCCCCGGAAATCTTCAAGGCCTACGACATCCGCGGCATTGTCGGCAAGACACTGACGCCGGCCATCGTGGAGCTGGTCGGCCAGGCGCTGGGCAGCGAGGCGCTGGCTCAGAACCAGAAGCGCTTCGTCATCGGGCGTGACGGGCGTCTGTCCGGCCCGGAACTGTCGGCGGCGCTGGCGCGCGGCATCGCCCGCAGCGGCTGCGACGTGGTGGACGTCGGCATGGTGCCGACCCCGGTGGTGTATTTCGCCATCCAGTATCTCGGCGCCGGCTCGGGCGTGGCTGTCACCGGCAGCCACAATCCGCCCGACTACAACGGCCTCAAGATGGTCATCGGCGGCGTCACGCTCTCGGGCGACCTGATCCAGAAGCTGCGCGCCCGGATACTCGATAAGAATATCGCCACCGGCCAGGGAACGGTCTCGCAGGCCGACGTGCGCGCCGCCTACATCGACCGCGTGGCCGGCGACGTCAAACTGGCGCGCCCGATGCGCGTGGCCGTGGATTGCGGCAACGGCGTGGCCGGTGAAATGGCGCCGCAATTGCTCAAGCGCCTCGGCTGCCAGGTCACCGAACTCTTCTGCAAAATCGATGGCACCTTTCCCAATCACCACCCCGATCCGAGCAAGCCGGAAAATCTCGAAGACCTGATCGCTGAAATCAAAAAGGGCGGCTATGACGTGGGGCTGGCCTTCGACGGCGACGGCGACCGCCTCGGCGTGATTGCGCCCGACGGCCACGTGATCTGGGCCGATCGTCAGATGATCCTGTACGCGCGCGATGTGCTGTCGCGCCAACCGGGCGGCGAGATCATCTACGACGTCAAATGCTCGCGCACGCTCGACGCCGAAATCCGCAAGGCCGGCGGCAAGCCCACCATGTGGAAAACCGGGCATTCGTTCATCAAGGCCAAGCTCCGGGAATCCGGCGCGCTGCTCGCTGGCGAAATGAGTGGTCACATCTTTTTCAAGGAACGCTGGTACGGCTTCGACGACGGCCTCTACACCGCCGCACGCCTGCTGGAACTGCTGTCGCGCGACACCCGCCCGACGCAGGCAATCTTCGCCTCCCTGCCCAACACGGTGAACACGCCGGAATTGAACCTCAAGTTCGCCGAGGGCGAGCATTTCACCGTCATCAAGGAACTGGTGCAGCGTGCGCAGTTCCCGGACGCCAAAGTCACGACCATCGACGGCCTGCGCGTGGATTTTCCTGACGGCTTCGGCCTGGTGCGCGCCTCCAACACCACGCCGGTGCTGGTGTTGCGTTTCGAGGGGGATAACAAGGACGCGCTGGAGCGGATTCAGAAGCGTTTTCGCGAGTTGATGCTTTCCGTGCGGCCGGGTATTGCACTGCCCTTTTAGTTGTTCGTCACACCGGCGAAAGCCGGTGTCCAGTATATTAAATTAAAACCTTAATAAACTGGATTCCGGCTTGCGCCGGAATGACGATCCATGATTTCTCAGCACGCGTAGCCCGTAGGGCGCATTAGGCGACAGCCATAATGCGCCGAATGTAAGCTCCATCCGGCGCAATGCGCTGCGCTTATTGCGCCCTACAGTTATTCCTTCAGCCTCTTCTCAAAAACCGCGCGCCAACTCGGTGACAGCGCCTGCAGGCACGCGGCGTGCTCGTACTCCACGCGCGTGCCATGGCCATGCCGCAGCCGGAACACATCGCGCACGCTCATGGAACCGGCGTCGTGCACGACCCGCTCGATGGCATCGCCCGCGCTTACCCTTCCCTCCTGCAACACGCGCAAATAAAAACCAGTGCGGTTGGCCGCGGCGAAGCGCGCGACGAATTGGTCGTCGCCCATGCGGATGCCGAGCTTGAAGCAGGGCGTGCGCGGCTGGGTGACCTGCACCCGTGCCGCGCCGATCTGGAACTCATCGCCAATACAAACCGCATCTTCCAGCCAGCCGGTAATGGTGAAATTCTCTCCGAACTGGCCGTGGGCAAAATCCTTTCGCCCCAGCTCGGCCTCCCAGAAGGCATAATGCTCGAAGGGATAGGCGTAGACCGCCTTGTCCGTGCCCCCGTGCACGCGCAGGTCGGCCTGGCCGTCGCCGTCCAGGTTCAGGCGCCGCAAAAGCACCGGCCCGGCCACCGGTTCCTTGAATATGCCGGTGCTCACCACCCGGCCCTCGTGGGGCACCGGGCGGGGTCGGCCGATATTGATGGATATCAATTTCATTGCTTCGTCCCCGCGTACAATGGGATTTATCCGGGATTTGACCGGTCCATGTATACCGCAATTCGTCTTGAGGCTAAACTGTTAACCATGCTGCACTGGTTTCGCACCGAACTGAAAACCCTCGCGCGGGGCACGCTGGCCCTGGCGGGAGTGCTGTGGCTGATCGCCGCCGGCGCCCCCTGTGTCATGGCGCAGACGCCGGACCCGACCCCCGCTCCCAGCCATTGCCCGGAACACGCCAAGCATAGCGGCGCCGGACATGCCGCCATGCCGGGATGCGGACCGGTAACCATGATTAACTGCCAGCTGCCCGACAGCGGCACGCCGCTCGCGGCCGGCTTCGGCGATTTCGCCATGACGCCGGTATTGCTGGTCACCCTGCCGGTTCCGGTACTGCTGGCGGACAGCGGCCAGTCGCCGCGGCCCGATTTCTTCGCTCCCGACATCCACGCCCCTCCGCTTCACATTCAACACCTCACGCTGATCTTGTAGTTCTCTCCCGCGCCTGCGTTGGCGCGCGTCGTTTTCTGTTCACGACTGCAAGGAGAGAGTTATGTTCATTCGCACCGTTTTATCCCGCCTCGCGGGAGTTCTGATCATCCAGCTGGCCGCCGTATCGAGCGTCCTGGCCGGACCCGAATTGACCCTGGCCGAGGCCGAGCGCCTGGCGCTGGAACACGCGCCGTGGTTGCAGCATCACCGCACCAATGCCGACGCCGCCGCCGAGCGCGCGGTGTACCAGAGCCGGCTGCCCGATCCGCAACTCACGCTGGGCTTTCTCAACGTGCCGACGGATTCCTACCGGCTCGACCAGGAAGACATGACCATGACCATGGTCGGCATCCGCCAGGCGTTTCCGCCGGGCCGCACGCTCAAGCTCAAGGGCCAGGTCGCCGAGAAGGAACTCTCGCGTGAACAAGTGCGCGTGGACATGGAACGGCGCAATCTGCTGCGCCAGGTGCGCGAAACCTGGATCGAGCTTTATTTCCAGCAACAGTCACTGAAGACGCTGGAGGAGCTGCGCCGCCTGGCGCGCAAACAGCTGGAGGCCTCCGAGGCGCGCTATCGTGCCGCACAGGAAATGCAGCAATCCGTGCTCAAGTCGCGGCAGGCGCTGGCGCGCCTGCACGAACGCGAGCCGATGCTGCGGGCGCAGGCCGCACGCCTGCAGGCGCAGTTGGCGCGCTGGGTGGGCGAGGCCGCGTATCAGCCGCTGCCCGCCGAGTTGCCGCCGCTGCCGGCGGTGCCGGAAACCTTCGATCCCACCCGCCACCCTGACTGGCTCGCGGCCCAGTACGGGCTGGAACAGGCGCGCCTCGAGGTCGACATGGCGCGCCAGGAATACAAACCGGCGTGGATGCTCGATCTTTCCTACGGCTTTCGCCGGCCGATGCCGAACGGCATGGAGCGGCCGGACCTGGTGACCGCCATGGTGACGCTCGACATGCCCGTCTTCCGCAACAAACGCCAGGACCGGCGGCTGGCGGAAAAACAGGCCATGGAAGCCGGCATGCATTACGAAATCGAGGATAAACGCCGCGAACTCGAGGTCATGTACAGCTCCATGCGCGCCGAGTACGACGCGCTGACCGAGCGCGAAAAAATCTTCGCGCAGGAACTGCTTCCCGCCACCCGCCGCGAGTCCCAGGTCACCGTGGCCGGGTTCGCGCGCGACCAGGCCGAGTACCGCGAGGCCATCATGAAAACCCTCGACACCGAGCTGGAATACCTGCGCCTGCGCGCGGACCGGATCAAGGCGCAGGCGGAACTTCTGTATCTCACCGGAGAACCACAGTCATGAATCGGAAAACCAAACTCACCGCGATCATCGGCGTTGCCCTGGTGCTGGGCATCGCCGCAGGCTGGTACTTTATCCATGCCGGCAAGAATCCCGCCGACGCCGGCGGCGAAGCCAAGACGGAACGCAAGGTGCTCTACTGGACCGACCCCATGGTGCCGGGCTATCGCAGCGACAAACCTGGCCCGTCGCCGTTCATGGACATGGACCTGGTGCCGGTGTACGCGGACGAGGGCGGCGCCAGCGACGGCTCGCCGGTGGTCACGATCCGTCCCGAGTTCATCCAGAATTTCGGCGTGCGCACCCACAAGGTCACGCGCGGCGGGGCGGCGCGCAGCCTCACGGCGCACGGCTACCTGTTTCGCGAAGGCGGAGTCCTGCTGGTGCTGGTGGACAGTTTCGAGCACGCCGCCTGGGTGCAGGCCGGTTCGCCCGCAGTGATCAGTTTCCCGGATTTTCCGGGCCGTGAATGGAACGGCACCGTGGAAAGCGTGCGCTCCGACGTGGACATCGGGACGCGCTCGCTCAAGGCGCGCATTCGCGTGATCAATCCGGATGCGGCGCTGCGGCCCAACATGTACGCCGACGTGGTCATCCGGGACAAGGCCCGGCGCGACCAGAAACTCATGGTACCGCGCGAGGCACTGATCCGCACCGGCACGCGCACCGCGGTGGTGCTGGCGCTCGGTGGCGGCCGGTTCCAGCCAGCGGAAGTCGTCCCGGGCGAGGAATCCGGCGACTGGGTGGAAATCCGCCAGGGCATCAAGGAAGGCGACACGGTAGTGACTTCGGGGCAATTTCTGATCGACTCCGAGGCCAGCGTGCGCGCCAGCTTCCAGCGCATGGAGTCGGCACCGGCCGATCCGCACGCGGGCCATTAAGGAGAACAGCCAATGATCGCCCATATCATCCGCTGGTCCATCAGTAACCGTTTCCTGGTGCTGTTGCTGACCGCGTTTCTGGTCGCCTGGGGAATCTTCTCGATCGCGCGCACGCCGCTGGATGCGATCCCCGATCTTTCCGACGTGCAAGTCATCATCCAGACCAGCTATCCCGGCCAGGCGCCGCAGGTGGTGGAAGACCAGGTGACCTATCCGCTCACCACCGCCATGCTGTCGGTGCCGGGCGCCACCACCGTGCGCGGTTTTTCCCAGTTCGGCGAATCCTTCGTCTACGTGCTGTTCAAGGACGGCACCGATCTTTACTGGGCGCGCTCGCGCGTGCTCGAGTACCTGAGCCAGGTGCTGCCGCGACTGCCGCGCGGGGCCAGCCCCGCGCTCGGCCCGGACGCCACCGGGGTCGGCTGGGTGTACGAATACGCGCTGATCGATCGCAGCGGCAGGCACGATCTGGCGCAACTGCGCACGCTGCAGGACTGGTTTCTCAAGTACGAGCTGCGCACGGTCCCGGGCGTGGCCGAGGTCGCCACCGTGGGCGGCATGGTGAAGCAGTACCAGGTCATCGTGGAC
Source organism: Sulfuricaulis limicola (assembly GCF_002355735.1). Taxonomy (GTDB): domain Bacteria; phylum Pseudomonadota; class Gammaproteobacteria; order Acidiferrobacterales; family Sulfurifustaceae; genus Sulfuricaulis; species Sulfuricaulis limicola. Next base: position 461,280 of record NZ_AP014879.1, on the reverse strand, counting down.
CCGGTGAAGCTGCGCGCCTACCGGCTCACGCTCATGGATTTGCAGCGCGCCATTGAAAAGGCCAACCAGGAAACCGGCGGATCGGTCATCGAAATGGCCGAGGCCGAGTACATGGTGCGCGTGCGCGGCTATTTGCAGGCGAAAAGCGAGCTGCGCGCCGTGCCGCTGGGCGTGACCTCCAGCGGCGCGCCGATCCAGCTCAAAGACGTCGCCGAGATCCGTCTCGGCCCCGAGATGCGCCGCGGCATCGCCGACCTGAACGGCGAGGGTGAAGTGGCCGGCGGCATCATCGTCATGCGTCATGGCGAAAACGCGCTGGCCACGATCAACGCCGTCAAGGCCAGGATCGAGGCCCTCAAGGGCAGCCTGCCGGAAGGCGTGGAGATCGTGCCGACCTATGACCGCTCGGCGGTCATCAAGAACGCCGTCAACAACCTCACCGGAACGCTGATCGAGGAATTCATCGTCGTGGCCGTCGTGTGCCTGGTGTTCCTGTTCCACCTGCGTTCCTCGCTGGTGGTCGTGGTCACGCTGCCCATCGGCATTCTCGTCAGCTTCATCATCATGAAACATCAGGGCATTAACGCCAACATCATGTCGCTCGGCGGCATCGCCATCGCCATCGGCGCCATGGTGGACGCCGCCATCGTCATGATCGAGAACGTGCACAAGCACCTGGAGAAGCAGCCGGTGACCGACGCGAACCGCTGGGACATCGTGCGCACCGCGACCGAGGAACTCGGGGCGCCGCTGTTTTATTCGCTGCTCATCATCGCCCTGAGCTTCATTCCGGTGTTCGCCCTCGAGGCCCAGGAAGGGCGGCTGTTCGCGCCGCTGGCCTACACCAAGACCTATGCCATGGCCGCCGCCGCGGCGCTGTCGATCACGCTGGTGCCGGTGCTCATGGGTTATTTCATCCGCGGCCATATCCGCGGCGAACAGGAAAATCCGGTCAACCGCGGGCTGATCCGTGCCTACCGGCCGATGCTGGACTGGGTGCTGGCACGGCCCAAGCTGGTGCTGTGGGGCGCGGTGTTTCTGGTGGTGCTGGGCGTGGTTCCGGTGACCCAGCTCGGCTCCGAGTTCATGCCGGACATGGATGAGGGCGATATTTTATACATGCCCACCACCCTGCCCAGCCTGGCCTCCGGCAAGGCGCAGCAGCTCCTCCAGCAAACCGACCGCATACTCAAGACCTTTCCCGAGGTGCAAAGCGTATTCGGCAAAAGCGGCCGTGCGGAAACCGCGACCGATCCGGCGCCGCTGTCCATGTTCGAAACCACGATCCAGCTGAAGCCGCGTTCCGAATGGCGGCCGGGCATGACGACCCGGAAACTCACCGAGGAAATGCTGGCGGCCGTCAATTTCCCGGGCCTGTCGAATGCCTTGCTGCCGCCGATCAAGACGCGCATCGACATGCTCACCACCGGCATCCGCACGCCCGTCGGCGTCAAGGTTTCCGGTCCTTCGCTGGTCACCATCGACACCATCGGCCGGGAAATCGAATCCGTGCTGCGCGACCTGCCCGGCACGGTGTCGGTCTATTCCGAGCGCGTCACGGCGGCGCGCTACGTGGACATCCGCATCGACCGCCACCGCGCCGCGCGCTTCGGCATGAACATCGCCGACATCCAGGATACCGTGGCCACCGCCGTGGGCGGCATGAAAATCACCGACACCATCGAGGGGCGCGAACGCTACCCGGTGAACCTCCGCTACCCGCAGGACATTCGCGACTCGATACCCCGGCTGCAGGCGCTGCCGCTGATCACCATGAGCGGCCTGCAGATCGCGCTGTCGGAAGTGGCGGACGTCCGGGTCGTGGACGGCCCGGACATGATCCGCAGCGAAAACGCGCGCCTGTCCGGCTGGACCTACATCGACATCCGCGACCGCGACATCGGTTCCTACGTTGCCGACGCCCGGCGCACGGTGCAGGAGAAAGTGAAGCTGCCACCGGGCTATTCGCTGCACTGGACCGGCCAGTTCGAGTACATGCAGCGCGCCGTCGAACGCCTCGAGGTCGTCATCCCGTTCACGCTGGCCATTATCCTGCTGTTGCTCTATCTCAATTTCCGCAACGGCATGGAGGTACTGATCGTGATCGCCACCCTGCCGCTGGCGCTGGTGGGCGGTTTCTGGCTGCTGTATTTCCTGGGCTACAACCTGTCAGTCGCGGTCGCGGTCGGATTCATCGCGCTAGGCGGCGTGGCGGTGGAGATCGGCGTGGTGATGCTGGCCTACCTCGACCAGGCGCTCAAGCGGCGCGAGGCCGAGCGCCACGCGGCGGGCCGGAAACTGTCGGTCAGTGACGTCCGCGAGGCCGTCATCGAGGGCGCGCTGCTGCGCGTGCGACCCGTGACCATGACCAAGGTCGCGATCATCGCGGCGCTGTTGCCCATACTCTGGAGCGACGGCACCGGTTCGGAGGCCATGCAGCGCATCGCCGCCCCCATGGTAGGCGGCATGCTGAGCGTGGCGGTGCTGACGCTGGCCGTGATTCCGGCCGCCTATTTCCTGTGGCAGGCCTGGCGCGTCGGAAAGGCCGTGAAGCAGAACTAGCGGCGCTTGCGCACGTAATAGCGGAGGGTCTTGCCTTCTTCTTCCATGCGCAGCAGTTCGTGACCGGTGCGGTTGCACCAGGCGGGGATGTCCATGCGCGAGCCGATATCGGTGCAAACCAGCTCGAGCACCTCGCCCGGCTGCATGGCCTTGATGGCGCGTTGCGCCTGTATGAGCGGCTCCGGGCAGCAGGTGCCCGAGGTGTCCACTGACCGGTCCGGTTTTTCCTGGCTCACAATAACCTGCCTCGAAATGCTCTGTAGCAATGTGTAGGTTGGGGTGAGCATAGCGAACCCCAACACGTCAATGATTACGTTGGGGTTCGGCGCTTTGCACCTCACCCCAACCTACATTGAACTATATTAACCTATCCCGCCGCCGTGGCCGGATATAATCCCACGCCATGGGCAGAAACCGTCTTCCACAGGCCAGGGGTTCGGCCTACATCACGCCGCAGGGCGCGCAGTGTCTGCGCGAGGAGCTGGACCATCTGTGGCGCGTGAAGCGGCCGCAGGTGACGCAGGCGGTGTCGGAGGCGGCGGCCCAGGGCGACCGTTCGGAGAACGCCGAATACATCTACGGCAAGAAACAATTGCGCGAGATCGACCGGCGCATACGTTTTTTGCAGAAGCGGCTCGATGTGCTAAAGATCGTGGACCGGCCGCCGACCGATACCGCGCGCGTCTATTTCGGCGCGTGGGTGCGGCTGGAGAGCGAAACCGGCGAGACGACGGAATACCGCATCGTGGGGCCGGATGAATCCGACATCAACAAGGGCTTTCTGAGCATCGACTCGCCGCTGGCGCGGGCCCTGCTCAAGAAGGCCGTGGATGACGATGTGACCGTGGCGCTGCCGCGCGGTCAAACGATCTACACCGTTCTGGAAGTACGCTATACGCCCTTTGACGACGAGGGCTGACGGTTAGGAAATACCGGGAACGCCGGAATCAGGCCAGCGCCGGTCTGTCGGAACCGTTGGAGCCTGAGGTCCGGTCGAAGCCGGCCAGCTTGAGGACGTCCATCTCGCCGAGCCGCGCCCCGAAGTTCTCCGCCGGAACCGGCCCGCCGAACAGAAATCCCTGCATGTCGTGGCAGCCGATGGTCTTGAGGAAGCGCGCCTGCTCGCGGGTCTCGACGCCTTCCGCGAGGATGCCGAGGCGCAGGCTCTTGGCCATGACCGCGATGGTGGTGGTAATGGCGGCGTCGCCGCGGTTGCGGGTGACGTCGCGGATGAAGGAGCCGTCGATCTTGAGCAGGTCGATGGGAAACCGCCGCAGGTAATTGAGCGAGGAATAACCGGTGCCGAAATCGTCGATGGAGAGCGTCACGCCGATCTGCTTCAACTCACGCATCAGGTCCAGCGCCTGCTCGGCGTCGTCCACCAGCACGGTTTCGGTGATTTCCAGCTCCAGCGAACGCGGCGGCAGCCCGCTTTCATCGAGCGCCTGGCGCACGCTGTTCAGCAGCGTGCCGGCACGGAACTGTTTCATGGAGAGGTTCACGGACACGCCGAACGAGTCGTGACCGGCCTCCTGCCAGCGCCGGCCCTGCTGGCAGGCCTGCTGCAGAATCCATTCGCCAACCGGGATCACCAGGCCGGTGTCCTCCAGCAGCGGGATGAAACTTTCCGGCATGACCAGCCCGCGGCGGGGATGCTGCCAGCGCAGCAACGCTTCCGCGCCGGTCACCGTGCCAGTGGCAGTGTTGACGCGCGGCTGGTAATAAACGAGAAATTCCCGGTTCTGCAGGGCCTGGCGCAACCCCAGTTCGTATTCGAGACTTTCCTGGGCGCGCGTCTCCATCTCCTGCGTATAAAAGGCATAACCGTTGCGCCCGGATTCCTTGGCCGCGTGCATAGCGGCGTCGGCGTCCCGCAGCAGCCGCTGGATGTCCTGGGTGGCGCCGGGGTAGACGGCAATGCCGATGCTGGCGGTGACCACGATTTCGCGGCTGCCGACCTGCATCGGTTCGGAGAATTTCTGGATCAGCCGGTTGGCCACCTGCGCGGCATGTTCGTTCGAGGGCAGCCGTTCCAGGATCACGGTGAATTCATCGCCCCCGATGCGGCAGGCCGTGTCCGAGGCCCGCAGGCAGGTGCGGATGCGCTTTGCGGCCTCGATCAGCACCGCGTCCCCGCTCTCGTGGCCCATGCTGTCGTTGATGGCCTTGAAGCGATCGATATCGATGAACATGACCCCCAGCGATTTCTGTGTGCGATTGGCAATCGTTATGGCGTGCTGAAACCGGTCCTTGAACAGGGCCCGGTTCGGCAGGCCGGTCAGCGGATCATGATACGCCATGTAATGCATCTGCTCCGCCTGCGCCCGGCGCTCCGCGTTTTCGTGCGAGCGGATGATGCGATCGGCGCGGCGCACGATCATCAGCAGGAAAAGATAAAGCAGGAACAGCAGAAAGATCACTCCGCTCAGAACCGTGTATTGCGTGCTTTCGATGTCCGCCACCAGCGGCGTCACGTCGGAATAGATTTCAAAAACCCCTTCGATTGGCCCGTTCGGCGTCCGGCGAACCGGGATATACGACGACAGCAGATTGCGATTCACGATAATCTGCTCGGTGGCGGAAAACCGGTCGCGGAACACCAGTTCGTTTTCGACTCGTCCGGCTTTGGCCTTCTGAAAGCCGGTGTTCCCGGCCTTGTTTTCGCCGATCTGCTTCGGTTCCGTCGAGTAGACCGTCAGGCCGGAAAGCCCGTATATCTTCAGCTTCACCACGTGCAGACCGCGGATCTTCTGGAGTACGTCCTCGTGCAGGCTGGCCATCTCCGGTTGTGATGCCAGCTCGTGCACCGGAATGCCGCCGGCCCGCGCGACAAAGTCCGCATACCTGGGCCACAGGGAGTTGGAAAGCGACTGGGTGAGCGCGGCGTTGGCCTGCGATTCATGCTCGATCAGCGCATCCACCGCCACCGTGCGATAGAACATCCCCAGAGCGATGGTCACCAGGACGATGCCGAGAAAACTCGCGATGGAATAGGTGCGTGTGAGCCGGAACATTGGCTTAAAACAACACAACCGCTGATGAACACGGATAATGAAGAGGTAAACGCCGATCAGTCATCAGGGCTTTTGTGCTATCTGCGTTCATCAGAATAAAATTTCTGCGTTAATCCGCGGTTCAGGAATTTCCAGACAAGTTCCGCTCAGGCGGCGTCGGGAAGAAATTCGAATTCGACGAGTTCCAGGCCGTCGACCAGGGTGACTTGCACCGCCACACCGTAATAACAGACGATGGCGCTGTCCTTCTCGAAAAAACTTTCGGCCGTGGACGCCGCTCGCTTGCCGCCGCGGAGCACCCGCAGCCGGGGCACTTTTGACCGTTTTCCTGTCCGGGTTTTCATGGTTATCTCCCTGATGACCTGTACCCTCAGGAAGTGCATAGGATGTGCCAATCTCGCGGCAAAACCCTGTTTTCCGGCGGGGATGCACCAAAATACGGCGAGGCGAGCGGGTAAAGCAGTCAGGGTCAGGTCGTGCGCGGGCGCCTGATACGGACCGATCCCGGTCCAGGGGAAAATCCCGGCGAATCAGGGGCTTTTGCGGCCTTCGGACGCACCGGCCTGTGCCATCAGCAAGGGCCAGCGCATCAGGGTATAAGGCATCGACTCGGGCGTTTCCCGCAGCACGCCACCCTGCCACGCCGCCGTGCGGACGGCCTTCTCCGCGTAGTCCCTGGCCCCGGTCAGCCATCCCAGGCGCAGCAGGTTGCCGACGGAAATGGCGCTGGCGGACGGGATCACATGGTCGGCAGCGGGCTTGTCGCGCAGCCACAAGCCGGCGTCTGCGCTCGCGCCGTAAAAGCCGCCGGCCGCGGTATCCCAGAACCTCGCGATCTGCGCGTCGGTCAACTTGCGCGCCGTGGCAAGCCAGACCTGATTCCCATCCAGGCCATGCAGCGCCAGCAGGGCCTCGGCCATGGCGGCGTAATCTTCGGCGAAACCCCGGGCGCCGCGCTTGCCTTCACGCCAGTCGCGATACAGGACGTTGCGCTTCTGATCGTATGATTTGTCGAGAATGAATTGCAGCGTTTCCTGCGCCGCGCGCCGGTAGCGGGGCGCCTCCAGCAACTGGCCTGCCTCCACCAGCGTCGTCACCATGTAGGCATTCCACGCCGTCACGATCTTGTCGTCGCGCGGCAACGCCGGTCGCGTCCGGCGCGCGGAACGCAACAGACGGTTCACGGCATCGATTCGTGCGCGCACGGTCGCCGCGCTTTCGCCGAACTGTTCGGCCAGCTCTTTCTCGCTTCGGGCGGCATAAAGCACGTTCTTTTCTGAAAGCTCCGCCGGGCTGCCCTCGATGACATTGCCGTCGCGCTTGAGCCCGTAACGGGCGATGGCCCATTGACGCAGCGCAAGATCGGGGATGGCTTGCTGCAGGGATTTCCATTCCCAGACGTAGTAAGCCCCCTCTTCGGTCTGTTGCGGTTGCTTCGGGCTGACGGCGCTGTCCGCGCCAAGCGCCGAGTGGAAGCCGCCACGGGCATCGCGCATGTTTTCCAGGGCGAAGTCCAGCGTCTGGCGCGCCACCCCGGCGTATTTCCTGTCTCCCGTGCGGCGGAAGGCGGCGAGGTAGGCGCGCGCGATCAGCGCCTGGTCGTAGAGCATCTTCTCGAAGTGCGGCACGCGCCAGGCGGCGTCCGTCGCGTAGCGATGGAAACCGCCTTCAATGTGATCGTGAATCCCGCCGGCGGCCATGCGGTCGAGCGTGTACAGGGCCATCTCCGCGCTGTGCCGGTCGTCGTCCTGCAGCAAAAACAACAATTGCGCCGGCTGCGGAAATTTCGGCGCCAACCCGAAGCCGCCGTCATGCGGGTCGAACTGCGCGCGAAACTGCCGGCGCGCCTGCTCGACCGGCGCGTTCGTCAATTTGGCCAGGGGCGTGGCGGCCAAAGTCTGTTTCACCTGTTGCGCGGCCTGCCGGCTCATCTCGACGACGTGGCGGCGGTCCTTGTCCCACAGGGCGCGTGCCTTGCGCAACAGCGGCGCCAGTCCCGGGGCATTTGCGCGATCGTCCGGCGGGAAATAGGTGCCGCCAAAGAACGGTGTCCCGTCCGGCGTTGCCAGGATCGTCATGGGCCAGCCGCCGTAACCCTGCGTGGCGACCACGAAACTCATGTAGGCAGCATCGAGATCCGGACGCTGCTCGCGGTCCACCTTGATGGAAATGAACCCGCTGTTCAGCAGGCGCGCGATCTCCGGGTTGCGGAATGACTCACGCTCCATCACGTGGCACCAGTGACAGGTGAAATAACCGATGGAAATGAACAGCGGCTTGTTTTCCGCCCGGGCCCGGGACAGGGCCTCCTCGCCCCAGGGATACCATTCCACCGGGTTGTCCCGGTGCATGCGCAGATAGGGACTGGAAGTCTCCGCCAGGCGCCAGCCGCCTTGCCCCTTCACGGCCGCGTCCGCCGCGCCGGCCAGACACAGAAAAGCAAGCGCAAGCACCAGAGCCCGCAGACACGGCGGAAACCGCGCCGGGAAGAATCGCGCATGCAACCCTGAGCGGGAAATTCCGAATGAGAGCACAGACATGATTCTTATGACGAGACTGCCGGGCGCAAAATTCCCGGACACCGCAGGCTCAGGCGCCGCCCAGGTACATGCGGCGCACGTCCTCGTTGGCCAGCAGCCTGGCGCCGGTATCGGCGAAGCGGTTGTGGCCGAGTTCGAGCGCGTAACCGCGGTCGGAAAGCTCCAGCGCGCGCGCCGCGTTCTGCTCCACCATGAGCAGGGTGCGGCCCTGCTGCTTGAGCGCGAGCAATTGCTCGAAAATGATGTCGACGTACTTGGGAGAAAGCCCGAGCGAGGGCTCGTCGAGAATCACCAGGCGCGGGTTCAGCATGAGCGCGCGCCCGATGGCGAGCATCTGCTGCTCGCCGCCGGAGAGCTTGCCGGCCGGCTGGTGGCGCCGCTCGTACAGCCGCGGAAACTGCTCGAATACCGCCTGCACCGCTTCGCGGCGTTTGCGCGCGTCGCGCTGCAGGAACGCGCCCATCTCGAGATTGTCGGATACGGTCATCTGGGCAAACACGATACGGCCCTGCGGCACGTAAGTGACGCCCAGCGACGGAATGACGTGCGCCGGATAATTGGTGGTGTCGCGTCCGTCGAACTCGACGCTGCCCTGCTGCACCTCCACCAGGCCGATGACCGCCTTGATGACCGTGGACTTGCCGGCGCCGTTGGGCCCGATGATCGACACGATCTCGCCGGCGTGGACATCGATGCTGACGCCGAACAGGACCTGCACCGCCCCGTAGGAGACGCCCAGATCACGAATCGACAGCAAGGGTTTGGTCATGCGGTCGCCGGCTTGCGTTTTTTGCCGAAATACGCTTCCAGCACCCGCTCATCGTTGCGGATCGCGGCGAAGTCGCCGTGCGCGATGATCTCGCCCTCGCTCAGGACGTAGACGCTGGAGCAAAGATCGGCGATGACCTCCATGTTGTGCTCGATGACGAGGAAGGTCGTGCCGAGACCGTTCAGGTGCCGCACCATGTCCCACAATGTCTGGCGCAGCGTCGGATTGACGCCGGCCGCCGGCTCGTCGAGCAGGATCAGCGCCGGGTCGCTCATCAGCACGCGCAGGAATTCCACCAGCTTCTGCTGGCCGTAGGACAGGTTTTTTCCGCGCGCGCCGGCATAGTCGCGCAGGCGCACGCGCTCGAGCAGCCCGAGCGCGCGTTCCCGGACGCTGCGGTCGTGACGGCTGCCGGCCACGACCAGGTTCTCCAGCACCGTCAGCTCCGGGAACACGCGCGAAAGCTGGAAGGTGCGTGCCAGTCCGCGCTGGTAGATTTGCGACGGCCGCCGCCCCAGGATCGGCTCGCCGTCGAAACTGATGCTGCCGGTGGCGCCCCGATCCATGCCGGAAATGACCTGAAACAGCGTGGTCTTGCCCGATCCATTAGGTCCGATCAGGCCGGTGATGCTGCCGCGCGTCACGTGCAGATCGACGCCGCGCAGCGCCTGCACGCCGCCGAACTCGCGCGCGACCCCCCAGGTGCAGAGGATGTGGTCGGTGGAACAGGCGGATTCGGTCATGGCGACTCTCCGGGACGCGCATCGGGACGGCGTTGCTGCCGTTCACGCACGATGGATACCAGGCCGCCGGGCAGGTACAGCACCACGATCAGCAGCAGCACGCCCAGCGCCGCGAGGTGCGCCGCCGGGAACTGCGCCCACAGCATCTCGCGCAGCACCATGACCGTGGCCGCGCCGATGATCGGTCCCCAGACCGTGCCGCTGCCGCCGAACAGCACCACCACGATCATCTCGATGTTGCGCGCGTGGTCGAACGCCGAACTCGGATTGATGTAGCTGGTGTACATGGCATAGACCGCGCCGACCGCGCCCGGGATCAGCGCCGACAGCACGAAGGCGGTTACCTTGTTGCGCGTGGTGTTGACGCCCACCATCTCCGCCGCCTCTTCGTCCTCGCGGATGGCGCGCAGTTCCAGCCCGAAGCGGCTGCGATGCACCCAGGCCACCAGCAGCGTCGCCGCCAGCGCCAGCCCGAACATCGAGAAATATTTCATGTCGAGCGACGGCAACAGCGCCGGCGACAGCGTGAACCCGGTGCCGCCGCGCGTGACATCCACCCACAGCGTGGCGACGATGCGCCCGACTTCATTGAGCCCCAGCATGGCGATCGCAAAGTACGGGCCGCGCAGACGCAGCGTCAGGAAACCCAGAGGAACGGCCAGCAGCGCGGCGATGCCGGCGCCGTGGAGTATCGCCGCCCACCAGGGAAATCCCCAGGTGAGCAACAACGCGCCGGCATAGGCGCCGACGCCGAAGAATGCCGCGTGGCCGAACGAAACATAACCGGTCATGCCCGAAATCAGATTCCAGGCCTGCGCCAGCGCGACCACGAGGAACACCTGGAGCAGGAACGACTGGTAGTACTCGTTGACGCCGAACGGCGCCAATATGGCCAGACCCGTGAGCACCGTGCCCACCCAGAAACTGATCAGCCGCTGGCTGCCCTCAGGCACGCGCCACCCCCTTGAGGCCGGTCGGCCTTATCAGCAGCACCGTCACCAGCAGCAGATAGGCCACCGCCTCAGCCCACTGGGTCGAGAAAAATCCGCCGACGAAGGCCTCGACCACGCCCAGCAGAATGCCGCCGTAGAACGCGCCGACGAAATTGCCCATGCCGCCGATGATGATGATGGCAAAACACTTCTGGATGAAATCAATGCCCGATCCGGGCCAGAACGAGTAGATGACGGAAAGCATCACGCCCGCGGCGGCGGCCATGGCCGCGGCCATGCCGAAGGTCAGCATGCGGATCTGGCGCACATCGATGCCACAGATCTGGGCCACCTGGGCGTGTTCCGACACCGCGCGGATGGCCTTGCCCAGGCGCGTGCGCTCGAGAAACTGATACACCGCCACGGTCAGCACCAGCGAGATCAGGCCGGCCGTGAAGCGCGGCTTCGAGACCACCAGATCGCCGACCAGAAACGAGCCCTGGAGCACCGGCACCGATTTGAAATCGGCGCTGAAGATCAGCAGGCCGATGTTGATCAGGATGATCGACACGGCATAGGTGGCAAGCAGCGAGGTGAGCATGGGGCGCTCCACCACCCGCTCGATCAGCACGCGCTGGAAATAGTAACCCATGACGAAGATCACCGGCACGATGATCAGCAGGGAAAGCAGCGGGTGCAGCCCGAAGATGTTGAACAGCACGTAGGCGCCGAAGGCGCCCATCAGCATCAGCTCGGCATGCGCCAGGTTGATGACGCGCATGACCCCGAAGATCAGGTTCAGCCCGCAGGCCAGCAGCGCATACAGCGCGCCTGCCAGCAGTCCGCCCACCAGCAGCTGCAGCAGGATGTCGGCTTCGAGAAGTTCCAAGGGTAAATGCCTTGCCGGGTCAGTCGCGATTTAGCATGTCGGCGCCTGACCCGCGGGCATCATCCCTTCAGCGCTTGCCCCAGTCCTTGAACGGATAGGCCACCTTGGCGGTCGCGGCATCGGCCGGCAGAACGATATGGCGTTCGCCGCCAAGCCATTGCACGGCGTAGGCCGGTTTGCCGATCTGCTTGCCGGTCGCGTCCACCTTGAAGCGACCGAAGGCATTGACGACGTCGAGCGCGAACAACGCCTCGCGCACCTTGTCGCGGTCCGTGCTGCCGGCCTTCTTGACCGCGGCTTCGAGCACGTAACCCGCGCCGTAGCCGCCGCCCGCGTGGTAGCCGGGCTCGTGACCGTACTTGTCCTTGTACTTCGCGGAAAATTCACGCGCACCCGGAAGCTTGAGCGTGGGTTCCCACTGGGTGTTTCCCATGACGCCTTCGGCATCCAGCCCGAGGTTGGTGCCGAAATCAGGCAGGCCGGGGCCCACGGCGAACGCAAAGATCTTGGCGTACAGGCGGTTCTCCTTGGCCTGGCGCATGAAGGCGGTGGAGTCCGGCAGATAGGAACCGCCAATCACCATGTCCGGCTTCTTGGACTTGATCTTGATGATCATGGAGGAGAAATCGGTCGAGGCCTTGCCGTATTCCTCCTCGAACACGATCTGCATGCCGAGTTGCTTGGCCTTGGTCTTGACGCCAGCGGCGACACCGCGCGGGAAGGACGTGTTCTCGTAAATCAGGGCGATCTTCTTGAGCCCCTTTTCCTTGCCGAGCTCGAGTATCTGGTCCATATAGAGCTCGGCCAGCGTGTACAGACCGAAGGTGTTCTTGTAACCGCGTTCCCAGATCTCGCTCGCCGAGGCGCCGGACGACACCATGGGGAAGTTGTGCTTCTCGGCCACGGTGCTGGCGGCCATGGTGACATCCGAGGAATACGGGCCGATCAGCAGGTCGACCTTGTCGTCGGTGATGAGTTTTTCATAAAGCCTGGCGCCGGTCTCCGGCTTGGACTCGTCGTCGTAATGGACCAGTTTTACTTTCTGTCCGAGCAACCCGCCGCGGGCGTTGACCTCATCGACCCACATCTGGAAGCCCTGCAGCTGTTCCTGCCCGGTGCGCGCGTATTTGCCGGTGAGTGCCACCGAGGTGCCGACCACGATATCCTTGGCATGCGTCACAACCGGGGTAACCAGCAAAGCCAAAACAGCGGAAAACACTGCCAACAGCGATAGCCGATGTTTCATGTTGTGCTCCTCCTTAAGACGCCGCAGGGTGCGGCGGGGACCTTGTTTGTCGCTACCATACCACAGTCAAATCACGACAAAAACCGTACACGGCAAGGGGCGGGAACCTTGGCGCAGTACCTCCTCGCTCTGACGTACATCGGGTGACGGGTTCGTGTTTTAATCTGCCGCATCATGCTGCTGCCTGCGCGCAAAATCATTGCCTGCCTGCTCTTCTGCGCGGCCGTCGCCGCACTGGCAGCGGAAACCCGGCATGCGACCGACCCGGAAACCGGAATTGAAACCTGGGAAACCACCGCGCACGGCGTCAGCCTGCGGCTGACCCAGATCCTGCCGGACCAGGTGCGCGGGTTCTACCAGGCGCGCGGTTTCGATGCCGCTTCGGTCGAGCGGCTCGCGACCGGGGCTTGCGTCTTCCAGACCGTTCTGCGCAACGATTCCGCCCCGGGCACGATTGAATTCAGTCTCGCCGACTGGCGCAGCGTCAGCGCCGGGGGTGAACGACCGCTGAAACTCGAGGCAGACTGGCAGAAGGAGTGGGGGCAACGCGGCGTTCCGCTGGCGGCGCGCACGGCGTTCCGTTACGCGCTTTACCCCACCCAACACCGCTACGAGGTCGGCGACTGGAACATGGGCATGACCACTTACGCCCTGCCGCTTGGCAGCCGCTTCGATCTGCGTTTCGTGTGGAGCGAAGGGGACAAGCGCCGCGAAGTGATGCTCTCCGGCGTGCGCTGCGCCGCGGAAACATCCCCATGACAATGGTGGCTCGTGTGTTCCTGGTATTTGCCCTGACGCTGCTGGCGCATTCCGCGCTGGCCGCGGCGCCGGCGCAAACCATGACGCCCGTCGCGGACCGGCCGACGGCAGCGGATTTCGCGTTGAAGGATATCGACGGCAAGCTGCGTCGGCTCTCCGAGAGCCGCGGCAAGGTGGTGCTGGTGAATTTCTGGGCCACCTGGTGCCCGCCGTGCCGCCGCGAAATGCCCTCGATGCAACGCGCCTGGACACAACTCAAGAGCGAAAATTTTGAAATGCTCGCCATCAACGTTGGCGAGGACGAAGACACCATTTTCGGCTTCACGTTCTCGACCGGAGTGGAGCTGACCTTCCCGATCCTGCTGGACCGTGACGCGCAGGTCATCAAGGCCTGGCCCGTCATCGCCCTGCCGACGAGCTTCGTCGTGGACCCGCAGGGAAGGATCGTCTATCGCGCCGTGGGCGGACGCGAATGGGACGATCCGGAACTGCTGAAAAAAATCCGCGAACTGCTGCCCCGGAAATAAACCATGTCTAACGGTCGCTTGCCCCGCCGAGCCCGTAACGCTTGAGCTTGCGGTACAGCGTGCGCTCGCTGATACCCATGGCCGCGGCGACCGGTCGCCGCTGTCCCTCAAAACGCGTGAGCAGGTCCGCCATGTAACGCGATTCCACTTCGCGCATGCTGAGCGGCTGTTTGCCCGCAGGTAGCGGCGCCGGAGACGGAATTTTCCATCCGCCGTTACCGCCCGGCACCGGGCTGGCGTCATGATCGAACACCAGACCCACCGCCGTGATCGCGCCGTTGTTGGCACCGCACATGGCCGAGGCGCGATGCAGGATATTGCGCAGCTCGCGCACGTTGCCGGGGAAATCGTAATTCGTCAGTTTTTCCATGGCCTCGCCGGTCAGGTAGCAGTGCGAACGGTTGGCCTGATTGAGGCGACTGAGCAAGGCCTCGGCCAGCACCGGGATGTCGCTACGGCGCTCGCGCAAGGGCGGCAGATCGACGTTGATGCAGGCCATGCGATAGTACAGGTCCTCGCGAAAATCCCCGCGCTCCACCATGCTGCGGATATGGCGGTTGGTGGCGGCGATGACGCGCACGTCGGCGCGCAACACCTCGCGTCCGCCCACGCGCCGGAACTCGCCGGTCTCGAGCACGCGCAACAGCTTCGCCTGCATGGCCGCCGACAGTTCGCCGACTTCATCGAGGAACAGCGTGCCGCCGTCGGCGAGCTCGAACAGTCCGCGCTGGCGGCCGGCACAACCGGTGAAGGAACCGCGCTCGTGCCCGAAGATTTCGCTTTCAAACAGTGATTCGGCGATCGAGGCGCAATCCACCGCCATGAACGGGCCTTTCTTGCGCGGACTGTGCTGATGCACATAGTGCGCCGCCAGTTCCTTGCCGACGCCGGATTCGCCGTAGAGCAGCACGTTGGCGTTGCTGTCGGCGGCGCGCGTGAGATGCTCGATCGCATGCAGGAAGGCCGGCGCGCGGCCGATCATGCGCATCTCGTCGCAATCGAGTTCTTCCGGACTCGTCAGGCGGAAAATCGACTCGCCCAGGAGCTTGCCGCCGTCGGGCCGGGGAATGATGTAGCCCTTGATTTGCACGTGTTCCGCCCGGCCGATGGCGTCGTAGTGGGAGTGCAAGGACTGGCACGGGCGGTTGTTCTGGAACACCTCGCGGTGCGGGCAATCCTCGCCATGCTGCCAGCAGGGGGAGTCGCGGTGGTGCGAGACTTCATAACAATGTTTTCCGATGATCTGGCTCGGCTCCACGCCATAGGCGGCCTGGTAGGCGCCGTTGGCGGCGACCACCCGGTAGTTTTCATCGATCAGGACAAACGGGTTGTCATGGGTATTAATCAGCGACTGAAAGGTGGAAAAAATATCCGACGACATGCTTCCTCCATAAATGACGCGCACTGCCATACTGTCAGCCGAATTGGCTGATCATGACGCCAATGTCATGTCATGGCGACATCGTGTCAATGACCTGAGTCAGGGAAGCGTTTTCCCGGAAAAATACAATGACCGGCAAACTGGTACAGCGATTTCCGTTAACTCCTCCAACGGATTGGGCGTGGTGCGCACCACGCCTTTTTTTGCGTCCCTGTATCAGTTTTGCCTGCCGGACCGGTGTCCGTTAAAGTGGGCGCGCCACCATGCCCAGCCCGCCATCGTGATCCCCGCAACGCCCGGATCGGGACGCAGCAAACTGCCGCGCACCGTCGTCATCGTCGGACTGGTCAGTCTGCTCAACGACTTCGCCAGCGAAATGGTGGTGCCGCTGATTCCGCTGCTGCTCGCCACCGCGCTGGCCGCCGGCCCGGTGGCGCTGGGGCTGATCGAAGGCGTGGCCGATACCGTCTCCAACCTGCTCAAGCTCTGGGCCGGGCGGCATTCCGATCTCTACGGGCGGCGCCGCAAACCCTATGTCGTGTTCGGCTACCTGCTGTCGAACCTGGCACGTCCCTTCATCGGAATTTCCGGCAGCTGGCTCACCGTGCTCTCGATCCGCGTCACCGACCGCATCGGCAAGGGCGTGCGCACCGCGCCGCGCGACGCGCTGATCTCGGATGCCATCGACGACGGCATCGCCGGCCGCGCCTACGGCTTCACGCGCGCGCTTGATCATGCCGGCGCCGTGCTCGGCGCGCTGGCCGCGGCGGCGATCGTTTACTGGGGCAACGCGCGTCTCGACGTCGTGATTGCGCTGTCCGCCATTCCCGGCCTGCTGGCGGTCGGTCTCTTTGCCTTCGGCATCCGGGAAACGCCGCGTCCGGTCGTTCTGCCCGCCGAGCGGGCGCCGCTGCGCTGGACCCGGCTGAGTCCGGTTTCACGGCGCTATCTCCTGGTACTGGCGTTTTTCACGCTCGGAAAAATTCCCGAGACCTTCCTGCTGCTGCGCGGCCATGAGTTGGGCATGCCGGTGGTGGAACTGCTGCTGCTGTGGGCGGCGATGCACGTCGTCAAGGCCGCCATCGCCGAGCAGGCCGGCAGCCACACCGATCGCGTCGGCCGCCGGCCGCTGATCCTGACCGGCTGGATGGTCTATGCCGTCACGCTGTTCGCGCTCGCCTTCGTGACCCAGCCATTGATGCTCTGGGCCTGGAGCCTGGCACTCGGATTCTATTTCGGGCTCACCGAGGGCGCCGAGCGCGCATTGGTGCGCGACCTGGCCGCGCCGGTCGAGCGTGGCACCGCCTTTGGCTGGTTTCACATGCTGGTGGGAACCGCCGCCATTCCCGCCGGTCTGTTGCTGGGTGGGCTCTGGTCCCTCTACGGCGTCAAAATCGCGTTTCTCGTTTCCAGCGGCCTGGCCTGCCTCGCCACGATCGGTTTCTGGCAATGGCTGGGGATCAAACCGGTAAAATAACGCCTCCGGAATCCGGATATACAGACAAACCCTGAAAGGAACCCATGTCGCCACGCTCTTGCTTCACGCTCGTCACTCTTTTGATCACGCTGCTGCCGATGGTACCCGTCGCACAGGCCGAAACTTCCGCGGAAATCGCCACCATCACCAACGCCGCGGAGCGCGGCAACCAGGGGGCGCAACTGCTGCTCGGACTGATATATCGCGAAGGCCGCGGCGTGCCGCGCGATGCGCGCAAGGCGTTCTACTGGATCGACAAATCGGCGCATGAACGCCAGCCCTATTCCCAGCTCGTGCTCGGACAGATGTATGCCGCGGGCGAAGGCACCGCGCGCGACCCGAAGCAGGCGCTGGCGTGGTGGCGGAAAGCCGCGGAACAGAATCAGCCGCAGGCCCAGCTGGCGCTGGGCGAGGCGTATTTCTACGGGAAAGGCACCGCGCAGGATTTCCGCGAAGCGGAGCGCTGGCTGGGCAAGGCCGCCGACCAGGGCGTGGCGCAGGCGCAGTATCTGCTGGGCAAGATGTATCAGCAGGGCCATGGCGTACCACAAGACCTCGAGCGCGGCCGGGATTGGCTTTCGCGCGCCGCGGCCCAGGGACACTCCGACGCGATCAAGCTGCTGCACTTCTTCGCCGACGTCGGCAAGGACACCATGGGTGTTTACGAAGCCTCGCGCGAACAATTGATGAATCGCGCGGAACAGGGCGACGTCGAGGCGCAGTATCAGCTCGCGCTTCGCTATGAAACGGGAGCCTGGGGCGTGCGCCGGCATCCCGAACAGGCGCTGCGCTGGTTTAACCGGGCGGCGGAAAAAGGCTACAAACCGGCGATGCGCAGCCTCGCGGATATCTACGAGAAGGGCCTGCTGGGCGAAAAACCGGACGCGAAACGCGCCGCGCAGTGGCGTCAGCGTGCGGAGGAAAACTAGAAGCCATCTCAAAACCGTCGCGAGCGGCCGTCAGCCGGGGGAGACCGGAGCGCAGGAACCGGAGTGTACGCGGCAGTACATGAGGATTCCGAGCACCGCTCGACCCCGGATCACGGACGCGCAGCAGGTTTTGAGATGGCTTCTAGTCTTCCTGCTGCGGCAGGTGATCAAGGTGATTCAGGATCATGAGCAGGCCGACGGTCGCGATCAGCATCCACACCGGGCCGAACAGCCATAAAACGAGCGGCACGGAAAAATAATAAGTGCGCATGCCGATGCCGTAATAAGCCGACGCGCGGTTGAGATGCAACGCCACCTTGACCGGCGTAACACCGTGATTGCCGGTATCCTTGGGCACGTTGATCAGAAAACCGACGTGGTTGTAGCCGCGCACCGCGAGCGAGAAGCTGAAGAACGCCACGAAGAAATCCACCAGGATCAGCATCAGCTTGAAGATCCAGATGCCGGGCTCGTGCGAACCGGTCGGGTTCAGCACGTGCAGCGCGGGGCCGATCTTGTCGGCGTTGGCCAGCATGTTGAGAATGCCGAGGATGAGAATCACCGCCGTGGACGCCATGAGCGTCGCGGCCATGGTGGAGTTGCGCAGCGTCTGCACCGCCATGACGTCCCGGTCTTCGCGCATGACGCGCTCGACCCAGGCCGTGCGCGCCAGCGCGTTCATGCCCGACACCGTGCGCGTGGGGCTCTGGCGGCTGCGCCGTACCAGCCGCATCTGATAACCGCCAAGAATCAGCACGCAGACCACGAACACCGTCATGTCGACGATGTAACGCCAGTTGGTTTGGATGAACGCAGAAATGGTATTCATGCTCGCCTGCCGAACAGGCGCGCGCATCATAGCAAAATCATGGAAGACTTGGTATGCAATCCGGCGGTCCGGCGCCCTAATCCCGCTCGCTGATTTTCCAGAATTTTTGCATGGTCAAGTAGGTGAATGACGCCGACCAGCCGATCAGCAACAAGCCGTTCAACGCCTCAATTCCGGTGATCAGGCGCAACGGTCCCAGAGGATAGATGTCGCCCAAACCGATCGAGGTATAGGCCTCGGCCGAAAAATACAAGTAGGAGGGAAAACGATCGGAAAACTGGCCGCCGAAAGTTCCCAGATCGAAATGGTCCCGGAGATAGAAATAGGCCAGCGCGTAATAACCGATCTGCAACACGTGGCCCGAGAAGGTGCCAAACAAAACCGCCAGCAGCCTGGCCCGGGGCCGTATCCTGATCCGCGGTACATAGGCGGATAACAGCCTCAACACTTCATAATGCGTGAACGTGCTCAGAATGACCAGCAAGGCAGCAAAGAGGGAGGCAATGAACATATCTTGCCCGCTACGACCTGACGAAAGCGAATTAGTTGCGATTCACGGATTATTTTCCGGTCTCGGCGCGCCTGGCGGCATTGGCGGCAACGGGTTTGCCGCGCTTCGTGCGTCGCTGACGGTTCCCATTTCCCCGCATTTCACATAAGCTCCGCGGTCCCATGACCGCCATCCTCCCCTCGCTGCGCCTGAACAAGAACGAAGACCGTCGCCTGCGCGCCGGACATGTCTGGGTGTTCAGCAACGAGGTGGACACGAAGCTGACGCCGCTCACGCAATTCGAGCCGGGCCAGGCGGTGCTGATCGAGTCAGCCGGCGGGCAGGTGATCGGCTCCGGCTACGTCAACCCGCACGCGCTCATTTGCGCGCGGCTGGTGTCGCGCGATCCGAAATATATCCTCGATCAATCGCTGCTCACGCACCGGCTCAACATCGCCCTGTCATTGCGGGAAAGACTGTTCGACGCGCCCTATTACCGCCTCGCCTTCGGCGACAGCGACGGCCTGCCGGGACTGGTGGTGGACCGCTATGGCGATATCCTGGTGGCGCAGATCACCACCGCCGGCATGGAAAAACTGAAAACCGAAATCGTGGCGGCGCTGCAAAAGGTCGTCCGCCCCGGCGCCATCCTGTTTCGCAACGACACTTCCACGCGCGAGCTGGAAGGATTGACGAGCTACGTCGAAACCGCGCTGGGTGAAGCGCCGGAATCCATTACGCTCGAGGAAAACGGCGTTAAATTCGCCGTGCCGCTGCTGACCGGCCAGAAAACCGGCTGGTTCTACGACCAGCGCCCGAACCGCGCGCGCTTCCGCCACTATATAAAAGGCCAGCGCGTGCTGGACGTATTCAGCTATCTCGGCGCCTGGGGCGTGCAGGCCGCGGCGGCCGGCGCCGAATCCGTCACCTGCGTGGACAGCTCGCCCAAGGCGGTCGAGGCCATCCAGCATAACGCTGAGTTGAACGGTGTCGCCGCCAAAGTCACGGCCGAGCGTGAGGATGCCTTCGAGATGCTGCGCCGTCTGCGCGCCGCGCGCGAGCGCTTCGACGTGGTGGTGATCGACCCGCCGGCCTTCATCAAGCGCAAGAAGGACATCAAGGAAGGAACCCAGGCCTACCAACGGCTGAACCAGATGGCGATGCAGGTATTGTCGAAGGACGGCGTCCTGGTGTCCTGCTCCTGCTCGTATCACCTGCACCGCGATGAGCTGCGCGACATCCTGCTCAAGAACAGCCGACATATCGACCGTTTCATGGAAATCATCGAGGAAGGCCACCAGGGGCCGGATCACCCGATGCATCCGGCGATTCCCGAAACCGGTTATCTCAAGGCGTTTTTTGTGAGGCTGCTGCCGAGTTAACATCCGCTTTAACCGGCGACGCGTTTCTTCGCGCCGTCCTGAATAAAGCGATGATCAGGCTTCATCACTCCTGGCCCGCCTGACCGCGACGAACGCGCCAATCCGCGCCGCCACGATGGAAGGCAGGCTCAGCACGACAAACACCACGATACCGAGCGGCAATAGATTGCCGGGGCCCTGGGTCAACAGCATCCAGAGAAACTGGGCCAGCAGCGGAACCACACCCCAGCGCCACGCCCGCCGCGGCTCGAGGAAGCCCAGCACCAGCGCCACGATGCAGACCACCGGCATGCCAACCGAGAAATACAGGCCGGAATCCCATGCCTCTACCCGCCCGGAAATAACAGACACCAAGACCCATGTCAGAACGCCACTCGCGGCCGCTACCAAATAAAACCATGCGTCTTTCTTCATGCGTATCACTTATTCATGGTCTGACGTGTCAGTTCAGCCGTCCGTGCAGGCGGGCGCAGCCTCGCCCGAACGGGTCGGCTGCAACGGATGGTTAGCAGTCTGCGTACGATCACTTCGTGGCCGCACCGACAAGGCACTCACCCGGTACCTCGAATCCTCCCGGCGATTCGAAGCTACGCATTGAGCCTTCTATTTCGTTCCACACGGACTCGCGTTCTTGAGGGGACAGGTGCGCCATCATGGCATTGAATGCACCGAAGGCTTCCCGGGCGACTTGCACGTATTCGGCGGCACTACCCATTCGATGGGGCACCGGCACAGCGCGAACCTCGGGGTTGGCAAATCCGGCTTGACGGAAGACGCCTTCAAGCGCTCCGGGGCCGCCAAGGCTGAACGGTCCGGGTTGGCCCGGGACGGGGGGCGGGAGTTGCGCGCGCCGGCGGATGATGGAAGCGGGCACCGCACCCCAACTGTTGCGATCGGGCGTGGAAAAGACAACGACGGCGACCCGACCGCCCGCTCTCAGAGCACGGCGCCACTCGCGTAGCGCGGTCACGGGGTGCGGCATATACATCAGACCCAGCCGACACAGCACCGCATCAAAGGAAGCGTCAGGGAGATCCAGTTTCTCGCCATCCATGGCGCGGGTCTCAATCTGCTCGAGTCCATGTTCACGGGCGACCTGGAGCGCAAGCTCAACGATCCCTTCCGAGATGTCGGTCGCCAGCACGTAACCGCCAGGGCCAACTCGTTTGGCGGCACTGACAGCCGGTTCACCCGCGCCGGCGGCGATGTCCAGGATGCGCTGACCCGGCTGAATCCGGGCCAGGTCGAGCATCTGGCGGGTCATTTCGCCATACCAACGATCCAGGGTGGGATTCCAGCGGCGCCATGCCGCGCCGTCCTTGTTCCATTGTTCTCGCTGCGCGTTCTTGTACTTCGCTGCGTCGAATGAGAGTTGCTGTTCGGCCACGAAAGTTCTCCTCCCGGTTAGACGTTGATGTTGCTTCGCGGTGCGGGAATCAGACTGCTAACGGCCCGCTTCACGGGCGGCGGCGCGTTAGCGACGCCGTCCCGTGGAAGCGGTGGTTAGATTGCATTGATCGTCGATTGGTCTTGTGGCCAATCGATTCCATGTTGGCATACTTCGCAGTACAAACCGTAAGTTGATGGGTACTGATAGGCGTCGTTTTCGAAGAACCCTAACCCTCGGTTTTTTGCCTCCGTTATTGTTGCACTCCGATTTAGCCCCTTACTTAGACCAACCACGAGTTTTGCCTTACTCCAACCATCACCCGCGCCTTCAATGATTACGCCCTTGGCAAGGAAGGCAATAAGTACCGGCTTCAAATGTTCGCATGGCGCCCAACTTTGCTTCGAAGCATGGTTTTTCCAATGTGGATCATCGGTCGCCACAGTAATTGTGTTACCGTCAAAGTTGTACTGCCAGTTATATTCAGGCATTTTAAGTTTATGCAATCTAACGTTAAATTGAGGAGCGCGCCGCTTTTGGCGCGTCTCTCTCGAATGACGGGTTAGGACGCATCCGCACTTGGAACTAGCCTCCTGTGAGGTATTCAGTCAGTTGCTCGCTGCCGTTCCTACAGTTGTCAACTGTGACGTAGACCGCATTGCCAAGAAAGTTGGTGCCCTCGACAGGTTGAGGCTTAGCCCTCTGCATTCGGACAACAACGCTCCCCCACCAAGCGCTTCGGTCAGTCGCCTCAACCTCCGGAGTGCGCTCTCGAAAGACCTTGCAGCAGTCCGGATTGTCGCGCAAGTACCGTGACACCGCCTTCTCGTTCCCCTCAACTCCAAGCACTCTGTGGTAGTGCCAAACAGCCGTCTCGATGAACTCTGCGTCAGACGTGCGCAATCCAGTGCGCTCACAAATGCCGTCAGATCTAGGAGGCGGCAGAAGCACTGCATAAGAAATAGCGAAGGCAATCACGATTCCTGTCGCGGACACTAAGGCCTTGTGCACGTCAGTGCGTCCTAACGACTTTTTGAGCCGCGCCGGGCACGAACAGAACCGTGAAGCGCCTGCGGCGTTTCACGGCGTCGGCTCGAAAAAATTGTTATGTGTCTACTGGCCATGACTGACTCGCAAGATTTTGCCGTCTTTCTTTGAAATCTCAGCTAGCGGCACTCCACCAACCATTTCCAAGGGAAGAGTACCTTCCACTACCCAAACATCTCCAACTAGACGTGCCTTAAATGGTTTCTTTTTGAAAATCCCATCGCCGTAGATCGGTAACCAAACAGCCTCGGCGATCTTTATTGCCGTTTCAGCATTTGGCACCAAGCCGTCTTTGGGGCTCACATTGTGTTTCGTTTCACCCGCGACTGAGACTGCAACAAGAGCCATCGCGCACAATAGCGGCAGAACGAAGCGAAAAGTTTTCATGATCTAGGGCACATAACGACAAAGCTGAAGCGCGCCGCTGATGCCGCGTGAAGGAACCGCAAAGCTTACCGGCGTCGCTTCAAGCGCCTTGTTGGGCGCAAGCTTATGACCAAGAAGCATCGAGCGCTCCACCCACCTCACGCGCAATATCAACAAGCACGTCGTAACACTCACCGCCGCACTCACCATTCACCATATCGACATTCCAATTGCGACCTAGCTGCCTCGCTTCTTCATCTGTGACGCGACCGACACGACGTACTTGACATTCTCGACAGTCACCTTCAAGTGCGGCTGATTCAGCAAGCGCCTTATTCAAGACGGCAACGATTTCTTCTGGCGAAACTACTCTCTTAGCTGCCATTGCTCTCTCCTATTCTGGCGCCCAACGGTCCGGGTGTGCGGCGCCGGCCACAAAAGTATCAGGAAACATGGCGCGCTGTCCCCCGGCGTCCGCACGAGCCGGTTGTTAGGCGTGACCATGGCTGGTTTTCCGATGATCTATGAATTGCCATGTTCTTGGACTGGCTTTGAACGCAGTGAGTTGAGTCTGTGACAACCCGAAAGACTCTTGAACATAACTTTCATCAACTTCTTCCGCTTCTTCCTCGGAGTTGCCTCTATAGTCTTGGGGAGAAGATCGAAGCTCAACGAAGGCACTTGTGCTCGGAACAAAAATGATGAGAGCGGACCAACCGTCGCGTACTCGACTGAACCCACCAACCAAATCAAATACTGCATCAAGGTCAAATTTCTTGATGTCGCCACATTTTGAGCGGTAGTCGCAGGGCATCATTTTTATTACGCCTAACGCTCCGGTTGAGCGGCCGGTTTACCCGGCGTCTTGCGCCGGGTAAACCGGTCCATCTCGAACCGGTTGTTAGGCTGATTCATGAGCACACATTTTCGCTTAATGCGAGACAAAACATTCTGGCCAAACGCAGGTTTTGATACGAGAAGGCGTTGTTTTGAATTTAACAGTCGGTATAGAGATGGGGCTGTCATTGACTTTGACACCTCTAATGACTAGCTCAAACGTTTCATCAAACCTCGGTGACTCCACGTCAAACTCGAAGTTAAAGCAACGATAATATGCTGCGGGAATGTCTGCCGTTACCGGAAGGTTCTTACGAGTGAGATCGAGGGATTCGTCATATTTCTCCCAGGGAACAAATCGTTTCAAAGGACTGATACTTTTCAAGTCTGCTATATAAAGATTGCCTGACATAATAAGATCCACATCGGCTCCATAAAAAGTGATGCTCACATATTTCGATGGGGTTGCGATCCCGGGACATATAGCGACAGGAAACCGGCTGCCATAAATATCACCCCGGCTTTCGTCCCTAGCCGGGCCAAACATGATATGTAACCCACCCATATCAATGGAGTTTTTAGACGATCTCCATAATGCTAAGTCGTTCCCCCATTCAATGGCGAAGTCCCGATCCTCTCGATAGATCATGCAACCACATAGAACGAGGCTTCCAAATACAAGCAACCAGATTTTTCGCCATATTTTTTGCATTCTGCATTCGTTAGCCTAACGCAGAGTTCACCGGCGCGCCGTCTTTGCGCGTCCGGTGGAACGACGTGTTAGCCGCGATTTCTCTGGAAGCTCTTCTCGGATAATTTGACGCAATAAGGCCGCAGTGACGGGTTGTTCGTTCTTTTCCAAGAAGGCTTTCAATGCTTCGTTCATCATCGTTTGATATCCAATACCGGCACGTTCGGCACGGGACCGGAATTCATCCAGTATGGAATCATTGATATAAATCGTAATACGAGTCTTGCCCTTTGCAGGAATCAGAGCGCCTCGTTTCCCTTTCGAAAAATCGTATTCAGTTCTCATAGCTTTTCACCTCATGTCGCGTGGCATGACGAGCCGATATGATTCGGATTTCCTCGTCACGAAGTGTGTAGATAACAACCAGGATTTCTCCAGCGCTGCCCATACCAACTGCAACAAACCGTTCTTCATCAATGGAGTCCGGTTCCAGCCGATGGATCGCCAGCGGGTCATAAAACACACCTTCGGCGTCCGCAAAGGAAACCCCGTGCTTTCTCAGATTACTTACGGCTTTTGCAGGATCGTATTGGAAGCGCACTGATTCAGTATATGCACTATATGCATACACCGCAAGTAAATGGATTTTTGGCGGCTAACGCCGCGCTTGAGCGGCGCGCCGCTGTATGGCGCGTCCGCCTCGAAGCGCTTGTTGGGCATGAATGTTCATTGTTTGAGGATAGACGAAACAACAATACTGAGACCGAAGACAACCGCCACCACAACAAACGCGAGCGCTACTCGCAGCCACGAAAACTGTTTCGTTGAGATTTCTTTGCCGTGCTTCTCGGAGAAGAGCCACCCAAAAAACCCTTCACCCGCGACATAAGCGGGAGGACCAACTACAACTAGAAGAAACCACCCAAGATCGGTTTTCGGTAGGTCGGGCCACAGTTGCAGGATGAGCAGGGCCGCCACAACAAGCCAAACTGCCGCAAGGCCAAAAAGAAACTGAAGACGCTTGGTGGGTTTCTCTCGCTGCATTCTGGTTATGCCCAACTAAAAGTAGACGGCCTAAATGTCGCTTTACAAAACGACATAATACTGTATATTTATACAGTAGTTTATCATAACTGCCTCTTTTTATTGCTATTTGTTCATTCTAGTACGTAAATATTGAAAATAACAAACCCGACATGGAGGGGAACCATGCAACCACCCAAATTGCTTGATCAGGTGCGGGACCGGATTCGGCGTAAACACTACAGCTTGCGCACCGAATCAGCATACATCCATTGGATCAGACGGTTTATCTACTTCCACGACAAACGTCACCCCCGGGAACTGGGCGCACACGAGCTGGAAAAGTTCCTGACCCACCTCGCAGTCGTCGATCGGGTTTCCGCCTCCACCCAGAATCAGGCCATGAGCGCTCTGCTGTTTCTCTACAAGGAAGTGCTTGGACAGACCCTGCCCTGGCTCGACAACGTCGAGTCCGCCCGGCGGTCCAAGCGCCTGCCGGTGGTGCTGACACGGGAGGAAGTGAATGCCCTGCTTGCCCGCATTGAAGGAACCCCGGGGCTCATGCTCCGGCTCATTTACGGAACCGGCATGCGCATCATGGAGTGCCTGCGCCTGCGCGTGAAGGACGTGGATTTTGCCCGCGGCGAGATCGTCATCCGCGAGGGCAAGGGCGCCAAGGACCGCGTCACGATGCTGCCCGCCTCGCTGGTGGCGCCGCTCACCCACCACCTGGCACGGGTGAAACGGCTGCACGATTCCGACCTCCGGGCAGGCTACGGCGACGTCTACCTGCCCTTTGCCCTGGCGCGCAAATATCCGAATGCCGGGCGCGAGTGGGGGTGGCAATACGTGTTCCCCTCCAGCAGGTTATCGCTCGACCCGAGAAGCGGCATCACCCGGCGCTGGCATGCGCATGAGGCCAATGTTCAGCGGGCCATGCGCCAGGCCTTGCGCGATGCCGGGATTCACAAGCCCGCGACGCCGCATACGCTCAGGCATTCGTTCGCCACCCATCTGTTGCAGTCCGGTTATGACATCCGTACCGTGCAGGAATTGCTTGGTCACAACAATGTTTCGACAACCATGATCTATACCCATGTCCTGAATCGTGGCGGACGGGCTGTCCTCAGTCCGCTCGATAGCGACGCACCGCAAACCGGTACGTCACTGCCATTTCACGCGCGCGAGCTGCGCATCCCCTGGGGCGTTTCTGTTTCAGGCCATTCCGGCGGAATGTGAGATAGCCCGTGCTCGAACTCACCCGGCGTCAGCAGGAAATCCTCGACCTCATCCGCCGCCACATCGAAAAATCCGGCCTGCCGCCGACGCGCGCGGACATCTGCGCGGCACTCGGCTTCAAATCACCCAACGCCGCCGAATCCCATCTGCGCGCGCTCGAAGCCAAGGGCGTCATCGAAATGACGCCGGGGGCTTCGCGGGGGATAAGAATCGTGGCGCAAGGCGCGCAATCGCCGGAATTCTCGTTGCCGGTGGTGGGCCGGGTGGCGGCGGGCGCGCCGATCCTGGCCGTGGAATCCGTGGAGGATCATTACCGGATTGATCCGCGCCTGTTCAAGCCGCGCGCGGATTACCTGCTGCGCGTACGGGGAATGAGCATGCGCGATGCGGGGATACTCGACGGCGATCTGCTGGCTGTGCACAAAACCCGGCGCGCGGAAAGTGGCGACATCGTGGTGGCGCGGGTGAACGACGAGGAAGTCACGGTCAAACGCTTCCACCAGCGCAGCGCCTATCTCATCCGCCTGCTCCCCGAGAATCCTGATTTCAATCCGATCGAGATCGACCTGCGCGCAGACACACTTGCAATTGAGGGTCTTGGTGTCGGCGTACTGCGCGAGCGCATGTAGGCCCGCGTCTCACCTGAAAAGATATTCAATCCGGGACGTGCTGACCGGGATCGCCCGGCATCAATCCGCCAGCCCCGCATAAACGTTCTGCACATCGTCGTCGGCATCCACTTCCTCCAGGAACGCCTCGACCTCGGCACGCTCGGTGGCGCCCAGCGTCACCGGATTTTTCGGGCGGTAGCCGAGCTGGGCGGACTGCACGGTGAATCCCTGCGCCGGCAGGGCGCGGGATACCGCGTCCAGATCGGACGGCGCGGTGAGAAACAGCGTGGCGCCGTTTTCGGCCGGCTCCAGGTCGCTGGCGCCGGCCTCGATGGCGGCAGTCTCCGCGTCCGCGCCGGCGGCGGCCGGGGTGGCTTCGATCATCCCGAGATAGTCAAAATCCCAGGCCACCGAACCCGAGTTGCCGAGCTGCCCCTTGCGAAACAGGATGCGGATGTTGGTAACGGTGCGGTTCACGTTGTCGGTCAGGCATTCGACGATCACCGGCACGCGGTGCGGGGCGAAGCCTTCGTAGATGACTTTCTCGAAGGTCACGCCGTCGTCCAGCAGCCCGGCGCCCTTCTTGATGGCGCGCTCGATGGTGTCCTTGGGCATGGACGCCTTCTTGGCCTGGTCAATCGACATGCGCAGCTTGGAGTTCATCTCCGGATCGGCGCCGGCGCGCGCCGCCACCATGATTTCCTTCGCCAACTTGGTGAAGATGCGGCCCTTGGCAGCGGCCGTCGTTTCCTTGATCTTGGTTTTCCACTGCGCACCCATGCTTACGTCCTCTTATTCCGCTAACAAAGATATTGCCGTTTCAGCCGTCTGTTTATCGATATCCAATTGTACTACGCAGTACTCGCTTTCCTCGTTGACCGGCGTGGGGTCGTCAGCACAGGCGCAACCAGTGAGGATGCCGGAATAGAAGATGCCGGCCTTCACGCGGATGATGCCCGCGTCCTCGGAGGTGCTGATGAGCATCGCCTTGTGCCCGGCCAGGGCATAACTGCCGGTTTTCAGCCCCTGCTGCAAGGGCAGCTGCGCCCCATCCAGCTGCTCGATTTCCTGCTTGAGGGCGCCCTCGAACTCCGGGGTGCCCCAGGCGTTCAAGGCTTTGGTCAGACGAATCATGCCGCTATCCTGACCCGTCGGGCGGCGATCTTCAAGCAGGCGGGTTTCATGCCACGGGAGGAAATCCGCCGCGGCCGGGGTCACACAAAAAAGAAAGGGAAACCGGGTCGGGGCCCTAGGTCCTGGACGACGGAAAAATCCTGACATCCTTCATGACCTTGAGCTTGTTGCTCACGCCCTTCACGCCCGCGACCTGCGACACCACCTCGGTGATGGCGTGCTGCTCGTCGGGGCTGGCGGCGATGCCCTCGAGCCTGACCTTGCCATTGTCCGCGCTGATCGAGATCTTGACGTCGGCGGTCCGGGGGCTGGCGCGCAGGGCCGCGCGTGTGTGGTATTCGAGCGTGAGGTTGGCGAGCTTGGCGCGCGATTCCGGCGTCTCCTCGAATTCGGGGCGCTTCAGCAGCGCCTTGATCATCTCGACGCAGGTCGCCACCGACAGGCGCTCGGTGTTGAGCGTGATGTCGTACTGCATGGGCTCGCCCCAGCCGACGCCGAACTGGTGCTGCATGTTGGCCCGGTGCGCCGCGTCGCTGTGGCGGATCTCCTCGGCCACCATGTCCTCGTCGTCGGTGCCGAGCGAATCCATGACCCACTTGAGACGCGTGGCGAACGGCGCGCCGACGCGCACGCACGGGATATGCGGGATCGGGCGCAGGATATGGGTCGCGCCCCAGCCACGGATGATGACGTTGCCCTTGGCCGCCAGGTCGAGGATTTCCTCGACCTTGAACAGCGCCAGGCTGGCCTCGTCCGTGCCCCAGCGCTCCAGCAGGCCGGACTTGCCCTCGAGGAAGCGCTGCAACGCACTCTTGCGCATGTGCATCTTCTGCGCCACGTGATCGATGATTTCGTGGCGCACAATCTCCAGCCCGAGTTCCTCGGCGAGCTTTTCGGCGACGAGCTTGCCCTGCGAGCCCATCTCCTGATTCATGGCGATTACCGGCATGGCTTTCTCCTCAGAACCGCTTAAGAAAAAGAATAGACAGGATTTCCTGTATCTAAAGAACCCATAACAAAAAGAGAAAATTAGACAGGATTCACAGGATTAACAAGATTTTTATTCGCAAATTATTTAATCCTGTAAATCCTGTTAATCCTGTCCATTTAATTCATTAAAGGTTTTATTCCACCGGACGCGCTTCGTCCAGGTCGTTGTCGCCGCGGCGCAGGCGCGCCAGCAGCTTCGTGATCACCGGCCAGAACAGCATCAGCATCGCCAGCGCGCAGATGCTGCCGACCAGGCCGTTGGACCAGAAAATCGACACCTCGCCGCGCGACAGCAGCATGGACTGGCGGAACGAGCTTTCCGCCATGTCGCCCAGCACCAGCGCCAGCACCAGCGGCGCCAGCGGGTAATCCAGTTTCTTGAACAGATAGCCCACGACGCCGAACACCAGCATCAGCGCCACGTCCAGCATGGCGTTGTGCACGGTATAGGCGCCGATGGCGCAGATCACGACTATTATGGGCGCGATGATGGAAAACGGCACGCGCAGGATCGCCGCCCACCACGGCACCGTGGTCAGCACGATGATCAGGCCGACGATGTTGCCGAGATACATGCTGGCGATCAGGCCCCACACGAAGTCCTTTTGCTCCACGAACAGCAGCGGACCCGGTTGCAGGCCCCAGATCAGCAGGCCGCCGAGCAGCACGGCGGCGGTGGGCGAGCCCGGGATGCCGAGCGTCAGCATCGGCAGCAGCGCGCTGGTGCCGGCGGCGTGCGCCGCGGTTTCCGGCGCCACCACGCCCTCCATCTCGCCGGTGCCGAATTTCTCGCCGGTCTTGGAGAAGCGCTTGGCGATGCCGTAGCTCATGAACGAGGCCGGCGTGGCGCCGCCCGGGGTGATGCCCATCCAGCAGCCGATCAGCGTGCCGCGCAAGGCCGTCATCCAGTATTTCGGCAGCTGCTTCCAGGTGTGCCACACCACGCGCGGGTTGATGCGCGCGTGCACGCCCTTGAACGCCAGTCCTTCCTCCATGGTGAGCAGGATCTCGCCGATGCCGAACAGGCCGATCACCGCGATCAGGAAGTCGAAGCCGCGCAGCAGTTCGGTGGTACCGAAGGTCATACGCAGGGTGCCGGTGACGGTGTCGAGGCCGACGGCGGCGAGCGCAAAGCCGAGCATCATGGCGGCGATGGTCTTGGCCGGATGACCCTTGCCGAGACCGACGAAGCTGCAGAAGGTGAGCAACTGCACCGCGAAAAATTCCGGTGGTCCGAACTTCAGGGAGAATTTCGCCACCAGCGGCGCCAGAAAGGTAATCACGATGACCGCGATCAGGGCGCCGATGAAAGACGAGGTGAAGGCGGCGGTCAGGGCCTCGCCAGCGCGGCCGGCCTTGGCCATCGGATGGCCGTCGAAGGTGGTCGCCACCGACCACGGCTCGCCCGGTATGTTGAACAAAATGGAAGTGATGGCGCCGCCGAACAGCGCGCCCCAGTAGATGCACGACAGCATGATGATGGCGCTGGTGGGCGGCATGGTGAAGGTGAGCGGCAGCAGGATCGCCACGCCGTTGGCGCCGCCGAGCCCGGGCAGCACACCGATCAGCACTCCCAGCAGGATGCCGACGAACATGAACAGCAGGTTGTGATACGTGAGCGCGACGCTGAAGCCCTGCATCAGGCTGCTGAATTCTTCCACGCTCGCTTCCCCTCCCCCTTGTTGCGGACGACGGTCGCTAATCCCCGTCATCCTGAGTAACACATGCCAGGGGCCTTCGCCCCCGGCGTCAGTAACCGATCAATGCCTCCAGCGGGCCCTTGGGTAGGGGCACCAGGAACCAGACCTCGAACAGCAGGAACATGGCCACCGGCACGCTCAGGCTGACCGGGACGATCCGGCTCCAGGCGAAGCGGCCATGCCAGTACATGAATACGCCGATGAACGCAGCGGAGGCGACGTAAATGCCGATGAACCAGGTCGCGGCCACGTAGATCACGGCCGGGACGAACACCGAAAGCACCAGCCGGAGTTTTTTATGGCTGACGAAGACGCCGGCGGCGGCCTTGCCGGAGAACAATGTCTGCCACAGGGTCCAGGCGCTGGCGAAACAGAGAATAATGCCGATGTAAAACGGGAAATAGCCGGCCTGCGGGCCGTCCTCGGCCCAGCCGGCGCCGACGCGGCGGCTGTCGTAAATCACCACCAGCCCGAGGGCGAGGGTCAGCAGCGCCACGACGATTTCCATCGTCTTCGTAGAAACGCCGCGATGGGCCCCGCTTTCGTGATGCCCGTCATCGCTCATCTTCTGGCTCCTCCGTCACATCCCGCGCCGGGACAAAAAACAGGGTGAAGACCTGACGACAATCTTCACCCTGTTCCATTTGTTGCTCGACGTCTTTACCAGCCGGTATTGTTACTGTGCGAGAAATCCGGCGTCCTTCATCAGCGTTTTATGAGTCGCCTCTGCCTTCTCCACCCAGCCGGCGTATTCCTTGCCGGTCATGAAGCTCTGGTTGAACGCGCCCTTCTCCATGAACTCCTTCCACTCCGGCAGCGCGCGCACCTGCTTGAACAGGTTGATGTAGTAATTCACCTGGTCCTGGCTGACGCCGCCGGGCATGAAAATGCCGCGCAGCATCAGGTAGTCC
Source organism: Sulfuricaulis limicola (assembly GCF_002355735.1). Lineage (GTDB taxonomy): Bacteria > Pseudomonadota > Gammaproteobacteria > Acidiferrobacterales > Sulfurifustaceae > Sulfuricaulis > Sulfuricaulis limicola. The sequence continues at coordinate 428,875 of NZ_AP014879.1, read as the reverse complement.
ACTTTCACGCCGGACTCCATGCAGGTGGGAATGTCGCTCCAGGCCATGGTGTCGGTGACCTTTTCCTTGTACGGCATGCGCTTGTCGTCGAACACGCACAGCGGACGCAGCTTGCCGGCGCGCCAGTGGGCCACGGCCTCGATCGGATTGTTCACGCTGGAATTCACGTGACCGCCGACCAGCTGCACGGCGACGTCACCGCCGCCCTTGAATGGAACGTAGGTGAATTTCTTGCCGGTGAACTTGTCGAGCGCGACCGTGATGATCTGGTCTTCCTGCTTCGAGCCGGTGCCGGCCATCTTGAACTGGTTGTCGCCGCCGGCCTTCACCGCGTCAAGATATTCCTTGGCGGTCTTGTACGGCGCTTCGGCGTTGACCCACAGCACGAACTCGTCGAGCGCCAGCATCGACACCGGCGTCAGCTCCTTCCAGTTGAACGGAATGCCGGTCGCCAGCGGCGTGGTGAACAGGTTGCTCAGGGTGATGATGATCTTGTGCGGATCGCCGTTGTGTTCCTTGACGTAAAGAAAACCCTCGCCGCCCGCGCCGCCCGACTTGTTGACCACCACCATCGGCTGCTTCATCAGGTTGTGCTTGGTGACCATGCCCTGGATGAAGCGCGCCATCTGGTCAGCGCCGCCGCCGGTGCCGGCGGGAATGACGAACTCCACCGGTTTGGTCGGCTCCCAGCCCGCGGCTGCTGCCGGAGCCAGCAGGCCCAGCGTGGCCGCGGCGGCGACGCACGTCCTGGCCAAGGTGCTGCATAAGATACCTGTGGTATTGGTTTGCATTATGCCTCCTGTCCTTGTTGCGGTTATTTCTGTCGTTTTGCGTCGCCGGCGACACCGCGATTTCCCGCGGCATTTGTCGATTCAGACAGCATTGCCTGACGGCGGGATCCCGGTGTGATGCACGCCTCCGGCTATCGACTGACGCGAAGATGAACGATTTTGGAATGTCCGGTGGTCCCGTGACTCAATGTAACGGGAGAAGTCGGGCAACTCAAGAACCTTGAGCACCCAATGAAACGCTTTTTTATATGGTGAAAACGATGAGGGGAGCGGCGCGGGTCAGACCCGCACCGTCCGGCGAAAGGGATGCAACAGGCAGCACGCGAGCGACAGACTCAGGCCGGAGACTTTGCGTCCAAGGCAGACGCCGTGGCAGACGGTATCCATCAGATATTCACGCAGAACCAGCCACGCACCCCAGCCAAGTCCGACGAGACTGGCGATCTGGCCCAGATAAAACAGATTGTCCAACAGCAGTTTCATGTTCGTTCCGTGATACTTGAAAAGATGTGAATGAGTACTTTAGCCATTACTTATATAGACCATATTTGACTGCGTTTATATGCGGTCTGAAAGGGGGTGCCACAAGGCCGGCAGGGTAATCTGGCAACTGACTGATTATGCGCGGTTTCCCGGCCTCCGGGAGCAAGGATACGGCCCGGAAACGGGGATAACACCGATCAGATCACGATAAATGGTTTCTCAGCGCGGAGAGACGGAGGCGTCCAGCACCTCGATCCAGTGCCGCACCGGCAGCTTCGTCCCGCTCTGGATATGCGCGAGACAGCCGATGTTGGCCGTGGCGATGAGGTCGGGACCGCCTGATTCCAGGGCGCCGACCTTGTTGCGGAGCAGCCGCTGCGCAAGATCCTGCTGCAAGATGGAATAGGTTCCCGCCGAACCGCAGCAGAGATGACCGTCCGGCACGGCGACCAGGGTCAAACCGGCGCCGCGCAGGATTTTTTCCACGACGCCGTTCAGTTTCTGTCCGTGTTGCAGCGAACACGGGGCATGGAAAGCGACCTTCATTTCCGGTTGCGCGCCTGAAGACAGTTTCGAAAAATCCTCGCGCGCCAGAATTTCACTGATGTCTTTCGTTAATTCGGAAATTTTTTTGGCTTTGGTTGCGTACACGCGATCGCTTTTCAAGAACTGGCCGTACTCCTTCACGTGCACGCCGCAACCGCTCGCGGTCATGACGATGGCCTCGGCGCCGGATTCGACATGCGGCCACCAGGCGTCGATGTTGCGGCGCGCAAAGTCCAGGCCCTGGTCCACGCCGGAGGTATGGTGGCTGGCCGCGCCGCAGCAGCCGGCGCCGGAAGCGGCGACCAGACGGATGCCGAGCCGGTCGAGCACGCGCGCGGCGGCGGCATTGATGTTGGGCGCGATGGCGGGCTGGGCGCAACCTTCGAGTACCAGCATCGTGCGTGCATGCGCCGTCGCCGGCCACGGAGCCGCCGATTGGCGCGGCGGCACGGAACGCTTGAGAAAAGGCGGCAACAGCGGACGCACCAGCTGCCCCAGCCGCAACAACGGCGTGAAGCGTGCCGGATAGGGAATGACGGCCCGCAGCAACCAGCGTTTCAATTGATCGAAACGGCCGCGTTCCACTTTCTGCTCGACGAGGGTGCGGCCAATATCCAGCAACTTGTGATACTGCACGCCCGAGGGACAGGTGGTCTCGCAATTGCGGCAGGTGAGGCAGCGGTCCAGATGCGTCAGGGTGCTGCGCGTGACCGTGGCGCCTTCGAGCATCTGCTTGATCAGGTAAATGCGCCCGCGCGGACCGTCGAGCTCGTCGCCCAGCAGTTGGTAGGTTGGACAGGTGGCGTTGCACATGCCGCAGTGCACGCAGGTGCGCAGCACGGCATCGGCCTCGATGCCCTGCGGCGTGTCGCGGATGAAATCGGCCAGGGCGGTTTGCATGGTGCGCGCGGCGTGGGTGGCGTTGGCGGATGGCCGAACGATACCTAAATCATGATGGAAGTTCTATTTAAAAAAGAGATTAACCGCCAAGACGCCAAGGTCGCCAAGAAAAGCAGTTATTTAATTTAAAAACTTGGCGTTCTTGGCGGTTCAAAATCAAATAATCATACCTTCCTTATTTGATTTCGTGCTTGGCCAGCATTTCCAGCGCTCGCACCATGGCCGAGTGGTCCCAGGCGCTGCCGCCGTTGGCGGCGCAGGCATTGAACAGCTCCTGGCAGGTGGCCGTGTTGGGCAGGCTGATGTGGAGCGCACGCGCGCCCGACAGCGCCAGGTTCAAATCCTTCTGGTGCAGCTCGATGCGGAAGCCGGGATTGAAGGTGCGCTTGATCATGCGCTCGCCGTGCACTTCGAGGATTTTCGACGAGGCGAAGCCGCCCATCAGGGCCTGGCGCACCTTGGCCGGATCGGCCCCGGCCTTGGAGGCGAACAGCAGCGCCTCGCCCACCGCCTCGATGGTCAGCGCCACGATGATCTGGTTGGCCACCTTGCAGGTCTGGCCGTCGCCGTTGCCACCCACCAGCGTGATGTTCTTGCCCATCAATTCGAACAAGGGTTTCACCTTGGCGAAGGCGGCCTCGGTACCGCCGCACATGATGGTGAGCGCGGCGTTCTTGGCGCCGACTTCGCCGCCGGACACCGGGGCGTCGATGTATTCGCAACCGAGCTTGTTAATCCGCTCGGCGAATTTCTTGGTTTCGAGCGGCGCAATCGAACTCATGTCCACCACGATCTTGCCCGCGGACAGGCCCTCGGCCACGCCGTCCTTGCCGAACAGCACGGACTCCACGTGCGGCGTGTCCGGCACCATGGTGATGATCACCTCGGCGTTCTGGGCCACTTCTTTGGCGGTCTTGCAGGCGATGCCCTGGTTGCCGACCAGGTCCTGGGGCACGCCCGAGCGGCTGAACAGGTACAGGGTGTGACCGCCCTTCATAAGATTCTGGGCCATGGGGCGGCCCATGATGCCGAGACCGATAAATCCGATTTTCATGGTTGTTCTCCTAAAAAACCCATAAAAAAGAAAAATTAGACAGGATTCACAGGATTAACATGATTTTTATTTCACAAATTTTTTAATCCTGTAAATCCTGTTAATCCTGTCCATTCACTTAAGATGTTAACGCGACAGATACGCCGCGGCCCAGCCGAGGCAGGCGCTGGTCTTGCCCGCCGGCTTGTACTCGCAGCCGATCCAGCCGTCGTAACCGATCTGGTCGATATGTTTGAAAAGGAATGAGTAATTGATTTCGCCGGTGCCGGGTTCATTACGACCAGGGTTATCCGCGATCTGGATGTGGCGGATACGCGCGAGATGGTTCTTCAGGCTCGCCGCCAGTTCACCCTCCATGCGCTGCATGTGGTACACGTCGTATTGCAGAAACAGGTCGTCCGAACCGACATCGTTCATGATTTCCAGCGCCTGCGCCGTGCGCGAGAGATAAAAGCCCGGGATGTCGAAGGTGTTGATCGGCTCGATCAGGAGCCGAATGCCGGCGGCCTTGAGCTTGCCGGCAGCGAATTTCAGATTTTCGACGAAGGTCTTACGCAGCGCGTCCGGCTTGGCGTCCTTCGGCGCGATCCCGGCGAGGCAGTTGACCTGCTTGCATCCCAGCGCGGTGGCGTACTCGATGGCCTTGCCGACGCCGTCCTGGAATTCGCCGACGCGCGCCGGCAGACAGCCGATGCCGCGCTCGCCCGCGCCCCAGTCGCCCGCCGGCAGGTTGTGCAACACCTGCGTCAGCTTGTGTGTCTTGAGCTTGTCCGCGAGCTGGTTTTTATCGTAAGCATAGGGAAACAGGTACTCGACGCCCTTGAAGCCATCGCGGGCAGCGGCCTCGAAGCGGTCGGGGAAATCGACCTCGTTGTACAGCATGGTCAGGTTGGCGGCGAATTTGGGCATGGTTTTTCCTTCCTAGAATTCCTGACAAAAAAGAAATTAACCGCCAAGACGCCAAGGTCGCCAAGAAAGGCTTTTTTAATTTAAAAACCTGGCGTTCTTGGCGTCTTGGCGGTTCAAAATCATATTCATTAAGTTCGGCTTTTTCAGGCCGCTTCGGTTTTCTTCGCCGGCTTGCGGTCGAGAATCTCCTCGAACTCGTTGATCTTGTCGATCTCCGGGCCCATGGAGATATTGGTCACGCGCTCGGTGATCACCTCGACCACGACCGGCACGCGCTTTTCCTTACTCAGGCGGCGCGCCTCCTCGAAGGCGGGCGCCATGAGTTTCGGATCGAAGATGCGCGTGGCCAGACAGCCCATGGCCTGCACGGCCTTGACGTGGTCCACGCCGTAGTCGCCGATCTCCGGGCAGTTGATGTTGTTGAAGCTCAGCTGCACCTCGTAGTCCATCTTGTAGGCGATCTCGGCCTGGCGGATCAGCCCAAGGTAGGAGTTGTTGATCAGCACCATCACGAACGGCACATGGTGCTGGGCCGCGACCGCGAGCTCCTCGATCAGGAACTGGAACGAATAGTCGCCGACCACGCCCACGACCTCCTTGTCCGGATCGGCCAGCTTGGCGCCGGTGCAGGCCGAGATTTCCCAGCCCAGCGGACCGGCCTGGCCGCAGACGATGTAGTTGCGCGGCTTGTTGACCTTCTGGAACTGGCCCGAGGCGATCTGGTACAGGCCGATGGCGGTGACGAAACAGGTGTCGTCGCCGAACACGTTGTTGATTTCCTGGAACACGCGCTGCGGCTTGATCGGCACGTTGTCGAAATCGGTGCGCCGCTGCATGGTGTACTTGCGTTCCTGCACCTCCGCGATCCAGTGCTGGCGGTTCGTGATCTTGCCGGCCTGCTTGCGCGCGCGTGCCGCCGCGACGAATTCCTCGAGCGCATACTTGGCGTCGCCGACGATGCCGAGATCGGGGCAGAACACGCGGCCGATCTGCATCGGATCGATGTCGACGTGCACGAACTTGCGCCCCTTGGTGTAAACGTCGAGGCTGCCGGTCTGGCGGTTGGCCCAGCGGTTGCCGATGCCGAGCACGAAGTCGCTGCGCAGGAAGGTGGCGTTGCCATAGCGGTGCTGGGTCTGCAGACCCATCATGCCGGCGTTCAGTGCATGATCGTCGGGGATGCTGCCCCAGCCCATGAGCGTCGGAATGACCGGCGTCTGGGTCAGTTCGGCCAGCTCCACCAGCAGGTCCGAAGCCTCGGCATTGATGATGCCGCCACCGGCGATGATCAGCGGCCGCTGCGCCGCCATCATCATGTCGAGCGCCTTCTCAATCTGCTTGCGGTGCGGGCGCGGCTTGAACACCTCCAGCGGGAAATCGGACTCCGGATCGTACTCGATGATTTCTTTCTGAACATCGATTGGCAAATCGATCAAGACCGGACCGGGACGACCCGAACGCATGAGATGAAACGCCTGGCGGAAGGCGCGCGGCACCTGCGCCGCTTCCATGACGGTGATGGCCCACTTGGTCACGGGCTTGGCGATGGCGGCGATGTCGACTGCCTGGAAATCTTCCTTGTGCAGCTTGGCGCGCGGCGCCTGGCCGGTGATGCACAGGATCGGAATGCTGTCGGCCATGGCCGAGTACAGGCCGGTGATCATGTTGGTGCCGGCCGGACCGGAGGTGCCGATGCAGACGCCGATGCGGCCGCTGGCGGCGCGCGTGTAACCTTCCGCGGCGTGGGTCCCGCCTTCCTCGTGGCGCACCAGCACGTGCTTGATCTTGCTCCCGTTCATCGCCTGATACAGCGGCAGGATCGCGGCGCCCGGAACGCCGAACGTCAGCTCGACGCCTTCGCTTTCCATCACGCGTATCGCCGCTTCGGTTGCGGTCATTTTTGCCATGGCTTGTTTCCTCGGTATATCACGACACGGAATTGTGCTTCGAAAAGTGATCCCTGCTCGCTGCGCTCGCCCGTCTTACCATCGTCTTCAGGGGAAATCCAGCAGGAAGCCTGTCCGCCCGCCGGCGATCGCCACCGGGCTTGCACGAAAGGCTAACGCAGGTTAGCATATTTCACAATACATAATCGATTTCATTATACGAAATATGCCAAAAGCCGCCGCCTCCTCCATCCAGGTCATCGACCGCGTCACCGCGCTGCTGGAAGCCATCACCACGCACCCGGAACCGGCCAGCCTGAAATTCCTGTCGGCCGAAACCCGGCTGCATCCCTCCACCGCCTTCCGCATCCTCAACGCGCTCGCCAGTCACGGGCTGGTGGAGCGCACCTCCGCCGGCCGCTACGCGCTGGGCGTGAAGCTGCTGCACTTCGGCAGTCACGTGCACGGCAAGGTCGACCTGCTGCGCGAGGCCAAGCCGATCATGGAGGCACTGTGCGCGCAGGTGGGCGAAACCGTGAACCTCACCGTACGCGAAGGCGACGAAGTCGTGTACGTCGAGCGCGTCGCGCCCAACCGCATGATGCGCGTGGAGCAGGTGATCGGCAGCCGCGCGCCGCTGCACGTGACCGCGGTGGGCAAGCTGTTTCTCGCCGGCAGCGGCGAGAAGGCCACGCGCGAGTACGCGCGGCGCACCGGCCTGCCGCGCTACACCGCCAACACCCATACCCAGGTCACCAAGCTCTGGGCCCAGATCGCCAACGCGCCCAAGCAGGGTTATGCGCTCGACAACGAGGAGGCGGAACAGGGCGTGAGCTGCATCGGCGTGCCGGTGCGCGACGCCCACGGGACCATGGTGGCGGGCCTTTCCATCTCGGCGCCGCACGAACGGCGCCAGCAATCCTGGGTGGCCCTGATCAAGAAGGCCGGCGCCGACCTGTCCGCCCGACTCGGTTACTCTGCCAAGTCCTGAATTTACCCGTATTTACACATTGCACGCATCCGGGGCGCAGCCGGTTTGCGCCCATGCGCAATGACTCTATACTGCGCGCTTCCCGCAGCCCCGGAACGACATAAAGCATGAGTTACACATCCTTCAATCCCCCGGTTCGCACCCTGATGGGACCGGGACCCTCGGACGTGCATCCGCGCGTGCTCACGGCCATGGCGCGCCCGACCATCGGCCACCTCGACCCCGCCTTCATCGCCATGATGGAGGAGATCAAGGGGCTGCTGCAGTACGCCTTCCAGACCGGCAATGCCTTGACCATTCCCATTTCCGCGCCCGCCTCGGCCGGCATGGAGGCCTGCTTCGTCAACCTGGTGGAGCCGGGTGAAAAAGTCGTCGTGTGCATCAACGGCGTATTCGGCGCACGCATGAAGGAAAACATCGAGCGCGCCGGCGGCGTGCCGATCGTGGTCGAGGATGCCATGGGCACGCCGGTGAGCCCGGACAAACTCGAGGATGCGCTCAAGACCCACCGTGATGCCAGAATCGTCGCCTTCGTGCATGCCGAGACTTCCACCGGCGTGCAATCGGACGCCAAGACGCTCGCCGGTATCGCGCGCCACCATGACTGCCTGACCATCGTGGACACCGTAACCTCGCTCGGCGGCTCGCCCCTGAAGGTGGATGAGTGGGGCCTCGACGCCGTCTACTCCGGCTCGCAGAAATGCCTGTCCTGCACCCCGGGCCTGGCGCCGCTCACGATGAACGACCGCGCGGTGGACAAGATCAAGCAGCGCAAAACCCGGGTGCAAAGCTGGTTCCTCGATCTCAATCTGGTGATGGGCTACTGGGGCTCGGGCAAGCGCGCCTATCACCACACCGCCCCGATCAATACCTTATATGGGCTGCACGAAGCGCTGGCGATGCTGCAGGAAGAAGGGCTGGAACATTCCTGGGCGCGACACCGGCATCAGCATCTGGCGCTGCGCTCGGGCATCGAAGCCATGGGGCTGTCCTTCCTCGTCAGGGAATCGGCGCGCCTGCCGCAGCTGAACGCCATCGTGGTGCCGGAAGGCGTGGACGAGGCCGTGCTGCGCAACCGCCTGCTGAACGATTACAATCTCGAAATCGGCGCCGGCCTCGGGGCGCTCGCCGGCAGGATCATACGCATCGGCCTCATGGGCTACGGCGCCAACATGAAAAACGTCATGTACTGTCTGGAAGCGCTCGAGGCCGTGCTGGCCGACATGCGCGCCCCGATTCGCACCGGCGTGGCCATGAACGCCGCGCAAAACGTGGCGGTACCGAACTGAGGAAACTCCCATGACCGAACCGCTGCCGATCGCCAAAAGCAGGGAATGGATTCACCTCCTGCCGAAAATGGCCAACCGCCATGGGATGATTGCGGGCGCCACCGGCACCGGCAAAACCGTCACGCTGCAAGTGATGGCCGAGCGCTTGAGCGCCATCGGCGTGCCGGTGTTCATGGCCGACGTCAAGGGCGACCTGGCCGGCGTCAGCCAGAAAGGCGGCGGCAATCCCAAGGTGGAAGAACGCGTCAAGCTGCTGAAGCCCGAGGGCTTCGCCTACCAGGGATTCCCGGTAACGCTGTGGGACGTGTTCGGCGAGCAGGGGCACCCGGTGCGCGCCACGGTCTCCGAGATGGGGCCGCTGCTGCTGTCGCGCCTGCTCAATCTCAACGACACGCAGGAAGGCGTGCTCAATCTCATCTTCAAAATCGCCGACGACAACGGCTGGCTGCTGCTCGACCTCAAGGACCTGCGCAGCATGGCCCAGCATGTCGGCGACAACGCCAAGGACTTCACCACCGCCTACGGCAACATTTCCGGGGCTTCGGTCGGCGCCATCCAGCGCGCGCTGCTGACGCTGGAGAACCAGGGCGCGGAAAAGTTTTTCGGCGAACCGGCGCTGAACCTCGACGACCTGATGCAGACGCAGGACGGTCGCGGCGTGATCAACATCCTCGCCGCCGACAGACTCATGCAGTCGCCCAAGGTCTATGCCACCTTCCTGTTGTGGCTGCTGGCGGAATTGTTCGAGCAGTTGCCCGAGGTCGGCGACCGCGACAAGCCGAAACTGGTGTTTTTCTTCGACGAGGCGCACCTGCTGTTCGACGACGCGCCGACGGCGCTGCTGGAAAAGATCGAGCAGGTCGTGCGCCTGATCCGCTCCAAGGGCGTGGGTGTGTTTTTCGTGTCGCAGAATCCGCTCGACATCCCGGACCAGGTGCTGGGCCAGCTCGGCAACCGCGTGCAGCACGCGCTGCGCGCCTTCACGCCGCGCGACCAGAAAGCGGTGCGCGCCGCGGCCGAAACCTTTCGCGCCAACCCCAAACTCAAGATCGAATCCGTCATCACCGAGCTGGGCGTGGGCGAGGCGCTGGTGTCGCTGCTGGACGAGAAAGGCAGTCCGGGTATCGTCGAGCGCGCCTTCGTCTGCCCGCCGCAGAGCCGGCTCGGTCCGCTCAGCGCCGCCGAGCGCCAGGGCCTGCTCGACGCCTCCGCCGTCAAGGGTCAGTACGAAAAAACCGTTGATCGTGAATCGGCCTACGAAATCCTGAAGCAACGCGCGGCCCAGACTGCTGTGCCCGCTGCCGCGGCGCCCGAAAAAAGCGGCGGCGGATTGCTGGACAGCCTGCTCGGCTCCACCGGTCCGCGCGGTGGCCGGCGCGAAGGCGCGGCCGAGGCCATGGTCAAAAGCGCGGCCCGCTCCATCGGCAGCCAGATCGGCCGCAACCTGATCCGCGGCGTGCTGGGTTCCCTGCTGGGCGGCAAGCGCTAGCCTTTACCGGGGGATAACCCCCGCCTGCCCCTGTCCGCCGCCGCCCGGCAGACCAATCCCTGCTCCCCCACCCCTCCGGCGCCCCCGATCCCCGCGCATTTGGCCGCGAATTCCGGGCTTTTCGTGCCAGACCCGGGCGCTCAGGCTGGCATGACCTATGCACTACACTCACTATAAATCAGTGTATTTGCTGGAGTTCCGGACAAATGACCGCAGGGTCGCGGCCCCTGAACAACTAAAGATGCAGAATCTGCTGACATTGACCATCATCGTCGAGCCCGACCGGCAGCGTCTGGCGCGCTTTGCCATGGATGCCGTCGAGGCGCTCGGCGGCAATGTTTTCGCCTCGGCCAACACACTTGAGGCGGTGTTGCGCCAGTTGCGCGCGGATTGCGCCAAGGCGCGCCTGCCGGTGGAGGTCAATCTCGTCCTGCATGATCTCCACCTTTGTCTCGCCTGGGGCGAGACGCGCCAACCGCTCGCCACCCTGACGCAGCCGCCGGCCACCGAGCGGGTCGCGGCGCTCGCCACGCAGCTGAAAAACGCCAGTGAGTCCACCGACTCCACGCTGCTCAAGCGGCGCAACGAACAGATCATCGCCGACCTCGAAAGCGCCAAACAGCGCGCGCGCACCGAAATGGAGGAGCTCGAAACCCTGCTCGAGATGAAAAAAACCGAGCTCAACAAATCCATCCTCGCCGCCCAGACCGACGCCCTGACGGGCCTGTACAACCGCAGCGGTTACGACACCCGCCTGCGCGAGGCCTTCCTGCGCTGCAAGCACCAGGGCGAGCAACTCTGCCTCATGATGCTCGATCTCGACAAGTTCAAGGAAATCAACGACACCCACGGCCATCAGTACGGGGACGAGTACCTGAAAAAAATGGCCAATGCCATGCGCGCCAGCGTGCGCGAACACGTGGATCACGCCTGCCGCATCGGCGGCGACGAGTTCGCCATCATTCTTTATTCCGACCTGGCGATCGCCAGGCGCGTCGCCGGCAAGATTCTCGGCCTGTTCGAGAACCGGTGCAGTATCGGCATCGCCCGGATGCGTGAGGCGGAAAGCATCGAGAAACTGGTGGGGCGCGCGGATGCCGCCTTGTACGAGGCCAAGCATCAGGGACGCGGACGCTTCGTCACCGACGAGGTCCAGGAAGCCAGGGCCAACGCGGTTTGAAAAAAGAAAAGCAGCTCAAGGGACGAAATGAAATTGCTCATCGAGCAGGGAGCGAAGGGAGACAGCGGTGTGGTGCTGCTGCGCTCGAAACTGCGCGCCGTGTCGCGAAGAATGGGTTTCGGTGATCTCCAGCGCGAGCATATGGAGCTGGTGTGCAATGAAATGGTGACGAACCAGAACAAATTCGCCGAAGGCAACGGTCTGGTGCAGATCTGGGAAATCAGCGACCCCGCACCGGCGCTGGACCTGTTTGCCTTCGATTACGGCAAGGGCATTCTCAACGTGTCGAGCGCCGTCCAGGACGGCTATACCACCGCCGGCACCATGGGCAAGGGCCTGGGCGCCATCCGGCGCCTGTCCGATGACAGCGAGATCTACAGTCTGCCGGCCGAACATGCCAGGAATTCGGACTGGCACGGCACCGCCGTGTGGTCGCGCTTTTATCGCGAGGACCGCGATCCGGGATATTTTCACGATCTCGGCAGTTATACGCGCGCCTACCTGGACAGCAACTTCAACGGCGACCTGATTCAGGTCCGCACCGGAGAGTCCAAAACCCGCTGGCTGCACATGGACGGTCTCGGTCATGGGCGCGAGGCCGAGGAAGTCGTGACAGGCATCGGCCATTTTCTCGACGCTGAAACACCGGTGGACGGATTGATGCAGCGCCTGAGCACCCGGCTGCAGGGGACACGCGGCGCCGTGGCCATGATCAGCGAAGTGGACCATGCCACCCGCACCATGACCATCTGCGGCGTCGGCGACATGGTCGCCTACCTCGTCTCCTGTGGCGAGAAAAAAGCGATCTCGTTTTCTCCCGGCGTACTGGGCCATACCCACCGCTCGCTGGAAACCTTCTCTTATCCCTTTCCCGACCAGGCCCTGCTCATTACCGCCTCCGACGGGCTGCGGCGCAGCATGACCTTGCGCAGCTTTCCCGACCTGTGGCGCCTGCATCCACAGCTGATCGCGCTGGTGCTGGGACAGGTCATGGGCCGGCAAAACGATGATCGGTCCGTGTTCACCATTCGCGTAAACCCAAACATGAGGAAATAGTCATGGCCAAGGAAACACCGGAGCAAAAAACCACCAACCAGATATTGATCGAGCAGCTCATGCTCAATGTGGGCAAGATCTCGGCCATCATCGAGAAGCAGGGGCAAAGCATTTTCGGCCACAAAAACCTGCTCTCGAACAACGAGATCAACGATTACAGCCTCGAATTCCTCGAGCTGTTGACCATGCTGCTGCAGGCGGGCGCCAGAGTCGACCGGCGCGGCGCGGAATACAAGGCGCTGCGGCAGTTCTTCGCCAACTTCTCGCAACAAATCCAGGTACGCGGCGGCGACATGGATGAATTCGTGCGCTACATCCACTTCCTCCAGAGCACCTTCCTGGAAAACCTCGAGGCCGACAAGTCGGTCAGCTTCGAAAAATCGCGCGAGATCCTGATGCTGCTCGGAACGATCTTCAATGACATCATCCTCGAGGTATTTCACATCTACCTGGAAACCAAGGAAAAGACCATCCAGGCGCAACAGGAGGAGCTGAAACAGACCTCGACCCCGATCACCGAGATCTGGGAAGGCGTGTTGACGCTGCCCATCATCGGCTCGCTCGACTCTTCGCGCACCATGATCGTGATGGAAAAACTGCTGTCGCGCATCGAATCGGACCGCGCGCGCGTGGTGGTGATCGACGTCACCGGCGTGATGGCGATCGACTCGCAGGTGTCACATCACCTGATCCAGATGATCCGCGCCACCGGCCTCATGGGCGCCACCGCCATCCTCACCGGCATCCGGCCCGAGATCGCGCGCGCCCTGACCAGCCTCAACATCGACCTCAGCAGCGTCACCACGCGCTCCAAACTGTCCGAAGGCCTGAAAGAGGCGTTCCGCCAGCTGAGCATTGAGGTGAGCCGTCCCGGCAAGTAAGCTTCCCCGACACCGCGCAAGGACCGAGCCACGGCATGAATACAGGAACCGAACGGCATGATTGAAGGCATCCACCTGACGCCCATCGGGGATGGCAACGTGCTGCTGGAACCCGGCGAGGGGCTGGACCCCAGCAATCCGGAATCCATGGTCGCGCCGGTACTGGAGTTTCTCCAGCGCCACGAGGCGCGCCGCCTGGTGTACGACCTCAAGAGCATACGCCTGATCGACGAGGTGTATTACTCCTGGCTCACCAAACTCTACGCCACCTGCCGTATCGCCAACGTCGAAATGGTCACCGTCAACATGCAGCCGGCGGCGGCCTACGCGCTGTCACTCACGCTCAGCCAATCCCCGCCCTTCAGCTGCGCCCTCGACATCCACAGCCTCAAGTAGAAGCCGCCTGGAAACGGCTGGATCTTTTCAGATCCATTTCTTGCGGCGGAAGAACAGCAGCATGCCGCCGGCCGCCGTCGCCATCAGCAGCAGTACCAGCGGATAACCCCACTCCCAGCCCAACTCGGGCATATGCCGGAAATTCATGCCGTACACACCGGCGATGAATGTCAGCGGCATGAAAATGGTGGCGATGATGGTCAACACCTTCATGATCTCGTTCATGCGGTTGCTCAGGCTCATGAGGTAGATGTCCATCAGGCCGCCGATCATGTCACGAAAGGTTTCAATGGTATCGATCACGTGCACCGTGTGGTCGTACACGTCCCGCAGGTAGATGTAAGTTTCTTTTCCGATGAGCCCGGATTGGCCTCGCTCGAGCCCGCCCAGCACCTCACGCAGCGGCCATACCGACTTGCGCAGCAACACCATCTCGCGCCGCAACTGATGCAGGCTCTGCTGCATCCGCGGCGATGGCGACGCCAGCAGCGCGCCATGCAGCTCTTCCATGCGCTCACCTACCTGTTCCAGCAGCGCGAAATAATTGTCCACCACGGCATCCAGCAGACTGTACGCCAGATAATCCGCGCCGCGCTCGCGCGTCCGGGCGCGTCCGGCGCGGATGCGCTCGCGCACCGGATCGAAAACCGTGGGCTCGGCCTCTTCGAACGACAACACGTAATCCTTGCCGAAGATGATGCTCACCTGTTCTGTCTTGATCTCCTGGCCCTGAGTACCGTCGTGCAGCATCTTGAGCACGACATAGATGTAATCGCCGTAATCCTCGAACTTGGGACGCTGGTCGGTGTTCGAGATATCCTCCAGCACCAGGGGGTGCAGCCCGAAGCCGCGACCGAGCCGGTCGAGCAGGGCCACGTCGTGCACGCCCGTGACATGCACCCAGGTCACGCCCGTCCCCGGGCGCAGGTTCACGCCTTCCTCAACGCCCTCCAGCTCCCGTTCCGTCACTTGCGCAGCGTCGTAATGCAGCAACTGGAGGCGCGTGCGTTCCGTTCGTTTTTCGCCGATATGCACGGCCGTGCCGGGCGGCAGGCCGGTCTTGCGCGAGCGCTTTTGCATGAGCCGGGTCATAAATTCACCTTTTTATTTCGGGGTTTGAGGGGGGACGGGTTCTAACCCTGTTCAATTGCCTATAGTATCGCTCCCATCGGGCTCCAGCCCATCCTCTTTGAAAGGGATTTGTCATGGACATGTTCCGCGTGGCACATGCCACCGCCGCGGACTGGCGGCAGGCCGCCAACGCCTGCCTCGCGCAGATCGGCGACATTCCCGCGGAGGCCAGCCTGGGTTTTCTGTACGTCACCGATCACCTCGCCGGCGACCTGCCGGCCATCCTGGGCTTCTTCAAGGAACAGACCGACATCGTGAATTGGGTCGGCAGCGTCGGCGTCGGCGTGTGCGCCACGGCCCAGGAATACAACGACCTGCCCGCGCTCAGCCTGATGATCGCCGATTTTCCGATAGACAGCTTCCGCGTGTTCCCCGCCATCAAATCCGATATCGACGAATTCTCCGGGCACCGCGCCTGGTGCGAGCAGGCGGACGCGCGCTTTGCCGTGGTGCACGGCGACCCGCGCAATCCGAAAACCCCGGCCTTCATCGCCGAGCTTGCCGAGACCATCAATGACGGTTACCTGGTGGGCGGACTGAGCTCCTCGCGCGGGCCGAATTTCCAGATCGCCGGTGGCCTGACCGAAGGCGGCCTGTCCGGCGTGCTGTTTTCCTCGCGCGTGCCGGTCGCCACCGGCCACACCCAGGGCTGCTCGCCGCTGGGACAGAAACACCAGATCACCGAATGCCGCAACAACATCGCCATCCGTATCGACGACCGGCCGGCACTCGACGTGTTCAACGAGGAAGTGGGTGAAGTCCTGGCGCGCGACCCGGGGCGCGCCGCGGGCTATATCTTCGCTGGATTTCCGATCAAGGGTTCGGACACCGGCGATTACGTGGTGCGCAACCTGCTGGGCGTGGACGCGGAAAACAAACTGCTGGCCGTGGGCGGCTATTTGAATCCCGGTGACACCATCATATTCTGCAAGCGTGACATCCGCACCGCCTACGAAGACCTGCTGCGCATGCTGCGCGACATCAAGTCACGCCTCGGCGGCCGGCCCAAGGGCGGCGTGTACTATTCCTGCCTCGGTCGCGGGGTGCACATGTTCGGCGCCGACTCGGCGGAACTGCGGGCGATCCGCCAGGAACTGGGCGACATCCCGCTGGTGGGCTTTTTCGCCAACGGCGAGATCTCGCACAACCGGCTGTACGGCTTCACCGGGGTATTGACCCTGTTTTCCTGAGCGAACCGGCCATGGCGACGGCGCTTGTCTCCAACCTGATCTGCTTCGATCCCCGGACAGGAGAGGAAAAGCAACAGGCGCTGAAACAGCCCGCAGCCACCAGGCCGAAAAGAGAAAAACGCCTGTTCTGCGCCGCCTGTCGCCATCCCGTCACGCATCAGGACCAGCGCATTCCCGTGCAGGGCGCGCACGAGCACCATTGCACCAATCCGCACGGCATCGCCTATCACATCAGTTGCTTCCGCGAAGCTCCCGGTTGCGCGCCCATCGGCGAGGCCACCACCGAATTCACCTGGTTTCCGGGCTATGCCTGGCGCATTGCACTGTGCACCAACTGCCGCGCGCATCTCGGCTGGCGCTTTCAGTCACCGGACGATTATTTCCACGGCCTGATCGTGGCCCGGCTGACGTCCGCCGGCCCGGTTAAAAACTGAGGAGATCAGGCAACGGGCAATGGCGCGCCGGCGTAGCGCTCAAGCAGGAAACCCACGGCGTAACCGAGGCCGGTGGCGATCAGCGCAATGGCGAAGAATTCGAGTCCCGAGCGTCCCATGGACTGGCCTGCGAGCCGGCCCTTGAACATGCCGACGCCGAAAAGCACGGCGCCGGTGACCAGCACCGCCGCTGCCAGGGCCCATTGCAGGGGCAGGAAGGCGAACGGCGCCAGCGGCAGCACGCCGCCGACGATGAAGGAAAGCGCCATCACCAGCGCCCCCTTGACCGGATTATTGACGTCGGCGCTGCCGAGCCCGAGCACCTTTTCCTGGAAAGTCGCCACGAACACCGACTTCTGTTCGTGCATCAGCTTGACGATGCGATAACAGGTCTCGCGCGCCAGGCCCTCGCGGTGCAGCGCTTCGAGCAGGCCCTCCTGCGCCAGGTATGGCTCCTGCTCGACGAACTTCGCTTCTTTCTCCAGCTCGTGATCGAAAATTTCCTTTTCCGCCTTGGACGACAGGTAGGCGCCGGCCGACATGGAAAACGCGCCGGAGCAGATCGCCGCGGTGCCGGCCATCAGGATCACGAAGCGGCTCGAGCCCGCCGCCTGCATCCCGGCCAGCAGTCCGACGGTGCTGATGAGGCCGTCCTGGATGCCGAACACGAATTCGCGCACGCGGCTGCGCGCCTCGATCTTTTTGCGCTTTTCCTCGACCGGGTGCGCCATGATCAATATTTATGCTCGGACCCGCCGGTGGCGTCGCCGGGCTTCCAGTCGGCCGGGCACAGGCGGCCGGTGCACAGCGCGCGGAACACGCGCAGGGTTTCCTCCACGCTGCGGCCGACGTTCATGTTGGACGCGGCGCTGTACTGGATGATGCCCTCGGGGTCGATGACATAGGTCGCGCGGATGGCGACGCCGTCCTTCGGATGCAACACCTGGTAGGCGCGGGTGACCTTCTTGTCGGCGTCGCTCAGGAGCGGATAGGTGATGCCGCCCAGCTCCTCGGCCCAGGAACGGTGACTCTCGACCGGATCAACACTGACACCATAGATCAGTGCCTTTTCCCTGGAGAAATCACCGGCCAGCCTGCTGAAGCCGGTGACCTCGGTGGGACAGACGAAGGTGAAATCGGCTGGATAGAAAAACAGCACCAGCCACTGGCCGCGGGCATCGCGCAGGGAGTAATTCTTGACCTTGCCCTGATACACCCCGGGCAGGCTGAAATCGGGCGCAGCATCGGCGATGGTCAACATGCTCCGGCCATGGTAGAAAATTCCCCGCGCCGGCACAAGGATGAGGAAGATTAATTCTTCTCTTTCAACAGAACCCTGACGTCATGCTCGAGATCGTCGACTGTAACGTCATTCTTTACCAGCAATCGTAACTTCCCTTTTCTGTCCTTCACCAAAATGCCGGTGGAATGGTCCACCAGGATCTGTCCTGGTTTGGCTTGGGGGTTCTGGCCGTAGGCGACCTTGTATTCCGCCGCCACGGCAGCGATTTCCTTGTCACTGCCGGTGAGGCCGATGAAGGAAGGATTGAACGGGGGAATGAAGCCCGCGAGCTGCGGCACGGTGTCGTGTTCAGGATCCACGGTGATGAACAGCACCTGCACGTTCTTCGCCTCATCGCCGAGGCGTTTCACGACCTGGTTGAGCTTTGCCAGGGTCGGGGCGCAGATGTCCGGGCAGTGGGTGTAACCGAAGAACATGACCACCACCTTGCCGTTGAAATCCGAGGCCCTGGCCGGCTTGCCGGTATGAGCGGTGAGCGTGAAATCGCCGCCCCACTCCACGCCGCTGATGTCCGTTGATTTGAATGTTGGCGCCGGCGTGCAGGCAAAAAGCCCTGACGCAAAAAGGAGAAATAAGAATTGCTTGAGAGACATTGTGGTTTCGATTGGCACCCTCTCCCCGACCCCTCTCCCGCTAACGCGGGCGAGGGGATGTTCTAATACAGCGCGGATTGCAGCGCCTCGTGGATATAGACGCGGTAGTGATCGACCAGCAGCAGCGCGAACAGCAGCGCCAGATAATTGATCGAGTAGCGGAAGGTCTTGCGCGCCAGCTCGTCGCTGTAATCCCGGTACAGCCGCACAGCGTAGTACAGGAAGCCCGCGTTCAGTATCACCGCGCCCATGAGATAGAGCCAGCCGCTCATGCGGGTGGCGAACGGCATGATGGTCACCGCCACCAGAAGCACGGTGTAGAGCAGGATCTGGAGCTGGGTGAATTTGCGCCCGTGCGTGACCGGCAGCATGGGGATGCCGACCTTGGCATATTCCTTCTCGCGGTACAGCGCCAGCGCCCAGAAATGCGGCGGCGTCCACAGGAAAATGATCAGGAACAGCAGCAGCGCGTCGGAAGCGACCTCGCCCGTGATCGCGGTCCAGCCGAGCACCGGCGGTGCGGCGCCGGCGGCCCCGCCGATGACGATGTTCTGCGGCGTGGCGTGCTTGAGATACACGGTATAGATGATCGAGTAGCCGATGAGCGAGATGAACGTCAGCACCGCCGTGAGCGTGTTGACCCACAGCGTGAGGATCAGCATCGAAGCCGTGCCCAGGATCAGGGCGAAAATCAGCGCCTCGCGCGTGGTCAGCGTCCCGGTCGGCAGCGGCCGGAAGCTGGTGCGCGTCATAATCGAGTCGAAACGCTGGTCGAGAATCTGGTTGATGGCGGCGGCGGAACCGGCGGCGAGCGCGATGCCGAGCGTCCCGAGCAGCAGCGGAACGGCCGGCAGGCCCGAGGGCACGGACAGGAACATGCCGACCACGGCCGTGAAAACGATCAGCGACACCACGCGCGGCTTGGTCAGCTCGTAATATTCACGCGCAAGCGTACGGGCATGGCGGCGAGATGTTTTCGCCGTAATGGCGGGATTGTCTGACTTCATGGCTGTTCGGGACTGAAAATCACCGGGTTCGGGGCGGCCGGGCCTTATGATACAGGGTTATCAGGCTCAGCAGTAGCAGGGCCGCCACGGCATTGTGCGCCACCGCCAGCGCCAGCGGCAGATGGGTCATCACCTGCAGGATTCCAAGGACCATTTGCTCCGCCAGCAGCAACAGCACCAGCAAACCGTGCCAGCGCAGCTGCTCCTCCGACCCCACGCGTATGACCCGCAGGGACAGCCAGCCCACATACAGCAGGGTGATCAGTGCTCCCAGGCGGTGGTTCATGTGAATCGCCGTGGTCGCCGGCAGGTCCAGCAGCTTGCTTTCGTATTCCAGCCCGATGTCGCGCCACAGGGTCAGGGCGTTGAGCTGGTCCATCGGCGGCCACCAGAGACCCTGGCAGGTGGGAAAATCCGGACACGTCAGCCCGGCATAATTCACCATCGACCAGCCACCCAGGGCGATCTGGATGAAAACGATCAACAACGCCGCCAGCACGCGCGGGCGCAGCGAACGCGCCACCGGTGACGGGCTGACCGATTTCCAGATTTTCTGCTCGCGCAGCGCCACCCACCACAAGGCCCCGAGGATGATCATGCCGCCGAGCAATTCCATCATCATCACGAGTGGTTTGAATTTCAGGCTGATGGTGAGCGCCCCGGCAAAGGCGAGCGTGAAACTCAAGAGCATGGTGGCGAGCGGGATCAGCACCTGCTGGTTGCGTTTGTGTTTCTTGAGTTGCCAGCCGCGCCACGCCAGGCGCAGCAGCAGCAGCCCGAGCACGCCGGACAAATACCGTTGCACCACATCGCGCCAGGCGCGGTCCTCCGGCCGCACCACCCGCCCCGCCGGCTTGGCGCGGTCGATATCGCGCGCCGTGACCGGGGTGAACGACTGGCCATAGCATCCCGGCCAGTCGGGGCAGCCGAGGCCGGCCTCGGACAGGCGCGAGTAGGAGCTGAAAACCACCCCCAAAAAGGAAAACAGGGTGGCGGCCAGCGCCAGCCGGAAAAATTTTGTGTGACTGCCGCCGCTCAACATCTCAGCCGATCCGGGACGCTCGCAGCAGGCGCGCCAGATCCTTGCGGATGCCGTTCGGGTCGGCATCGGCGGGATAACTCATCATGAAGTTGCCCAGAGGGTCGACCAGATAAACGCGGTTCAGATTGTCGAGCGGGCTGCCCGCGGACAGCGTGAACTGGCGCGCCAGCGCGCCGACCGCCTCCGGCGGTCCGACGATCGCGCGCATGCCGGGATAATCCTTGACGGTATAGCGCAGCAAATCCAGCGCCTTCGGGTCCGTCACCACCAGCATGCTCTGGACACGCCCGGCCTTGTCACCCTGCGCGGCGATGACCTGGCGCATGACATAGAGATTGCGCTCGCAGGGCTTGAGGCACTCCGCGGCGCTGAACGTGATCAGCGTCCACTTGCCATGCAGCTCGCTGAAGCGCATGGATCCGCCGTCGAGCCGGGTCAGCGCGGCATCCGCGATCGGGCGCGCCGGCTGCACCAGCTCGCCATGGTTGCCGGTCGAGGCCGGGCGCCAGCCGCTGAAATACAGCGCGTAGGCAATGATCACGGGCAGGGTAAACAACGCCGCCAGCAACAGAATCTTGCGGCGCGAGGCGGTTCGGCGGTCGGCATCGGTCATGGTTGCTCCTGCTCCGGCGTGTCTGTGCCACGGCGGCGCAGACTCATGAAAAGATAGATGCTGGCCAGCGCCGCCGCCAGCATGAACCACTGGAAGGCATAGCCCTGATGCACCGAAATCCCGGCATCCAGCCGGCTCCAGTCGCGGGTAAAACCGCCGGCGCCACTCGCCGGATCGAGCAGCAGCACCACCGGCTGCACCGGAAACGGCACGACCGCGCCATAACGCGCCAGGTCCATGTTTTGCCACACACGCTGCCAACCCGGTTCCGGTTGGGCCAGCGTGAAATATTTTTCCGCCGGCACCGTGGCCACGCCGGTAACCTGTTGCAGACCGGCGGGGGTTTCGAATACCGGCAGGTGGTCACGATCCTCGCCGAGCGCGATCCAGCCGCGATTGACCAGCAGCCGCACCTCGCTGTTCTCGAGCCGCAGCGGCGTGATCACGTGGTAACCGACGCGCCCCTGGTGCACGCGGTTGTCGATCAGTATCTGGTAGTCGGTTTCGTAATGGCCTTTGGCGACCACGCGGTAGAAGCGGAGTTCTTCGGCGCGCTGCAGCCGCCGCTCCACCTGCACCGCCGGCCCGTTGGCGCGCGTGTCGTACTCCACCTGCAACAGGCGTTTCTCTTCCGCCCGTTGCAGCTGCCAGTAACCCAGATACAGGAACAGCGGCAACAACACCGCGAACACCAGGCTCGGGATCGGTGCCGGCCGGAAACGCCGTGGAGGTTTCATGTCACGCTGAACGCCGCGGGGAAATTCATGGATGTATCCAGTATAATCCAGATTCCGTCACTTCCCGGATTTTCCGATGCTGATCAAGATCATCGTCTTCGCCATGCTGGCGCTCATTCTGGCCAGCCTGTTCTCCGCGCTGGTTTTTCTGTTCAAGGACAAGGGGCAGGGGAAGCGTACGGCCCAGGCGCTGACCTGGCGCATCGGCTTGTCGATCACGCTGTTTCTGTTGCTGATGGCCGGTTTCCGCTTCGGCATCATCCCGCCGGGCGGGCTGCATCTGTTGAATTGAAAAAACAGACGGGCCTTGCCCGATAAAAAAAGGCGCTGCCGGAATGGCAGCGCCTTTTTTATTTGAGTCTTGCCGGCCGGGTCAGAGCCAGTACACGAAGATGAACAGGCCGAGCCATACCACGTCCACGAAGTGCCAGTACCAGGCCACGGCTTCGAAGCCGAAGTGGTGATCCGGGCGGAAATGGCCGACGATCGAACGACCCAGGATGACGATCAGCATGATCGTGCCCAGGGTCACGTGCAGGCCGTGGAAACCGGTGAGCATGAAGAAGGTGGCGCCATAGACACCGGCCTTGAGCGTGAGCCCGAGCTCGGTGTAGGCATGCACGTATTCAAACGCCTGCAGCGTCAGGAACGAGATGCCCAGCGCCACGGTCAGGAACAGTCCGGTGATGAGCTGCGCGCGGTTGTCCTTGAGCAGGCCCCAGTGGGCCCAGGTCACGGTGGCGCCGGAGGTCAGCAGGATCAGGGTGTTGATGGCGGGAATGCCCCAGGCGCCCATGGGCGAAAACTGGTTCAGGCCGGCGGCGGTATCGGGGGTAATCGGCAGCGGACCCTTGGGTCCGGCCGTCGGCCAGCTGGCATCGTAGCCGGGCCAGAGCAGATCGTCAGCGCCCAGCCACTGCACCGCGAAATGGCGCACGTAAAACAGCGCGCCGAAGAAGGCGGCAAAGAACATGACCTCGGAGAAGATGAACCACGCCATGCCCCAGCGGAACGAGCGGTCGACCTGGGTGTTATAGGTGCCGCTTTCGGATTCGGCGATCACCTGCCCGAACCAGCGGATCATCATGAGGATGATGATCGCGGCCCCGGACAGCATGATCCACGACCCGGCCTTGATGCTGTTCATCATCAGGACGAAACCCAGCGCCAGCGAAAACAGGCCGGCCGAGGTGATCACCGGCCAGGCGCTCGGATTGGGCAGATAATAATTGTTATCAGAGTGGGCAGCGGACATGTTTATATCCTCGTTCTCATTTTCAAGAATCGTTATGACGTTTGACTAGCTACCGGACGACGTTACAGGATGCACATGATGGGCGTGGTCCTCGCCCTGCTCCACCGCCTCGCCGCCGTATTTCTTCGCCGACAGCTTGTTGGTGTTGAAGAACGAATACGACAGGGTGATGGTCCGCACATCCTTGTCCAGGCCGGCATCGACCACGAACCGCACCGGCATCTCGCGCGTCTCGCCCGGCTTCAGGGTCTGCTGGGTGAAGCAGAAGCATTCGATCTTGTTGAAGTGCGCCGCGGAAACGCCGGGGGCGACGCTCGGGATGGCCTGGCCGGTGATTTCCTCCTGCGCCAGGTTACGGACCAGATACTTCACTTCCATGGTCTGGCCGGGGTGCACCTCGAGCTTTTTCACCAGCGGCCTGAACTCCCAGGGCAGACCGGTGGTGGCCAGGCCGGTGAATTCGACGGTCACCGTGCGGTTCATGTCCACCGGCTGCACGGCGGCCTGCGCCTCGATGCGCCCGGTCTTGCCATTGAGCCCGAAGGCCTTGCACATGAGGTCGTACATCGGCGCCAGCGCGAAGCCGAAACCGAACATCGCCAGGGTCACCACGCCGAGCTTCAGCGCCAGCCGGCGGTTGTTGGCGGCACGGGTGTCCGGCGTCGTCATGCGAGCCTCAGCCAGGCGGCGGATACGAACATCACCACGACCAGCAGCAGCAACGCCGCCACCGTGAGGCGAATGCGTTGCCGGCGCTTGTCGTCATGCAGGGCATCAGTCACGGCGATTCCGTCCGTGTCCTATTTGATCTTCGGCGCCACGGTGAAGCTGTGGTACGGCGGCGGCGAGGACAGGGTCCATTCCAGGCCGTCCGAACCTTCCCACACCTTGTCGGTCGCCTTGGCCCCGCCCTTCATGCAGCGGATCGCCAGGTAGAAGAAGATCAGCTGCGCGGCGATGGTCATGAACGCGCCTACCGTGGACCACTTATTGAACTCGGTGAACTGCAGCGAGTAATCGGGAATGCGGCGCGGCATGCCGGCCAGCCCGAGGAAGTGCTGCGGGAAGAACGTCAGGTTGAAACCGATCATGGTCAGCCAGAAATGCCACTTGCCGAGCGTCTCGCTGTACATGTGACCGGTCCACTTGGGCAGCCAGTAGGTCACGGCGGCGAACAGCCCGAACACCGAGGCGCCGAAGATCACGTAGTGGAAGTGCGCCACGACGAAGTAGGTGTCATGGTACTGGAAGTCCACCGGCGTGATCGCCAGCATCAGGCCCGAGAGGCCGCCAATGGTGAACACGAACACGCCGCCGATAGCCCACAGCATCGGCGTCTCGAAGGTCATGGAGCCGCGCCACATGGTCGAGATCCAGTTGAACACCTTTACGCCGGTCGGCACCGCGATCAGCATGGTGGCGTACATGAAGAACAGCTCGCCCGCCATCGGCATGCCGACGGTGTACATATGATGCGCCCACACGATGAACGACAGGAACGCGATCGAGGCGGTGGCGAACACCATCGAGTCGTAGCCGAACAGCGACTTACGCGCGAAGGTCGGGATGATCTGCGAGAACACACCGAACGCCGGCAGCACCAGGATGTACACCTCCGGGTGGCCGAAGAACCAGAACACATGCTGCCACAGCACCGGATCGCCGCCGCCGCCGGCGTCGAAGAAGTGCGTGCCGAAGTGGCGGTCGGTGATGAGCATGGTGACCGCGCCCGCCAGCACCGGCATGACGGCGATCAGCAGGAACGCGGTGATGAGCCAGGTCCACACGAACATCGGCATTTTCATCAGCGTCATGCCGGGGGCGCGCATGTTGAGGATGGTGGCAATGATGTTGATCGAGCCCAGGATCGAGGAGATGCCGAGCATGTGGATGGACAACAGCGCGAAGTCGGTGCCCATGCCGCCCTGTACCGACAACGGCGGGTAGATGGTCCAGCCGCCGGCGGGACCGCCGCCGGGCATGAACAAGCTCAGGATCAGCAGGGTCGCCGCGAAGGGCAGGATCCAGAACGACCAGTTGTTCATGCGCGGCAGCGCCATGTCGGGCGCGCCGATCATCATCGGGATCTGCCAGTTGGCCAGGCCCACGAACCCGGGCATGGCGAAACCGAAGATCATGACCAGCGCGTGCACCGTGGTCATCTGGTTGAAGAAGTTCGGGTCCACCAGTTGCAGGCCCGGCTGCCACAGCTCGGAACGGATCACCAGCGACATCAGGCCGCCGATGATGGCCATGACGAAGGCGAAGACCAGGTACAGGGTGCCGATGTCCTTGTGGTTGGTAGTGAACAACCAGCGCGAAAGGCCGGTGGGATGATCTGCGTGATGTGCGGTTGCCATGTTTAGCTTCTCCTGGAATTCTATATGTTACTTGCGCAGGGCCTTGACCTGGGACGGCTGCACCATGTCACCGGCCTTGTTGCCGAAACCGTTGCGCTCGAAGGTCACCACGGCGGCCAGATCGGTATCGTTCAGCTGGGCGGCGAACGCCTGCATCGCCGTGCCGGCCTTGCCGTTCATGACGATGTTCAGGTGATCGGCGAGCGGGCCATTGGCGATCTTGCTGCCGGCCATTTTCGGGAACGGACCCATGCCCTCACCGTTGGCGCCGTGACAGGCGGCACAGGTCGAGGCGAACACCTTCTTGCCCTTCTCCACCAGTTCGTCCTTGCTCCAGGTCTTGGCGCCGCCGGCCGATTCCGTCGCGGCCTTGTCCTTCTGCATCGAGACCCAGCGGGTGAAATCCTCGGCGCTGACGGCCTGCACCACGATCGGCATGAAGCCGTGATCCTTGCCGCACAGCTCGGCGCACTGGCCGCGGTAAATGCCCGGTTCGTCGATGCGGGTCCACATTTCATTGATGAAGCCCGGGATGGCGTCCTTCTTCACGCCCAGTTGCGGCACCCACCAGGCGTGAATCACGTCGTTGGCGGTGACCAGGAAGCGAACCTTCTTGCCCACCGGCAGCACGATCGGATTATCAACCTCCAGCAGGTAATGCTCGCCCTTGGTGGCCTTGTTCTCGATCTGATCGCGGGGAGTAGCCAGCGTGCTGAAAAAACCGACGTCCTGATCCGGGTAGTCGTATTTCCACTTCCATTGATAGGCGGTGATCTTGACCGTCAGGTCGGATTTGCTGGTGTCGTCCATCTCCAGCAACGTCGCGGTGGATGGCAGCGCCATGCTCACCAGAATCACGAACGGGATGATGGTCCAGACGACTTCCAGGGTGGAGTTCTCGTGGAATTGCGCGGCCTTGTGCCCGCGGCTCTTGCGGTGCGCGAAGATGGAATAAAACATGAAGCCGAAGACGATCACGAAAATGACCGCGCAGATCAGCATAACCATGTTGTGCAGATCGAGAAGCTTGTGGCCGATGGAGGTTACCGGCGGCTGGAAATTGAGTCCGTACTCGGCGAATGCCGCCGGGACCGTGAACCACAGGCTTGAACCGAGGATCAGGCGGGACACAACGCCTGGGAGCCGCTTAACAAAAGTCATCGACATGCCTATCTCCCGTAATGATGTATATATCAAATCGTTCTGACTGCCGGCCGGATTTGTCCGGTGCGTCGCTTTGTGCTCAGCCCTTTTTCTGAAAAAAATCATTCAGGGCTGCCGACAGCGACTCTCGTTCTTTCTCGTTCACATCGGCGGCGATGACGACGAACCGCCCGTGCGACCCCACTTTCAGTTGTGAGGGATACCAGCCGCGGTGGCGCTCCAGCACGACCTTCGTCCAGTAGCGCTGAAACTCGTCGCGCTGCTCGCGCCGGCCCCGCCACCGGATCACCGTGACGCGCTCGCGGTCGACCATGATCTGCTCGTGGTCGTCAGCGTGGCGGAACAGCCGGTACAGCACGGCACCCACCACCACGGCCTCCAGACCGACGAACGGCAACACCGGCCAGGCGCCTGCCAGGGTAAAACCGATACCAATGGTAAGGACAACGACGGTCAGCACCGCGAACAACGCTGTCATGCCCCGAAGGGTCAGCGTACGGTTCGGCCGCACGATCACGCGCAGGCCTTCTCCGGTGTCGCCCTCGGGCGTAAAGCGTGCGTCCATCCTCACTCACGCCGCCACGGAAATCCTTACATCTCCCGCTGAATCAAAAAATCATTGATCCAGCTCAAGCCATTTTGGCGCGCGCAAACTATCACATGCGTCAAATCGCCGCAATACACATTTCAGGCTAAAAACACGGGTTTTGAGGGAATAAAACCGGATGAAAAATGTTAACAACCGGGTGATGCCGTCTGTCAATTTGTCAGCTCCGCGCGTTTTGCGCGTTCGTTCTAATTGAAACGCATTATCATTTCAGCAACCGGGAACACGGCCGCAGCGACATCGGGTTTCGCGGCAGATTGATATGGAATCTGGGCCAACAGGGGCGCTTCAATTTTTTGTGCCAGCGCGGCGATGTTTTCCGGTACATGTGTCATGGCAGGATCGATACGGTTGGCGACCCAGCCGGCGAGCGGTATATCCGCGCGCCGGATCGCTTCCACCGTCAGCAGCGCATGATTGAGACAGCCAAGGCGCAGACCGACCACCAGAATCACCGGCAGACTCAAAGCGCGCGCAACCTCCGCCATGGTCAATTGCTCGCCGAGCGGCACCATCCAGCCGCCTACGCCTTCCACCACCACCCACGGGGATTTCTCCTGCAAGCGCCGGAAGCTTTCGAGAATTTTCTCCAGCCGTATTGCAACGCCCATCTCCTGCGCGGCGATATGCGGCGCGCAGGCGGAGCGGAGGGCATAGGGATTCACGTCGGCGTAATCGGCCGCGGCGCCGCTGGCCTGCATCAATTCCAGCGCATCGTCGCTGCGCAGACCGGCAGCGGTGACGTGGCAGCCGCTCGCCACCGGTTTCATGCCCGCGGCGGGATGCCCGGCATGTTTCAGCGCCTCCAGCAGCAGACGCGAAACCAGCGTCTTGCCCACGCCGGTATCGGTGCCGCTGACGAACCAGCCGCCGCTCATGGCCGGCCGCGTCCGATGCGGCCCACCGGGATCGTGGCAATGCCGTCGCGCGCCGGCTCGGTCTCCGGCACCCAGGCATGCCCGTAGATCGCTTCATAAGTCGCCGGGATTTTTCCATCCTGTGCCAGCGCTTCGTAGGCTGCGCGGAACCGGGCGAAACGCGCCTTGCCGGTCAACCCGCGCGCGCGTGACACGGCGACATTGTGCGCGCCGAGTTGTTTGATGTCGCGCATCACGCCGCGCACGTCGGCGTACGTCAGTGTGAAGGCCTCCATGTCCATGACCGGATCGGCGAATCCCGCGTGTATCAGCATGTCGCCCAGGTCGTGCATGTCGATGAAGTTGTGCACATGCGCGGCATCGTCCGCCGCGCGCCAGGCCGCGCGCAACTCGCGCAGGGTATCCGGCCCGAAAGTGGTGAACATGAACAGCCCGCCGGGACGCAGCACGCGCCGCGCCTCGGCGAATACGGCCGGTGGATGGCACCATTGCAACGCGAGGTTGGACACCACCATATCCACGGAGGCCGTGGCCAGCGGCAGGCGCTCGGCGTCGCCGCAGGCGAACAGGCTGCGCCCGGCGAACCGCCGCCACCGGCCGAGACGGCGGCGCGCACGTTGCGTCATGGTCTCGGCGATATCCAGTCCCAGCGCCCGGGCGCGCGGATAGCGCTGCGACAGGCGGCGCAGGTCGTAGCCGGTGCCGCAACCGATATCGAGTATCGCCCGCGGCTGCAGCCGCACCACTTCCAGGCGTCCCAGCAGGCGATCGGCGATTTCGCGCTGCAACACGGCCACCGCGTCGTAGGTATCCGCTGCCTGCGCGAAGGATAGTCTCAGGCGGCGTTTGTCGAGCATCAGCGGCTCAGTCATATATATGTTCGCCTGTCCTGTCATGCTGAATAAATCCCTTCAGTGCTTCGAGAAAGGCCGCCGGGTGCGACAGAAACGGCGCATGCCCGGCGCCGGGGATCGGCGCCAGCCGCGCGCGCGGCAGGTGCTCCGCGTAATAGCGCGCCGCGCCCATCGGCACCAGCCGGTCGCGCTCGCCCTGGATCACCAGCGCCGGCGTATCGATGCCGGCCAGCACGCCGCGCCGGTCTTCTTCCTTGAGCAGGCGCAGACCGGCGCGCAGCGCCGCCGTGACCGGTTCGCCGTGACGGAATATTTCGCGCAACCGGCGCAATACGGCGCGGTCGTCACCGGCCGTTTGCAAAGTCAGGAAACGATCGATGGTGCCGGCATAATCCTGTTCCAGATTTTGCGCAAACTGTTCCAGCACCGCGGGCGGCATGGCGTGCGGCCAATCCGGCGACTGAACATACTTGGGCGTGGCGTTGACCAGCACCAGGCCGGTGACGGCGCGCGCCAGCTGCTGTGCCGCGGCCAGCGCCACCAGACCACCCATGGACCAGCCAACCCACTGCGCCGGGCCGGAAAGCCGGTGCCGGATCTGCTCGGCCATGATTTCCGGGGTGAACGCATCCGGCGCAAAATCGTGCGAGCGCCCATGACCGGGAAGGTCGGGCACCGTCACGCGAAAATCCTTCGAGAGCTCGCGCGCGATTTCCGTCCACACTCCGCCGTGCGAACCCCAGCCGTGTATCAGCACCACGTCCGGGCCGTAACCGCTCTGTTCGAAATGAATACTCATAACATCGCGAGCGCTTCCAGCAGGCGATCGACATGCTTTTCCTCATGCGCGGCGGAAAAGGTGATGCGCAGGCGCGCCGAGCCTTCCGGCACCGTGGGCGGGCGGATCGCCGGCACCAGGATGCCCTGCTCGCGCAGCCGCTGACTGGCCGCCAGCGCAGCCTCGGCCGTGCCGAGCACCACCGGCTGGATCGGCGTCGGCGACGCCAGCAGCACCAGACCCAGGCGTTCGGCGCCGGCGCGGAAGCGCGCCACCAGTGTCCGCAGCCGGTCGCGCCGCCAGCCCTCCTCACGCACGATGCGCAGGCTGGCGCGTACCGCCTCGGCCACGGCCGGCGGCAGCGCGGTGGTATATATATAGGTACGCGCCCGCTGGATCAGCGTTTCGATCAGCGCTTCCTCGCCGGCCACGAAGGCCCCGAAAACCCCCAGGGCCTTGCCCAGCGTGCCCATGAGAATCACCGGCGGCGCCAGCGGCATACCCAGATGCTCCAGCGTGCCACGGCCGTTCCGGCCCAGCACGCCCAGACCATGGGCGTCATCCACCAGCAGGCGAGCATCCTGTTCAGACGCCAGCCCGGCCAGCCCCGCGAGCGGCGCGATATCGCCGTCCATGCTGAAGACCGCGTCGGTCGTGACCAGCCCGCCACGCGGCGCGTGTTTCAGAATATCCGCCAGCCGCGCCACGTCGGCATGCGGATAGCGCGTCACCCGGGCGCGGGCCAGGCGCGCGGCATCGATCAGCGAGGCGTGATTCAGGCGATCCTCGAAAATCGCATCGTGCCGGTCGGTGAGCGCGCTCATCACCCCGAGGTTCGCCATGTAGCCGGTGGAAAACAGCAGCGCCCGCGCGGCGCCGGTAAAATCCGCGAGTTCTTCCTCGAGGACGTGATGCGCACGGCTGTGGCCGCTGACGAGATGCGAGGCCCCGGCGCCCACGCCGTAACGCTGCGCGCCCTGCTGGAAGGCCGCGATCACCCGCGGATCGTTCGCCAGGCCCAGGTAATCGTTACTGCAGAAGGACAGCAGCGTTTCCGCACCGACCCGGACTTCCACGCCTTGGGACGATTCCAGCACGAGGCGCTCGCGATACAGGTTTTGCGCGCGGCGCCGTGACAGATCAGCTTCCAGTGTTTTCATGAAAATTCGTGAGGCGGGCAGCGGAAAATTTGTGAAAAGGTAAGGGGTTTCAGGCCAGTGTCGGGACAAGCCGGCAACACAGTCCTGCTCGCTACGATCAATCATCTTCTATATAAATAGCGGCAGTGTAGTGCTTCCCCGGCATCAGTCAACATAGTACCTCATGGAAAGTTGACAATTGTGCTGAAAATGCACGAGTGGCTATGGACCCGGAATTGTCTGTTGTGCCACGCGCGCACGCCGGCAGGCCGTGATTTATGCGCGGCCTGCGATCAGTCGCTGCCGCGGATGCAAGGGGCTTGCCCGCGCTGCGGCGCGCCGGGCGCTGCCGTCGGAACCGACGCCGCCTGCGGCGAGTGCCAGCGGCACCCGCCCGCGTATGACGCCACGCGCGCGGTGTTTCGTTATGCCGCTCCGGTGGACCGGCTGATCCAGCACCTCAAATACCATGACCGCCTCGAACTGTCGCGCGTGCTCGGCGGATACCTGTCGCAACATCTGCTGGCGCTGGACGATCCGCTGCCCGACGTGATGCTGCCGGTCCCGCTGCATGTCTCGCGCCTGCGCCACCGGGGCTACAACCAGTCGCTCGAGATCGCCCGCTGCGTCGGCCGTGAACTGCGGATTCCGTTCGACCGGCATGGCGCACGGCGCCTGCGCGCGACCGCGCCGCAAATGGAATTGCCGCGGGATCAGCGACGCAAAAACGTGCGTGGTGCTTTCGAGGTAAACGCGGCGTTCCGCGATCAGCGGGTGGCCATCGTCGATGACGTGATGACCAGCGGCCACACCGTCAATGCACTGGCAGAATGCCTGCGCCACAGCGGTGCGAAGGAAATACGGGTGTGGGTGGTGGCGAGGGCCTGACCAACAATGAAAAATGAAAAGTTAAAAGTGAAAAGTTGAACGGCGTTTTTTTAACTTTTAACTTTGCACTTTTAACTTTTCACTGCCTTTTCAATACCGCCAGTCGCTGGCGCACGTACTGGAGCAGCTTGTCGTCCAGCACGCCGCTCTGGATGGCGCGCTCATAGGCGGCGCCGGCGGCGTTCCGGTCCTGCATCGCCTCGAGCGAAATGCCCATGCCCAGCCACCAGCGCCCTTCCTGCGGATTGAGTTTGACAGCCTCGTTGTAGGTCTTGACGGCCTCGGCATGCTTGCCGACGCGCTGATACAACGCCGCCAGGAATGCCACGTAATCGGGATTCTCGGCGCCGGCACGACGGCTTGATTCCATGACAGCCAGCGCCTTTTGATCGGCGCCATGCTCGACATGCACCCGTGCCAGCAGTTGCGCGAACGGATAATGGGCCGGCACCGCTTCGATCCCCTGCTCCAGAAGCTCCTGTGTCTCACGCCAGTGCCCCTGTTGCAACATCAGCCCGGCGAGCAACTCGCGCGACGGCGTGTGCGCCGCATCAGCTTTCAACGCCAGCCTCAGGTGCTTCTCGGCATCGGCCATGACCCCTTTCTGCAGCAAGTCGGCGGCGCGGCGATATTCGCTTTCCGCATTTTCGTTCGGACTGAAGGGCTTGATCCGTTTGTCCATAACGAGGTTCGTGGCTGGACCAGCGCCGGCGGAAGCGGCCATCACCGGAGCCGGTTTTGTTTCGGATTTGCGCGCCGGCGCCGCCGAGGCAACCGCCGTCTTTTCCTTTTCCGCAACGTTTGCCGGCGGTGTCAGGCGCAAGCGCTGGCCGGGATAAATTACATGCTGGTGACCAAGATTGTTCCATCGGGACAGCGCCAGGAGTTCAATCCCGGTCTGGAC
Organism: Sulfuricaulis limicola; assembly: GCF_002355735.1. Classification (GTDB taxonomy): domain Bacteria; phylum Pseudomonadota; class Gammaproteobacteria; order Acidiferrobacterales; family Sulfurifustaceae; genus Sulfuricaulis; species Sulfuricaulis limicola. The sequence continues at coordinate 396,147 of NZ_AP014879.1, read as the reverse complement.
GGAAACACCATACAGCGTCTCGCCGCGGGAAACCGTCCAATATCCGTTTTCCTTCGCGGTTGTGACTTTGGAGCTTGTCGGTATCACAGCCGGCTTCGGCGCGGATATCGTTTCAGGTTTTTTCGGTTCTGCAACAACCGGGGGCGCGACCGGAGCCTGCGCCATGTTCACTGGCGATTCCGCGGGTTTCTCGGCCGGCGCCGGGGGCACGGTCGGCGTGATCACTTCAGTCTGGGCAACCGCGGCAACCGCCACCGGGGCCGGAGCCGGTTTGGGCGACGTTGCTTTGCGCGCCGCCACTGGCGCCGGCTTGGCCGCCACTTTGTCAGAAGACAGGCTTGCCACGAGACCGTGTCCCCATTGGGTCCAGGCATAGGCGCCGGCACCGAGCGCCACGACCATTGCCAGCAGCATCAGCGGCAGGCGGCGCGACGCGCGCGGCGCCGGCACCCGGTTCAGGGGCTTGAGGTCTTCATAAACGGGTTTCTTGATTGCCGCTTCGGCCTGGGGATTGTTGCGCGTCTCCAGGTCCTGCAACATCTTGTTGATCAGGCTCACGCCAGGCCACCCGGGATCTGCGACGCGGAAAGAAGCAATGTCAGACCGAAGGCCGCCAGCGACGACACCAGCGCCGTCAGGTAACGCTTGATGCGCGCCTTCACTGTCAGCGCGCCCTGCGTGGATTCGGTATCGGCCACGGCCAGGCGCACGTGCCTTTCGGACACCGCGCGCGCACCTTCACCGAACGCCACCATCAGCGACTTGTGCGCGAGGATGTTCACCAGGCGCGGGATGCCCTGGCTGACATGATAGATCCGCTTCACCACCTTGTGCGGAAACAGTCGCGCGCCGCGATAGCCGGCCACGGCCAGGCGGTGCGAAATATAGAATTCGACTTCGCTCAGGTTGAGCGGAGAAAGCTGGCAGGCAAAGCTGATGCGCTGCTTGAGCTGGCGGATCGAGGGATTGTCGAGGCGCGCGTTCAGCTCCGGCTGGCCGAACAGCACCACCTGCAGCAGTTTGCGCCGCTCGGTCTCGAGGTTCGACAGCAGGCGCAGGCCCTCCAGGGTTTCGATCGGAATCGCCTGGGCCTCGTCGAGGCAAAGCAGCACACGCTTGCCCTCGGCGTAGGTATTGATGAGGTAGCGGTTCAGCAGCTTGAGCAGCTGGTGCTGGTTGATGTGCTGCGGATATTTGATGTCGAGCTCGTCGGCGATGGCGAACAGCAGCGTCATCGGCTGCAGGTAGGGATTCGGAATATAGGCGGTGACGAACTCACGATGATCGAGCGCGCCGAGGAACTTGCGGCACAGCAGGGTCTTGCCGGTGCCGACCTCGCCGATCACCTTCATGAAGCCCTCGCCGCTGCGCGCCGCCACCAGCAGCGTGTTCAGCGCCTCCTGGTGCGACGCATGGGCGAAGAAAAAGCTCGTGTCCGGTGTGATGGTGAAGGGCAGTTCCTGCAGCCCGAAATGTGTCGCGTACATTGTCCTTGCCCACCCGAGAAGTTATGCGTTCAGGATCCGATGCGGATTTTCCGGATGCGCTCCTGCGACTCGCCGGCCGCGTCGTTCCAGTCCTGGCCGACATTGATGACCGTCGGCTTGAGCAGGATGACCAGCTCGCGCTTGATGCGCGTCACCTTCTTGTGCTTGAACAGGTTGCCGATCAGCGGAATGTCGCCGAGCACGGGCACGGAGGCGTTGTCATCGGTGCTGGCCTCCTTCATCAGGCCGCCGATCACGATGATCTGGCCGCTGCCGGCGCGCACGATATTATCCGACTCCTGTACCGAACTCAGCGCCGTCGAGATGGTCTGGTTCGACGCGACGGTAATCAGCTTCTCCGACACCTCGCTCACGGAAGGATGAATATGCAGGTTGATGTTGCCGGCCTCGTCGATCTGCGGCGTCACGTCCAGGGCGATGCCGGAGAAGAACGGCGACAATTCGGTCGAAACGGTCGGCTGGCCGGTCGCGGTGGAGGCCCCAGTGGTGTCCTGTTTGGTCACGAAATAGGAGTCCGTGCCCACCTTGATCACCGCCTTCTGGTTGTTCATGGTGGAGACGCGCGGACTCGAAAGCACGTTCAGGTCGCCTTGCGTTTTCAACAGTTCGAAAAACGCCGCGAAGTTGTTGGCCTGTATCGCCAGCGTGAACACGCCGCCGAAGGCAGAGCTGTTGGTACCGGAAATGGGACTGAAAATTCCGGTCGTCGGATTCAGGTTGCCGGTATTCGCGGCGATTTCGCTGAGTCCCGTGTTACCAAGCGATGTACCGCCGCCCACCTGGCCGACGGTGTAGCTCTTGCCGTTCTTGTTGGCGATGCCGGCCCAGTTGATGCCGCTCTGGAAACCGTCCTTGAGCTGGACCTCGACGATCTTGGCCTCGAGAATGACCTGGCGGTTCATGCTGCCCTGGGTCACGCCCAGATACTCCTCCACCAGACGCAACTCGTCCGGCATGGCGCGCACCAGGACAATACCGGCCTGCGGATTGATAATCACTTTTCGCCCGCCGTCGGCGCCGACGATGGCTGTCAGTGCCGTGGTCAGGTCTTTCCAGAAATCCGCCTGGGTCTGGGTCTGAATCTGCACGCCGCTGGCTCCCTGCGTGGTTGTCGTCGCCGCTCCCGAACCGGCCGTAGCACCCGTGGCGGTCAAACCGCTGGCCGACACGCGCGTGTCGGACATGCCCTTGCGGGAGAGATTGAGATAGTTCACCGGGAACATGCGCGTCTGCATGTCGCTGCCGAGGATGAAAAAGCGGTTGCCGTCGCGGCGGTACTCGTAGCCGTAGACCTGGCGAATAACGTTCAGCGCTTCCGGCACGGTGGCTTCCTTGAGATTGAGCGAAATGGTTCCGCTCACGTCCGGATGCAGGATCATGCTGTACGGCGTGCCCTCAACCAGGCCCATGAACACCTGGCGCGCGGGCGCGTTGTTCACGGTCAGATCGAAGCGCGGCTCAAGCGGGATAGCACCGCCCTGGGGCAGCGTGATCTCGATCGGCGGCAGCAAGGCGCTGCTCACGTCGGAGGGAACCCCTTTACCGTCCTTGCCGGCGCGCGCCTGCGACAGACTTTCGTCCACGCTGGCGCTCACCGAATCGCGCCACCCGGGCGAAACGCTCTGACACCCCACCAGCAACATACCCAGCGCCGCAACCAGCGTCCGCCGGATCGTCATCCCGATATTATTTGTCCACATTTTGGCCACCTTCCTGACTGCCCACCGGTACCTTGACCACCTGCGTCTGTTTCGCCAGTTTCGGCATCAAACGCAGACGCGTTTCACGGTCCGCCTTCTTCAACACCACTTCATACGGTTGTATGTCCGTAATCGTCCCGCCGCCGAACTTGTCACCCACCACATAAGACTTGCCGCCGATCACGGCGCGTCGCTGGCTCGCCGAGATGAAAGTCGATTGCAGCATCGGCCCCGTCGGCCTGGCGGCCGTCACAACAGCCGTGCCGTTCTCGGTGCTGTAGGCCGGCCGCGTCGGGTCCGAGAGCCCGGCGAAATCCTCCGCCCAGGCATTCGCCATGAATCCCGCCAGGCCGGTCATGACGGCAAGCGGAGCCAGCGTTTTCAACGCCACTTGCAAGACGCTGCGGCTTACGGCCTGCACGCAGATTCCCATATCAAGTTTCATGCCAGTCATGACAGTCACAGTCCGATCCAGGCCTCATGCGTACTGAGGGTGTAGATCACCAGGCTGACGCGGGAATCGGGATATTTTTCCGTCTTGAGGGCAGCCTTTCCCCAAAAGACTTTCCAAGGCAGCGCTTCCAGAGACTTGAGGTAGCGCAGGATGTCCAGATATCCGCCTTTGACCTCAACACGCATGCCGTGCTTGTAAACCATGGCACCGGTCACGCCGGCGCCTCCCTCCAGCAACGGAGTGGCCGGGATGCTTTCCACCCGCATGACCTGCAAGCCCCGATTCTTGAGCAGCATCTGTTCAATGAGCCGCGCCATTTCCCTGGGGGGAACAAGCCCGGCCGTGACACGCACCAGTTCCGTGTCCATGGTCTTCAGGTTTTCCCGCAGTGTTTCCAGCTTATTGCGCTTGGCGGCGTCGACACCTTCGGTGCCGCTGCCCGCCATGGTCTGAATCTGCGCTTCCAGTGCCTGGGTTTCCAGGCGTTTCTGGGTAAGCTGCTGTTGCACCCTGTCTTTCTCGGCGCTCAGGGGACCGAACAGGACGTTGACCGCCAGGAAATACAGCGCCACCAGCAGCGTGATGAAAATCATCGCACGCTCGCGCAGCGACATGGCGTCGACCCGGTTGGCGAATCCCTGAAACTGCTTTTTCAGATCGTCGGCTGTCATGGCTATCCCGGGTTCGCGGCGGTCTTGGCCTGGAACTCGACGAACACCGTTTCCGGGTTCTTGGCATCCGGCTCCGGGCGGCTCATCTGAAACGTCCGGAACTCGATGCCGGAAAGCGATTTTTCCGACGAGAGCTTCTGCATATAGCGCGGCACCAGTTCCGGATTGGTAGTGCGCCCGGCCAGCGACATTTCTTCTCCCGCGCCGGTGATGTCGAATCCGGTCAGCCACACCCCCGGGACGAGCTGGCGCGCGAAGGATGCGAAGTAATCCGAAAAACCGCTGGTATTGCTGAAGACGCCACGCTGGAGAATTTCCTGCAACTGCTGCTTGGCGACGATTTCGCCTTCGAGGCGGGAAATTTCAGTATCGAGCGAGCTCGGGCCCTTGCGCTGGCCGAACCTTGCCGCGGCATCGGCCAGGCGCTTGCTGGCTTCGACGTGACTTTGTTCCGCGCGCCGCAGCTCGCTTTTCAGCGCTCCCGTCTGCCACCACATGAAGGCATACAGCGCCGCCACGCCGATCGCGACCAGACCGACCGACTGCAACATGGCGACCGCCGAGAATTTCTTCTCTTCCTTGCGGAATATCGGCTGGTAGAGATTGATCTGCTGGCTCACAGCGCCCTCTCCTCCTGCCGCAAGGCCGCGCCCAATACGTTGAGGCAGGCCGACTGCAGCTCCGGTTTCAGGTCCGCCTCGCATTCCAGGAGTTTCGTCAAATCCATCGTGATCACGCTGGCGCTGAGGTTGGCCTTGAGGTAATCCAGCAGTCCCGGCACCTCGCGCGGCATCGGGGCGAGGGCGATGGTGGTGATCGGCGCCTGGCGAAAGTGGCTGTCGTAATAATCGAGCGAGCGCTGCATTTCAAGCACGATGCGATCGAACAATTCGTTGGCATCCTGAAACGACGTCATCATCTCGAGCCCGATGTCGATGTTGCGGCTGAGATAAATCTCCGACTGCTTGCTGATGGTGATCAGGCCGCCGCCGGACGTGAACGACAGCAGCGCTACGCCCCTGGCGTCTTCCGGCAACAACGCCGCCAGATTGCGCTGTGCCATCTCGGGAATGTCGATGACATCGAGGTTGATACCGGCAGCACTCATCATGTCGGCGCGCTTCTGGATGGCGCTGCTGCGCGCCGCCACGGCATACATCGAGCGCGCACGGCCGGCAGCCTTCTCGCCCGGCAGATCGAAGACGTCAAGCGTGGCGTCGTTGATGTGGAAATCGATCAGGTCCTTGATGCGCCAGCGGATGGCCGCGCGCAACTCGTCCGGCGGCACATCCGGTGCCTCGGTGAGCAACAGGGAATATTCGTTGGCATCGAGCACGGTGGTGCAGCGCGAACGCCCGAGATCGTAATCGTGCGCGACACGCTCCAGCACCTTCTCCTGGCCCTGATCGCCCCAGGGGCGAAAATCCACCAGTGTCAGTGCCGGCGGCCGGCCGGTGGCGCGCTCAACGCGGACCACGCACACGCCGTCGGACTGCAGTCCGACACCGGTCAGCCCGGGCAGCATTTTCTTTCTCAGAAACGGTAACAGGGGAATTCTCCTTATCCCGAACGTGTCCCTTAACTATGCAAAATCGCGGCCAAACTCTCAGGCATCAGCCATATTGCTTGTTTTCCTGAGGTTTAGGTTAAGAATCGGTCAACAACCCCCTGTTGTCAATGCGGTTTTCAGGAACCAACTTTGGGGAAAACCGAGGAATGACGCGGTGTTTTCGGGTGCAGCCGGAGCCCGAACAAGCCCCGGGAAGGGCAGGAATCAGCGACGGAAAATCAGCTCAGTTAAAGCGCTGCCGGAAATAAATATGCCGCGGACTGCCGCGATACAGACCGAAACTGGCACGTCCGGACGGATCGGTGTCACCCGTGCCATTCCAGTCAAAACGCAACCAGGGTCTGGTCGACAGATTGGCGCTGATGTCCACGCTGCCATCATTGCCTGCCCCCGGGGCTTTCAGATTCAGGTTGTAACTCCCGGCGGCGGGCGGCGAGGTATAACGATCGGCGGGGAGGCCCGCGACCGCGCAGCCCTGGCCGCTGACACCCGGATTACCCGTATCCTGCACGCACGTTTCACCAGAGTTCAAATTCCCCTGAAAATTCGACAAGGCATTCAACGCGGCAGATGAACAGGTGTCCGCGCTGTTCGTGATCCAGCCGATGATCGAGGGAGTGGTCGCCGGCGCGGTGATGGTCGTATCCACGTAGTATTCCGCTCGCATCGGCAACGGCAGCGCCGCCAGCTCGGAACCGTAGGCGTTCTGGATGCGCAGCCGCCCGCTGCGGACCTCGGCGGGATCCTCGGTGTGGCCGGCGGAGCTGACGTTGTCCGTGTCGGTCGCACGCAAGGCCAGCGTCACCGGCGGGGTTTCCCTGTCCGTAAACGTATACTTCTCGTCGGTCCTCGTCTGGTCGCCATTGCTGGTGAAACTGGCGGCAGGAAAAGATCCATCAGTAGTAGATCCATTTCCGAAAACTCCGCCGGCGAAACCATTGCCGTCGGAAAGCGTGACCAGCTTGGCCAAACCGGTGGTCCCGTTGTAGTTCTTCGTCGGCGTCCCCGCACCCGCTCTCGCGGTCACCGTCACCTGTGAGAAGGGCTGGCCGGAATAGGTGAAGGGTGTCGCTCCAAGACAGGCATGAATCCGGGTGACGTCGAAGTAGGCCGGCGTAAAGCGGCCGATGCCCGCGCTGTCGGCGGTGAGGCCGAACAGGCAGCCGTACTTGCCGCTGGCGTCCTTGGTGTTCGAATAATTGCTCGAGACGCAGTTGGCCTTGGTGCTGACGCTGTCAATTCCCGTCCAGGTAGCGAGCCGCAAGAGGTCGCACTGCGCCAGCGTTAACGACGCGCACTCGGTCGTGGCGACGACACCATCATAGATTCCTCTTCGTGCCGTGGCGTCGCTCGCCGGGTTATATCCCCGAAAAATAAACCCGCCCGCTTCGTCGTACGTGAAGTTGTTGCCCGTGGCCGTTGCGGCCGGCGTGCCCGACACGGCGGCGGGAAAAGTACCCGCAAGCACCCCAAGCACCGAGGGCGAGTGCAGCGCCTGCATGGCGGTACTGTTAATTTTGAGAGTGCCGGTATAGCGGCTGGGATTGCCGGCGATCCCGGCGATGGTCGCGGTCAGGTTGAAGGTGTCGCTGCCGGCCTTGAAAATGGGCGTGCCACCCGTGGTGCTGTTGGTGGCATTGGTAGAGGCAACCGTTACACCGGTCGGCCGCACCGAGAACGAATCCGCCGAGCAGGCCGGCGCGGTGGCGGTAAAGGCGCTGCAGGCCGACGTAGTGCACTCGCGCATGACGGCGATCAAATTTTTCCATGCCGAATTGAGCGTGAACTGCGGCGACGGCGAGGCCACACCGGTGGTGCCGCCCGAAGCGAAGGTGGCGATCTGGGTGGCGCCGGCTTCCACCGCGGCCTTGCTGGTGCAAGCGGCATTGCAGGTGCGGGCGGCATCGGTGCCGCAAGCGTTGTCGCTGTTGTCAACGATCTTCACCGACACGTACTTGGCGCTGGTGGCGGAATACCCGGTTGAGATGCCGGAGCCGGATAGCGCCGCCACCCAGAGCCGGAACGCCACCCCGGTCAGCTTCATGTAGATATCGCCGGTCTGGAAATTCTGGTAGGCCGGCACGGTGGGCGCCCCCGGATAGGCCTCGTCGATGGCGGAAAATCCGCTCGCCGTGCCACCAGTGGGCGGCAGCACCGTCTGGGCGCAGACGCGCAGGCCGCCGATTTCATGAATGTTGTCCGAGCCGCCGGTGGAGCCGGTAAAGGAAATCTTCCAGTAGTCCGGCACGATCTGCGGGATCCAGCCCTGGCTCATGGCGTAATCCGCCTCGGTGTAGGCATTGAACGGCCCGAACAGGGAAACGTAGTTGCTGCCGTCTTTGGTCGTGGCATCCCGGTTGACACTGACATTGATCGTTCCGCTGGCGCTGTTGCGGGCGTCGACGATCACTTGATAAGCGTATCCGGGCGACGGCGTGGTGGAAGTACGATTATCGATCGTCAGGCCGCCCGGACTGCTGCCCGTACCGCCCATCCAGCGATAACCGTTGGCGCCGCTCCCCGGACCACGCACGCCTACGGATTGCGGGCGGCACGCTGCGGTGCCGCATGCGCCCAGCACGCGCCCTTCGGTCGAGCTTTGGAAATTGCCGTATTCATCGAGCGCGATACCGACCCAACCGCCATTGAAACCCGGCGGCTGGGTGCCATCGCTGCGTTGCGCGTAGCCCAGTGAACCGCCGAAACCGCCGGGCACGGCGGGCACGGAATAATCGGAGAGCGTGACTGCGATGCCGTCGGCGCCGGTGCCATCGTAAGCGTAATGATTGAATTCCACCGAGATGTAGTTGCCGGCGGCGGGGAAGATGCCCGGCACCGTGGCGGCCTTGGCGTTATTGGCGCTGCTCTCGGTCAGACGCAGCAAACCGGTGGTGGCATTGATGTCAGGGAGGATGCCGGTTGCATCGGTTGAGCCCAGGGATACGGTCCAGTTGCCGCCGAAAATGGTGGAGGGATTGAGACTGGCGCGGCCGAACCGGTCGCATACACAGCTCACCGAAACACCCGCGGGAACATTGGACGGCGGCGAACAGAAGGGCGGAGAGACGGTGTAGACCTGCCCGGTAAAATTCCCGTTGCCGGCGCCCGCGCCGCCGAGCGGAATGCTGCCCGCATCGATGATCGAATCGTTATCGACCAGATTCAAACCCAGGGTGCCGGTACCACTGCCGGTATTTGCCGTCACCGTCCATGATGTCCCGCCGCCGGTCACCGAGGTGATGCTGGCGCCCGAAACGCCGCCGGCCTGGACCAGCGCGAAATCCGTGGCATCGACACCGGTCACGCTCGCGCTGAACGTTACCGTCCAGGATACGGAAACGCCCGGCTCGGTTGGATTGGTACTGGCCAGGCTGATTGAATCCACGGAAAGCAGCCGTGGCTTGAGGGCGATGGTCAGGAAGGCGTTGACCACGGAGTTGGACAGGGTCGCCGTGGTGTTGCCGGTCGCGCCGGCGGTTGCCTTGACGCCGTCCCACACCGCGAAACCGCCGCCGTTACCCTGAGTCGTTCCGGCGTCGGATCGTTCGGCGATGCCCGTCAGGTTCGCATTGGTCTGTCCGCTGAAATGTGCCCCGGTGTTGTCGCGGTCATGCGCCGCAACCTGAACGATAAGCGTATCCGGCACGGTGGTGGTGACGCCGGTGACCGTGATCGACGTACTGGCCGTTGCCTTGACGCCGCCGCCAGTGACGTCCCAGGGATTGCCGGTAGCGATGACGCCGCGGTAGGTGATGATTTGGGCATAGGCATGGTTGCCCGGGTCGTCAACTTGCGGCGCGGTCATCGAGTTGGATGTCGCGCGCGCCCAGAACACCGAGATACGCGTTCCATTCGTGCCCGTGCCCGTTGCCTGCGGACTGTTGGCCACCGCAACGAATCCTGCCGTATTGTTGGAAAGAGCGACCGGCTCGCCTCCCGTGCTCTCGACGAACAAAAGAGCGATGTCGTCTACCTGGTGCGCCGGCCATGTCAGCGTGGTGATATTTCCGTTTCCACCGACCGCGGTTCCCGCTGCCTGGAAAGCGGGCGGCGCCGCCTGTGCCGGGTTCGCGATGATCATGACAAATCCCAGCGTCAACAGGAGCAAAGTGAAAACATTGCCCGCGAACGGGGACAGATCACGTTTTTCCGAAACCGGGCTCATGACATTCATGCTGTTTTCATTCCTGCATTCATCTTGACGTCGAAACAGTCGAATCTTTTTGCGCCTCGTGGGGCCTCTCAATGCCCCTTCCGATAAATCACCGGTCCCTGTTTCGGCGCCGGCGCGCCGGCGGATTTCGTCTCCGAGTTCCCCGTCTGGCCCGGCGGCGGCGCCGGTTCCGGCGCCGGGGTGCTTGCCGGCGGCGACACGATCTCCGGCGCGGTCGGCTCCGGCCCGTCAGCTGAATCATAGTTCACGGCCCACCACAGTGCGCTGGCCGCGCCCGTCGTCAGCACCGCGAACAGCCACCACCAGGCGGCGCCAACGCGGCGGCGCGGGCGCTCCAGCAACCGCTGCTCAATCGCCGCCAGGCGCCGTGCATCGGGCTCGGCCAGCCGGTCGAAAGCCGGCGCGAACAGGTCCGCGATTTCGCGCTCGGTCGGTGCTTCGTGTTTCATCCTTCGTTCCAGCGTTCCCGCAGTTTGGCGATGAGTTCCGCACACCGGCGCCGCACCGTGCCCTCCGGCAGGTCCAGCGCCAACGCCACTTCCTGATGGCTCAGTCCTATCCAATAACGCATCAGGAGCATGTTTTGTTCGCCTTCGGGCAGGCGGGCCACCAGTTCCCGCAGATGGGCGGCCTCTTCCCCTTCCGGCCCGCCGCCGTCGTCGGCCACATCCTCCGGCAATGGATCGGCCGGCCGGGCGCGCGCCCGGCGGATGGCATCGATTCGCAGGTTGGCAGCGATGCGGTAGAGAAACGCCCGCGGCGCGCGCGGGTCGCGGCAGACGGTCTGCACGAAACGCATGAACGCCTCGGACACGAGATCATAAGCCTCCTCCGGGGGGCAGCCGCGCGCCACCAGGAACTTCCACAAGCGCGGCGACTGCGAGCGATAGAATTCGCGAAACGCGGCGGCATCGCCGTCACGGCAATAGAGGCGCATGAGCTCAACCGGGTCCCGCATGGCAATATCGGAGCTTACGGCGGCGGCGCGCTGGTCACGGTCGTTCTGAGCGTGCGCGATACATAGTTGTCGCTGCCGAACGCGCCGGAGGTGGCGGTGGCGTTGATGACATAGACGTTGTACGGATCGCTGCGTTCGCGGTGCTCCGTGTAGCGGCAAACCACGCTGACGGCAAACCCGTTAAGTCCGTTTACGGCAAAATTGAAGTTGTTCGTGGTCGGCGTGGCTGGCGCGTTGCCGCAGGTGGCCACGGTGTTGTTCAGGGCCCCGAAGATCCCCCACTCCACCCCGGCGCGCGCAGCGTAATAGGCGCGCGCGCCCTGCACCGCGGCGCTGGCGGTGGCGCGCTGTACGCCGCTGAGGGTGACCATCATGACACCGAGCATGGCCAGCACCACGACAATAAAGATAGCCGCGACCAGCGCAAAGCCGCGCTGGCGAATTCCGGGCGCGGACGGGAAGCGGGTCATGGGGCGTTGTCCACGTGCACCTGGTGCAGCAGGCGCACCTGCTCGCCGCTGGCGGCGTCGCTGACGGTGATGTCGAGCGTCACCAGACCGGCACGCTGGTTCGTGCCGGCCGCGTAGCTGAACCGGCAGGCGCTGACCGGCCGCGAAAGCAGGGCGATATTCGTGGCGCCGGCCGGCGTCACCTGCTGCGCGGCGGTAATCGGATAGTTCGCGTAGCGCGTGATGTTGCCGTTGGCCCCGGCAGTGCATACAAAGCTCAGCGGCGTGTCGACGATGAAGACGCGCTGGTTGGGAGAGGCCCAGCGGAAATTGAAACCCACCGCGGGAGGGACCGGAGCGATGTGAAGCTCGTCACCGCCACCGTCGTCGGCGATGGTGAACCTGACGACGTTTGGATTCGTCATGACGACGCGCGAGCCAGCGGGACAATTGGCATCCGAGTAGGCATCAGCGGCCGTACCGGCGCAGGCCACGGCCGGCACCGCGCCCTGGTTGTAGATGGCGAGCCGTTCTCCCAGGTTCCCCGCGGTCGAGGTGAACGGCAACCCGGGTTGGAAGTTTTCAAAGAACCCGACGATGTTGAATCCGTCCGTGTCCGCACCACTGAAACTCAATCGGAAGCCCGGGTTTCCGTGGGGATGGCCGCCGCCGGGAAGCGTCCCCGGCCCTTCGCGGTAACGCGCGCCATCCAGGGTATTCAATATCTCGATGGTGCAAACCTGGCCCGCGGCGTTGCAGGTCACGTCGCCGGTGGTGCCGAGCGCGTCGCGGATGCGCACGCTGTTCGGCAGCGCCTGGCGGATTTCGAGGGCAGTGCGCCGTAATGCCATTTCCGCCGCATCCACCAGCTCGGCGCGACGCACCTGGGCCTCATAGCCCTGGATCGGTTGCAGAATGAACGAACCCAGCACCACGGCGATGATGCCGGTAATGGTGATCACCACGATCAGCTCAATGAGGGTCACGCCGGCGTTGCGTCGCGCGCGCGGCGGTGCTGACCGGGAAGATGAGGGTGTCGGGCGCATGAGCGGGATCAGGGGTCGTAGTTGGCGCGATAACCGCTGACGACGACGGTGCTGCTGGCGGACACCGCCGGCGTCACCGTCACCGTGACGCGTATGGCGTTGCCGCTGGCGAGCGTGATGTCGTTCAGGGCGTCGACGGCCGCCTGGACCTGGACCGTGTAGCCCTCGAGTCCGGCAATTGGCGTTCCGGTCTGGTCGTGCGCACCGACGTCGGTGAAGTTGTAGTCGAGCACGTCATCGAAAGTCTGGCGCGTGTTGCCGGGACCGACGGTGAAATTTTTGGTCAGCGCCTCCTCCAGATAGGCCTCCGCGATCGCCGTGGCCTGGTGCCAGATGAGGGGATCGGCGCTGGCGCGGGTGTTGCGCACGAAGACCGTCAGCACGCCGGCCAACGCCACGCCGATGATGATAATGGCGACGATCAGCTCCACCAGGGTGGCGCCGCGCATCCCGACGGAGAGCCTTGCCGAATTCATCGCCGCTCCACAAACCCGGTATCGCGGTGCACACGGAATTGACGACCGCCGACGCTGACATCGAGCGTCGGCGGGGCCATGTTGACGGTGCCGTCGGCGGCGAAAATGATGCTTTGCGCATCGACGACAACGCCGTCCGGCGCGGTGCGCGTAAAAGTGGCCGCGCCGCCCGAAGGATCGGCGATCGGGGTGTTGTAAGGACCCCCGGCACATGCCGCCACGTTCGCGGACCGGAACAGGGTGAAACCGGTCACCGTGGTCTGCACGCGCACGGGGCAGCCGCTGGCCACCGCGAGCTTCTGCGCGTAACGCACCGCGGACAGCGTCTCCTCGAAGAATCCGCGCTGGCGGAACACGTCAACCTCAAAAAACAGCGACCGGCCCACGGCCGAGATCAGCGCGACGATGACCAGCACCGCGATCAGTTCGACCAGGGTGAAACCTCGGGTGAAAGTATTGTTCATGCGCGTGCGCCGTAATTGTCCATGTTTTTCGCGCTATTGATACTGCTCGCGCCAGGGGCCCGGTGCCGTGCGGTTGAGGCTGGGGCTGCCGGTGTTGAACGGGTCGACCGTCAGGGTGACGGGACGGGTCGAAAACACATCGCTGGAATCGGTCACGCCCAAATCGAAGGCATATGTTCCCGGCGCGGCCGGCGTCGACAACACCAGGGAATAGTCCGCATCGAATGTCAGCGGCAAGTAATTCACCACCGCCGGCGCCGTGAAGGTCGCGGGATTGCCGCCGGACACCGTCCAGCTCTCGTCCGCGCCGTTGACCAGTGAATAGGCGTCGCCATTCCAGGCAAAGCCGGCTGGCAGGGTGATCGATATGCTCTTGACCGGGGCGCATCCATTGTTCGTAATGCCCCAGTTGATCTGTGCGTTGGTGCTTGAGGCATTGGTATTGCTTGGAGTAACCACGGGGTCGAAACCGGCGCGCGTAATCACTGCCGAGATGGCCGTTGGCGTGGTGATCGTACCGCTGTTACCGGTCGCCGAGCCGTTGAAAGTGAAGGTCTGCCCCGTGGTCCCGCCGGTGATCTGATAATTCCAGCTGACGGCATTGGCTACCGTTGAGCCAGCGCCGACCGAAGTGAAGGCATATGTCGGCCCCGACACCAGGGTCACAATGCCGCCGGTAGATGGCGCCAGGGAAGCGGCGATATTGTTGATCGCGGCGCCGCTGTTGTTGATGTAGTCCATGGTGACCGTCACGGTGTTGCTCACGTAAAGGCAGGTCTTGCTGACGTTGATGTTCACCACGAAACTGCTCACCGCCAGAATATTGGAGACGGCGCTGCGGGAAGTGGCGTTGTTGGCGCCGTTACGCACGTTAGTCACGCTGAAGCGTATGGTGCCGCTGCTCGGCACCGTGGTGTTGTAGGTATACGTGATGGTGCCCGTGGCGCCGGCGGCGAGCGTGAGCGGACTGGGACTGTACACCGTGGGCGGGACCACGCTCGCGCTGACCGCCCCCGTGAGCACCGTGACGGCAGGGGTGGCAGGATTCGAGACGATATTGCTCTGGGTTGTGCTCGATATGTTTTTCACCGTCAGCACCACGCGAAATTGTGTATTGGAACCGATAGCGGTAATGGGATTGCCAAGGGTATCCGTCGTCTGGAAAGACACTATCTGCAATGACTTCAGCGCCCACGAGGCCCACGAACTGGTATTGCTCGGGGTGTAGCGGCCGCTGCGCGTGATGCCGTTGGTGAAGTTCGTATCGAGGGTATAGCTGGCGCGGGCGTCGCGCAGGCTTTCGGTCACGTCCGCGGTGGTGGTGCGCATTACCATGTTCAGCGTGAAGCCGAGCGCGCTACCGCTGGGAATGGAATTGGCCCAGGAACTGGCACGAAAGGTTACCGAGGTGGTGCTGAAGGCGGTGCGGGTCCAGCCCGCCGGCGCGGCGGTGGACGAGGCGAACACCGTCCCGGTGCCGGGCAACCGGAAACGCATCTCGTAGATGCGCTCGCCGGCGTTACCGCCGCCACTGGTATTCAGAACGCTGAAAGTGACCGCCTGGGCCGAGCCCATGTCCACGGCGGAGCCAAAGGCCGGGCTGGTCTGGGTGGCGGTAAAGGTGCGGGCGGCCTGCGCCGGGGCGAGCCAGAGGGCCGCGAGCATGGCCAAGATCCAAATAATGATCGGGCGTCTCATGTCACATCATCCTGGTTTTCATCGGCGGATAACCTTGCGCGCTTCCCGCACCGCCGCACCGGCCGTCCCGCGAATCTGCACCTCGGCCTCGTAATCGGCGGTGTCGCTGATGTTGGTCAGCACCGGCGTCACCGGGCGGCCGGCAGGATGCAGCGCACCGACCGGGGGCGTGTTCTGGCAACGCTGGACACCGGTCAGGGTCATGGTGGTGCCGGAAATGCTGGAACCGGTATAGGTGAATTCCTCGCCCTCAATGTCAATCGTTCCGGCGGAAAGAAACTTGGAATGCGCGGTAATCTGAAACGGACTCGGAATCACCGTGCAGCTGGTGGACCCGACCGCGCTGATCAGGGTGGTCACGGGATACACCGACGCGCCACGGTCGAAGGCGGCGGCGGCGCCGGTGACGGTCCCGATGGTCCGGTTGCGCGTGATGCCGGTGAAGGTATCGCCGCTGATGCCGGTGTACTGCACGAATTCGGCCCCGCCGGCGATGTCGTCGTCGATCTGCAGGTAGCACGGGCCGCAGGTGTTGGCGCAGGCCGGGCATGGAAAGCGGTTGGTGGTATAGACCCGGATCGGCGCGGTCGAGGCCGCCGTCGGAATGCGCGTGCGCAGCAGCGTGGCCGGCACCTGCGTCCGGATCGCGAAGCTGCCCGCGCCCATGGTCCGCGTGGTCACGTCGAACGGGTCGGTCGTGGTGCGGTACCAGTTCAGATTCTGCGCCAGGCTGCGCTGTTCGAATTCGGCCCCGCTTTCGACGATAAAGAAACCCTGAGCCGACTGCGAGTGCCCGACGCTGGATTCGGTGCCGGTCACCCCCAGAAATACCATGACGGTCAGCAGCAGGGTGGCGACCACGATCAGCACCACCGCGGCGATCAGCAGGAAGCCGCGTTGCGTGCCCGGTGGCGTCAGTGAAAGGCCCGATTTTCCGTTCATTGGTAAACCTCGCGCCAGGCTTCCTGGACCGCCAGTCCGGCACCGGTGCTGCTCAATTTGATCTCGTCGAGCCGGGTAACGACCGTGTTGTTGCCCTGCTCGCGCAGATCAAAGTATAGGCGGATGCGGTCGTAGTGACGGTTCGCCGGCAGGACCACGCCCGTCACCTCGTCCAGCACCCAGCCGGCGGTAGTAAGGGCGCTATCGCTCCACACGCTGGTGAGGACATTGGCGGCGGAATCGAACAGGCGCACGGAGACGGTGTTGGTGTTCACGTTGCCACCGGACTTGTCGAAGGCGACCCCGATATCAACGGTCAGACCGCCGGCACCGGTGACGACCGGCGTCGCCAGGGCCTGCTCGCGATAACCGGTGACCCGGTCATTCGGTCCGGCGGGAGTGGTCCGTATCAACATGGAACCGGAACCGGCGAGCGTGTCAGGACAGGTGGCGACGGGACAGTTCGCGGCGTCGAAACCGCTGCTGCCCTCGTTGTTGGTCAGGATCTGGGTCGGCCAGTCGGCGGCAAAGCCCGCTGAACCAGGAAACTGTTCCAGAAACAGTGCGGTGCGGCGGGCGATCACCTCGACCACGCGCATTCCCGTATCGGCGACCTGGCCGACGCTGCGAATGCGTTTTTTCGTCGCCGGCAGCGCGGCCCCCTGGAAATCGTCGTCATGGGTGGTCACGGTAAAACTGCCTTCGCCGAAACTGACCGGACCCTCGCCGGCATAGGAATTGTCGAGACTCCACTGGCGAATGCCGCGTTCGATCCCGCTGCCGGCGATGAACAGGGCCTGCTTGGAACCCAGATGGCGCACCGTGGCCTGGTTGTCGACGACCGGGAACCAGACCGTCACCGACAGCAGCAGCGCCGCCACGACGATCAGCACCACGGCGGCGATCAGGAGAAAGCCGCGCTGGCCGGCAGCCGGTGATCCCCGGCTGGCGCGCGCATGCGAAAAATATCGCGGGGCGTTCAACATCAGAAGAAATTCCTCGGCCGGACGTTGGTGCGGAATTGTCCGCTGTAAGCGCCTTCGACCACGGTCATTTGCACCGTGATGAAATAAACGCTGGCCACCACCGCGGTCGCGTTGCCGGCGTTGTCCCAGTAGCTGAACGCCAGCGCGGTGATATTGTCGGCCAGCACCTGCGGATTGGTGCTGCCGCAGGCCGAAGCCGGACCGTCCGCGCTGCGCATCATGCGGTTGGCTCCCGCGTTGCGATAGAAGCAAACACTGTTGCCGTCTGCGTCGACAAACCGGACCTGCGCGGTGGAGGCAATGTCGAGATCGGCCGCCGTCGCCGAACGCACCGCGCGCAGCTCGCGCGCCGCGCGCTCCAGCGCCACCCTGGCCTGCCAGTCGCCGCCGGCGATATCCTGTTTCAGGGAATACGAGCTGAATACCTTGCCCAGCAGCGCACTGCCGAAACCGAAAATGATTCCCACCAGAATGATCGCCACGACCAGCTCGACCAGCGTGAATCCGCGAACATGCCGGCGTGGGCGTCGCGCGGGACGGTGGAGAAACCGGTTGCCCTGGCTTTTCACGGAGGACGTCATATCAGTAATTCGCCACCGCCGCCTGCAGTTCGGACAGTCTGGCGCCGCTGGCATCGGTCACGGTGACCGTGATGCACTTGTAGTTCGCATCACCCCCCAGGCAGGCGCCGGTTTCATCCAGCGCGGGCGTGACGGTATACCCGAATGTCGAGCTGCAGGCCGGATGGGTGGATCCGTTGGCGCAAGGATCGTAAGTGGCGGCAGTGAACCCGGCAAATCCCAGCACGTCCTTGCGCGCCCGGATCAGCTCCATGCGCTCCTGCGCCAGTTGCAGCGCCTGCGTCACCTGCTTGGGCACGCCACTGCCGCGCAAGCTGGTGCTGAATCCGCTCATGAGCCCCGAAACCAGCACTCCCACGATGATGATGAAGACAATCAGCTCGATCAGGGTCACGCCGCGGACATGAAAGCGCGTCTTCATTGGACGATAACCCTTCCCGTTTCCGGCGAGATCACGATAGTGCGCGTGTGGCCGCCGCCGGACAGGGTGATCGTGGCGTTGCCGGCGATCCCGGTGCTGCTGGTGACGAGACTGTAAGGCACGCCGCGGCCGTCGAAGGCGACGTAGTTGTTCGTCAGCGGCGGGCTCCACCCGCTGAGCGTCACGCCGTTGAGAGCGATGGGGCCAGTGCCGCCCGTCACCGGATGCGTCAGCAACCCGCCGCTGCTGGTGGTGATCTGGTAGGTGGTGGCCGTGAGATTGATGCGGTTGCGCTGGCCGCTGGTCATGGCCAGTGACTGGGTATAGCGGATGTCATTCGCGAGTTGCTCCGCCATGACGCTGACATCGATGGCGCCCTTGTCGAGAAAGCGCGGGATGGCGGTAAACGCGAGTATCCCCAGGAGCAAAATGATGACCACCAGCTCCACCAGAGTGAAGCCGTCCTCATGGCCTGACCGGATGTCGGGACTGCCTGCCATCTGTCACACCTGAAAAAACAATGGGGCGCTGACTCTCGCCAGCGCCCCAAGTTTGCGGTTTCACCGGCCTTGCATGGCAACCCCTCTTGTCAGGTTGCGCCGGTTCCTCTTTCTCGGCGGCCAAAGCCGCGCCGCCGAACGCAGGAGCTACATCAGTAATGCATGAATCAACTCGGTACAGCTTGGCCGTTCAATGCCGGCTGATTACGGGCATCCCGTACCGCCGGACTGGACAACCACCGTGCCGCTGGCCGCGGTATATTGAACGCGGCAATTCGCAGCGCCGCCGCTGTCCGGCGTGAAATTGCCGGCGCCGTCGTAGGTGTATCCCTGCAGATTGGTAATCATGTTGCCGATACCCGTGTTGGTCGGATAGCCGGAGCCGTTGACGGCAACGACCACACCATCGACGGTCACGCTCCCCGCGCCGGTGCTGCCATTCACCAGCCATTGGGCCCGCGCCAGGGCTGCGCCCGAGGCCACGGCACCGGCGATGCCTTGCAAGCTCGCCACGCGCGCCTGGCCGGTCAGATTGACGAACCGCGGCAACGCCGTGGCAGCCAGCAGACCGAGAATAACGATAACCACCACCAATTCAATAAGAGTAAAACCGCTTTGCTGTTTGGACATGTTTAATCTCCTGCGTTTCAAATCAAGTTGCTCTACCACACTTTAGCAGCCGGGTTCATTACCAGCCGCCATCCACTGCCACCCCCGGTCCGATTCACTCTCGGGACCAGGAGTAAGGTTCCATGGGGCCCAGGCGCAAGCCCTGTATCTCATCCGCGCCTGCATCGAATACACCGTTCCCGTTCCTGTCACTGTAGACCAATCTCACCGCGAAGCGCGCCCGCGGGGGCTTGGGCTGTCCGCCGGTAAAAAAACCCTTGTTGCGGACCAAATAGACCAGCGTCTTGTCACGCTTGTCGTAATACCAGTTGCCGTCCTCGAGCCTGGCCGGGTCGGCCCCGTCCAGTTCACCCAGATAGTTCCGCGGCGTTTCCGCCAGCAGCGCCATCGGGTTGCTGCCCTCGAAGGCCGGAAGCTCCGCAACCTTCGACTTCACGATACTTTCTGCAACCTTCATGCCAATCGCACTGCGTAGCGTCCCGGCCACGGATTCCATGGTCACCCGCTCGGCATCCACCATCAGGGACAATAAGCGCGAAATCGCCAGTACCAGCAGCACGGAAATGATCACAATCACGATGACCAGCTCCAGCAGGGAAAAGCCTCCGTTACAACGCCTCAAGCACCCCCGACGCTTCGGGTCCCGGCTTTCCCGGCTCACCTTTTGTCCCTTCCCGTTGAAATACGGCAGCTTAAGAAAACAGTAGGTTACGGTTTTAAGCTTGTCCAGTTTCTCAGGATTGGCCATAACCGGCATCAAAGCTAACCTTTGCGCGCCACCTGGGCGAGGTCCCACATCGGCAGGAACACGCCCAGCGCCAGGATGAACACCATGATGGACAGGAACACGATCAGGATCGGCTGGAGGGCGGTGCTGAGATTGGTGATGTCGTAATCCACCTCGCGCTCATAGTATTCCGCCACGTTGAACATGAGTTCGTCCACCGAGCCGGTGTCCTCGCCCACGGCAATCATCTGGATTACGAGCGACGGGAACATGCCGGTGGCGGCAGCGGTGCGGGCGATGGTTTCGCCGCGCTCGACGCCGTCGCGCATCTGCACGATGCGGTCGCTGATATAGTCGTTGTCCACCGCGCGGCTGATGACGGTCATGCCCTGCACCAGCGGCACGCCGGATTTCATCATCACCGCCAGCGCCCGGGCGAACCGTCCCAGCGTGGCCTTGTAGATCACCTTGCCGACCACCGGGATGTCGAGTTTCATTTTGTGCCAGCGATAGCGGCCCTCAGGGGTGCGGACGTAATAACGCAACGCGAAGACAGCGGTGATGATCGTCATCAGAATCACTGGCCAATAGGCAACGGTGAAATTGGACGAGGCGATGAGGATCTGGGTCGCCATGGGTAATTCAATCTTGAATCCGGCATAGACCTTGGCGAAGGTCGGAATCACGAACAAATTAATGATAAATATCGCGATGAAAATCGCCGCCACGACAAACATGGGGTAGCGCGTCGCCGACTTGATGCGGTCACGGGTATCCTTCTCGCGTTCGAGGTAAATCGCCAGTTGCAGGAAAACCTCCTGCAGGCTGCCCGTGGTCTCGCCTACCTGTACCATGTTTACGTACAGCGGTGAAAACACCTGTGGATGCCGGCGCAGGGCGCTGGTGAGATCGAGACCCGTGTCGAGGCTTTCACCGACGCTGATGATGACCTTGGCCAGCGCCGGATTCTGGGTCGAATCGCGCAGACCCCGCAGCGCCTGCATGATGGGCACGCCGGCCTTGATCAGGGTGTACATCTGGCGGCTGAAAAGCGACAGGTCGGTCAGGGTGATGCGGGTGCTGGCGGCCAGGCGCGCCTTCAAGCCGGCGAACACGTCTTCCCGTACCTGGGCCACACCGATATCGATAGGAATGACACCGCTGTTCATCAGCTGCGCCGCCACGGCGTCCGGCGAAACGGCCTCGAGATGGCCCCGCACCGCCTCGCCGCGCTGATTGCGTCCCTTGTATTGGAACAACGGCAAGTTATTCCTCCATCGAGAAAGTGGCGCGCACCACCTGGTCCATGGTGGTCAGACCCTGGGCCGCCAGGATGATGGCGCTGCGGCGTAAGGTCTGGAAACCCGGTTGCTGCTTTGCCGCCGCCTCGAATTGACCGGTGTCCTTCGCGTGCAAGGCATCCACCAGCGCGTTATCCATCTCGAGATATTCGAAAATACCGATACGGCCTGAGTAGCCGGTGCCGTTGCAGTGACTGCAGCCGCGCCCGCGCTTGAATTTGAGCTGGTCCGCCTTGTCACCGGCCTCGGCCCGCACGATGGCCATCTGCGCCGGGGGCAGTTCATAGGGCTCGGCGCAGGATTCACAAATGCGCCGCACCAGGCGTTGCGAAAGTATGCCGCGCAGCGAGGCCGCGACCATGAACGGTTCCACGCCCATGTCGGTGAGGCGCAACGCGGTCGAAATCGCGTCGTTGGTGTGCAGGGTGGACAACACAAGGTGGCCGGTCATGGCGGCGCGCAGACCGATTTCCGCCGTCTCCTGATCGCGCATTTCGCCGACCAGGATGATGTCGGGGTCCTGGCGCAGCATGGACCGCAACACGCGCGCGAAGGTCAGTTCTATCTTGGCGTTGATCTGCACCTGGTTGATGCCGGCCAGACGGTATTCCACCGGATCCTCGACGGTGAGAATCTTGAATTCGGGCTTGTTGAGCTCCTTGAGCGCGGCATACAACGTCGTGGTCTTGCCGCTGCCGGTCGGGCCCGTGACCAGCACCATGCCGTTAGGGTTGTGAATCAGCCGGCGAAAGCGTTCCAGGAGGTTCTTCGGCATGCCCACCTGCTCCAGGCCGAGCACGCCGCTGAACGGATTCAGCAGTCGCAACACCACCGACTCACCATACTGCACCGGCATGGTCGAGATACGCACATCGATGCTTTTATCACGGATACGTATGTTGGTGCGGCCGTCCTGCGGCAGGCGCTTCTCCGAGATATCGAGATTCGCCATCAGCTTCACCCGCGATACCAGCGCGCTGGCGATGCGCCGGTCGGCAATGGTCTGCACCCGCAATACGCCGTCGAGGCGGAAACGGATGCGCAATTCCTTCTCGTCCGGTTCGATATGGATGTCCGAGGCATTCACCTGCACCGCGTCCTCGAACATGCTCTGCAGCAATTTGACGACCGGGGCATCGGTCAAGCCTTCCGTCTCGGCCAGCGCCGCCAGGTCCACGCCGCCGCCCTGGGCGGTCAGCTCCTGTTGCAGTTCCTGCGCCAGGTCACTGATCTCTTCGGTGCGCCGGTAGACGCGGTCGATGGTCTTGAGCAGTTCGGATTCCTTGACCACGGCGAAACGCAGCGGACGGCGCAGCACGCGCGACAACTCATCGTAGGCGAAAATGTCGGTAGGATCGGCCATGCCCACCAGCAGGCTTTCGCGGCTGTCCTCCAGCGCAATGGCGCGGAAGCGGCGCGCATGCGTCTCGGGAATCAGGCGCACGACCTCGGGCTTGTAGTGATAGCGCCGCAGGTCGATATAAGGCATGTTGAGTTGCTGCGACAGGAAAGTGAGCAGCTGGTCTTCGGAAATAAAACCGTTTTCCACCAGCACGCGCCCGAGCTTGCGACCGCTCTTCTTCTGGTCCGCCAGCGCGGTGTTGAGCTGCTCCTGCGAAATAACCTTGTTCGCAATCAGCAGGTCGCCGATGCGAATCTTTTTGGGTTTCATCTCGGTTATCGATGCCATCGTGATTCCCCGTCAGCCGCTGCTTGTCCCGGAAACGAAATCGGCGGCCTAATTCACTGAAAATATTGACTTAACCCCACTATAGTCGAAAAAACAGGCGCTCCCGGTTATCGACCAGGGTAATGCTCGACCCCCTCCAAATTTCAAGCAGGGGCCTGAATACCCTTGTATCACTAGCAATTACCGAGCCAGCTTTCAGGAACCAAGGGTGTCGCGGGGGATAGGGCTAATATCCGCGAAGTTGATACGCGGAGACAGTCTGTTTTTCGAGTTCCCTGATCCTGGCTTCCAGGGCCCCGGCTTCTTCCGCCCTGCCGGCCTCGCGCCTGAGTTTCGCAGTCAGGGAGTAGAAGGGGATCAACTCCGGCATGACGGGATAATCATGCCTGACACCTTCATCCAGGCTCTCAAGCGCCTGTTGCTTGTTGCCGGCCTGCAGCAACAGGGAAACGTAATCCATCCGCCCCTGGAACAGCCGCGGATTCAGCGCCAGTGCGCGCCGGAAGGACTCGATGGCAAGCGTCTGCCCGCTCTCGCCGGCAAATGCCGGATTCTGCTGATAGAGCCGCCCGCGAATGACGAAGGTCAGTCCTCGCAGCGCGTTGGCCTGCTGCGCCTGATCCAGGAACCGCAGCGCGTCTTCATACAGCGTTTTCCTTCCGGGATCATCCGCCGGGAGCGTGGCGACGGCGTGCCGGTACAGGTCGGCGTGCGCTATCAGGATGCGGTCATCCGAGGGTGTGAGCTGGTGCGCGGTGGCCAGGCTCTCGTCAGCCTCCTGCAATTTGCCTTCACGTGCCTGCGCCATCCCCCGGTCGTAATAGGAGTTGGCCATGCCCAGCGCCAGGAAATAAAAAATGGGCAGCAATACGAGCAGCAGGACAATCGGACGATAGGCTTGCCTGCCGACAAACCGGGAGGGGCGCAGCGTCAGCGTTGACGCTTTCAGCTTGCCGAGGGCCAGTTCGTGAAACCGGCCCATCGCCAGGCCCGACATCATCATGATGGACAATATATACAGATTGAAATCCACGACGCTGTGTCCGGCCACTGTCATCAACCCGCAGAAAAGGCCCGTCATTTCGAGGTGTGTGCGATCGCGCAGCCCCGTCCTGCGCAGGGCACGCACGAACAGCGTCGTCGCCGTGACCAGCACCGTCAGCAGCAGCACCAGGCCCGGCAGACCGGTTTCGATCCAGATTTGCAGGTAGTCATTGTGCGCGAAAAACCCGCCGGAACTGTCCGCCGGGTTGCGATACGGCGGATAGGCCAGATAAAAAAGTCCGAGCCCGATGCCCTGCCATGGCGACGCCTGCAACAAATTCCAGGAGGATTCCCAAATGAGGCGACGCGGTGAATCCTGCACCAGCTGGGGCAGGCGCTCGCTCAATTCACCATGTGACAACTTCGTGGCCAGAAAGGCCGCTGCCAACAGCCCCAGCAACAGGATCAGGGCCCGCCGGGGAACACAACGCAGACTCAGCACCACCAGCAGACCCATGCTGATGGCGAGACTCAGGGTCGCCCCCCGGCTGGCTGTCAGGAAAATGGACAGAAACAGGAAAAACAGAACTGCCCCCAATACGACGGAATAGTGGCGTGGCAGGGTTTTATCTGCAATCGTCTGCAGAAAGTATGCTGCGGCCGGCAGCGCCACAAGATTGAGGAAAGCCGCGTGCGTGTTGCGCGTTTCAAAAACGGAGCGGGCGTGCTGCTCCAGCACCAGGACCTGATAAATCCCCATCAACGCCAGCACCAGGGCGATCACCAGCAGGATCGCGGCGGCGTTCAACCACAAGGTGTCGCGGTCGGGTGTCAAGGTATAAAGCCAGAACACCAGTACCAGGCTGCCGACCCACCAGAAATTGATGACACTGATGCCGGGCGCGAGACTCCATGCAATCGACAGAGCCAGCCACAGCCAGAGCAATGTCAGGCACAACGCCAGAGTTGTTCTGGGAATATGCAAACCCGATTTGTAGGAATTGAGGAATATCCAGCCCAGCCACAGCACCAGCACGATCTGGGTGATGGCGAACAATTCGATCTGCGGGCCCTTGAACAGGAGCGCCGGCAGCAAGGCACAGATGAACAACAGCGAGCTGACGTGCACCGCCGGCAGGCCGGTTGTATTTTTTCTGACCACCGTTGAGTTCCTCCCTGAACGGACGGTTGCGGGGCTGCGGGTTCCTTCTCTACTTATATACAATCCGCCATGAAACACCAGTTCAAACCCGCGCCAAGGAAACCCGGACATGTTTCACGTCGTGCTCTACCAACCCGAGATTCCGCCCAACACCGGCAACATCATGCGCCTGTGCGCCAACACCGGCGCGCGCCTGCACCTGATCGAACCGCTCGGCTTCCGGCTGGAGGACAGGGAATTGCGACGCGCCGGGCTGGATTACCGCGAGTGGGCGGAGGTAATGACACATGCGAGCCTCGAAGGCTTTCTCGAAAGCGTGAAACCGCCGCGGCTGCTCGCTTTCACCACGCGTGCCACACGGCTCTATACGGAAATGGAATATAAGGAGAACGACGCCCTGCTTTTCGGTCCCGAAACACGCGGCTTGCCCCAAGCCTTGCTGGACTCGCTTCCGGAGGAACACAAGCTGCGCTTGCCGCTGCAGCCCGGCAATCGCAGCTTGAATCTTTCCAATGCCGTGGCCGTGGCAGTTTACGAAGCCTGGCGGCAGCGGGGATTCAGCGGCGGGAAGTAATTACCTGGAATCCATAACAAAATAAAAAATGGGCACAGAGGGCACAGAGTTAATGCTGCCTCTTTTTTACCTCTGTGTGCTCTGTGATCTCTGTGGCTGAACTATTGAAGCTGGGCGACGTTTATTCCTGCCGCGGCTCGCGACTGAGCAGCGTCTCGACCGCGGCCTGGGGCGGCAGCTTCTCGTACAGCACGCGATATACCTGCTCGGTGATCGGCATCTCGACATTCAATCGCTTCGCGAGCTGATACAGTTCGCGCGCCGTGGCCACGCCCTCGGCCTCCTGACCCAGCGCGGAAAGAATGTCGGGCAGTTTTTTTCCCTGCCCGAGCGCGAGCCCTACGCGGCGGTTGCGCGAGGCGTTGTCGGTGCAGGTCAGTATCAGGTCGCCCGCGCCGGTGAGTCCCATGAAGGTTTCCTTCTGCCCGCCCATGGCCACGCCGAGACGCGTGAGCTCGGCCAGCCCGCGCGTGATGAGCGCGGCGCGCGCGTTGGCCCCGAAGCCGAGACCATCGCTGATGCCGGCGGCGATGGCCATGACGTTCTTGATGGCCCCGCCCAGCTGCACGCCGGCGACATCGCGGCTGGTATAAACACGCATTCGCTCGTTACGCAGCCAGGAGGCCACGTCTTCTGCCACGGTTTCACTCTCCGAGGCGACCGTCAGCGCCGTCGGCATGTTGAGGGCCACCTCGCGCGCGAACGTCGGTCCCGATATCACCGCCGGCGAGCAGCGGCCGGCGAGCACCTCCCCGGCAACCTGGCTAAGCAATTTTCCGCTCCCGGGCTCGAGCCCTTTGGTGGCCCAGGCAAGCACGGTGTCGTGCGCTACATGCGGCAGCAAGGTCGTGAGGGTGGCACGAAACGCATGGCTCGGGACGGCCATGAGGAAACGCGACGAGGCGCCGGCCGCCTCGGCCAGTGATGCGGCGATTCGCAGATTGGCGGGGAAAGCGACGTCGGGAAGATAAGCCCGGTTCTGGCGTTCCCGTTCCAGTCGCGCCTGGGCGGCGGGATCATTGCCCCAGAGCAGCGCCGTATGGCCATTGCGCGCGAGCAGTAATGCCAGTGCCGTGCCCCAGGATCCGGCCCCGAGGACGGTGATGGTGGATTTGGCGCCGCCGGTCATGGCGTGAACCGCAAGTCGTGAACCGTGAACGGCAAGGCGTGAGCAATGCCATTGTGTTTCTCACGATTCACGATTCATGTCTCGCGCTTTGTCAATTGATGCTGGGCTGGCTCGCCGGGGCTGAATGCTTCTGCTCGTACAACGCCTCGAAATTGATCGGGGTAATCAGCAGTTGCGGAAACCCGCCCTTCTCGACGAAATTGTTCACGGCCTCGCGCGCAAACGGCAACAGCACGTAGGCGCAACTGATTTCAAGGGCGCGCTGCAGTGTTTCGGGGCTGACACCATCGATGCGAAAAATGCCCGCCTGTTTCACTTCCACGAGGAAAATATTCTTGTTATCGCGCCTGGCGGTGGCGGTTATGGTCAGCGCCACTTCATACAGGCCCTGCTCCGCCGCGAGCGCGCTGTGTTCCAGGCCGAGCTGCACGCCGATTTCCGCGCCGGAATTCTGCGACTGCGAAAAAACCAGGGGGACGCCCGGCGCCTCATAGGATACGTCCTTGATGTATATTTTCTCTACGCTGAAAACGGTGTTCGATTGCTGACCAGGCTCCGCCATCTTTCCCTCACTCATTATCTGGTTATGTCTGACAAAAAAATCACGACTTCAACAACGCGTCCAGCTGGCCGGCGCGTTCCAGCTCCGCCAGTTCCGAGTATCCGCCGACATGCGTCTCGCCGATGAAAATCTGCGGCACGCTGGTCCGGCCCGCGCGCCGGATCATCTCGTCACGGCGCGCCGGGTTTTCGTCCACCATCACCTTCTCGGTCTGCGCCCCTTTCTTTTCCAGCAACCGTTCCGCCATGCGGCAATAGGGGCAAAGGCGGCTGCTGTACATCAGCACTTTCGTCACGCTCACTTCTCCAGCGGCAGATTGTCGCGCTCCCACGCCTGCAAACCGCCGGCAAGATTGTAAACCGTGGCGAATCCGTGCTTGCGCAGGATCACCGCCGCCTTGAGGGAGCGATTGCCGCTGCGACAGCTGACGATGATCGGTTTGTTTTTGTGCTTCTCAAGATTGCGCAGCTGGTCTTTCAGCGACGACAACGGCAGGTTGATCGCATTCGGCACGTGCCCGGCGCTGAATTCCTTGGGCTCGCACACGTCCACCACCACGCCGTTCTCGCGGTTCAGCAGCTGGATCGCCTGCGCGGCATTGGCGTTGCGGATGCCGTACATCTGCTGGCTGATGGGGCCGGTCGCCAGCAGAAACAGGATGACGGCCAGGGCGACGAACAGATACCAGTTATTGATGACGAACTGTAGCATTTATTGGTTGTCGAAAAGGTTGTGGGCGGGCCGGCATGGGGTTGCCGGGCTCCACCGGTTGTTGGGCAGGGTGCAGGGACAGGTTTTCAACAAACTGGTCAGCGCCGGACCGCGCTGCAAAAGGCCTCGCGCAGCGAGCCGATCAATTGCAGGATTTTCGGGTCACTGATGCGGTAATAAACCTTGTTGGCGTCCTTGCGCGCGGCCAGGATGCCCTTGTCGCGCAGGATCGAAAGATGCTGCGAGATGTTGCTTTGCGAGGTGCCGACCTGCTCGACGATATCCTGCACGCTGACCTCGGTATGTCCCCCCAGAATACAGAGGATTTTCAGGCGCAGCGGGTGCGCCATGGCTTTCAGGGAGCGGGAGGCAAGATGAATGTCATCTTCGTTGGTAATCAGGACATCTTCGACTTTTTCTGCGGCGGCGCTCATGTCTTCAGGCCTCATGGATCGCTCTGCGCCCACGCTCCCCTCTCTGGAGCCGTGGTATCAGCGGGTACGGCTGATGCGCGAGGGAAAACATTATACAATATTAGTAATTTTGAAAAGACTGATATAACCGATATTTGGGCCCTAGAGTATGTCATTTATCCCTAAACCCTTGGTTCTGATCATATTGGATGGCTGGGGTTACCGTCAGGACACCCAGTACAACGCCATCGCCGCCGCGCGCAAACCCGTGTGGGACATGCTCTGGAAGCAGTATCCCCACACCCTGATCCACGCCTCGGAAGCCGCTGTCGGCCTGCCCTCCAGCCAGATGGGCAACTCGGAAGTCGGCCATCTCAACCTCGGCGCCGGCCGGGTGGTTTACCAGGAATACACGCGCATCAACCGGGCGATCAGCACCGGCACCTTCTTCACCAACAAGACCCTCACCGACACCATCGATCTGGCGGTTAAAACCGGAAGCGCGGTGCACGTCATGGGCCTGCTTTCACCCGGCGGCGTCCACAGCCACGAGGAACACATTCATGCCGTGGCGGAACTGGCGACGCGCCGCGGCGCCACCCGGCTCTATCTGCACGCCTTTCTCGACGGCCGCGACACCCCGCCGCAAAGCGCGGCCGCCTCGATCAAGGCGATGCAGGAAAAATTCGCCGCCCTGAAACACGGCCGTTTTGCTTCCATCATCGGCCGCCACTACGCCATGGACCGCGATCACCGCTGGCCGCGCGTCCAGGCCGCCTATGACCTGATGACGCAGGGCAAGGGGGAATTCACCGCCGCGACCGCGGCGGGAGCGCTGGAAATGGCCTATGCCCGCGGCGAAACCGACGAGTTCGTCAAGGCCACCGCCATCGTGCCGCCCGGCGAAAAACCGGCGCGCATCGCCGATGGCGACGTCGTCATATTCATGAATTTCCGCTCCGACCGCGCGCGCCAGATCACGCGTCCCTTCATCGAGAAAAATTTCGACGCCTTCCCGCGCGAGGTGGTGCCCAAGCTCGGCGCCTTCGTGAGCCTCACCGAATACAACTCCGAATTCCACGTGCCGGTCGCATTTCCGCCGGAACGCCTGCGCAACGTGATGGGCTCGTACCTGGCGAGCCTCGGCCGGCATCAGTTGCGCATCGCGGAGACCGAGAAATACGCGCACGTGACGTTCTTCTTCAACGGCGGCGTGGAAACGCCGTTCGAATTCGAGGACCGCTTGTTGATCCCCTCCCCGACCGACGTGCCCACCTACAACCTCAAACCGGAGATGAGCGCGCCGAAACTCACGGAAGAAGTGGTCAAGGCCATCCGTGCGGGGCATTACGACGTGATCATCTGCAATTACGCCAACCCCGACATGGTCGGCCATACCGGCGATTTCGAGGCCACCGTGAAGGCCATCGAGGCGGTGGATCAATGTCTGGCGAACATTTACAAAGCGGTCAAGGAAACGGGGGGCGAGATGCTCATCACCGCCGATCACGGCAACGCCGAACAGATGTTCGACTTCGAGACCGGCCAACCGCACACCGCGCACACCACCAACCCGGTGCCATTCCTATATATAGGCCGACCGGCCACGCTGGCGCCGAGCGGCGCGCTCGAGGACATCGCGCCAACCATGCTTTATCTCCTGGGCCTGCCGCTGCCGACCGAGATGACCGGCCGGCCGCTGGTCACCCTGCAGAGCCAGCCGGCGGCGACCGCCGAGGGCCGCACCTGACGCACGCGGTGATATCTTCCGCTGTCTTCACGCCGAGACGGAAAAAGGACGCTTGCCAATCCGGGCGGACGATCGCGGCTGTCCTGCTCGCTTTCCTGATCGCTGTTCTTTTTCCGGCCCACGCCGCCGATGGCCGCGGCGGAGAAGAGGCGAGACTGAAACAGCTGCGCGGACGCATCGAGGCGCTCCAGGAAAGGCTCAATGAAACCCGCGGCCGGCGCGACGACGTGCGCGAGGAAGTCCGCGGACTGGAGCGCCGCATCGGTGGCCTGATGAATAATCTCAGGATGACCGAAGCGCAGCTGCGCGCCAATGAAAAAAGACTGGCGGACCTCAATGCCCGCGCCGCCCGGGAACGCGGCAATCTTGGCGCGCAGCGGCAGCAGCTGGCGCGCCAGATTTACATGGCTTATCACATGGGCCGCCAGGAGTACCTCAAGCTGCTGCTCAACCAGGAAAACCCGGCGCGCGTCGCGCGTGTTGCTACATACTATGACTATCTGAACCGGGCACGGACCGAACGTATCAGCCAGACGCAGATGACCCTTTCCCGGCTGGAAACGCTCGAACAGCAGATACGCGCGCAGCGCCGCGATCTGGACGATTTGCGCACCAGCCAGCACGAACAAAAAACCGCGCTCGAAACCTCGCGCGCGCGGCGCGGCGAACTGCTCGCCAGCCTCAACCGCGAGGTGCGCGGCCAGTCGCAGCAGATGGAACGGCTGCGCGCGGACGAAAAGCGCCTCGAGCAGCTGATCGAGGAGCTGAAAACGGTTCTGCCCGAACCGAACCTGCCGCCCCGCGCCGGCACCCCCTTTGCCAAACTGCGGGGACGCCTGCCACTGCCGACCCGCGGCCCGCTGCTCGC
Source organism: Sulfuricaulis limicola (assembly GCF_002355735.1). Classification (GTDB taxonomy): domain Bacteria; phylum Pseudomonadota; class Gammaproteobacteria; order Acidiferrobacterales; family Sulfurifustaceae; genus Sulfuricaulis; species Sulfuricaulis limicola. The sequence goes on along the minus strand of NZ_AP014879.1, from coordinate 365,048 downwards.
GCGCTACGGTGGCAGCAAGAACCTGGGCAACCTCAAATGGCGCGGTCTGCTGATCGGCGGCCGCGAGGGCCAAAACGTCATATCCGTGTTTCGCGGGCGCGTGGTGTTCGCCGACTGGCTGAGGGGTTTTGGGCTACTCTTGATTCTGGACCACGGAGATGGCTATATGACGCTGTACGGCCATAATCAGAGTCTGCACAAGGGAGTTGGCGAATGGGTCGAGGCCGGCGAAATCGTCGCCAGCCTGGGCAATACCGGTGACATGGCGCAACCGGCGGTTTATTTCGAGATTCGCCAGAACGGACAACCACGCGATCCGCTGATCTGGTGCAAAGCACGATAACGACCGCTATTATTCCCGCCCGGCGCATCACGGGCGGTTCATCAAACGGAGCATCATCTAAATGAAACTCGCAACACGTTATATTCTGGTCCTGTTCCTCGGGATGTTCGTCGGCGCCGCCGTCATCCTCGACATGGGTGTCCTGGCCGAGCGCGAACCGGGCAAGGAATCGGCTACGCCGCTGCCACTCGACGAGCTGCGCACCTTCACCGAGGTCTTCAGCCGCATCAAGGCCGACTACGTCGAGCCGGTCGAGGACAAAAAGCTTCTCGAAGACGCCGTTCAAGGCATGCTCTCGGGGCTGGACCCGCATTCGGCCTACCTGGACGCGGACAGCTTCCGTGACATGCGCGTGGAGACCGAAGGCCAGTTCGGCGGCCTCGGCATCGAAGTCACGATGGAAAACGGCTTCGTCAAGGTCGTCTCCCCGATCGAGGACACCCCCGCCGCGCGCGGCGGGGTCAAGACCGGCGATCTCATCATCCGCCTGGACGACAAGGCCGTGAAAGGCATGACGCTGACCGATGCCGTGCGCATGATGCGCGGCAAGCCGGGCACCGACATCACGCTCACCATTGCGCGCGAAGGCGCTCCCAAGCCGCTCAAGATCACGCTCACGCGCGCGGTCATCAAGATCCAGAGCGTGAAAAGCCGCATGCTCGAGCCTGGTTTCGGTTACGTGCGCATCACCCAGTTTCAGGCCGGCACCGACAAGGGGCTCACCGATGTCATCCGGAAACTGGAGGCGGACAACAAGGGCCGGCTCCGCGGCATGGTGCTCGATCTGCGCAACAATCCCGGCGGCGTGCTGAATGCCGCCGTCGGCGTGAGCGACGCCTTCCTCGACAAGGGGCTGATCGTTTACACCGAAGGCCGCGTGGCGGATTCCAGAATGAAACTGGCCGCCAACCCGGGTGACGTGCTGAATGGAGCGCCGATCGTGGTGCTGATCAACGGCGGCTCGGCCTCCGCCTCGGAAATCGTCGCCGGGGCGCTGCAGGACCACAAACGCGCCGTCATCATGGGCACGAAGAGCTTCGGCAAGGGCTCGGTGCAGACCATCATTCCGGTCAGCAACGGCGCCGCGCTCAAGATCACGACCGCACGCTATTACACTCCGAGCGGACGCTCGATCCAGGCCTCCGGCATCGAGCCGGATATCGTCGCCGAGGAGGCCCGCATCACCAAGAGCGAAGCCGGCGATCGTCTGCGCGAGGCCGATCTGGCGCGGCATCTGGAAAACGGCGATGAAATGGCCAAGCCGAAGGAAGAGCCGAAAAAGGAAGACAGGAAAGACGAAAAGAAAAAGGACGAAACCGGCAAAGCCCCGGCGGCGGAGGACTATCAGCTGCAGGAAGCGCTGAACCTGCTCAAGGGCATCAGTTTCTTCAGGGCGCAAAGCAACTGAGAGGCACAGGAATGGCGACCGTCCTGGTTCCTCTGGCGCAAGGCGTGGAAGAACTGGAGGCGGTCACTGTCGTCGATCTGTTGCGGCGCGCCGGCATCGAAGTGGTCACGGCCGGTCTGGACACCGCGCCGGTAAAAGGCAGCCGCGGCACGGTGCTGTTGCCGGACACCACGCTCGATCAGGCGCTCGCGCGCGAATACGACATGCTGGTGCTGCCCGGCGGCCAGCCCGGCGCCACCCACCTGGAGCAGGACACGCGTATTCTCGCGCTGGCCGGAAAAATGGCGCGGGATAAACGCTTCACCGCCGCCATCTGCGCCGCACCCAGGGTCCTGGCCCGCGCCGGCGTGCTCGAAGGAAAACGCGCCACCTCTTTCCCCGGTACACTCGATCCTGCGCAATGGCCGAACGTGCGACTGGAGAACAGCGCCGTCGTCACCGACGGCCGGGTCATCACCTCGCGCGGTCCCGGCACTGCCATGGATTTTGCGCTGGAACTGATTGCACTGCTGGCCGGGAAGGAAAAACGCGACCAAGTCGAGGCCGGTTTACAGCGTTAGGAAAAAACTGGCCACAGAGATCACAGAGGGCACAGAGTAAAAAACCAATTTCTTTCTCTGTGCCCTCTGTGATCTCTGTGGCTAAAGTTTTTGAATTTTATTTAAACCCGAAGCGCGTGCCGAAGAGGATACGGCTGCGCTCCAGGCTGTAGGGATCCAGGCTGCTGCTGGACGCCTCACCCAAACCGTAACTCGCCTCGGCCTGCAGGCTTAAATCACGGCCCGCCTGCCATTTCCAGCCCGCCGACAGCAACGAGCGATCGCCGGTGCGTGGCGCAACCAACAGCGAGTCTTCCGAGGTTTCATACACGCTGCGCTGCATCCTGAACGACACGTAGGGCGTGTGCGACTGGAACAGCGTCAGGCTGCCGCCGACGGTAAAACCATAATACCGGCGGCCCAGATGCCGGTAGATTTCCTCACGCGCCATTTCATCGCCGAGGAAAACGCTGCCGGTTACGCTTGGCCTGACGGCGCTGGGAAGCACGCTGGTCCAGGAAAACGCGGCACGGGTATCGAGCGTGTCCAGCGACTGGGGATAGACCGCCGCACCTTCGCCATATTCCGCCGACACCGCAAAAGTGTTCATGGCATTCAGGCGATGCTGCCAAGCCACGCCAAAAACGTTGACCCGGCCCGGAGAAGAATCCTCCAGGGAAGCAAAACTGCCGGTCCCGGAACGGGACGATTCGACCTCGCCGTAAAGACGGACGGTATTGGCCTCCGGGGCGATGCCGCGGGCATCTTCCGGATAGGCCTCTTCCACGGCGCCCTGCCGGGAGCTGTAAAGGTTGATGCCGAAGGAGGTGTAATCCGCCGAATTCAGGGGACGTATTTCCGGCGCCCCTACCGGACCAACGCCCGCGAAGGAGGTATCGTTGAGCCAGGAAAGCTTGCCCGTCGGCGCAGACAGGGCCGGGCCCGCGGTCAGTATCAATGCCGCGCCCGCCAGAACCGCTTGGTTGACCTTTACCCGCTTCATCGGATCATGGATTTGTTGCAATTAGGTGAAATTCTAGCATAAATGCAACAACAGTCGGCATACCGTTGATCATGGATTTCGGCGCGGCCAGCCACGCAGCAATAGGAAGGCTCCCGCCGCCGCCAGGGCCCACCCCGTCAGCTGTTCCCACGCCCAGACGCCGGAAACTGGCATGCCCATGCCCAGAAATACGGCGCCGGCGATCAGCGAGCCACTGCCGGCAATGGCGAAATACAGCCGGCGCTGCTGGTGGCGCAGCTGCCGGCGCAGTTCCTCAAGTTCTCTGACCCGCGCCTCCTGCGCCGCGTCGGTCTCGCCGGCGCGCCGCAGGCTTTCGTGCAGCAGCGACGGAATTTCCGGCAACATCGCCCACCACTTGGGGAATTCCCGGCGCAGGCTCTTGAGAAAGGCGCGCGGGCCCATGTGCTCGCTCATCCAGCGCTCGAGATAGGGTTTGGCGGTCTCCCACAGGTCGAGATCGGGATACAGCCGCCGACCCAGCCCTTCGATATTGAACAGGGTCTTTTGCAGCAGCACCAGCTGCGGCTGGACTTCCATGTTGAAACGGCGCGCGGTCTGAAACAGGTGCAGCAGGAACCGGCCGAAGGAGATCTCCTTGATGGGCCGGGCGAACACCGGCTCGCAGACGGTGCGGATGGCGGCCTCGAACTCGACCAGATTGGTGCCCGGCGCGACCCAGCCGGCGCGCAGATGAGAATCGGCCACGGCATGGTAGTCGCGGTTGAAGAACGCCAGGAAATTCTCCGCCAGGTAACGCTTGTCCTTCTCGCCGAGCGTGCCCATGATGCCGAAATCCACGGCCCGGTACTGGCCCTCGGGCGAAACGAATATATTGCCGGGGTGCATGTCGGCGTGGAAAAACCCGTCGCGGAACGCCTGGGTGAAGAAAATCTCCACGCCGTTGTGCGCCAGCATCCGCATGTCGATGCCGGCGGCTTTCAGGCCTTCGACGTTGCCGATGGGAATGCCGTGAATGCGCTCCAGCACCATCACCGTGCGGCGCGTCAGGTCCCAGTACACCTTGGGCACGTGCAACAGCGTGGAACCCTCGAAATTGGCGCGCAGGCGGCTGGCGTTGGCCGATTCCACCCGCAGGTCGAGCTCGTCGTGAATGGTCTTGCTGAATTCATCCACCACCTCGACCGGCCGGAAGCGGCGCGCCGGCGGCGCATAGCGGAGGGCCAGGCGCGCCAGCAGATACAGCAGCTCCAGATCGCGTTCGATGACCGATTCGATGCCGGGGCGCAGCACCTTGACCGCCACTTCGGCGCCGTCGTGCAGCCGCGCGATATGCACCTGCGCCACCGAGGCCGAGGCGATCGGCTCGCGGCTGAACTCGCTGAACCAGGTCTCAAGCTTGCCGCCCAGGGCCTGCTCGATCAGCCGCACCGATGCTTCGGCGGAAAACGGCGGCACGCGGTCCTGGAGCCTGGCGAGTTCTTCCGCAATATCTTCCGGCAACAGGTCCGGGCGGGTGGACAGCATCTGGCCGAATTTCACGAACACCGGTCCCAGTTCCTCCAGCGCCTCGCGCAGCCGCACGCCGCGCGGGACGTTGCGCCGCGCGAACAGCCGCCATGGCGCCATCCGCAGCAGCAGGCGATAGGGACGGAACAGATGAATGGCGGTGACGAACTCGTCGAGATCGTGGCGCACGAAAACCCGGGTGATGCGCAGCAACCGGCCAAGCTGGCGCAAACGCGTCATGGTGCCATCTCGCGCAAACGTGCCAGGCGCCGTTCCAGGTTCTCCAGTTCACGCTCCAGCGTCTCCACCGAATGTCGAAACGCGTTCGCGCGCGGGCGCACGGGCAACAGGCGGCTTTCTTCCTGAAGGTATTCACCGAGATCCTGGCGCAGCGTGTGCAGCGTCTGCCGCGACCAGCCGCCCAGGTGGCGCAGGGCGTTGCCCAGCTGATGCGCCGGCACATCACCCACAACGCGCGCCGCCTGCTCTTCCCAGTCGATATCGGTTTGCTCCAGGATGCGCTGGAAACGCTGCCCGAGATCGATGTCGCCGCTGACCTGTACCTCGCCCGCGGCCACGACATCCGGAACAAACCGGCGCAGCGCAAAGCGGAATATCACGGGAATATCGCCGGTAAGGGTCACATCCGGTTCACGATCGTGCCCTGTGCGCAGCCGCAGCCCGGAGGCGTCCGGCAGTACGAAAATTTCAAACGGGGAATCGCCGGCGGCCCGCAGACGTATCACCTTGCCCTCGAGCCCGGCCAACCGCGCCAGCGTATCGGGGTCGAGCCGCAGCGCGCGATTGATGGCCTGTTCCAATATTGTCGTAAAAGACGAAAACATATTTGTAAGAAATCTCACCGCGGAGTACGCAGAGATCGCAGAGAGCGGCAAATCAGTTTATTTTATAATCTCTGCGTCCTCTGCGCTCTCTGCGGTGAATCAGTATTTATATCCTTTGTGCAGGGCGACGATGCCGCCGGTCAAATTGAAATATTGCACACGCTCGAACCCCGCTCGCTCCATCATCCCCTTGAGCGTCTCCTGATCGGGATGCTTGCGGATCGACTCCGCGAGATAGCGGTAACTGCCCTCGTCCCGCGCCACCACGCGTCCCAGCCACGGCAGCACGTTGAACGAGTAGGCGTCATACAACTGGTTCAGTCCCGGCACCACGGGCCGCGAGAACTCCAGCACCAGCAGCGCCCCGCCCGGCTTCAGCACCCGGAACATGGACGCCAGGGCGCGGTCGATATGCGTCACGTTGCGCAGCCCGAAGGCGATGCTGACGCGGTCGAAATAATTTTCCGGAAACGGCAAGTTCTCGGCGTTGGCCTGCACGAAATCCACATTGCCCGCGAAGCCCTGATCCGCCAGGCGCCCGCGCCCGACTTCCAGCATGGAGCTGTTGATGTCGGCGATCACCACCTGACCGCGCCTGCCGACACGCAAGGCGAACTTCGCCGCCATGTCGCCGGTACCGCCGGCGACGTCGAGCACGCGGAAACCGCCGCGCACGCCGCTGGCCTCGGTCGCGAACTGCTTCCACAGGCGATGCGCGCCGAGCGACATCAGGTCGTTCATCAGGTCGTACTTGCCGGCGACCGAATGAAACACGCCGGCGACGAGGCCGTCTTTCTCGGATTCCGGCACTTCGCGGAAACCGAAGTGCGTTTTGCGTTCGTGTGAGCCGGGTTCCGGCATAAGCAATTACTCTGCGACTTTGGCGGGCTTGCGCTGGTGGCCGGCCTTGGCGAGCCGTTCCAGATACTGGTTCCAGAGCTTGTCCTGGTTCATGCCCAGCTGATGCAGCCAGTCCCAGGAATAGATCCCGGTGCTATGGCCGTCGTCGAAAAACAGGCAGATGGCGTAGGTGCCGACCGGCTCGATGTGGGTGATGTTCACGTTTTCCTTGCCGATCTGGAGCACCTCCTGTCCCGGCGCGTGGCCGCGGACCTCGGCCGAAGGCGAATACACCCTGAGATATTCGCAAGGCAGCTTGAAATGGCTGCCGTCGTCGAACGCCACTTCGAGAATGCGCGATTTCTGGTGCAGCTTGATGTCGGTCGGTCTGACGGTAATCTGGGTCATGCTGGTGCTGTCCGGGGAATAATGAGGGCGCTACTATACTGGCTCCGGGAGGGAATTCAGCCATGGTCTTCGAAAGGTCATATGGTAACCAAAATGTCATAATTATGGTATGAAATGGCGCCACCCCGAGGGACACAAGGCCCGGCAATTCCCCGCATGCGCGGTAAAATCCTCATAGTCGACGACGAACCTGCCATCCGGCAGATGGTGTGCCTGGCGCTGGCCCAGGCCAGCTACGACTGTCTCGAGGCCGGCGACACCGCCGAGGCCCGGACAAAAATCCTGGCCGACAAACCCGACCTGATCCTGCTCGACTGGATGCTGCCGAAGGTCAGCGGCATGGATTACGCCCGCCAGCTGCGGCGCGAAAAGCTGACCGAGGATATCCCGGTCATCATGCTGACCGCGCGCACCGAGGAGGAGGACAAGGTCAGGGGGCTCGACAGCGGCGTGGACGATTACATCACCAAGCCGTTTTCCACGCGCGAGCTGCTGGCCCGCATCCGGGCATTGCTGCGGCGCACCTCGCCGCACGCGGCGGAACTGGCCGTCGAGACCGGCGGGCTGTCGCTGGATCCGGTGACACACCGGGTCACGGCGGCGAATAAAGCCCTCAGCCTGGGTCCGACCGAATTCCGCCTGCTGCACTTCTTCATGACCCATCCCGAGCGTGTGCACAGCCGCGAGCGCCTGCTGAACGACGTGTGGGGCAACAACGTGTACGTCGAGGAACGCACGGTGGACGTGCATATAAGACGTCTGCGCAAAATACTGACTCCCACAGGCCACGACCGGCTGATCCAGACCGTACGCGGCACCGGTTATCGCTTCTCGGCGCAGGACTGATACGTGCCGCAAACCATCTGGCGTGAAATCTGGATTCTGGTTGGCATCGCCATCACCAGCCTCGTGCTCGGTCTCATCACCGGCCGCCTTTTCCTCATCGCCGCCATCGGTTTCGGTCTCTACATCTTTTTCACGCTGCGCCATTTGCAGCGGCTGCGGCACTGGCTGCGTAACCGCCAGCAGGCTGAAATTCCCGATGCCGGGGGTCTGTGGGGCGACGTGTTCGACGAAATCCGCCAGCTCATGAAGCAGACGGAAAACCGCGAGGACCGGCTGAACGACATGCTGACCCGGTTCCAGAGCGCCGCCGCGGCCATGCCGGATGCGATGGTCATCCTGTCGCAGGAAAGCGATATCGAATGGGCCAACCCCTCCGCCGGACGCCTGTTCGGCATCCGCTACCCGCGCGATGCCGGCACGCGCCTGTTCAACCTGCTGCGCGATCCCGATTTCGTTCAATACCTGCAACACGGCGACTATTCCGAACTGCTGGAGATCGACTCTCCGGAAAACAGTGAAATCAAGCTCTCGATCCAGGTCACCCCGTTCGGCAGCCTGCAAAAGCTCGTGATCGGACGCGACGTCACACGCCTCGCGCGCCTCGAACAGATGCGCCGCCATTTCGTCGCCAACGTCTCGCACGAATTGCGCACGCCGCTCACCGTGCTCGGCGGTTTCGTCGAGACCCTGGGCCATATGGACCAGATACGCATGGAGGATCTGAAAAAATACCTTGCGACCATGCAGGAACAGGCCGTACGCATGCAGCGGCTGGTGGACGATCTGCTCATGCTGTCGAAACTGGAGACCGCGGCGCCGCGCACCCACGACGAAACCGTGGACGTAACGGCGCTGCTGGCCGGGCTCAAGGAACAGGCGGAGCTGCTGAGCGGCGAGCAGCATCATGTCATCACCGTCGAGACTGACAAATCGCTGCGACTGCTTGGAAGCCGCGAGGAGCTGCTCAGCGCGTTTTCCAACCTGGTCAATAACGCCGTGCGCTACACCCCGGCCGGCGGCCGCATCGCGCTCGCCTGGAAGGCGGCGCCGGACGGGAGCGCCTGTTTCAGCGTCAGCGACACCGGCGAAGGCATTGCGCTCGAGCACGTCCCGCATCTCACGGAGCGCTTCTACCGCGTGGACACGGCGCGCTCGCGCGCTTCGGGCGGCACCGGCCTCGGCCTGTCCATCGTCAAGCACGTGTTGTTGCGTCACGATGCCCGTCTCGATATCGAGAGCGAACCCGGGGTCGGCAGCACCTTCACCTGCGTCTTTCCCACCGCCCGCGCACGGCGCGTCGACCACCCCGTTTCCGGCATCGCCTGATTCGCTGTCACCAATCTGTCGTGTTTGCATAACGCGCGCGTCACAACGCGTCGCTAGGCTCCTGCGCGGAATCGTTCAACCCGTCAAGGAGTCACATCATGAAACATGTACCGCTGTTGAAACCCTGCATGTTTGCCGTAGCCATGGCCACGGCATTCGCCCCGTTCGCGGCCCAGGCCGACGATGACGCCGATTTCGGCCTCAAGGTCGAGCAACTTCTCAAGGCACAGTCCGAAAAGCTGTTCGGGGTGGAAAAGCCGCTCGAAGCCTCGGCCCCGCCCACGGTCGGACCGTACCGCACACCGCTTCAGCCACCCTACGACCAGGCACTGGTCGCCCATGGCCTGAAAGTGGAATACCTGACGCGCGAGGCCGCCAATGCCACCGACATGATGGCGTTTTATCCGGCGCAAAATCCGACCCATCTCATCAGCTGCATCGAAGGCGGACGCCAGTTCCTGATCGATGGCGGTATGCCAAACGTGTACGACGCCGGCGACAAGCTCAACCCGTCGGTACAGCGTATTAATCTCGATAACGGCGCGGTCGAGACCATCCTGCGCGGGATGACCAGTTGCGACGGCATCCGCGCCACGGCCTGGGGCACGATCCTCGCCACCGAGGAAACCTCGAGCGGCGGCGCCTACGAGATATTCAACCCGCTCGGCGTGACCGAGCAGACCGTGATCGACCGCGCCAGCGGCACGGTGACCGACCCGGCCAACATCGCCAAGCGCACGGCGCTGCCGACGATGGCCTGGGAAGGCCTCGCGGTGCTGCCGACCGGCGTGGTGATCGCCGGCGACGAGCTGCGTCCGGGCACGGGTGGCGCCGACCGCGATGGCGGCGCAATTTTCAAGTTCGTGCCGGCCATGCCGCGCCTGGTATCGGGACCCCTCGCCAACCTCTCCGAATCGCCTCTCGCGGCCGGATCGGTGTATGCCATGCAGGTCTCCTGCGTGAACAACAACCAGCAATACGGTCAGGGTTGCGAAATCGGCAACGCCGCGTGGGTAGCGGTCAACGCCGCCACCGCGCGCAGTGATGCTGATTCTGCCGGCGCCACCGGTTACTACCGGCCAGAGGACCTGCACCAGGATCCGGCGTACCAGGACGAGCTCAACCTGGAAGCAGTACGCTTCTGCTGGACCAACACCGGCAACGAGGAAGGCGCGAATTACGCCGAAGTCGTTTGCGGCGTGGACCGCGCTCCGCTCACCGCCAGCAATACCCAGCGCACGGTGGCGGTGAACCGCTTTGTCGAAGGCGATACCGATTTCAACTCCTTCGACAATCTCGAGTTCCAGCCCAAAACCGGCAACGTCTACGTGATCGAGGATCACGACAACGGCGACATTTTCGCCTGCCTGCCGGACGGCATGGACCGCGACATCAAGACTGACGGCTGCGTGAAAATACTGTCGGTGAAGGACAGCTCGGCCGAACCGACCGGCTTTCTGTTCGACGCCTCCGGCACGACCGCGTATGTCTCGATCCAGCACAGCAACGACGCCAACATGCCGGCGGCTGACGGCTATCCGACCGACGATGTGCTGAAGATCACCGGCTTCAAGCTCCGCGGCAAGAAGGATGCCTGGCAGTGGTGGTAAGCAGCAGATAGCAAGAAGCGCGCCGGGAGCCGCGCCTGCATGGATGTATAACCGGCAATCTCCTCCCCGGAGCTCCTGACTGACAAGGCCGCATACGCGGCCTTTTCTTTTTTTGGCCGGCTTTCCGCTTTTCAAACCAAAAATTCATCAACATTTCATCCAGTCTTCATAAGCCATGACTAATATTCCATCCATGCACAACTTGGCGCAAAAATTCACGAGACCCGAACTCAACTCTCTGTCAGAACCGGACAGCCGTGGTGACAAGGAAACATCCACCATGCCAACAGAGCGCGTGTCGACAGCCGACGATGGCGATCGTTGGCTTCAGCTTGCCGACCGGTTTTACCTCGTGCTGGTGCGCTCGCTTACGGGACTCGCGATTATCGCGCTGTGCGCCTGGATGGGCGCGGGCGTGATTGCGCTCGTCCTCGACCTGCGCCAGGTGCTGGCGAGCGGCTGGGCCAGCGTCGCCGAGCGCGCCATCATCGATACGCTGATCATGCTGGCGCTGCTCGAAGTCATACGCACCCTGCAGTCCTACCTCAAGCTCGGGCGCGTGCGCGTCACCTTCATCCTCGACACCGCGCTGGTGGTGCTGATCGGTGAGCTCATGGGCCTGTGGTTCCGCGAGTACGCGCCCGAGAAGGTGCTGCTCGGGCTCGGTGTCATCCTGGTACTGGTCGGACTGCGCATCGTGACGACGCGCTTCTCGCCCGAAACCACTGGCGACGCACGTTAGCCATTCTCGCTGTTTCAGCCGGGATTCGTTGGCCCGGCGCCATGAGCAGCCGCGCAATGACGGTTTCCCCCCGATATATCCGGTAAATCAGGCGTTTTATATATATGCTTGAACATATATATGTTCGGGCATATATTTAGGTTGATGGTTACCGTCGAAAACTTCTTCCCGCTCCTGGCCGACCCGACGCGTTTGCGTTGCCTGCTGCTGCTGGCCACGGAAGGCGAGTTGTGTGTCTGCGAACTGACCCATGCACTCAAGGAATCCCAGCCCAAGGTCTCGCGTCATCTGGCCACGCTGCGCGAGGCCGGGATCGTCAGCGACCGGCGCGAGGGACTGTGGATCCACTATCGTCTCAATCCTGATTTACCGGCCTGGTCACGCGAAATTCTGACCACCGCGAGCCAGGCCAATGCCGCGGCCAAACCCTTGGCGCAGGACCGCAAGCGCCTGCGCGGCGCGCCGACCCGGCCGCCGGTGCGCTGCTGCGCCTGACGACCGTCGTCAACCGATGTAACAAGGATTTCGCCGGATGAATCATGTTCGAAGCCCTCGCCAACTGGATCGTCTACGACCTCGCCGGCATGCGGGACACGGCTCTCGGCGCGGCGCTGCATTTCTTCGTCATGGATGTAACCAAGATCCTGGTGCTGCTGACGCTGGTGATTTACGTCATGGGCCTGCTGCGCGCCATGCTGGCACCGGAACGGGTGCGCGAGTTCATCCGCTCGCGCTCGAACGTCTCGGCGCGTTTCATGGCGGTCGGGCTCGGGGCGGTGACGCCGTTCTGCTCCTGCTCGTCGATTCCGCTGTTCATCGGTTTCGTCGAGGCCGGCATCCCTCTGGGCGTAACGCTGTCGTTCCTGATCGCGAGCCCGATGATCAACGAGGTCGCGATCGTGGTGCTGGCATCGGTGATTGGCTGGCAGACGACCGCGATCTATGTCGCCACCGGCCTGACCGTGGCCTTCGTCGGCGGCTTCGTGATCGAGCGCTTTCGCCCCGAACGCTGGGTCGAAGAATACGTCTGGAAAATCCACGTGGGCGAGGCGCAACGCGCAGCACCTGACGTCTCGCTCAAGGGCCGGCATGAATACGCCTTGGCGCAGGTGCGCGAGATCGTCGGCCGCATCTGGAAGTTTGTCCTGATCGGCGTCGGCGTCGGTGCCCTGATTCACGGTTACGTGCCGCAGGATTTCGTGGCGCGTATCGCCGGCGATGGCGGATTCCTCTCGGTCGTCGGCGCCGTGGCGGTCGGGGTGCCACTCTATTCCGACGCTGTCGGCATCATCCCGATCGCCGAAGTGCTGCTGCAAAAGGGTGTACCGCTCGGCACCGTGCTGGCCTTCATGATGGCGGTAACGGCGCTGTCGCTGCCGGAAATGGTGATCCTGCGCAAGGTCGCGAAGTGGCCGTTGCTCGGGGTGTTCACCGGCTACTTGGCCACGGCCTTCGTGATCGTGGGCCTGCTGTTCAACCAGTTGGGGGTAACGTCATGAACAAGCTGACTGCCGTTGGGTGCGGCCTCGCCATGGTCGCGTTGTGGATGTTGCCGGTCCGGGCACAGGGCACGGATCCGGCGCCGGCAACCGCCGCCGAGCCGCGCGAGCTGATCTACTGCGCCGACCTGATGACCCCGGTGGAACGCGAGGCCTACCGCGCGCGCATGCGCGCGACGCGCACGCCGCAGGAACGGGCCGCGGTGCGGCAGGCGCACCGGAACGAAATGCAGGCTCGGGCGCGCGCGCTCGGAATCGATGCGTTGCAATGCGAACCACAACGCCAGCGTCAGCGGTTGCGCGGGGGAGCTGCGCCATGAGCACTTTGGCACGACATACAGCAGCGGCGCTGCTCGTGCTCGGCTTGGCGGCGACCGGCTGCTCCGCCACCGGAGCCGGTGACCCGGCGCGCGGCGAGCAGCTGCACGCAGTGTGCCTGCCCTGCCACGGCACCAGTCTGTACACCTCGCCGCAGCGCAAGATCAAGTCACTGTCGGCGTTGCGCCAGGAGGTGGCGCGCTGGGGCGATTACTACAACCCGACCTTGTCGGAACAGGATGTCGACGATGTCACCGCCTATCTCAACACGCATTTTTACAAATTCTGAACGCCGGAATATTCAGGCACGGCCAGGAGGCACGACATGAAACACATCAAGGTACTCGGCACCGGCTGCGCCAACTGCAAGGCCACCGTGAAACTCATCGAGGACGCGGCGCGCGCCAGGGGCGTCGCGGTCGATCTGGAAAAGGTCGAGAACATCGCCGACATCATGGCCTATGGCGTCATGTCCACGCCCGGCGTGGTGATCGACGGCAAGGTGGTGCACGCCGGCGGCGTGCCGGACATGAAAAAGGTGGAGAACTGGCTGTGAACCGGGACGCCATGTCTGGCGTCACTCCGGGTTCGCGTCATGCATCAACCAGGATGAGGAGTGCGGTCATGGCAAAGAGTACGTTCGGGATCCTGTTGCTCGGTTTGCTGTTCGCCGCGCCGGGGTTTGCCCGCGATATCGAGACCGTGCTCATCGTTTCGATCGATGCCCTGCATCCCGACGCGCTAAGCAAAAAGACCTCGCCGACGCTGCACGCCCTGATGCGGCCGGGGCGTTACACCCTGGAAGGAAAGAGCGTCGACCCGCCGAAGACCCTGATCGCGCACACAGCGATGCTGACGGGACTCACGCCGGAGGAAAACGGCAAAACCGACAATAACTGGAAGCCGGGGATGCCGACGGTGGCGAAACCGACGTTGTTTGACGACGCCAAGCGGCGCGGATTCCGCACGGCCTTCTATTACGCCAAGCCGAAACTCGGCTATCTGGTCAGCAAGGCGGTGGACAAGCATGCGCTGGCGCGGGACGACGGCGTCGACCAGACCCTTGCCTTCTTCGCAAAGGACGGCAGGCGTTTTGTTTTCCTGCACGTGAGCGGGCTCGAAAACGCGGGCACGGACTACGGCTGGCTCTCGCCGGAATATCTCGACGAGCTTTCTTACATCGACATGGCGCTGGCGCCGCTGTTCGAGGCCGTCAGCAAACGCGGCGCGCACCTGATCGTGGTAACGAGCGATCACGCCGGGCATGGGCGGCTGCACGGCACCCGTGATCCCGAGGACTACAAGCTTCCGCTGATCCTGGCCGGTGGGCAGGAGTTTACCCCGCTGCCGCCCGGAACCTATCTCATCACTGGGCTGAGAAGCACGGTGCAGCAAATTCTTGCGGCCGACGAAGCGCCGGCCGTAGCGGCAAAGATGCGCCACGGGGTCCTTGTCCGTTAGGGCACGGCCGACAAACCTGGACGAAACACGAGGCACATCATCATGCTTGAATACGGTGTCAACGCTGAACGACTGGACGCGCACGGGAGCCTCGCCTCCTGCAAGGAAGCGGAGCTGTTGCTCGATACCGACGTCGACGGGCGCATGGATGCCTTCAACCCGGCCGAGCTGCTGCTGGCCGCGCTCGCCGGGTGCATGATCAAGGGCATCGAGCGGGTCACACCGATGCTGCATTTCAAGCTCCGTGGCGTCGAGATTACGTTGCGCGGCGTGCGCCAGGACTCCCCGCCCAAAATGGCCAGCGTCGAGTACACGCTGACCGTGGATACCGACGAGAACGACCGGCGCCTGGAGTTGCTGCACCAGAACGTAATGAAGTACGGCACGGTGTACAACACGCTGGCGGCCGGCACCACCATCACCGGCACTATCCGGCGCGCCGCCGGGAAAAAGTCATGAACGATATATCGAAAACATCTCCGGCCACGATAATGAACGGCGATACCGCGCCCGACCTGGCCGCGCAACTCAACCGCGATTGCCTGTGCCGCACGCTCGACACCCCGCGCCTGGCGCAGGCGCTGGGTCTGGCGCCGGACGCGGCGGCGCTGGCGCAACCGCCCTGGAGCGAACGTCCGCACGCTTTTTCAGCCACGCCGGTGTTCGTGTCGGCCGCCCAGGCGCGCGCCATGGACGCGACCATCCAGGCCATCGAATCCGTCGTGCGCCTGCCCGGGTACCAGGAGCAAATACTCGCGCGCACTCCGGGCATCGCGCGCCTCGACCCCGGCCCGCGCGGCGTGTTCCTGGGTTACGATTTCCATCTCGATCCCGGAGGGCCGCGGCTGATCGAGATCAACACCAATGCCGGCGGGGCGCTGCTGGTGGCGGCGCTGACGCGGGCGCAGCATGCCTGCTGTACCGAGGCCGAACCGTTCGTGGCATCGTCCGGAAATACCGGACAGATCGAGAACAATATCGTTGAAATGTTCCGGGCCGAGTGGCGCCGCAGCCGCGGCGATCAGCCGCTCGTGCGCATCGCCATCGTGGACGACGCGCCCGCGGAACAATATCTGTATCCGGAGTTCCTGCTGTTCCGCGCCTTGTTCGAGCGCAACAACCTCGAAGCTGTAATTGCAGATGCGCGCGAGCTGGTCTGGCGCGACAGCGCGCTGTGGCACGGCGCGCAACACATCGACCTGGTCTATAACCGCCTGACGGATTTTTATCTCGCGGCACCGGAGCACGCCGCCCTGCGTGCGGCCTATGAAGCCGGCGCGGTGGTGCTCACGCCGCACCCACGCGCGCACGCGCTGTATGCCGACAAGCGCAACCTGGTGTCGCTTTCGGACCCGGATTTCCTGCGCGCCCTCGATCTGCCAGCGACAACGATCGAAACGTTGATGCGCGGCGTGCCCCGGACCGTGGCTGTGGACGCCGCACACGCCGAGGCGTTATGGGCCGAACGTCGGCGTTATTTCTTCAAGCCGGCGGCGGGTTACGGCAGCAAGGCCGCCTACCGCGGCGACAAACTCACCAAGCGCGTGTGGTCGGAGATTCTCGGCGCGGATTACGTGGCCCAGGAAACCGTGCCGCCGAGCGAACGCGCCTTGCAGGTGAATGGCGACACCCAGGATCTCAAGCTCGACATCCGCGCCTATGTCTACGACGGCGCGATCCAGGCGCTGGCCGCGCGCCTGTACCAGGGCCAGACCACGAACTTCCGTACCCCCGGCGGCGGCTTCGCACCGGTCGTGGTGGTGCCGGAGAACCTGACTACCCTCGCGGCCTGGATGCAGGCGACGAGGAACTGTCCGGAGGGCGCGTGAAAACAACATTCCGAACAAATGTATTTCTGATCGTCGCGCTGCTGTGCCTGCTGGCGCCGGCCGGCGTCCGGGCGGCGGATTTCCTGGTAAACGCCGAATGGCTGGAACAGCACATTCAGGATCCGAAACTCGTGGTGCTGGAGGTGCGTTACCACCCGCATCGTTACTCCACGGTCGGGCACATTCCGGGCGCGGTGCAGGTGCAGCGCTTCAAGGATCTGGGCGACAACTTCGGACATCCGACCATGCGCTTTCCCGTGCGCGAGGCGTTCCAGGCGACGCTGCGCGCCTGGGGCGTCAACAACGACTCGACCCTCGTGATCTACGACGACTCGATGACGGCGCTCGCCTCGCGACTCTATTATCTGCTCGAGCTGTATGGCTTCGACATGCGGCGCGTGAAAATCCTCAACGGCGGCGCCCTCGGCTGGACCGCGTTCAACAAGCTGTCGAAAGAGCCGGCTAAGCGCCCGCGCGGCAACGTCACGCTCAAGCCGGCCAATCGCAAAATGGCGGTCGAGTGGACCGGCGTCTACAGCGACGTGGTGGCGCGGCGCGATCCCGGCATCGTGCTGCTCGACGCGCGCCCGCGCGACATGTACAGCGGCAAGCTGGTGCAGCACTCGATCCAGGGTGGACACATTCCCGGAGCAATCAATATCGTGAGTCTAGAAGGCGTGGATGGCCAGAACCAGGCCTGGAAAGCAGCGGACGAACTGGCGGCGCTCTACCGCGATGTGCCGAAAGACAAAACCGTCTACGCCTACTGCCACGACGGCTTCCGTTCCACCCTCGCCTGGCTGCAACTAAAGACCCTCGGCTATCGTGACGTGCGCGTGTACAACGGCGGCTGGGACGACTGGGGCAATAATCTGTCGCTGCCGGTGGTCGTGGGCGACAAACCCTACGATGGAGATTTCGATCTGTGAAGCCAGGAGACAAGATCACATGAAAAGAATCATCAGCACCATGGCGCTCGCTGCCCTGTTCTTCGGGCCCACCGCTTTGGCCGTGCCGGACGCGCGCGTGGCGATCGAACTGCCGCCGCCGATGCGCGCGCACATGCTGGCGAACATGCGCGACCATCTCGCGGCGCTGCACGAGATCCAGGCCGCGCTGGCGCGCGACGAGGCCGGGCGCGCGGCCCAGATCGCCGAGCAACGTATCGGCATGAGTTCGCTCGAGTCGCACGGCGCCGGGCACATGGCCCCTTACATGCCGAAGCCGATGCAGGACATCGGGACCAATATGCACCGCGCCGCGAGCCGCTTCGCGCGCGTGGCCGAAGAAGCGGGCGTACGCCGCGATTTGCGCCCGGCGTTGCAGGCGCTGTCGGAAGTGACGCAGCAATGCGTCGCCTGCCATGCCGGCTACCGGCTGAAATGACATCACTAAACGAGGAACGCATGCACCAACGCAAGACAAAAATCCTGTTTCTCTGCACCGGCAATTCCTGCCGCTCGCAGATGGCCGAGGGCTGGGCCAATCATCTGGGCCGGGACCGGGTCGAGGCCATGTCCGCCGGCATCGAGGCGCATGGCAAGAACCCGCGCGCCATCGCGGTCATGCGCGAGGCCGGCGTGGACATCTCGCACCAGGAATCCACGCGCGTGACACCGGAGATGCTGGCGTCGGCCGATCTGGTCGTGACCGTCTGCGGTCATGCCGACGAACATTGCCCCGTTTTGCCGCCCGGCGTGCAGAAAAAACACTGGCCGCTGGAAGACCCGGCGAAAGCGACCGGCACCGAAGACGAGATCATGAAAAAGTTCCGCGCCACACGCGATGAGGTCAAAGGCCGGGTCGAGAATCTGATCGGCGGGCTGAAGCCATGAGCGCGCAATGCGAAGTCACCGGCAAGCGTGCCGCGGGCAATCCCATGGGCGCGTTCGAGCGCTACCTGACGCTGTGGGTGTTCGCCTGCATCGCCGCGGGCGTGGCTCTCGGGCATCTGTTCCCGGGGCCGTTCCAGGCGATCGGCAAAATGGAACTGGCGCGCGTGAACCTGCCGGTGGCGCTGCTGATCTGGCTGATGATCATCCCGATGCTGCTCAAGGTGGACTTCGGCGCACTGCGCGAGGTGCGCCGTCACTGGAAGGGCGTGGGCGTGACGCTGTTCATCAACTGGGGCGTCAAGCCGTTCTCGATGGCGCTGCTCGCCTGGGTGTTCATCCGCCACGCCTTCGCCGGCTGGCTGCCGGCCGAGCAGCTCGATTCCTATGTCGCCGGCCTGATCCTGCTGGCGGCCGCGCCCTGCACCGCCATGGTGTTCGTGTGGAGCCGATTGTCCCGCGGCGAGCCGAATTTCACGCTCACGCAGGTGGCGCTGAATGACACGATCATGATTTTCGGCTTCGCGCCGATCGTGGGCCTGCTGCTGGGGCTGTCGGCGATCACGGTGCCATGGGACACCCTGCTGCTGTCGGTCGTACTATATATAGTCATCCCGGTGGTGGCGGCGCAGGCTTGGCGTACGCAACTGCTCCGGCGCGGCGGGGCCGCGGCCCTGGAACGCATGCTCGCGCGCCTGCACGCGCCGTCGCTGGCGGCGCTGCTGGCGACGCTGGTGCTGCTGTTCGGCTTCCAGGGCGAGCAAATCCTGGCCCAGCCGCTGGTCATCGCCCTGCTGGCGGTGCCGATCCTGATCCAGGTGTATTTCAACTCCGGGCTGGCCTACCTGCTCAACCGCCGCTTCCGTGTGGCGCATTGCGTGGCCGGTCCCTCGGCGCTGATCGGGGCCAGCAACTTCTTCGAACTCGCCGTGGCCGCCGCCATCAGTCTGTTCGGCTTCCAGTCCGGCGCGGCGCTGGCGACAGTGGTGGGAGTGCTGATCGAAGTGCCAGTCATGCTCTCCGTCGTCAAAATCGTCAACGCCAGCCGCGGCTGGTACGAAGCCAGGCCGGGTATTCCCGGTTACGCTGAATGCTGCCCGGCCATCCACATCGCCCGATAACCACTCCCCTGATCACGATCAGGCCGGCGTCGACATGGTTGATAAAGATCAATACTCACGGTTTTTCCAAAACTAAACGTGCTTTGTCACAAGCAGGATTGACGCAGATCAATATTCCGTCACGCGAACGAATCTAGATTATTCATCGTCATGTGCCATCAAAAGGAGGTTCATCGTGACTGAACATAAACCGCGGGAGTTTTTCCCGCCATTGGCCGCCGGCGTGGGGCTGGGTCTGACACTGATGGGGATGTTTCTGATCTCCGGGCACGGCCTCGGCGCGAGCGGCTTCTTCACCAATGTGCTGGCCTGGCTGGGAACTCTGGCGGCGCCCGACTGGACCGAGATGAATTCCTATCTCGGCAACTACCTGGGTGCGACGCATCCGCTGAACTCCTGGCTCAGCTGGGAACTCGCCGGCGCGGCCATTGGCGGCCTGGCGGGCAGCCTCATTGCGGGGCGCTTTCGCTTCAAGATCGAACGCGGACCGCACACAAGCGCGGGCGCGCGCATGGGGTTTGCCGTGGGCGGCGGCATACTTAGCGGCTTCGGCGCATCGCTCGCGGGTGGTTGCACCAGCAGCCTGGGCCTGTCGGGCGGCGCGGTGCTGGCGGTAGCGTCCTTCGTCTTTCTGATCGCATTTTTCGCCGCCGGACTGCTGGTAGCGGCCGTGGCAGGGAGGATCTGGCAATGAACTTTCCATTCGAAAATCCGGGCATCCCGCTTCTTGTGCTGGCCGGCGTCCTGTTCGGCTATTTCATCGAGTCCGCGGGGCTCAGCAGCCCGCGCAAGCTGACCGCCCAGTTCGCGCTGCGCGACTGGACCGTGTTCCGGGTCATGTTCACCGCCATCGTCGTGGCGGCGATCGGCTTGTGGCTGTTCGACGTAGCCGGGTGGCTGCGCTTCGACGCCCTGAAAATCCCCACCATGTTCTTCTGGGCCATGGCGCTGGGTGGCGCGCTGCTGGGCGCGGGCATGGCCATCGGCGGATACTGCCCCGGCACTTCCGTGGTCGGCCTGTTCGCCGGCCGTCTCGACGCCCTGTTCTTCATGCTCGGCATGATGATAGGCATGACGGTGTTCAGCTTGTCGTACGACTCGCTGCAGACGGTATATCAGGCGGGCAAGGGGCCGGCGGGCCAGACCCTCTCCGGGCTGACCGGTCTGCCGACCTGGCTGTGGCTGCTGCTGCTGGCCGGCATGGCGGCGGGCGGTTTCCTTATCGGCAACTGGTTTGAATCCCGGCGCGGCGGGAAGATCAGCGCCAAGGAACTGGCTTCCGGCAGTTAACACCCGATCCGCCATTTCGCCTGCGTCATTGCCGGTTCGTTGAAAAACGAACCGGCAATGACGCAGGGATGTGTCGCCCCGCAAACCAGGCACTTCGTCACCACCGCGTCATCCAGCTGCTGACAGCCTAGCAACGGCCGGCCCTCAAGACAGGCGAAACCCCGGATTTCAAGCAGTTCGTGGCGGGCGATCGCTGTCATATCTCCGTCACATTCGCCGGGCATGATGCGCCCCGCATTCAGCGACTATCGACATTATGGAGACATGACAAAAATGCGTATCTTTCCCAAACGATTTAAAGCCACAGTGACTGCCGCGGCGATGGCGCTCGGCATGACCGCCGGTTTCACGCAGGCGGCCGAAACCATCAACGGCGCGGGCGCGACCTTCCCTTACCCGATCTATGCCAAATGGGCCGAGGCCTACAAGGCCAAGACCGGCATCAGCATGAATTACCAGTCCATCGGCTCGGGCGGCGGCATCAAGCAGATCACCGCCAGGACCGTGGACTTCGGCGCCTCGGATGCGCCGCTCACAGTGGAAAAACTCAACGAGATCGGATTGACGCAGTTCCCCATGGTCATGGGCGGCGTGGTGCCGGTGGTGAACCTGGAAGGCGTGAAGCCGGGCGAACTGAAACTTACCGGCGCGGTGCTCGCCGATATTTACCTCGGCAAGATCACCAGTTGGGATGACGCCGCGCTCCAGAAGCTCAATCCGGGCGTGAAACTGCCGAACAGCAAAATCACCGTCGTGTCGCGCGCTGACGGTTCCGGCACTACTTTCATCTTCACGCACTATATGTCCAAGGTCAGCACCGGATTCAAGGAAAAAATCGGCAACAACACCTCGGTCGCCTGGCCCACCGGCGTGAGTGGCAAAGGCAACGAGGGTGTGGCCTCGTACGTGCAGCGCCTGAAGGGCGCGATCGGCTACGTCGAGTATGCCTACGCGCTGCAGAACAGGATGACGTTTGCCCAGCTGCAGAACAAGGCCGGCCAGTTCGTGAAGCCGGACAGCGAAACGTTCCAGGCCGCGGCCGCGGGCGCCGACTGGAAAGGCACGCCGGGCTTCAATCTGATGCTGACCGATCAGCCGGGCGCGAAGAGCTGGCCGATCACGGGTGCGACGTTCATCCTGGTGTACAAAAAACAGGAAAAAAACGAAACCGCCCAGCAGGTGCTGAAGTTTTTCAACTGGGCCTATCACCACGGCGACAAGCTCGCCGAGCAACTGGATTACGTGCCCATGCCGGCCAGCGTCGTCAAACTGGTCGAGGAAACGTGGAAAAACGAGATCAAGGATGCGAGCGGAAAAGCTGTCTGGACCGACAGCATGGTCCAGAAGTAGAATTTGCCTCACTTGAAATAGGCCGTGTGCAGCGGGGTCCGTCAGGACCCCGCTTTCTCTTTTCATAATAATGAACATCGTCCATTCGCACATTTCCGACACCATCAGCGGGCGGCAACGCCTGATGGACCGTTTCTTCCAGGCCCTGACCACCGGCTCGGCCTGGCTGGTGCTGGTGATTCTCGGCGGGATCATCGTGTCCCTGTTCACCGGCGGCTGGCAGGCCCTGGTCGCGTTCGGCCCGAAGTTCCTCGTGACCGACGAATGGAATCCGGTGACCGAACAATTTGGCGCGCTCGTGCCCATCTACGGGACACTGGTCAGCTCCCTGATTGCGCTGCTTATCGCCGTGCCGATGAGCTTCGGCATCGCGGTATTTCTCACCGAGGTCGCGCCGGGATGGATGCGTCGCCCGATCGGCACCGCGGTCGAACTGCTCGCGGCCATTCCCAGCATCATCTATGGCATGTGGGGGCTGTTCGTGTTCGCGCCCGTCATGTCGCAGCATGTCCAGCCCTGGCTGCAGGCGCGATTCGGCGACACCGCGCTCATCGGCGCCCTGTTCCAGGGCGCACCGCTCGGCATCGGCATGCTGCCCGCCGGCATCATTCTCGGCATCATGATCATTCCCTTTATCACCGCGCTCATGCGCGACGTGTTTCTTACCACACCCAAGTTTCTCAAGGAGTCGGCCTACGGCGTCGGCGCCACGCACTGGGAAGTCGTGTGGAACGTGGTGCTGCCGTACACGCGCGTCGGCGCCGTCGGCGGCATTTTCCTTGGCCTCGGACGCGCCCTCGGCGAAACCATGGCCGTGACCTTCGTCATCGGCAACACCCACCGGCTGAGCGCCTCGCTGTTCGAGCCGGGAAATTCCATCGCCTCGACGCTGGCGAACGAATTCAACGAAGCCGTGGGCGACATGCATACTTCCGCGTTGATCGCGCTCGGACTGGTACTGTTCATGATCACCTTCGTCGTGCTGGCGCTGGCCAAGCTGTTGCTGCTCGGGCTGGAGTCGCGCGACAGCGCCAAAAGCTGATCCATGGACCTGCGCTACTTTCGGCGACGCACCGTCAATATCGTGAACCTCACGGGTTCACTGCTCGCCACCATCTTCGGCCTGTTCTGGCTGTTCTGGATACTCTGGACCACCCTGAGCTATGGCGTGGCGGCCTTCGACTGGAATCTGTTTCATCTGAACACGCCGGCGCCCGGCGCCACCGGCGGGCTGGCCAATGCCATCGTCGGCAGCCTGATCATGGTGGGGCTGGCGACCGTGATCGGCACGCCTGTCGGCATTCTCGCCGGCACCTATCTCGCGGAATACGGCGGCCGCACCTGGGTGGCCGCGACCATCCGTTTCATCAACGACATCCTGCTGTCCGCGCCGTCGATCATTATCGGTCTTTTTGTTTACGAGATGGTCGTGATCCGGATGGGACATTTCTCCGCGCTCGCCGGCGCGGTCGCACTCGCCATCATCATGCTGCCAGTCGTGATCCGCACCACCGAGGAGATGCTGCGGCTGGTGCCGAACCCGCTGCGCGAGGCGGCGCTGGCGCTGGGCGCGCCGCGCTGGAAAATGATCTCGCTCGTGGCCTACCGCGCGGCGCTTTCCGGCATCCTCACCGGCGTGCTGCTGGCGGTCGCGCGCATTGCCGGCGAAACCGCGCCGCTGCTGTTTACCGCGCTCAGCAACCAGTTCTGGAGCACCGACCTGACGCAGCCCATGGCCAACCTGCCGGTGGTGATCTTCCAGTTTGCCATGAGCCCGTATCCGGAATGGCACACGCTGGCTTGGGCCGGTTCGCTCCTGATCACCCTGAGCGTGCTGGCGCTGAGCATCCTGGCGCGGACCCTGTTGCGCAACGCGCGACTGGAACACTGATGGCGAACGACATCAACAGCAAGATTCAGGTGCGCGACCTGAATTTCTTTTACGGCAAATACCAGGCGCTCAAGAACATCAGCCTGGATATCGCCACCAACATGGTCACCGCCTTCATCGGGCCTTCCGGCTGCGGCAAGTCCACGCTGCTGCGCACTTTCAACCGCATGTACGAGCTCTATCCGGGCCAGCGCGCCACCGGCGACATCCTGCTGGACGGCAAAAACGTCCTGGCGCCGGGAACGGACCTGTTCCGGCTGCGGGCGCGGGTCGGCATGGTGTTCCAGAAACCGACACCGTTTCCCATGTCCATCTACGAGAACATCGCCTTCGGCGTGCGCCTGTATGAAAAGCTGTCGCGTTCGGAGATGGACGATCGCGTGGAATGGGCGATAACACAGGCGGCGCTGTGGGGCGAGGTCAAGGACAAGCTGCGCCAGAGCGGCATGAGCCTCTCCGGCGGCCAGCAGCAGCGGCTGTGCATCGCGCGCGCCATCGCCGTGAAACCGGAAGTGATGCTGCTCGACGAACCTGCCTCGGCGCTCGACCCGATCTCGACGCTGAAGATCGAGGAACTGATCTACGAACTCAAAAAGAACTATACTATCGTCATCGTTACGCACAACATGCAACAGGCGGCGCGCGTATCCGATTTCACCGCCTTCATGTATCTGGGAGAGGCGGTGGAATTCGGCGACACCAACACCATCTTCACCAATCCGTCGAAGAAGCAGACGGAAGATTACATCACCGGTCGTTATGGTTGACGCCGACCGGAGGAGCCAACCAATGGAGCAAATGCATACCCATATTTCCCGCCAATTCAGCGCCGAACTGGAGGATATCCGTTCGCGCGTGCTGCAAATGGGCGGACTCGTGGAACAGCAGATCGAACAGGCCATCGAGGCGCTGATCAAGGGCGACACAGCGCTGGGTGAAAAGGTCATCATGCACGACACCCAGGTCAACAAGATGGAAGTCACCATCGACGAGGAATGCAACCATATCATTGCCCGGCGTCAGCCGGCGGCCAGTGATCTGCGACTCGTGGTGGCAGTCATCAAGACCATCACCGACCTCGAGCGTATCGGCGACGAGGCCGAGAAAATCGCGCGCATGGCCGTCCGGCTCGCGGCCGAGGAACGCCCCAAAAACAATTACGCCGAGATCCAGGCGCTCGGCGGATATGTGCGGCACATGCTGCACGACGCGCTCGACGCGTTCGCGCGCCTCGATATCGAGGCGGCGGTGCGGGTGGCGCGCGAGGACATCAAGATCGACCAGAAATACGACGGCGCCATGCGCCAGCTCATCACCTACATGATGGAAGACCCGCGCACGATTACGCGCGTGCTCAACGTCATCTGGGCGGCGCGCGCGCTCGAGCGCATCGGCGACCATTCCTGCAACATCTGCGAATACATCATTTACCTGGTGAAGGGCAAGGACGTGCGCCACACCAGCCTCGAACAGATCGAGAAGGAAATCCTCGGACACGGGCGATAACCGCCCCCCCCTGGAATCATTCCAAGATTTGTTTTTGCGTCATGCCCGGCATTGCCAGACGCCATTGCCGGCAGCGTAACAAATGCAGGCTGACTTTGGCCGGAAATCGCTTATCATTCGCCTGCCATAAATCACGATAATTTTTCCCGGCGTTGGCACTTCGCGCCACCTGCTTCGGACAACAGCCATGGCCAACTTCCTGAGTTTCCTGATACCGCAGGACAAGAAATTCTTTCGGCTCTTTGAAAAGGCCTCGGCCAATCTGTTGGCCACGTCCCGGGCACTGGTCGAGATGGTCAATACCGCCTCGGCCGACAAGCGCAAGGAACTCATCCGGGAAATCGAGCACCTGGAGCACATCGGCGACAACCTGACCCATGAAACGCTCAACGAACTCAGCACCAATTTCATCACCCCGTTCGACCGCGAAGACATCCATGCCATGGTGGCCTCGCTCGACGACGTGGTGGATTTCATCCACGGCGCGGCGAAACGCATCGATCTCTACAAGCTCACCGAGATTCCTCCGTCCATGTGCAAGCTGGCCGATCTGGTCCTGCAGGGCGCGCAGGAACTGCACGCCGCCGTCTCGAACCTGAAGGACATCAAGAAGCCGGAACTCATCCGCGAAGCCTGCGTGAAAATCAACAGCATCGAGAACCATGCCGACGATATCTTCGACATGGCCATCGCCCAGCTGTTCGACGAGGAGAAGGATGCGATCATGCTCATCAAGACCAAGGAGGTCCTGTCCGCCCTCGAAACCGCCACCGACAAATGCGAGGACGCGGCCAATGCCATTTCCAGCATGATCGTCAAATACTCCTGAGCCGGGAGTGTCCGCATGACCCTGCTCATTGTCGTGGTTGCGCTCGCCCTGCTGTTCGACTACATCAATGGCTTTCATGACGCGGCGAACTCGATTTCCTGCGTGGTGTCCACCAAGGCCCTGACCCCGATTCAAGCCGTGTGCTGGGCCGCGTTCTTCAATGGCGTGGTGCTGTTTCTCGCCCAGCACAGCCTGCTGGGTTTCGAATTCCACGTGGCCGACACCGTGGCGAAGATCGTGAAAACCGAGGCCATCACCCTCACGGTGATCCTGGCCGGGCTGCTGGCCTCCATTGCCTGGAACCTCTTCACCTGGTGGTACGGCATCCCGAGCAGTTCCTCGCACACCCTGCTCGGCGGATTCGCCGGCGCCGCCATCGCCAAGGCCGGGTTCGCGGTGCTGGCCGACATGGGGAAAATCTATCTCACGCTCGGTTTTATTTTCATGGCGCCGTTGCTCGGCATGCTGTTGGCCATGATGATCTCCATCGTCATCGCCAATCTGTTCCGCCGGGCCAATCCCTCGCAAGCCGACCGCTGGTTCAGGCGCACGCAGCTCGTGTCCTCGGCGGCGTTCAGCCTCGGGCATGGCAGCAACGACGCCCAGAAAGTGATGGGCATTATTTCCGCCGCGTTGCTGGTATACGCACACCAGCAAAGCGCCGGCGCCGTACTGCCCGACTGGGCCGTGGTCGATACCGTCATCCGCGGAGGGAAACAGCACATAGCCCATATCCCCCTGTGGGTTCAGTATTCCTGTTTTGCCGCCATCGCGCTCGGCACGCTTTCCGGTGGATGGCGCATCATCCGTACCATGGGCACGCGCATCACCAAGCTGCGGCCCGTCGAAGGCGTCGCGGCCGACTCCGCCGGGGCCATCACCCTCTACCTCACCCAGTTCTTCGGCATTCCCGTCAGCACCACCCACACCATCACCGGTTCGATCGTGGGGGTGGGCGCCGTCAAGCGCGTGTCGGCGGTTCGCTGGGGCATCACCCGCCGCCTGCTGCTGGCCT
Source organism: Sulfuricaulis limicola (assembly GCF_002355735.1). Taxonomy (GTDB): domain Bacteria; phylum Pseudomonadota; class Gammaproteobacteria; order Acidiferrobacterales; family Sulfurifustaceae; genus Sulfuricaulis; species Sulfuricaulis limicola. Next base: position 337,709 of record NZ_AP014879.1, on the reverse strand, counting down.
GGATACTCACCATTCCCGTTACGGGACTGCTCGCCGCCATCATGTTCCATGCCTTGAAATCCGCGCTGGGCTGACAACACCGGTGCCGCGGCTTGATATTCCCGGATATGCCCTTATTCATGTTCAAAGACGCCGCGTCTGGCGGTAAAGTTTTTCTTTAACCCGAAATCAGGGCGTCCGCGTGATGCCCGCTGGAGATAATGTGGCTACCATCGAAGTAACGCAGGAAAATTTCAATCAGGTCGTAAACGGCAACAGCATGGTGATCGTGGATTTCTGGGCGCCCTGGTGCGGGCCCTGCCGCTCGTTCGCGCCCGCGTACGAGGCAGCCTCGGAAAAACACCCGGATGTCGTGTTCGCCAAGGTCAACACCGAGGAACAGCAGGCGCTGGCCGGTTATTTCCAGATCCGCTCGATCCCGACCCTGATGATTTTCCGCGAGAAGATCATCATCTTCGCCCAACCCGGCGCGCTCCCGGCCGCGGCCCTCGAGCAGGTCATCGAGAAAGCCAAGGCGCTGGACATGAATGAAGTCCGCCGCGAGATTGAAAAGGAGCAGGCCAGCGCCGCGAACAAAGGCTGACGCGCACTCTCTTGGAAATCGCTTTTTCCCGTCACTTCCTCCACCGGCATGCCCGGGGGTTATACTGAGGATGAAGGGACTGCCATGACCACCGGCGATTCGCTGCAACGCTTCATCTTCGAGAACGCCCCGATCCGCGGCGAGATCGTGCATCTCGACGCCACCTGGCAGGCGGTGCTCGAACGGCGCGACTACCCGCCGCGCGTGCGCGACATTCTCGGTGAACTGATGGCCGCGGCGGCACTGCTCACTTCCACGCTCAAGTTCGACGGCCGGCTGATCATGCAGGTGCAGGGCAACGGGCCGGTCAATTTGCTGGTGGTCGAGTGCACCAGCGACCGCACCATGCGCGCCATCGCGCAGTGGAACGGCGCCGTGCCGGATGCGCCGCTTTCCGAACTGGTCGGCGACGGTCGTCTCGCCGTGACCATCGACCCGCAGAAAGGCAGGGAACGCTACCAGGCCATCGTGAATCTCGAAGGGCTGACCGTGGCCGAGGCGTTTGAAAATTATTTCGCGCGCTCGGAGCAGCTGGCCACGCGCCTGTGGCTCGCCTCCGATCCCAACCAGGCAGCCGGGATGCTGCTGCAACGGCTGCCCGGGGACCCGCAGCTGGACGACGACGCCTGGAATCGCGCCGTGCATCTGGGCTCGACCATCACGCGCGAGGAACTGCTGGCGCTGCCGGTGCCCGAGATCATCCGCCGCCTGTACCATGAAGAGGACATCCGCCTGTTCTCGCGCGCGCCGGTGAGCTTCCGCTGCTCCTGCTCGCGCGACCGGGTCGAGTCGGTGCTGCGCATGCTCGGGCACGGCGAAATCCACTCGATCCTGGCGGAACAGGGGGCGGTCCGGGTGGACTGCGAGTTCTGCGGCAGCCGCTACGAATTCGACCGGATCGACGCGGAACAGCTGTTTGCCAGCCTGCACAGCACCCCGGCCACTCCGACGCGCCACTAGCCTGCCCCGGTAGGCTTTTCCCCCGGTAAACGTGTATAATGCGCGGCCTTTTGGCTGTGACCCCCACGTAAACGGTAAATCCAATGATTCAGAAATTGCGCAACATCGCCATCATCGCCCACGTCGACCACGGCAAGACCACGCTCGTCGACAAGCTCCTGCAACAGTCCGGCACCTTCGCCGCGCACCAGCAAATGGGCACGCGCGTCATGGACTCGAACGACCTCGAACGCGAGCGCGGCATCACCATTCTGGCCAAGAACACCGCGATCCGCTGGAACGATTACCGCATCAACATCGTGGACACCCCGGGTCATGCCGACTTCGGCGGCGAGGTCGAGCGCGTGCTGTCGATGGTTGACTCGGTGCTGCTGCTGGTGGACGCCGTGGACGGACCGATGCCACAGACGCGTTTCGTCACGCGCAAGGCCTTCGCGCAGGGGCTGAAGCCCATCGTCGTCATCAACAAGATCGACCGCCCCGGCGCGCGCCCGGACTGGGTGCTGAACCAGACCTTCGACCTGTTCGACAAGCTCGGTGCGACCGACGAACAGCTCGACTTTCCGGTGGTGTACGCCTCGGCGCTGAACGGCTACGCCGGGCTCACGCCAGACATACGCGAAGGCGACATGACGCCGCTGTTCGAGACCATCGTCAAGCACGTGGCGCCGCCCAAGGTCAACCCCGAAGGCCCGTTCCAGATGCAGGTGTCGAGCATCGCCTACTCGAGCTACGTCGGCGCCATCGCCATCGGCCGCATCACCCGCGGCAAGGTGAAGTCCAACCAGCCGGTCACGGTCATCGACCACGATGGCAAGACCCGCAACGGCAAGATTCTGCAGGTGCTCGGCTTCATGGGGCTGGAGCGCACCGAAGTGCCCGAGGCCGAGGCCGGCGACATCATCGCCATCACCGGCATCGAGGGCCCGCGCATCTCCGACACCCTGTGCGATCCGAATACCGTCGAGGCCATGCCGCCGCTGTCGGTGGACGAACCGACCGTGACCATGACCTTCGAGGTCAACAATTCCCCGTTCGCCGGCCAGGACGGCAAATACGTCACCAGCCGCCAGATCCGCGAGCGGCTCGAACGCGAGCTGATCCATAACGTCGCGCTGCGCGTGGAAGACACCGGCAGCCCCGACAAATTCCGCGTCTCCGGGCGCGGCGAGCTGCACCTCGGCATCCTGCTCGAGAACATGCGGCGCGAAGGCTACGAGCTGGGCGTGTCGCGCCCGCAGGTCATCACCAAGCAGGTGAACGGCGAGACCCACGAGCCGTACGAGCAGCTGACCGTGGACATCGAAACCCAGCATCAGGGCGCGGTCATGGAGCAACTCGGCCAGCGCAAGGGCGACCTGCTCAACATGGAACCGGACGGCAAGGGCCGCGTGCGCCTCGAGTACATGATTCCCGCGCGCGGGCTGATCGGCTTTCAGACCGACTTCCTCACCGCCACCGCCGGCAGCGGCCTGATCTATCACGTGTTTGATCACTACGGTCCGGAGAAGAAAGGCCTGGTCGGCGGCCGCATCAACGGCGTGCTGATCTCAAACGGCAACGGCATGAGCGTCGCCTACGCCCTGTTCAATCTGCAGGAGCGCGGGCGCATGTTCATCGGCCCGGGCGAGGACATGTACGAGGGCATGATCATCGGCATCCACACGCGCGACAACGATCTCGTGGTCAACGCCATGAAGGGCAAGCAGCTCACCAACATGCGCGCCTCGGGCTCGGACGAGAACGTCATCCTGGTGCCGCCGATCGAACTCACGCTCGAACGCGCCATCGAGTTCATCGATGACGACGAACTGGTGGAGATAACGCCCAACCACTTGCGTCTGCGAAAGCGCTTCCTGAAGGAAACCGACCGCAAGCGCGCCGATCGCGCCGCAGCCGGTTGATTCCACTGGCGTAACGACACCCGTCGCGGCAGTTTCCCGGAAAATCTGATACTAAAAGTACGGCATCTCGTTGGGATGCCGGCGTGCTTCGGCTATGCTTTGTCCGTAGCCACAGATGTAAAGTGGTCTCTGTCTGACACCAGTCCGCCATGGCGGGAGGAGGTTGCGATGAGAAGACGGCTTTATTTTCTGCTCCCCGACGTCAAGACCGCGAAAGCGGTATTCAACAAGCTGCTGCTGGCCCGCATCGAACAAGAGCATGTGTTTTTTCTGGCCCGGGAAGGCGTGTCGCTGAACGACCTGCCCGAAGCCACCATGCTCCAGAAAAGCGATGAGCTCCACGGCCTCGCCCTGGGCCTGGTCGTGGGCGGCGCCACCGGAGCCGTCGCCGGCGTCGTCGCCATGATGTTTCCGCCCTCCGGCCTGGCGATGGGACTCGGCGTGATCCTGGCCATGAGCCTGATCGGCGCCATCGTCGGCGTGTGGGCCTCCGGCATGATTGCGGCGGATGTTCCCAACACCCGCCTGCGGAAATTCTCCCGCGACATCGAACAGGGAAAAATCCTGCTGATGGTCGACGTGCCCAAGGACCAGATCGGGGAAATCAGCGACATGATACGCGAGCAGTATCCGGATGCCGCCGCGCGCGGACGCGACCCGACCATCCCGGCATTCCCTTAAAAAATCCTCCGTTCTTGACCGGACAGAAAACCCCGCCTGGCGGGGTTTTCTGTTTCCCGCCACGGCCGATCGGGCATGGTGCGCCGCCACCGGGGAATGTTTATGCTTGCCGCACCATGACCTCGCTCCCGGCCCGCCGTTCCGCTCCCGCCTTCGGCGCCGCCCGGCACGCGCCGGCCAGCATCGCGGTTCTGGCCGGAGACGATGACGCAAGCAGGGCACACACCACGGAACTGGCGCGGGAACTGATGTTGCCGCTGGCAGAAACCGCGGAGGCCGGCTTCGATCTGCTGCTGGCCCTCACGCCCGAACATCTTGAACTGCGAAACCGCCGTGATCCGCGCATACATCCCGTATACGTGGATTTCTCGCATCTCGACCTTCGGCCTTACAGCGCGAATCTCTCGCGCCGCCAGCCGCTGGCGCGTGCCTTTGGCAAAAAAACCCGCGTCATCGTGGACGCCACCGCCGGCTATGCCCAGGATGCGCTGCTGCTGGCGCTCATGGGTTTCCGCGTCACCGCCATCGAGCGTTCGCCCGTGGTCGCGGCGCTGGCCCGGGACGGTCTGCAGCGCCTGACGGCGTTGACCGGAGCCCTGCTGACCGGGCGCCTGGAACTGGTGGGCGGCGACGCCCGCGCGCTGCTGCCCGCCATCGCGCCGCGCCCCGACGCAATTTATCTCGATCCCATGTTTCCGCCGAAACGCCGCAAGTCCGCGGCGGTGAAAAAGGAAATGCGCCTGCTGCGCGAGCTGGTCGGCGACGATACCGATGCGCCGGAACTGCTGACGATCAGCCGCGGCATCGCCCGCGACCGCGTGGTGGTGAAGCGCCCCGACGATGCCCCGCCGCTCGCGCCGGACCCGAGCATGAGCCTGACGGGAAAACTGGTGCGCTACGACGTATATCTTGTACGAAACTAAGAACTGTTAACATCCACCGCCAAGACGCCAAGAACGCCAAGTTTTTTATTCTTGAAAATTATTCTTTCTTGGCGGGCTTGGCGCCTTGGCGGTTCAAAATCATATTTATGAATATATGACCGAACCCTTGTTCTATTCCGAGCAACTCGCCGAACCCGGCGCGACGCTGCTGCTGACGGGCGACGAGGCGCGCCACGCCGCGGCGGCGCGCCGGCTGCACGACGGGGATACGCTGTGGCTGTTCGACGGACACGGCGGCACCGCGCGCGCCACGCTGCTCCGAACCACCGCGCGCGGGCAGACACTGGAATTGCGCATCGAGGAACGACGCACTGAACCCCCGCGCCGGCCGACGCTGCATCTCGCCTGCGCCCTGCCCAAAGGGGACCGCCAGCAGGTGCTGCTCGACATGGCGACGCAATTGGGCATGACCCGTTTCACCCCGCTCCTGTGTGCGCGCAGCGTGGTCAAACCCGGCGCCAACAGCCCGGCGCGCTGGCGGAAAATCTGCCTCGAGGCCTGCAAGCAGAGTCGCCGACTGTATCTTCCGGCGATTGAAGCAGCATCCACGGCACCGGATGTCACCCGGCGCGCGACAGCGGAGGGAAGCCTGGTATGGCTCGCCCACCCCGCGGTACAGGCCGTAAGCGTTACCGCGGCGATTAATGAGCGAGTGAATGACGTGACGCTGCTGGTCGGGCCCGAAGGCGGATTTACAGAGGCCGAGATCGAACAGGCTGTCGCCGCCGGCGCAAGGTCGCTGACGCTGGGGGTTTCCATACTGCGCATAGAAACCGCGGCGGTGGCGCTGGTCGCGGCCTTTGCCCTGAACGCCGGGTCCGGCAGCTAGACCGCGGGGCGACCTATCACCGGAAAATCGAGGTCGAACGGTTTCTCTTTGGAATTCGCCGTTTTCCCCGCGGGCAACTCGGTGATCACCTCGAGCGGTTGCGGCATGTGCAGGCCGTAGCCCTGGGCATAATCCACGCCCAGCTCCCGCAGCTTCTCGAGTATCTGGTCGTTCTCCACGTACTCCGCCGTGGTGCGGATGCCCATGACGTGACCGATGCGATTGACCGCCTCGACCATGGCAAAGTCGACCTCGTCATCGATCATGTCGCGCACGAACGCGCCGTCGATCTTGATGAAGTCGATCGCCAGACCTTTCAGGTAACCGAAGGACGACATGCCGCTGCCGAAATCATCGAGGGCGAAGCGGCAACCGTGAGCGCGCAACGCAGCAATGAAATGAGTGGCGCGGTTCCAGTTGGCGATGGCCGCGGTTTCGGTGATCTCGAAACAGATGCGCCGCGGCGACAGGCGCGTGGTGCGGAACTGCTCCATCACGAAATTCAGGAAATCCTCGTCGCCCAGCGACTGGCTGGAAAGATTGATCGCCAGCCGTTCCCCGGAGGGATGGCCGGCCAGCCAGGTAAAGGCGGTTTTGACGACCCAGCGGTCCACCGTGCTCATCATGCCATAGCGCTCGGCGGCCGGGATGAACGCCATGGGCGGAATCAGTTCGCCGTTTTCGGCGCGCATGCGCACCAACACTTCCCGGCACTGGTAGTCCTCCGCGTCCGCGGCGAGCGGCATCACGCGCTGGTAATACAGGACGAAGCGGTCTTCGTCGAACGCGCGCATGATGCGCGACACCCATTCCATTTCTCCCTGCCGGTGCGCCGCTTCGCGGTCGTCGTCCTGGTGCACCCAGACGCGGTTGCGACCCTTGTCCTTGGCCATGTAGCAGGCGCCGTCGGCGACGCTCAACGCGCTCGAGGCCGAGCCGCTGCCGGCGTGAATGCCGACCAGGCCGATGGACACGCCGACACGGAAGCTCTTGTCCTGCCACACGAAACGAAAATCCTCCAGCAACTCCAGCACCTTGTGGGCGATCTGTTCCGCCTGCGGGATGTAGCAACCCTCGAGCAGGATGCCGAACTCGTCGCCGCCGAGACGGGTCAGGGTGTCGCTGTCGCGGATCAGCGGCCGCATGAGCCCGGCGATCTGCCGCAGCAGTTCGTCGCCGGCCACGTGCCCGCAGGTGTCGTTGATGACCTTGAACTGGTCGAGGTCGAGATACAGCAGGGCGTGATGCTTGTCCTGCTCCTTGGCGCTGGCGATCAGGCGCTCCAGCAGCACCTCGAACTCGCGCCGGTTGGCCAGGCCGGTGAGCGGGTCATGGCTGGCCTGCCAGCTCAGCTGTTTCTGCATCTGGCGCTGCTCGGTGACGTCGCGGAACACCAGGATGGCGCCGACGTTCTCGCCGTCGCTGTTGCGGATCGGCGCGGCGTTGTCCTCGACGGCCAGCTCCCACCCGCGGCGACTGATCAGCAGGGTATGCTTGTTCAGCCCGGCGATGGGCGTATCCAGGACACCGAGCATCGCCGGATGCTCGAGCGCCTTGCGCGTGGTTTCGTTGATGATGTGGTAGATGTTGCGCAACGGCTGGCCGCGCGCCTCGGCGTTGCGCCAGCCGGTCATCTGCTCGGCGGCGGGATTCAGGTAATTGACGTTGCCCTGCTCGTCGGCGGCGATGACGGCGTCGCCCACCGAATGCAGCGTGATCTCGGCGTGCTCCTTCTCCCGCGCCAGGGCCTGTTCCACCTGCCGCGTGCGATGAATGACATAGGAAGCGATGAAAAAACCCGACACCATGATAATGGCGGTCAGGAGGACCATGACCAGGCAGGCCGAGTTGTATTCCCGCGCCGCCTGCGCCGTGGCCTTGCCGATCTCGACGCGCTCCAGCTCCACCATCTCGTCCAGCTGGCCCAGCATGGTGCGCTGCCGCAGCAGGTCGTGACGCAGGATTTCATCCTTCACGTCAGCCCGGCGCTCGTGGGTGATCTTGTCCACCAGCGCCAGGTGCAGCGGCTGGTAGAGGCGCACCTGCTCCAGCACCTTGTCGAGGGCGATGCGTTCGTTCTCCTTCAGGCCGATCTCGAGCAGGCGGTCACGCAAGCGCATGAACTCACCGGCCATCTCGGTGAACCGGCGCAATTCCTCTTCGCGGTCGAAGGGATCGTCCATGATGAACATGGCGTAGGTGCTGAGCGCGCGCTCGCGCGCGATATGGCGCATCGAAAAAATGATGTCGGCCTTGGCGTTATGCCTTTCGGTGACGAGCTTGAGGTGATTGTGAATCGCGGTCATGCGCGTGAGGCCGACGCCCGCCAGCGCGACCGTGAGCGCCAGCACCAGAACGAAGCCCGAGGCGATGAGAGTCTTTGACTTGTGTCGAAACATGAAAAAACACAGGCACCCGGTCGCGGACGACAGGTGTCTTCATGGTTTCATCGCTGACAACCTTGCGCGCCGCTTCTCCGCCCCTGCCAGCTGCAGGCGCATCCCTTATCCGAAGTGACACACAATTAACGGTTATCCCCGTCCCTTGAGGTCTATTCCGTGCAAGGGACGTGCCTTAAGTGGTGCTCCGGCAGTGATCGGCGAAAAATGGCGCAGAAACGGGGAGTTAGGGTACGGCCATCAGAAACAGCTTGAGGCAATGGTTGCCGTTTTTGCGCCGGAAAATGGCGCCAGGCTTACATAAAACGGCAACCGGACCTGATTCGGCCCCACTGCTACCAAACGGGGCCGGGGGTACAGACGGGACATTGGCGAAAAAACGCCGAAGCTCAGGCGTTATAAACCAGATTGACCAAGCTGAAATAGGCGTCCATGCCGACATCGCCGAAGGTCAGGCCGACGCCGTTGTCGGTAATGCGGCGGATCTTGGCGGGAATACGGTGTTGTTTGGTTTCGCCGGCGGAAGTCAGGGTCAGGCCCAGCTCCACCGGGGCATTGAAATACGGCAGTCCTTCCGGCGTGCCTTCGATGAAAGCGCCATTCAGGCTGATGTCGCGGATGGTACAGATCATGACCTGCGCCTGATAATTCAGCACGGCATCGAGCGTAACCGGCACGCGCTGACTGTCGCGCCTCTCGTTCATGGCGTTGATGTTCCCCTCATGCATAGCCGGTAAGCCTTTGACCACCGGTACCTCCACGCCGGAAAACCGGCAAACACGTCTTTATTATTGAAAAACCACAGGTTATTGGCCGATAAAATACTCGTTTACGGGCGCGCTGTCGACGGCTGTTTGTAACAGATGGATGCCGTTGCGCTTTTACCGCTGGTCAGCAGCGGCGCCGGCAACGCCCATGGCACTATTCCGGAACCAGCCAGCTGGTCGTGGCACGGCCGGCCGGATGCTGCCGCAATATCTCCAGCAAGGCCGGCAACAGCGATTGCAGCGTTTCATCCAGCTTCCAGGGTGGATTGATCACGACCATGCCGCAACCGTTGAGGCGGAAGGCGGTATCCTCGGGCCAGGGACTGAATTCCGCCAGCAGGATTTTGCGGATGCCAGTGGCGACCAGCCGCCGGTGCAAGCGCTCCACCGGGGAGCGGCTCTTGATCGGATACCACAAGGCGTATATCCCGGAGTCCCAGCGCACGTGGGCCAGACGCATTGCTTCAATCGCCTGATCGAACTCCTGGTCCGATTCGTAGGGCGGATCAATCAAAACCAGGCCACGCCTTTCTTTTGGCGGCAAATATGCCTTGAGGCCGGCATATCCATCCTGCTCCTGAACAATCACCTGCCGGTCGCCGGCAAATTCAGTCTTCAGTTGCGTGCATTCCTCCGGTTGAAGCTCGAGCAGTATCGCGCGGTCCTGCGGTCTCAGGAAAAACCGCGCGATGCGCGGCGAGCCGGGGTAATACCGCAGCGTGTCCGCGTCATTCAGCGCGCGCACCGCCGCCAGATAGTCCGCCAGTTCGGGAATGGGTTGAACATTCAGGAGACGCTTGATGCCGTCACGATACTCCCCGGTTTTCTGCGCCGCGGCGCTGCTGAGATCGTAGCGGCCTACGCCGGCGTGGGTGTCGAGGTAGCAAAACGGCGTATCTTTGCGGTGCAGCGACTTGAGCAACAGCGAAATCACGACGTGCTTGAAGACATCGGCGAAATTGCCAGCGTGGAAGATATGGCGGTAATTCATGAGGACAGCGTGCCGCGTTTTGCGGGCGGCCGGATCAGCGCGAGCCTGCTTTCAGCCACCCGGCGGCGCGTTCGGCGAAATAAGTGAGAATGGCATCGGCCCCGGCGCGCTTGATGCAAAGCAGCGATTCCATGATGCCGGCGCGCTCATCGAGCCAGCCATTTTTCGCCGCCGCCATGAACATGGCGTATTCGCCGCTCACCTGGTAGACGAAGGTCGGCACATCGAACTTGTCCTTCACCCGTCGTACGATGTCGAGATAGGGCATGCCGGGCTTGACCATCACCATGTCCGCGCCCTCCTCGAGATCGAGCGCCACTTCGCGCAGCGCCTCGTCGGAATTGGCCGGGTCCATCTGATAGCTGTCCTTGCTGCCCTTGCCGAGACTGGCGGCCGAGCCCACGGCATCGCGGAAAGGACCATAAAAATTCGAGGCGTATTTGGCGGAGTAAGCCAGGATGCGGGTATGAATGTGCCCCGCCTTCTCCAGCGCGTCGCGGATGGCGCCGATGCGCCCGTCCATCATGTCCGAGGGCGCCACGACATCGGCACCGGCGGCGGCATGCGACAAGGCCTGCTTCACCAGCACCGCCACGGTTGCGTCGTTCAGCACGTAACCGCTGTTGTCGATCAGCCCGTCCTGGCCGTGCGAGGTATAGGGGTCAAGCGCGATGTCGGTGATCACGCCCAGCTCCGGGAAATTTTTCTTGAGAGCGCGCACTGTCTGCGGCACCAGGCCCTTGGGATTGAACGCCTCCCTGGCCTGGTTGTCCTTTTTCGACGAGGCCACCACCGGGAACAAGGCGATGGCCGGCACGCCGAGCTTCAGGAGTTTTTCCGCCTGCTTGAGCAGCAGGTCGGTCGTCACGCGCTCGATGCTCGGCATGCTCGCCACCGCTTCCGCGCGGTTCCTGCCTTCCATGACGAACACCGGCTGGATCAGATCGTCTGCCGTGAGCCGGGTCTCGCGCATCAACCGGCGCGAGAAATCATCGCGCCGCATGCGGCGCGGGCGTACTCGCGGGAATTTTCCGGTGCCGGTCGCCATTTAAGATCCAATTACAAAAAAATAGACAGGATTAACAGGATTTTTTTAAGTGCATATTTTTTAATCCTGCTAATCCTGTCCATTCGCTTTGTAATTTACTTGACCTTCTTGGCCTTGGCTTTGGGTGCGGCCTTGGCGGCTTTCTTCGGCTTGGCCTTGGGCGCAGCCTTTTTCGGCGCCGCCTTTTTCGCAGCCGGCTTGGCCTTGGCTACCGGAACCGGCTTGGCTTTGGGTTTGGCGGCGGGTGCCGGTTTCGCCGCTTTGGCGGCCTTGGCAGCTTTGGCCGCCTTCGCTGCCGCCTTGACCCTGGCTTCCTCGGCCTTGGCCTTGGCCGCCTGGCGCGCCGCCGCCGACTCGATCTTGCTCATCACGTCCGCCAGCGGCCGGATCTGTGATTCGATGATGTCGGTCGCGTTCTTGAAGATGGCGCTCACCGTGCCCACGCCGCGCACGGTGCGCAGCTTACCCTGCGCCTTGTAATAGTTGGCGAGCGGGGCGGTCTGCTGCTGGTACACGGCCAGGCGCTTACCCACTGTCTGCTCGTTGTCGTCGGACCGGTGCGTGAGACTGCCGCCGCACTTGTCGCACTTGTTCGAGGTCTTCGGGGCCGAGAAATGAATGTTGTAGATCGCGCCGCAGGAGCCGCAGGTGCGCCGGCCGGTGAGCCGTTTCATCAATACGTCGGTATCGACATCCACCAGCAGCGCCAGCTGCAAGGGCTGGCCGAGCCGCGCCAGCATGGCGTCGAGCGCCTGGGCCTGCGGGATGTTGCGCGGAAAACCGTCGAGAATGAAACCGTTTTTGGCGTCGGGCTTGGCGAGTCGCGCCTGGATCATGCCAAGCACGATGTCGTCGGTGACCAGCTGCCCGGAATCCATGGCAGCCTTGGCCTTTTTTCCCAGATCGGTGCCGGCTGCGACTTCCGCGCGCAGCAGGTCGCCCGTGGACATCTGGGGAATTTTGTACTTCTCAACCAATAACTTAGCTTGCGTTCCCTTGCCGGACCCCGGCGCTCCCAAAAGCACGATTCTCATGGCATTCTCGCTTTTAAGTTCTTGGTGGTGCGTATTCCTGAGGAAATTCCCCTGGTTCAATGTCAGGGGCGCGTAAACTACAATTTGCCCACCCCGGCGTCAATGGTCCAGCCCTATAAATGGGCCCTATTGCCGGATTCATCTTTCCGCGTGTTCCAAGGAGGGAAACTTGGTTAAGCTCGTTTTCGCAGGCGCGGTATCGCCCTGAATTCCGCCGATGAGTCATAACAAAATTCCGGATTTTACCGAGACCGAGCTCTGGGCCGTGCGCAGCACACTGAAGGAACGTTACGGCAAGGAAGTCGAACCGCAAATGGCCGACACCGAGGTCATGCTCGGCGGCGCCGACGGCATGGCCTGGTGCCCGGCCCTGTTCTGGAGCGCCAAGGGCGCGAACTTCACCATCGTCAAAACCGGCCCCAAGCGTTTCCGCGCCTACTTCTATTATCATCCCGAGCACCAGCTCGGCACCGGCATCGACAGCTACGACGAGATTGGCGATTGCGTGATCAGTGTGTTGCAGGTCGAGTCCGATCACATTCGCAAGCAGAAAATCAGCACCGATCAAACACCGGCGCAGACCGACAAGGACGCGCCGGAAAAACCCGATACATCACCACTCTTCTGGGGAGATTGAAGCAATGGCAAAAGGCAAACCCAAAAACGCGTTCTACGCCCAGTCCGGCGGCGTCACGGCGGTCATCAACGCCTCGGCCTGCGGCGTGCTCGAGACCGCGCGCAAGTATCCGAAGAAAATCGGCAAGGTCTATGCCGGCCGCAACGGCATCATCGGCGCACTCACCGAGGACCTGATCGACACCAGCAAGGAATCGGTGGCGGCGATCAAGGCGCTGCGCCACACGCCTTCGGGCGCGTTCGGTTCCTGCCGCTACAAGCTGAAAAGCCTGGAGCAGAACAAACGCGAATACGACCGCCTGATCGAGGTATTCAAGGCGCACGACATCGGCTACTTCTTCTACAACGGCGGCGGCGACTCGGCCGATACCTGTCTGAAAGTTTCGCAACTGTCCGAGACCCTGGGCTATCCGATCCAGGCAATCCACGTGCCCAAGACCGTGGACAACGACCTGCCCATCACTGACAACTGCCCGGGCTTCGGCTCGGTGGCCAAATACATCGCGGTCTCGACGCGCGAGGCGTCATTCGATGTCGCTTCGATGGCCAAGACCTCGACCAAGGTTTTCATTCTCGAAGTCATGGGCCGGCACGCCGGCTGGATCGCCGCGGCGGGCGGTCTGGCTTCCACCCAGGACACCGAAATCCCGATCGTGATCTTGTTCCCCGAGGTCAGCTTCGACAAGGCAAAATTCCTCGCCACCGTGGACGCCAACGTCAAGAAATACGGTTATTGCACGGTGGTGGTGTCGGAAGGCGTGAAGAGTCCGGATGGCAAGTTCCTCGCCGACCAGGGCCTCAAGGATGCCTTCGGCCATGCACAACTCGGCGGCGTGGCCCCCGTCGTGGCCTCCATCATCAAGGAAGGGCTCGGCCTCAAGTATCACTGGGGCGTCGCGGATTATCTGCAGCGCGCGGCGCGCCACATCGCCTCCAAGAGCGACGTGGACCAGGCCTACGCCATGGGCAAGGCGGCGGTCGAGCTGGCCGTCAAGGGCAAGAATTCCGTGATGCCGACGGTCGAGCGCGTGTCGAGCAAGCCTTATAAATGGAAAGTCGGCGTGGCGCCGCTCAACAAGGTGGCGAACGTGGAAAAAATGATGCCCAAGGACTTCATCACCGACGACGGCTTCGGCATCACCGCCAAGTGCCGCACCTATCTGGAGCCGCTGATCCAGGGCGAAGACTACCCGCCGTACAAAAACGGCATGCCGCAGTACGTGCGGCTGAAAAATGTCGCCGCGAAGAAGAAGCTCGGCGAATTCAAACTGTAATCGCATGAACCGCCGGGAACGCCGCAATGCGATATAAGATTTGTCTTCCTGGCCAGCATAAGTTTTTATGACGCTGGACAAAGCAAGGGAAATGCTTAAAGTGCAGGCGGATTTCGGCGGGTTCTACAACGCCAACTCGGCCAAGCTGATTCTCGCGGAGGTCAATCGCGAGCACGGCCAGGCGGCGGTGGACCGGCTGATCCGTGAACTGGATCTGGACAAGGTGTTCAATTTCGAGCCGGGCATGCGTTTCGAAGGCGGCCTGGCCACCAAAAAATGAATATCTTGCCAAGGTTGATTTTAATCAATGTTGCGATTCGTCTGTTTCAGTTAGTTTCAGCAGTGTGTCGTAATCAACGCGCCCCGCGGCGCAGCGATGTTCATCTCACGGGAGGAAGCACATGTCTGACAGCCTGATCTTCGCACTGGCCTGCGCCTTTGCGGCCATCATTTACAGCGTGGTGTCCATTTACTGGGTGCTCGGCAAACCCACCGGCAGCGACCGCATGCGCGAGATCGCGGCCGCGATCCAGGAAGGCGCCTCGGCCTACCTGAACCGCCAGTACACCACGATCGGCGTGGTGGGCGTGATCCTGTTCCTGGTGATTTATTTCATGCTCGACCCGCGGACCGCCATCGGCTTCGCCATCGGCGCCGTTCTCTCCGCGGCCACCGGCTATATCGGCATGAACATCTCGGTGCGCGCCAACGTGCGCACCACCGAGGCGGCCAAGGACGGTCTCAACCCGGCGCTGCAGGTGGCGTTCCGTTCCGGCGCCATCACCGGCCTGTTCGTGGTCGGCCTCGGATTGATGGGAGTGGCCGGCTACTACACCCTCCTGCAATTCCTGTATCCCGATTTCACCCAGTCGAATCTGATCTCCCCGCTCGTCGGCCTCGCCTTCGGCGGTTCATTGATCTCGATCTTCGCCCGACTCGGCGGCGGCATCTTCACCAAGGGCGCCGACGTCGGCGCCGACCTGGTGGGCAAGGTCGAGGCCGGCATTCCCGAGGATGACCCGCGCAACCCGGCGGTGATTGCCGACAACGTCGGCGACAACGTCGGCGACTGCGCCGGCATGGCCGCCGACCTGTTCGAGACCTACGCCGTGACCATCATCGCCACCATGCTGCTCGGCAGCCTGGTGCTGCCGAGCTTCGGCAACGCCGTGATGTATCCGCTGGTGCTCGGCGGCGTGTCCATCCTCGCCTCCATCGTCGGCACATTCTTCGTCAAAGTCAGCGATAAGGGGAAAATCATGAACGGCCTGTACCGGGCCGTCATTACTTCCGGCGTGCTGGCCGCCATCGCCTTCTATTTCGTGACGGATAAAATGATGGTCGGCAATGGCTCCTACAGCACCATGCAGATTTACGGCGCGGCGCTCATCGGACTCGCGCTCACCACCGCCATGGTGGTCATCACCGAGTACTACACCGCGACCGAGTACAGCCCGGTGCAAAAAATCGCGCAGGCCTCGACCACGGGCCATGGCACCAACGTCATCGCCGGTCTCGGCCTGTCCATGAAGGCCACGGCGCTGCCGGTGATCGCGGTGTGCGCCAGCATCTGGGGCGCCTATGAACTCGCCGAGCTCTACGGCATCGCCATCGCCGCCACCTCGATGCTATCCATGACCGGTGTCATCGTGGCGCTCGACGCCTACGGCCCGGTCACCGACAACGCCGGCGGTATCGCCGAAATGGCGGAACTGCCGAAGAAAGTGCGTGACATCACCGACCCGCTAGACGCCGTGGGCAATACCACCAAGGCCGTCACCAAGGGCTACGCCATCGGCTCGGCCGGTCTGGCGGCACTGGTGCTGTTCGCGGACTACACGCACGCGCTCGAGGCGCACGTGGGCAAGGCGGTGGAATTCAGCCTGTCCAATCCCAACGTGATCATCGGCCTGTTCATCGGCGGCCTCATCCCCTACCTCTTCGGGGCGCTGGCCATGGAGGCGGTCGGACGCGCCGCCGGCAGCGTGGTGGTGGAAGTTCGCCGCCAGTTCAAGACCATCAAGGGCATCATGGAAGGCAAGGCCAAGCCGGATTATTCCAAGGCCGTGGACATGCTGACCAAGGCGGCGATCAAGGAAATGATCATCCCCTCGATACTGCCGGTGCTGGTGCCGATCATCGTCGGCTTTACCCTCGGCAAGGAGGCGCTGGGCGGCGTGCTGCTCGGCTCCATCGTCACGGGCATCTTCGTCGCCATCTCCATGACCACCGGCGGCGGCGCCTGGGACAACGCCAAGAAGTACATCGAAAACGGCAAATTCGGCGGCAAGGGCTCGGACGCGCACAAGGCCGCCGTCACCGGCGACACCGTGGGCGATCCCTACAAGGACACCGCCGGCCCGGCCATCAACCCCATGATCAAGATCATCAATATCGTGGCGCTGCTGATCGTGCCGCTGCTGTAACCACGCTTCATTCGTGAACAAAGGCCGGCGCTCGCCGGCCTTTGTTTTTGGGAGATACAATAACGTCATGAAAATCTGCATCGTCTCCGACAGCCACGACCATCGCGACCACCTGGCCGCCGCGGTGACGGAAGCCAAATCGCTCGGGGCGCAGGCCGTGATTCATTGCGGCGACCTGGTGGCGCCCAGCACGCTGCACGCCATCACCCCGCTGGGGCTGCCGGTGCATCTGGTACACGGCAACAACCAGGGCGATCTGTTTCATCTTTCGAAGCTGGCGCACAAGCCGGAAAACCGGGTGCATTACTACGGCCAGGACGGCTCGTTCACGCTGGCGGGCAAACGGATTTTTGTCGTGCATTACCCGCATTACGCCAAGGCCATGGCCGTCACCGGCGATTACGACCTGGTGTGCAACGGCCACGAGCATCACGCCGTCATCGAGCGGATTAAAAACATCAAAGGCGGCGAAACGCTTCGGGTCGATCCCGGCACCGTCGGCGGCGTGAGCGCGCCGGCGACTTATGTGCTGGGCGATTTGGAGAATATGGAATTTGAAATCAGGGCGGTGCTGCTGCCGGAACCGGCCTCGGGCACGCAGACCGACCCGAAAATCATGCGGGCCTGACTCCGGAGATCCGGAGCAGAGAGCAATCAGGCTTCGGCGGCTTTGCGTGGCGGCGCGGCGATCTCGGCAGTCATGGGGTAAATACCCAGCTTCTCGAACAGCCTGAGATCGGCGTCGGATTCCGGGTTGGGCGTGGTCAACAACCGGTCGCCGTAGAAAATGGAATTGGCGCCGGCCAGGAAACACAGGGCCTGCAGATGGTCCGGCATGGCGCTGCGGCCGGCGGACAGGCGCACGAACGAGGCCGGCATGCTGATGCGCGCGACCGCGATGGTGCGCACGAATTCGATCGGGTCCAGCGCAGGTTTATCGGATAACGGCGTGCCGGGGATATGCACCAGCAGGTTGATCGGCACCGATTCCGGCGGCGGGTCGAGCGCCGCCAGCTCGGCGATGAACTGAATCCGGTCTTCACGCGATTCCCCCATGCCCATGATACCGCCGCAGCAGACTTTGAGTCCGGCGGAGCGCACCTTTTTGAGTGTTTCCATCCGGCTGTCGAAGCTGTGGGTGTGAACGATGTTGTCGTAATGGGCGCGCGAGGTATCGAGATTGTGGTTATAGTAATCCAGACCGGCCTGCGCCAGCTGTTCGGCCTGGCCTTCGCGCAACAATCCCAACGTGGCGCAGGTTTCCATGCCGAGGTCCTTGACCGCGCGGATCATGTCCGTTACCTGCGCCAGGTCTTTTTCCTTCGGTCCGCGCCAGGCCGCGCCCATGCAGAAACGGGTGGCGCCGCGCGCCTTGGCCGCGCGCGCGGCGGCGATGACCTCGTCCCGGGACATGAGGGGCTGACTGGGGACATCGGTGTGGAAACGCGCCGACTGCGAGCAGTAGCCGCAATCCTCGGAACAGCCGCCGGTCTTGATGGACAGCAGCGTGGAGAGCTGCACCGCGTTCGGATCGAAGTGGCTCCGATGCACGCCCTGGGCGCGGTACAGGAGATCGTTGAATGGCAGCTCGAAGAGCGCGGCGATCGTGGCGGTATCTGGCATGACGGGTCGGTCGGGAAAAGAAGGTCAAGCTAGGGCAAGCCGGCCGGCTTGTCAACCCTGCGACAAAAAGCAGGTTGACGAATTATTGGGCCGAGGCGTTGTGCTCGCGACCGTTGCCGGCGGCCATGTTACGCAGGCGGTTAAGGTCGCGCAGCGTGATCTGCCGGCCGTGCACCTCGATCAGGCCTTCGTCGTGGAAACGCGACAACAGGCGGCTCACCGTCTCGAGCGCGAGACCCAGATAATCGCCCAGATCCTGGCGCGACATGCTGAGCTTGAATTCGGCCGGCGCGCCGCCGAGCCGGGACAGGCGACGGGAAAAACTCATCAGGCAGGAAGCCAGGCGCTCCTCGGCGCTCATGCGGCCCAGCATCATGAGCATTTCCTCGTCGCGCACGATCTCGCGGCTCATGATGCGCAGCAATTGATGCTGCAGGCCGGGGATCTTGGTGGCCAGTTCTTCCAGCGCGCCATAGGGAATTTCACAGACCTCCGAGGTTTCGAGGGCCTCGGCGCTGCACGGGTGCTTGTCGGTGTTGATGGCGTCGATCCCGAGCAATTCGCCGGGCAGGTAAAAACCGGTGACCTGGGCGCGGCCGTCTTCGATCAGGCCGGTGGTCTTGAGTGCGCCGCTGCGAATGGCATAAAGCGCGCGCAGGGGGTCACCGAAGCGGTAAAGCATTTCACTCTTTTTCAGGGTACGCCGGCGCTTGATGACCTTGTCGAGGGCGGCGACGTCGACCTCATTGAGGCCCAACGGCAGGCACAATTCCTGGAGCGTGCAATCCTTGCAGGCCGCCTTGATGCTGGAAATGTTGATAACCGTCGCCGCTTCGCGTTTTTGCACCGGGCCTTTCCTTATGCTGGGGATGCTCTTTGTAACAAAATTGCCCGGCAAGGTCTATTACATCCAATCAGCCCCATAAAACCATTTCATGAGCCTGCGCAGCCATTTCGGCAAACGAAAAATTTCCCGCACATTCAATAAGTAATTGATGTGTGCGCCATACCGCGTACTTGCAGTTCCACACAAAGGTAAATGCTTGTTAACGCATGATACAACGGGAAGTTCGGGCGCCACGGCAGTAACGCGCCCGATAAACGGCGGCTTCCACTACACCGGGCCCGGAATGCTTGTACCGGGCCCGGTTTCGAGGGTCGCGCCTCTCTGGATTACTTGAGCGCGGCGCTGCAGAACTTGCAACGCTTGGCGGCGAGCGGAATCTCCGAGAGGCATTCCGGACAGGTCTTTACCTCGGGCGCCTTGGCCGGGGCCTCTTCCTTCTTCAGCCGGTTCATCGCCTTGATCACCATGAACAACGCAAACGCAACGATGATGAAGTCGATCAGCGCATTGATGAACAGACCGTAGTTCAACGTCGGAGCACCGGCGGCTTTGGCCGCGGCGAGCGTGGCATAGCTGCCGCTGCCGAGCGTGACGAACAGACCGCTGAAATCCATGCCACCCAGCGCGAGGCCAATGGGCGGCATCAGCACGTCACTCACGAACGAGCTGACGATCTTGCCGAACGCCGCGCCGATGACGATGCCCACGGCCATGTCCACCACGTTGCCGCGCATGGCGAATTTTTTGAATTCTTCCAACATGTGCGTCCTCCTTGGTTCTGGTTATCCGGAAGTGATTGACCGGTGACTGGTTAATTGGATGTCGTGCGTTGCGCCCGGATGTCGATTTCCACGCGGCGGTTCTGGGCGCGCCCATCGGCGGTCTTGTTGCTGGCGACCGGCTGGGTGTCACCCGCTCCCTTGGCATCAATGCGGCTGCCATCCAGACCTTTCGATACGAGATAGGCCTTGACCGCGTCAGCGCGGCGTTCAGACAGGCTCTGATTGAGTTGCTTCGATCCCGAAGAATCAGTATGGCCGGTCACGGTGATCTGCTCGACCTGCGCACCCTTGAGCTTGGCCGCCAGCGCATCCAGTTCCGATTTGCCCGCTGGCTTGAGATCGGCCTTGTTGACGTCAAACAGGGCGCCGGCCGTCAGGCTGACCTTCTCGGCCACCGGTTGCGGCGCCGGCTTGGGCGCCGGGGCGGGTTCGGCTTTCGCCGGGGCCGGGGCCGGAGCGGCCTTCTTGACCAGGCTGGCGTCGCAGGCCTCCGTGGCCAGCGCCGGGGCCCAGGACGAAGTACGCACGCAGTTTCCGGATGAATCCGTCACCAGCATTCCACGGGAGTCGCCTACATATCCGGGAGTGGCCTGACCGACCGGATGTGCCAACGCCGATTGGCCAGCGAGCGAAACAGCAGCAGTGAGAATGGCGAGAGGCAGAGTCTTTTTCATTTGAGTTGCTCCTTCTGATTTTTGATTGAACGTAATACCAAGCCCCGAGGGGCTTGGGCATCTTCGACAACAGGTGGACGCAATCAGTCGCGTCAAATCACCTTTGAAAAGCGCTGCTCCTGCTTTTCGCGCAGGTAGCGGTCGAACACCATGCAAATATTGCGGATCAGCAGCTTGCCCGCGGGTTGCACGCGTATCGACTTTTCGTCCATTTCGATCAGGCCGTCCTGCTGCATGATCCTGAGATCGGCAAGTTCCGCGGCAAAGTAATCCGCGAAGCTTACGCCATGCGCACGTCCGGTGGCATCCAGATCGAGCGTGAAATGACAGATCAGCTGCGTGATGATGGCGCGACGCAGTTTGTCGTCCGCGCCGAGGACAAACCCGCGCATGACCGGCAGTTGCCCGGTGTCGAGCGCGGCGTAGTAGTCCTCCAGCGTTTTGCGGTTCTGGCTATAGCAGTCGCCCACCATGCCGATCGCCGTGATGCCCATGCCGACCAGGTCGCATTCGGCATGCGTGGAGTAACCCTGGAAATTGCGGTACAGCGTGCCGTTGCGTTGCGCCTGCGCCAGTTCGTCGTCCGGGCGCGCGAAATGGTCCATGCCGATGTACACATACCCGGCCCGCGTCAGGCGCTCGATGGTGAGCTGCAGGATATTGAGCTTCTCCTGCGGGCTCGGCAGATCGGCTGCGTTAATCCGGCGCTGCGGTTTGAACATCTCGGGCAGGTGCGCGTAATTAAATACCGACAGCCGGTCCGGGCCGACGCCGATGATCTTTTCCAGGGTGCGTCCGAAGCTCTCGACCGTCTGGTGCGGCAGCCCGTAAATCAGGTCCATGCTGATGGAACGGAAACCCAGCGCGCGCGCCTCCGTGAGCACGGCGAAGGTTTCGGCCTCGGTTTGAATGCGGTTGACCGCCTTCTGCACCACGGGCTCAAAATCCTGCACGCCCATGCTCAGGCGGTTGAAGCCGAGCTCGCGCAACACCGCCAGCGTTTCCGGCCGTATCTCGCGCGGGTCCACCTCGATGCCGTACTCGCCCTTGTCGTCGTCGCGCAGGCGGAAATGTTCGCGCGTGACCGTCATCAGCGCGCGCATCTCCTCGTGGCTGATGAAGGTCGGCGTGCCGCCGCCCCAATGCAGCTGCTCCACCGTGCGCACACGGTCGAACAGCTTCGCCTGCAGCGCAATCTCGCGATGCAGGCGCTCGAGATAGGGCGAGGCGCGCTGGCGGTCCTTGGTGACGACCTTGTTGCAGGCACAGTAGAAACACACGGTGTCGCAGAAGGGGAGATGAAAATACAGTGACAGCGGGCGTGGCGTAGCGTTGCTGCGTTGCGCCTGCGCCCGGTAATCGGCTTCGGTGAAAGCCGCGCTGAACTGCACCGCCGTCGGATACGACGTATAACGCGGCCCGCTCTTGTCGTAGCGGCGCAGCAATTCGGCGTCGAAAATGATCTGCTGATTCAAGCGCGATACCCGTCAGGTTGGTGGAAATACCCGTCTAACATAGCGTCGGACGGCAGGAATACCATGACTTGTATCAATAATAAATGCCGAAAGAAAGCGGAAACAGGCGAAAATCCGGCTCGCCCGGACTTATGGGTGCGTAGGCGTAACTGTCTCGATGCCGAGCCGGCGCCACAGCTCATCTACCCGCTGCACCACCTCGGGACTCATGGCGATCGGCCGGCCCCAGGCGCGCGTGGTCTCGCCCGGCCACTTGTTGGTGGCATCCAGTCCCATCTTGCCGCCGAGGCCCGATACCGGACTGGCAAAATCCAGATAATCAATAGGGGTGTTCTCCACCAGCAGCGTGTCGCGCACCGGGTCCATGCGCGTGGACATGGCCCACACGACCTCCTTCCAGTCGCGCACGTTGATGTCGTCGTCGGTGACGATCACGAACTTGGTGTAGCTGAACTGGCGCAGGTACGACCACACGCCGAACATGATGCGGCGCGCGTGGCCGGCGTAACGCTTCTTGATGCTGACGCAGGCCACGCGGTAGGAACAGCCTTCCGGCGGCAGATAGAAATCCACGATCTCGGGAAATTGCTTCTGCAGCAGCGGAATGAACACCTCGTTGAGCGCCATCGCCAGGATCGACGGCTCGTCATGCGGCGAACGGCCCATGTAGGCGCTGTGATAAATCGGCTGGTCGCGATGCGTGATGCGTTCGATGGTCAGCACCGGAAATTTTTCCTGCGAGTTGTAATAGCCGGTGTGATCGCCGAACGGCCCTTCCAGCGCCTCTTCGGCCGGGTCGATATAACCTTCGAACACGATCTCCGCCGAGGCCGGCACGTACAGCGTGGCGCAGCCGCAGGGGACGACCTCGCTGCGCGCCCCGCGCAACAATCCGGCGAACTGGAATTCCGACAGCGTATCCGGGATAGGTGTCACCGCCGCCAGCAACGTCGCCGGATCGGCCCCGATGGCGACCACCACGGGAAAACGCTGGCCGGGATGGGCTTCCTTCCACTCGCGGAAATCCACCGCGCCGCCGCGGTGCGGCAGCCAGCGCATGATCACTTTATTGCGCGCGATCAGCTGCTGGCGATAGATGCCGATGTTCTGTCGTTCCTTGTACGGCCCCTTGGTGATCACGAGGCCGAAGGTGATGAGCGGGCCGGCGTCCTCCGGCCAGCAAGTCTGGACGGGAAGTTTCGACAGGTCCACGTCCCCGCCTTCGATGACATGTTGCCGGCACGGCGCGTCGCTCACCACCCGCGGCACCACATGCAGCAGCTGCTTGAACTCCGGCAGTTTCTCCATGGCATCGCCGATGCCGCGCGGCAGTTGCGGTTCTTTCAAAAAAGAAAGCAGCTTGCCGACCTCGCGCAGCTCCTCGACGGATTCGCGCCCCATGGCCAGCGCCACGCGGCGCGTGGTGCCGAAAAGGTTGCCCAGCAGCGGGATATCCGACCCCTTTGGCTTTTCGAACAGCAGCGCCGGCCCCTGCGCGCGCAGGGTGCGCTGGCAGATTTCGGTGATCTCCAGGCGCGGATCGACCGGGATCGGGATGCGCCGCAACTCGCCGAGCTTTTCCAGGTGCGCGAGGAACTCGCGCAGGTTCTTGAATTTCATGAAGCCCTCACCATAGAACCCGCGACGGGCGCGTGACTTGATCCAGATCAATATCGCGCGGCATCGACACCTGTTATAAAGCCCGCGTTCACCATTGACCGACCGACATGCTGCCTCATCCCCTGCTTTTGCCGCTGCGTTTCATCCCCGATGCCGTGCACACGGAACTGTTCGCGCAGGTATTCAACCACCTGCTGCGGGGCCAGCCGCTGGCGGCACGGCTGCCGGAAATCGACGGCAAATGCGTGTGCATCCACATCCGGGATGCCGCCACGGAACTGCATTTCCGCATCGAACAGGGACGCCTGCGGCCGGCCGCGCCGGGACACGCCGACGTGCGCATCAGCGGCAAAGTGGAGGATTACTGGCAGCTCGCCACCCGGCGCGAGGATCCGGACACGCTGTTCTTCAGCCGCCGCCTGTGCATCGAGGGCGATACCGCCACCGGTCTGCATGTGAAGAACCTGCTCGACGCGCTGGACTACGATTGGGAGTCGCATTTCCGCGACGTACTCGGAACGAGTCTCGGCGCCATGGCCTTCACTGTCATCCAGCGCGTCATCGGCCAGAACCTGGCCACACACTAACCCGCTTTTTCCATCGCCGACGACACGCCTTCAGGCATGCACCCGCTGCATGCCCGGCGCGCTGTACCAGTAACCGTCGCAGAACCCGGCGGTCTGGTAAGGCGCAAGCAGGACGGCGGCCATGGACGGTTCCAGATGCCCGTCCATGACGCCCCGGAAGGCATCGATGATCTCGAACATCCCCTGCGGCTGGGGCGAAAGCCGCAATACCTCCACGCCGAGCGCGCGCAGTTCCCCGACCTCGTTGACCAGGTTGCAGGTTTCGCCGGATTGCACCTGGATGCCGTTGAGACGGAGGAAGGACTGGCCCTCGCGCGTCTGCAACGGCATACCCTCGGGATAATCGGCGCAGCGGAAACCGCAGTCGTCCTTCGGCAGGTTGTGCGCGCGGGCGGTGAAACAGCGCGCGGAGAAGGACAGCGGCAGGCGTCCGAATACGAACACCTCGGTTTCCAGGCCAGCCGTCCGGCCGGCCTGGAGCGCGGCCAGCGTTTCGCGGTCGAGTTCCAGCGGCATTACCCAGCGCCGGGCGCCGGCACGCGCCATGAGATCGAGCGCGCCGGCGTTGTAGACATTGACATGCGGACCGACGATGAACGGGGCAACTCCCTCCAGCATGTTGACCGCCGCCATGTCGTTGGCCTCGACCGGGTAACGGCCGTTCTCGATGATCGTGCGCATGTACGAAACTTCCGATTCGGCCTCGATCAGCGTGAGCGTGGACAGCACCGCCTCCTTGCCCGCCGCGCTCAGGCGCGCGGCGATGTCGAGCCAGTCCGGCAGGCGCAGCGCGCGGCGCTTGGAACAGACCGTCTCACCCAGGTAGACGATGTCCACCGGCGCGGACGCGACGCGTTCGTAGAAGTCGAACACCTGATCGCGGGTCCAGAAGTACTGGATGGGTCCGAGGGATAGTTTCATGTCAGATTAAGTTCAAAGTACAAAGTTCAAGGTACGGAGTTCGGCTTCGGTTTGAACTTTGTACTCTGAACTCTGCACTCGTAACCATATTATTGCCACGGCCTCGAATACGCCCCCAGCGTATGGGTGCGACCCTCGGCGACCTTGTCGAGCTGCTCGATCCAGCGCGGCTCGGGCGCGAACGCCTCCGGCGCGGCGGCGCAGGCATCGATGGCCTCGCGCAGGGTGCGCGTGACCTGCGCCACGTAAGCCGGGCTGCGTTGCCGGCCCTCGACCTTGATCGCCGCCACCCCGGCGCGATACAGCTGCGGCAGGATGTCGAGCACGTTGAGGCTGGTCGGCTCCTCCATGGCGTAATAAACGTTGCCGCCGACTTCGAAGCGGCCCTTGCACAGCGTGGGATAGCCGGCGGGTTCCTCCGGCGCATAAACATCGATCAGCACGCCGTTCAGACGTGAGCGCCGGCCGCTGGCCGATTCCTCCCATTTCACGTGCTTCGCCGGCGAACACACGCCGCTCGAGTTCGGCGACTCGCCGGTGACGTAGGATGACAGCGTGCAACGCCCCTCGACCATGACGCACAGGCTGCCGAAGCCGAAAACCTCCACCTCCGCATTCACGCGTTTCATGACGTTCTGCACCTGCGTGAGCGACAGCACCCGCGGCAACACCACGCGCCGTACGCCGAAATGGCGCACGTAAAAATCGATCGCCTCGTGGCTGGTGGCTGAGCCCTGCACCGAGAGATGCAGCCGCAGCTCGGGATAGGTGCGGGCGGTGTAATCCATGAGCCCGGGGTCGGCGAGGATCAGCGCATCGATGCCGAGCGTGGCCGCCTGGTCCACGGCGCGGCACCACTTGTGCCACTGCGACGGACGCGGGAAGGTGTTGACCGCCAGGAACACGCGCGCGCCGCGCTGGTGCGCATAGCTCACGGCGCGGTGCGCCTCTTCCACGTCGAAATTGAGGCCGGGGAAATTGCGCGCGTTGGTGCCGTCACGAAAACCGAGGTAGACGGCGTCGGCGCCATTGTCCACCGCGGCCTTGAGCGCCGGCATGCTCCCCGCGGGGCAGACGAGTTCCATGATGTATCCGGGATCTCCCTAACAAAAAGAAATTAACCGCCAAGATGCCAAGAGCGCCAAGTTTTCAATTCTCGAAAAACAGTTTTTCTTGGCGACCTTGATGCGCGCCATCCCTGGCGCGCACCCCTTCGGGGCGCGCTGAAGCGCGCCCAATTTTGCTCCCGGCAAAATTGTGGCGCCTTGGCGGTTCAAAATCATGTTCAGTTTTTAGAAGCTTTGTTGCTTTCAGCCGACTACATCGAGCACGCGGCGGCGGAAACCTACGCCGAGCCGCTGCGCGATTTTCTCGCAAGCGGCGATATCCACCCCGGACAGGCCGTCGATGGCGGTCAGGGTGATTTCCGGAACGAAATCACGCGCGTGTTTCACGAAATCCAGCATGGCCTCCCAGGACCCGGGCAGTTTCGGGCGGCAATGCAGGTTGTAAATTTCGGCGTTCTGGGCGTTGAGCGACACCGACAGCGCGTCGATCAGGCCCTCCATGTCGGGCGTCACGTCACGCCCGTACACGAGGTTGGCCAGGCCGTCGGTGTTGATGCGAATGCGCCTGGCGCGGTGGCGCAGGCGTGTCGCCACCTCCAGCAGCGCGTACAGCCGCAAGGTCGGTTCGCCCAGCCCGCAAAACACGATCTCGCGATAATCCTCCGGCTTGCCGACGGCAGCGATGATCTCCTCGATCGTGGGCTCATGTTCGAGCCGCAGCGGGTAATCCTGCACCGTCCACTGGTCGTTGAACTTGGGGCAGAACGCGCAGCGCAAGCTGCAGCGGTTGGTGATATTGAGATAGCGGCTGTCGCGCAGGGTATAACCGACCACCTGTTCCGTGTTGATCTGTCGCGCCACTACCCTGGTTTCAGGCATTTGACTGGTCCTCCGAGAATGCCGGATTTTAGGCACATCGCAAGGATGCGCGCTTGATGCAGATCAAAGGAACGGCCGCCAGGCCACCCGCCCGGCGCGGTGGCGGAAAAGTCGGTGAAAATCGGCGGGGGTGGAGAAACCGGCGCTAGGGTCCGGACGCGGGCGCGATCTGGTAAGCGGCATGACACGCCACGCATTTCTTCATGGTTTCGCCCAGCTGGCGCAACGACAGCCGTACGTCGTTCATGGCCTCGGCGTCCATGGCGATGCGGTCGAAATCCTGGTGCACGCTGTGTCCCAGCGTCTTGAATTCCAGTGGAAGCTTCGCGGCCAGTCCGGCGGGCACGGCATGCGCCGCCGCCATCCCGAGCGGACGCGCGAGCTTCGCGATCGCGGCAGCATCGTTGCGTTCCGCGGCTTCCAGCATCTGCTGGATGCCGCTCAGGAACTGGCGCATTTCGCCCAGCACCACGGCGCGCTCGGACGGTTCGAGCAGGATCGTCGTTCTTCCGTCCACCTCGGCGCCGGTCCGGCCCAGCACCACGAACTTGAGCACCAGACCGGCGATGGTGAGCAGCAGCAGTCCGATGATGATCCGATACACCACGGCGTTTTTAATCATCGCCATAACGTAGCCGGTGCCGACCGGAAGATGTTTGATCTGAATCAAACGCCGGCCCGTTCTCCCGGGTCTTTGGGGATATTCCTGCCGTGACGGCAAACACTTGCGGAAAAGAGGGAAATTTATTTTTCGGCGGCAAACGCCGCGGCACGGATTTCAGACAAACAAATGTTTCAGGCCGGCGAGGTACGTTGCCGCGCGCGGATCACCTTCCACCGGTGCCCATGCGGCCTTTTCCTCCGGTATGAGCGGCGCATAGGGACCGGCCTTGGCTTCAAAAAAGACACTGTTGGACTCGAGTGCGACGAGCGTGTGATACACGCCGTGCGGAACATTCACACCGACAGCCTCGCTCGCCGGCGCGAGCACCGTCGTGGAAGTAACCGCGCCCCGGTCATCGAAAAACACCATGCCGACGCGGCCGCGCAGGATTATTATCGTTTCGTCCTTGGATGCATCGCGATGGCAATGGGGCTGGATATAGGAATCCGGTTCAATCGCATTCAGCAGGCGATTGCAGGGATCGTTTTCCGCGGCATGAAAGTTGTGATTCTTGCGCCGGCGCGGTGCCGTTCGCGCCTGCATGGAAACATTGTCGAGCAGTTCACGGTTGATAGTCTGAACAGGTTTCATGCGGGTCATTTGTCCTTCAGCATATCCTTGAGGCCGGCGAAGGGATTGTGCGTCGCCGCCTTTTTCTCCAAACCGGCGTTGACGTCATAACCACGTATCAGGTGCGCGAAACGCTGGTGTTCGTTGTCATGGCAGTAGAGACAGAGATTCTCCCAATTGCTTCCGTCGGACGGGTTGTTGTCATGATTGTGATCCTTGTGGTGCACGGTCAGTTCATACAGGTTCTCACGCGTGAACGTGCGTCCGCAGCGCGCGCAAACCCACGGGTGAATCCGCAGCGACTGCTCGCGATAACCGGCCAGGCGCGTGTCGCGCTCCTTGCGCGCCTTGGCGACGATGCTGTCGAGTTTGCCGCCGTCCAGTTCACCGGCCGGCCTGCGCGGACCGTAATTTTTACCCGCCACAAAATCATCTCCGAGTCTGTCCGCGTATTATAAATGCCGCATGCTCGTCCTGCCGCATTAAGCACTGCCTCGCGGACCTTTATCGCGGCGCCACAGCCGGTTGCCGCAGTTGTTCGATTTCCTGCGCAAATGCCTCGAAGGTTAGTGCGCCACGCGAGCGGCGCACGACAGTCAGCATGTCGCCCTCGATTTTGCCGATCAAAAACGACGGCGTGCCGGTGAACCCAAGCATCCGGGCGACGCCAACGTCCTGCCCGATACCCTGGCCATGGTCCTGACTTTCAAGGCAAGTGCTGAACTTCGCCACGTCCAGATCCAGTTGACGCGCCAGCTCCGGATACAGGTCCTGGCCCAGCCGGTCCTGGTGGGCAAACAAGGCGTCGTGCATGTCCCAGAAACGACCCTGCGCGCCAGCGCAGCGGGCGGCCATGGCGGCGGGGACGGCGTGACGGTGCATACGCAGCGGCAAATCCTTGTGAATGAACTGCACCACGCCGGTATCGATATACTCCTTCTTGATCTGGACGAACTGTCGCCGGTTAAAATCCTGGCAATAAAGACACTGGTAGTCGCTGAACTCGACGATGGCGATCTTCGCCGCGCGGCTGCCCAGGCGGGGATCGTCCTCCACGTTCACACGCATGGGCGCGTCCTCCAGAACGCGTATGGGCCGGTCGCGGTAGGCAACCCCGGAGGAATGTGAAC
Source organism: Sulfuricaulis limicola (assembly GCF_002355735.1). Classification (GTDB taxonomy): domain Bacteria; phylum Pseudomonadota; class Gammaproteobacteria; order Acidiferrobacterales; family Sulfurifustaceae; genus Sulfuricaulis; species Sulfuricaulis limicola. The sequence goes on along the minus strand of NZ_AP014879.1, from coordinate 308,394 downwards.
TTCGTGCCGTGTCCGCTCCGCCGGCTGCATCGGGCGCCGGTACAGGGCCGACGCAGGCCGCCAAACCGGCGCAAGTCAGAACGGCCATTATCGCGCGGGAGAAAATGAACATGAGTGCTGTCCGTATGGATGGTAGTTTCAGTCTAGTCATGGTACCGGGTTATACCAGCCGGGGGGCGGCGCGTCAGGCCAGCAGGCTGTCGATCAATTCCCGGTCCTCGAGCCGCTCGAGAAACCAGCGCAGCGCCTTGCCGCGATCTCCGCTGCGCCAGGCGATGAACATCGACACGCCGGGCTTGGGTTCGAGCGTCTGTTTCACCACGAGCCGCCCGCTTTTCACCTCTTCGCGCACCAGGTGCACCGGCAGGTAACCGACGCCGAGGCCGGCGCACTGGAACTCGATCTTGTAGCGCACGTCCGGCACCGTGAGCACGTCCTGCCCGGTAAGCAGGCCGGAGGTGCGCGGCGGCAGGTTGCGCGAACTGTCGGCCGCCGCGATGGAACGATATTTCAGAATATCCTCAGGTTTGAGCGGTTCCGGCGCCTGCGCCAGCGGATGCGTCGGCGCCACCATGAACTGCCACTGGACCGTGCCGAGCGGACGCGTGGCGTAACCGCCGCCGGGCGGTCCCTCGCCGGGTACGCCGATCACGAGATCCGCGCGCCGGGTCACCAGCGCGTCCCATGCTCCACCATAGACCTCCATGAGGAGGCGCAACCGCGTCCCGCAGTCCTCGCGATAGAAGTCCTGGAACAACGGGTACAGCCGTTCCATGGGGATGACATCGTCCACGGCGACGCGCAGCTCGACCTCGTAGCCGGTGGCCACGCGCCTGACACGCGCCTCGAGCTCGGCCGCGGCGTGCAGCAGGTGGCGCCCCTCGCTCAGCAACTGCCGCCCCGCCTCCGTCAGTTGCGCGCGGTGGCCGCGGCGGTCGAACAGCAGCACGTCCAGGTCCTGTTCCAGTTTCTGCACCGCATAGGTCATGGCCGAGGGCACGCGGTGCAATTCCTCGGCAGCGGCCGCGAAGCTGCCCTTGCGGTCGATGGCATCCAGCACGGTCAGGGCGTCCAGTGTCAGGCGCATGTTCAGTATTTTTGAATGACTTAACCGGAATTTATCGCTATCAAGCGTTTAAATACAGGAATATCCTGTAAATCATATTCATCACATATGAACAAAAATCGCCAAAAGGAGACCATAACATGATACAGCTGCGCAAGGCCAATGACCGCGGGCACGCCGATCACGGCTGGCTCGATTCCTGGCATACGTTTTCCTTCGCCGATTATCACGACCCGAAGCATGTGCAGTTTTCCGCGCTGCGAGTCATCAACGAGGACCGGGTGGCGCCGGGCGAGGGCTTCCCCACCCATCCGCACCGCGACATGGAAATCATCACCTACGTCCTCGAAGGCGCGCTCGAACACCAGGACAGCCTCGGCACCGGCTCGGTGATCCGCCCCGGCGAGGTGCAGCGCATGAGCGCTGGCACCGGCATTCGCCACAGCGAGTTCAATCACTCCCAAACCGAACCGGTGCATTTCCTGCAAATCTGGATCCTGCCGGACCGGCAGGGCGTGCAGCCAGGATACGAACAGAAGCGCATCGGACTCGACGGCCAGCTGCGGCTGGTGGCCTCGCCCGACGGTCGCGACGGTTCGGTCACGATCCATCAGAACGCGCGCGTCTACGCCGCGCGCCTGAACGGCAGCGAGGTGACGCATGCGCTCGCTCCCGGCCGGCGCGCCTGGCTGCAAGTCGCGCGCGGCACGGTGCAGCTCAACGGAACCACGCTGCAGGCCGGCGATGGCGCGGGCATCGAGAACGAAGCGGCGCTGAAGTTAACCGCCGACGCTGCCGCCGAAGTGTTGTTGTTTGATTTGCCGTAAATCCCGGAGGACCCGGACATGACCTTGATCAAATCGTCGCCTGCATCGCACTACCGCGATTGTCGCCACGCGAACGAATCCGCGCCGTCAGCGCTTTCGTGGATGACGCGTCCCAACCCCGGCATCAAGTGGCAGATACCGGCACGCGCCGAAACAAACCGGCCGAGTCCCGGCCGGACTTGCTCTCAACCTCATCATTCTTCTTAAGGAGAAAACCATGATTAACACCAATACCGCTACCGCCCCCTATGCCGCGCTGTTGCTGCGCCTCAGCCTGGGCGTCATGTTCATCGCCCATGCCTTGTTGAAACTCGTTGTGTTCACCCTGCCCGGCACGGTCCGGTTCTTCGAGTCGCTCGGCTATCCGGGATTCCTCGCCTACGTCGTGTTCGGCGCCGAGCTGGCCGGTGGCGCGCTGCTGGTGCTGGGTGTATACACGCGCTGGGTGTCTCTGGCGCTCATCCCGATCCTGATCGGCGCGGCGCTGGTGCATGTCCCCAACGGCTGGGTGTTCAGCGCACCTAACGGCGGATGGGAGTATCCTGTGTTCCTGGTGGTCGCATCGGCGGTACAAGCCCTGCTCGGCGACGGCGCCCTGGCCTTGCGCGCCTCGACGGCCAGTCTCGTGCGTCAACCCGCCTGACAAGACAGGGGACGTCTCATGGGCTATCTGATCAAAGGTGAATGGCATGAAGGCTGGTACGACACCAGCAAGACCGGCGGCGAATTCGTCCGCGCCGACAGCCAGTTCCGCGATGTCGTCACGGCCAACGGTGCCAGCAACTATCCGGCTGAAGCTGGGCGCTACCATCTGTACGTATCGCTCGCCTGCCCGTGGGCGCACCGCGCGCTGATTTTCCGCAAGCTGAAACAGCTCGAGGAAGTGATCTCGGTGTCGGTGGTGGATCCGGTGATCACCGAAGGCGGCTGGGCGTTCCGCGATGGCTTCACCGACACGGTCAACGGCTTCGCCTTCCTGCGTGAAACCTACGTACATGCCAATCCCGGCTATTCCGGGCGCGTGACCGTGCCGGTGCTGTGGGACAAACAGACTGGACGAATCGTCAACAACGAATCGGCCGAGATCATTCGCATGCTCAACAGCGAGTTCGACGCCTTCACACCGGTCAAGACCGATTTCTATCCGGCGGCCATGCGCCGGGAAATTGACGAGGTCAATGCCTTCGTCTACGAGCGCATCAACAACGGCGTGTACAAGGCCGGTTTTGCCGGCAGCCAGCGGGTCTATGAATCCGCGGTCACGCGCCTGTTCGCGGCGCTGGATGAAATCGAGATGCGCCTCGGGCAATCGCGGTATCTCGTGGGCGTCACGCTCACCGAGGCCGATTGGCGCCTGTTCACGACCCTGATCCGATTCGATGCCGTGTACGTCACGCACTTCAAATGCAACTTGCGCCGCATCGAGGACTATCCGAACCTGTCGAATTACCTGCGCGATCTCTACCAGGTGCCGGGCATCGCGGAGACGGTGGATTTCGACCACATCAAGCGCCATTACTTCCTGAGCCACCGGCATCTCAATCCATCGGGCCTGGTGCCGAAAGGACCGATGCTCGACTACGGCACGGCGCACAACCGCGAACGCCTGATGGCGCGCGGCGCAAAAAGGAGCGTGTCATGACGGCAGCAACTACTGAAGCAAGAACCATGCGCCCAGTCGTGGAAGTCATCACGAGCGAGCGCACTCTCGAAGGCGGCGGCTTCCCTGTACGAAGGCCATTTCCGACTGCTCAGCTTCTGCAAGTGGATCCGTTCCTGCTGCTGGATCATCTGGGTCCCGTGACCTGGGGTCCGGGCGAAGGCATCGGCGCGCCCGACCACCCGCACCGCGGCTTCGAGACCGTCACCTACCTGCTCTCGGGCGAGATGCAGCACAAGGATTCGGCCGGCCACAGCGGCTCGCTGCGACCCGGCGACGTGCAGTGGATGACGGCCGGCGCCGGCGTGGTGCATTCGGAGCTGCCCTCCGACGCCTTCATGAAAAACGGCGACACCCTGCACGGTTTCCAGGTGTGGGTGAACCTGCCGGCGCGCGACAAGATGATCCCGCCGCGCTACCAGGACATCCCGGCAAGCCGTATTCCCGAAGCAGGCAGCGCCGACGGAAAAGTGAAAGTGCGCGTAGTCGCGGGCGAATCGCTCGGCGTCTCGGCCGTGATCGAGACGCGCACGCCGATCCTGTACCTGCATTTCACGATCCGGCCCGGCGGCGCGATCACGCAGCCGGTCCCGGAAAATTTCAATGCTCTGGCCTACCTCATCCGCGGCGAACTGCACGCGGGCAACGAGGGTCGCGTCGTGCGCGAAGGCCAGATGGCGCGCTTCGGCGCTGGCAATGCCGTGCGGCTCGCGGTAAGCAACCAGGCCGCGGAACCCGCGGACCTGTTGCTGCTCGCCGGCCAGCCGCTCAACGAGCCGGTGGAGCGCTACGGGCCGTTCGTCATGAACACGCGCCAGCAGATCGTCCAGGCAATTCGCGATTACAACGAAGGAAGATTAGGAAAGATCGATTTCTGATTCCGCACCACAAATATCATACACAGGAGATTCTCTATGAAACTATATTACGCTCCCGGCGCCTGCTCGATGGCCGTGAATATCACACTGCACGAGACCGGGCAAAAATTCGAACTCGTCAAGGTGGACCTGCGTCAGCACAAGACGGAAAGCGGAGAAGACTACTACCAGATCAACCCCAAGGGTTACGTCCCTGCCCTGGGGCTCGATAACGGTGAGGTCCTGACCGAAGACGCGGTGTTATTGCAATACGTCGCCGACCAGAAGCCGGAATCCGGCCTCGCGCCCAGGGCCGGAACATTGGAACGTTACCGCCTGATGGAATGGCTGAACTTCATTTCTTCCGAAATACACAAGACGCTCGGTGCGCTGTTCAACCCGAAGATTACGCCAGAATGGAAGGAAGACCGGATTGCCCTGTTCGGCCGCCGTTGCGATTACCTGGTCAAGGCGCTCGGCAACAAGCCGTACCTGATGGGCGACAAATTCACCATCGCCGACGCCTACCTGTTCACGATCCTCGGCTGGGCTGATTACTTCAAGCTCGACATGGGCAAGTGGCCGGCGCTGAAGCAATACGCCGGCCGCATCGCCGCACGTCCGGCAGTGCAGGCGGCCATGAAAGCGGAGGGCCTGATTAAATAATCAGTCGTTTACGCGAAGGTACAAACAAAAACCCCGGCTTGGCGACCGGGGTTTTTTTACGAAGTATTTGCAGAAAATCAGCTCTTGCGCCGGCGCGCCAGCGCCGCCAGCCCCAGCAACCCGCTGCCGAACAGCCACACCGCCGCCGGGATGGGCACGACGACAGGTTCGACCTGGAACGAAGTCGTGAATGAGGCCTTGTCGCCGGCAGTGAGATCAAATGCCAGATGGATGCCGATACTGGTGTTCACGCCGGAGGACGACAGTGGGCCATCGCTGGCGGGAAAGATGTTGCCGATACATCCTGCTCCCCCGCAAGTGAAATCTCCGGAGAATAACGACATCGCATTCGAACCATCGATGCGTCCATTCCAATCGATGTTGCTCAACGTGGCGGAACCGCTGTTGTTCAAATCCTGGAAGCTGGCAGCCAGACTGCCGCTTTTTACGGCCGGCGGCCCGAAGGGCGAACCGACGGGAAGCGTGAACAGGAGATCGAAGTGCTTGGTGCTGGCGGTGTTATTGGTGATCGCGAACATGGCGCTGATCAGGGGGTCCGGGTTGACCGTGATATCCCACTCGAAAGCCCAGACACTCTGGTTGCCATTCACTCCCTGGTAGGTGAAGGTCCCGTCGCCGTTATTCGTGTACGTGTCGTTGAAGGTCCAATTGACATTGGTCGTCGAACCTTCAGAAACCACCACACTACCGTTCAGCGAAGGTGTCACCGTGCCGGCATCGGCCGCTCCGGAAAACAGCGCCCCGGCCACGACGATTCCGATCAATCCGTTCTTGTACCCTGGCATTTCCTTTCTCCTCCAAGCCTTCCACAAAAAACCGCGGCCGGGCTAGTGCTTGTCTGCCGAACCTGGCCTGATAAACCGCACGTAAGCCAGCGCAGCGCACGCCCTCGAGTCTGCTCGCGCCCATACTACTTAGCACAAATCATTCCATGAATTAATTTTTCTTTTGGAATCATGCTACTAAGAAAATTCTGGTCTGTTATTGGCAGGATAATTCAAGGAAAATGTAAATTCTGTCGACAAATGTATTTCGGCGATTTTCCTCGCCGTGCCTGGCTTTTCAGGATTTCGCCCTCGAATCAGCAAAAGTAACCCGAAATTTGTGTAAATGATTCCAACACAAAACTACAAGCCCGGATTTACCGCGCCAACTCTGCAAAAAACAGTTCCCGCGAATAAGGATAATGAGGCGGGCGAGAAACAGCCTAACGGGTGGCGCTGACCGGCGGCACGCTAGAATGCCCGCATGAATCCTCACCGAATCGTGATCGTCGGCGGCGGCGCGGGTGGGCTGGAGCTGGCCACTCGCCTCGGCGACAAATTCGGCAAACCAAAACGCGCGCAGGTCACGCTGGTGGATGCCCGGCTCACGCACCTGTGGAAACCACTGCTGCACGAGGTCGCGGCCGGCACCTTCGACTCGCACGAGAACGACGTCGACTACATCGCGCAGGCGCACCTGCATCACTTCGTCTACCGCCTCGGGCGCATGGACAATCTCGACCGCGAGCGGCGCGAGGTGAGCCTGGCGCCAACGCTCGACGAGGACGGCCGCGAGATCATCCCGCGCCGCGCCATCCCGTACGACACCCTCGTGCTCGCGCTCGGCAGCACCAGCAACGACTTCGGCATCCCCGGTGTGCGCGAGCACTGCGTGTTTATCGACGACCGCGCCCAAGCCGATGCCTTCCAGCGCGCCGTCATGCGCAACTACATCCGCGCGCAGACGCAGCCCGAACGTCCGGTGTCCGATCAGTTGCCGCTGGCGATCATTGGCGCCGGCGCCACCGGCGTGGAGCTGGCGGCGGAAATGCACAACATGGCCCATCAACTCGTGGTCTACGGCTTCGATCGCATCGTGCCGGAACGCGACCTGAAGATAGTGATCATCGAGGCCGCGGACCGCATCCTGCCGGCACTGCCGAAACGGCTGTCCGAAGCGGCACAGGACAGGCTGCACAAGCTCGGCGTGGAGGTGTACACGCGCCGGCGCGTGACGCGCGTGATCGCCGGGGGCGTGCAGACGCAGGATGGCCAGTTCTTCCACGCCGCGCTCAAGGTCTGGGCCGCCGGCATCAAGGCGCCGGAGTTCCTGCACAATCTCGCCGGCCTCGAAACCAACCGGCTCAACCAGCTGGTGGTGCGCCCGACGCTGCAGACTACCTACGACGACGACATCTTCGCCATCGGCGACTGCGCCGCCTGCCCGCAGCCGGGCAAGGACATCCCGGTGCCGCCCACGGCCCAGGCCGCGCACCAGCAGGCCGCGCTGCTGGTGAAGACCATCGCCCGCCGCTTCAATGGCAAGTCATTGCCGACATTCACTTACCGCGACCGCGGCTCGCTCATTTCGCTGTCCCACTACACCACGGTCGGGAGCCTCATGGGCAATCTCACGGGCGACGTGATGATCGAGGGCCGCTTCGCGCGCCTGACCTACCGCATGCTCTACCGCCTGCACCAGCGCGCGCTGCACGGCACGCTGCCGATGCTGCTGCTCCTGTTTTCGGATTTCCTGCAGCACCGCGCCCATCCGCGGATGAAGCTGCATTGAGCGAAGGCGCCATCGGCGCCGGGGAAACGGCTCAGCTGCGCCCGAACACCGGCACCGCGGTGCCGGTGACCGAGCGCGCGTCATCCGACAGCAGGAATGCAATGACGCTGGCCAAATCACCGGGCGGAACCCAGGCGGAAAAATCCGCCTGGGGCATGGCCTCGCGGTTCTGCGGCGTGTCGATGGTGCCGGGCAGGACGCAGTTGACCCTGATCCCGTGCGTCTTGAGTTCACCCGCCAGGCTCTCGGTGATGCGCAATACCGCCGTCTTGGCGGCGCTGTAAGCGGCGTAATTCGGGTTGCCCTGGAATACGTTGCGGCTGCCGATATTGATAATGCTCCCGCCCTGCGCCTGCAGCATATAAGGAATCACCGCGCGGCAGCCGTTCAGGGTGGTGCGAACGATGAGGTCGTACAGAAAATCCCATTCCGCGGGATCGGTCTCGTGCACCGGCTTGCCGCCGCGGAACCCGCCGACGGTATTCACCAGCCCGTCCAGCCGCCCGAAGCGCTTATGCCCCTCGGCCGCCATGGTGTTCACCGACTTGGGGTCGGTCATGTCGACGTCGCCCGCCAGCCAGTGCTGTGCAGAGTCCTTCAGCTTGTTCCAGGTTTTCTGCAGGCGATCGTTCGAGCGGTCGACCAGCACCATCCTGCCGCCCTCTGATTGAACGCGTTCCGCCACGGCATGGCCGAGATTGCCGACGGCGCCCGTGATGATTATTACCTTGTCTTTCAAACTGGACATCTCTGTTTGCTCCCGTTACTCATGAAATTCATTTGCGGATTATCGTCGCCTGCGCTGCACAATACTTTCATCCCAGGCAGAGGACATCGTTTCACAGCTCGTTTGTCACTTTCTCCGTGGCCTCGACGATCTCCTGATGCCGTTTGTCCACCGCGCGGCGGTCGCGCTCGAAACGCGCCAGCAGTTCGTACACGCAGGGCACGACGAACAGCGTCAGCAGCGTCGACACCAGCACGCCGCCGATGACCGCGATCGCCATGGGCGCGCGCAGCTCGGCGCCGGGCCCGAGGGCCAGCGCCAGCGGCAGCGCCGCGGCGATGGTGGCGAACGAGGTCATCAGGATCGGGCGCAGCCGGATCGGACAGGCTTCGATCAGGGCGTCGCGCACCGTCACGCCGCCGCGGTCGCGCACCTGGTTGGTGAAGTCTACCAGCAGGATGGAATTCTTCTTCACGATGCCCATCAGCAGGATCAGGCCGATGAAGCTGAAGATGTTGAGCGAGTTATCGAACAGCAGCAGCGTCAGGAACGCCCCGGAGACGCTGAACGGCAGCGCCATCAGCACCGTGACCGGGTGGATGAAGCTGTTGAACTGCGAGGCCAGCACCATGTAGGCCACGATCACGCCGAGGATCAGCACGAACCACAGGCTCGCGAACGACTCCTGAAACGACTGCGAGCCGCCGACGAACTGCACCCGGTACTCCGGCGGCAGCACCTCGTGCGCGATCGCCTGCGCCCGGTCCAGGGCCTCCTGCTGCGACTTGCCGGTCGCGACGTTGGCGAAGATCTTGATGGCACGCTCGCGGTCGTTGCGGTTGATCTGCGCCAGCGCGCGGTCCTCGCGCACCTGCACCACCTCGGAAAGCGGGATCAGCTCACCGCGGTTATTGCGCACGTACAGGCGCCTGATCTGATCGATCCGGTCGATGTCCTGGTCGCGCAGCCGCACGCGCACATCGTAGCGATGGCCCTCGGAGGAATACTGCCCGGCGACCACCCCGCCGACCATGGCGTTGACGGTCTGGGAGATGGCCTGGATGCTCACGCCGCGCGCGGCGGCGCGTTCGCGGTCCGGAATAATGCGGATTTCCGGCTTGCCCAGCAGATAATCGCTGTCGGTGTCGGTCACCAGGCCGGTGGCCTCGAGCTTGGCGATGATGGTCTCGGAGTACTCCACGAGCTTGTCCCAGTTGCGCCCCTGCACCGCGAACTCCACCGGGAAGCCGCGCGAGGCGGTGAAGCCGCGCTGCGACAGGTCCTGGATCGAGACCTTCAGGCCGAGCTTCTTGAGCGCCTCACGCGTGACCCCCATCAGTTCCTGCTGCGACAGCTCGTGGCCGGCCTCCGGGTCGATGCCGCGCTCGCCCTTCGGCTTCATGCTGATGAAGGCATTCGTCAGGTTCGACTGTCCGCCGGTGCCGAACCCGCCCACGGCGACCATGTAACGCCGGATCTCGGGGCGCGAGGCGAAGAATTTCTCGGCCTCGCGGATCACCGAGTCGGTGAACTCCATCGAGGAATCGATCGGCGTCTGCGCACGCACGATGAAGCTGCTCTGGTCCTGCGCCGGCATGAATTCCTTGTTGATGAAATTGAGCGTGCTGAACGAGGCCACGAAGAACAGGAGCGAGCCGCCGATGATGATCCACGGATGCCGCAGCGCCAGCGCCAGCAGCTTGCCATACAGTGCGGCCACGGCGCGAAACGCGAAATCCGCGGCGCGTCCCATGCGCGTGACGCGGCTGCCGGCCTGCACGAACTGCGAGGCGCGCATCGGTGTCAGCGTCAGCGCCTCCAGCAGCGACAGCAGCACCGCGACGGTCATGGTGATGCCGAACTGGAAGAAGAACTTGCCGATGACGCCGCTCATGAACGCCACCGGCAGGAAGATCGCGACCACCGCCAGCGTCGCCGCCAGCGCCGCGAAGGTCACCTGACGCGACCCCTTGAGCGCCGCCTCCACGCGGTTCTCGCCCTTTTCCTGGTGGCGCACGATGTTCTCCAGCACCATGATGGCGTCGTCCACCACGATGCCGATGGCGAGGCTCAGGCCCAGCAGCGTGAAGGTGTTGAGCGTGAACCCGAAGAAGTACAGGACGATGAAGGTGCCGATGATCGAGGTCGGGATCGCCAGGATGACGTTCAGCGTCGCAGTCCAGCTGCCGAGGAACAACCAGCACACGAACGCGGTGGCGAGCGCCGACAGCACCAGCGCCATCTTGAACTCGTCCACCGATTCCTCGATGAACTTGGTGCTGTCGAAGTTGACGTCGATCTTCATGCCTTCCGGCAGCTGTTTGGCGACCTCGGCCATGCGCGCCTTGACCCCCTGCGCCACGGCCACGGTGTTCGCGCCACGTTGCTTGCGGATGCCGATGCCGACCGCGCGCTCGCTGTTGGCGCGCGAGATGCGGCGGATGTCGTCCAGGCCGTCCTCGATCTGCGCCACCTGGCCCAGCCGGATGCGACTGTAGACCGGCTGCCCGCCGCGCTGGTTGATGACGATGTTCTCGAACTCCTTGGCGGTTTTGGCCTCGCCCAGCGTGCGCACGTCGTATTCCTTGCGCCCGGTGGTAATCTGGCCGGCGGGCAGTTCCGAATGTTCGGCACTGATCGCGTTCAACACATCCGTCACCGCCAGCTCGTAGCGGCTCAGCTCCTTGCCCGAGATCCAGACGCGCAGGTTGGGATCGACGTAACCGCCGAGCGTGATCTCGCCGACGCCGGTGACGGACGAGAACCTGTCCTTGAGCGAGTCCTTCACGTAGCGCATCAGCTCGCGCACCGAGTGCCGGTCGCTGGTGACCGACATCCACAGGATCGGCTGGTCTTCGGGGTTGGTCTTGCTGATGACCGGCGGTTCGATGTCGGACGGCAGGTTGCGCTGCGCCGCCGCGACCTTGTTCTGCACCTCCTGCAGCGCGTCGGAGATGTCGCGCGACAGCTCGAACTCGACGCTGATGCTGGCCTGGGCATAGCGCGCGGTGGAGCTCACGCTGCGCACGCCCTCGACCGTCATGACCGCATCCTCGATGACGTCGACGACGTTGGTCTCGATCACCTCGGGCGCCGCGCCGGGGTAATCCACGCGCACCGACACCACCGGGAAATCCACGTCCGGCAGCTGGCTGATGCCCATGCGCGAGGCCGAAATGCCGCCGAACAGGATCAGCGCCGCCATCAGCATCCAGGCGAATACCGGGCGACGGATGGCGATTTCAGGCAGGTTCATGGGTTGGGTCCTTCGGGCACGGCCGGACGGCGCACGGCCGCCGCTTCCAGCCGGAGATAATCCAGCTTCGCGGTGTAGCGCGCGCGGTCCAGCGCCCGCTGGTTTTCCTGAAACGCGGTCAGGGCCTGCAACACCTCCAGGTTGGTGACCAGTCCCAGGCGATAATCATGCCGCTGCACCTCGTAGTTCTTGCGCGCCGCCTCGGTTGCTTTCTCCAGCGCTTCGAGCTGCGAGCGGTCGTAGACCACGCTTTGATAAACCGAGCGGATTTCCTGCTCCGCCTGGCGGCGCACCTGGCTCGCGCCCAGCTCGGCCTGCGTGCTCTGCGACACCGCTTCGCGCACCTGCGATTGCAGGCTGCCGCCGGCATACAGCGGGATCGTCAGCGCCAGCTGCACGTCCCAATCCACGTTCTCCAGGCTGCCCTTGCGTTCCAGGTAGCGGTTGGCATTGAGGTCGAGCGACGGCTGGCGCGCGCCGCGCGCAACGGAGATGTTTTCCTGCGCCGCGGTCAGGCGCTGCTGCGCCGCCTTTACGTCCGGGCGCAATTCCAGCCGCGCCAGATAGGCCTCGAGCGTATCCAGGTTCGCGGGCAGGGTTTCGCTGTCGCGCAGCGGCGTGTCCGCCGGGAGACCGCTCAGGAACGCGAAGGCCTCGCGCGCGGCGGCGAGCTGGGCCTGCAACTGCTCGACCTGCGCGCGCAAGGTGCTGATGGTGGTCTGCACCGCGAGGGTTTCGCCGGCGCGCGAGCGGCCGATGCGCACGCGATCCTGCAACTCCTTCTCACGCTGCAGGTTCAGACTGATCTGCTCATCGAAATTCTTCCGGTCCTGTTCCAGCGCCAGCACGTCGTAAAAATTCTGCGCCACGTCCTTGAACAATTGTGTCCGCGCCTGGCGGTAGTCCTCGCCCTGCGCGTCCACCAGTGCCTGCGTCTGCCGCATCGAGGCGAATTCCCGGAAGCCGCGGAACAGCGGCTGGCTGGCGGTGAGCCGCGCATGCGGTTGACGCGTCGGATTCGCCACCGTGTCGCGCGCGCCCTTGTCCAGCCAGGTGTAGGAGGCGACGCCGTCGACCGTCGGGCGCAGCGTGGACTTTGCCTGACGATAGCGTTCCTCCGCCTGCTGGATCAGCTCGCCCTGCGTCGCCACCACCTCGCTGCGTGCCAGCGCCTGCGCGAAGTATTCGTCCAGCGTCAGCGCCCCGGTGGCGGCCGTGGTTCCGGCCCCCAGGCACAGGGCCAGCGCAGCGATCCAGATCGTCAGAACTCCCGCGCCCGACTTCAAGCAAACGTCCCTCCGGAAGTGCTCAAGCGGGATTGGACCCGGCGATCACGGATAAAATCCGTCCGTTTTGTGATTCCCGTCGGCATGTATGGGGCTCAGTGGCAGGAGGCCGCTCCCGACGGTGACGCACGCTTCTTTTTGCGCGCGCCGTCGAGCGGCCGGCGCGGACCCGACAGCGGCAGCATCTTTTCCAGCCCCGCCAGGATCGGGCAATCGGGACGGTCGTCGCCGTGGCAGTGTTTGGCCAGCGTCTCGAGGGTGCGCTTCATGTCCTGCATCTCGCGGATGCGCTCCTCGAGCTCGCGGATGTGCTCCTGCGCCAGCTCCTTGACCTTGCGGCTCGGGCGGCGGCGGTCCTGCCACAGCTTCAGCAGTTGCTCGATCTGTTCGATGGAAAATCCGAGATTGCGCGCCTGCTTGATGAAGCGCAGGGTATGCACGTCGCTCTCGGAGTACATGCGATAGCCGGCAAGCGTGCGCCGCGCCCTGGGGATCAGGCCGATCTCCTCGTAATGCCGCACCATCTTGGCCGACACGCCCGAGGCCTGCGCGGCCTCGCCGATATTCATGATATTGCCGTTCATGGATTGTCTCACTGGCGCCGGGGAATCTCCGGGCATGGGTGCCGCCGGCCGGGTGTCTGGCATGGCAGTTTCCCCGTTGTCGACCCGGCATTCAAGGGCTTTCCTTCCCATGATGGGAAGCCGCGGCGGGAGGGCTTATTTGTAGAAGATGTGGCTGCCGATGCGCGCCACCGGCTTGTTGCCGCGCGCCCAGCTGGGCCTGATGTACGCGGCGTGGTAATGCGTGGCGCCCTTGAGCGTCGGCACGTGGCGCCCGTAATAAACGTCCTCGGCCACCGCCCAGGCCTGGCGGAAGGTTTCGTCCTCGCGCGACGGCCGTTCGTCCAGTTCGGTCCAGGAAAAGGCGCTCACGTAGCGCTTGCGCAACGGATCCCAGTTCTTCTGGTGCACCACGCCGCAGATGGTGTCGGGGTAACGTCCCGAGGCCACGCGGTTCATGGTGACCTCGGCCACGGCGTATTGACCGGCCACGGGCTCGCCGCGCGCCTCGAAGTACACGTTGAACGCGAGACAGGCCAGGTCCTGGATCCTGGCCTTCTCGGTGTAAACCGATTGCATGAGATAGCCCAGCGCGGCCACGACCAGGCCGATCACACCGACGACGATCAGCGGCCCCTTGTCCAGCGCGTGCCAGGAATAGCGCAGGTCGCCCCATGCGCGCGCGATCAGCGATGCGCTGCGACGAATACGATTTCTTGAATAACGTTTTTTGCGCATGTCCCCGATGCTCTCCATGCGGGGCCGGATACCATACCGCCCCGCCCCATCACCCAAAGCTAGAATCTTTCACTCCGGCCTGCCAAGACAGTACGGACCGGCGGAACGCCGGTCCGGATCAGTGGCCTGCTTTGGTTTGCATGGACGCATCGATGAAAGGCACAACAACAACGGGTGCTGGCCGCGTTCCGTTTCGGGCGGTAGAGTACGGCCCCTATGCCATCCGTGGTGGAAATCGAGGGCCTGGTCAAGCGTTACGACAGCCGCGAGGTCGTGCGCGGTATCGATTTGAGCGTGCCGGCCGGGCGCTGCTTTGGCGTGCTCGGTCCGAACGGCGCGGGCAAGACCACCACGCTGCGGCTGCTGCTCGGCCAGTCGCCGGTGAACGGCGGCGCGATCCGCGTCTTCGGGCTGCCGATCCCGCAAGCGGGCCGTGCCGTGCGCGCCCGCACCGGGGTCGTGCCGCAGACCGACAATCTCGATCCTGATTTCACCGTCGCTGAAAACCTGCGCGTCTACGGCCGCTATTTCGGCATCGCCGCGGCGACGCTCGACGCACGCATCCGCGAGCTGCTGGAATTCGTCGGCCTCACCGACCGCGCCAACGCGCGCATCGCCACCCTCTCCGGCGGCATGAAACGTCGCCTGACCATCGCGCGCGCCCTCATCAACGATCCCGAACTGGTGGTGCTGGACGAGCCCACCACCGGGCTCGACCCGCAGGTGCGGCACATGATCTGGGGCCGGCTGCGCGACCTGCGCCAGGCGGGCAAGACGCTGCTGCTCACCACGCACTACATGGAAGAGGCCGAACGCCTGTGCGACGAGCTGGTGATCATGGACCAGGGGCGCATCCTCGAGCAGGGCACGCCGGCGGCACTGATCAAAAAACACGCGGAACCGGAAGTGCTCGAGGTGCGCGGCGAGGAGCAGCTCGCGCGCCGCGCCCTCGAATCCGCCGGCGATGGCCGCTTCGAGGTCATCGGCGATACCTATTACTACTACACGCGCGACGCGCGCGAGGTGGTCAAACGCCTCGAAGGCATGCCGGGGCTGACCTTCCTGCACCGGCCGGCGAACCTGGAGGACGTGTTTTTAAAACTGACTGGCAGGGAGTTGCGTGATTGATGCGACGATATTCGGCGGGTTACGCGCCAAATACGGGCGCTAACCCGCCCTACATATAAGAATGGCCATGCTCTATATTCCTCGCTTTCAAGGCGCCGCGATCGCGGTATGGCGGCGCAACATGCTGGTGTGGCGCAAGCTCATGCTGCCCAGCATTTTCATCAATTTCGGCGAACCCTTCCTGTACCTGCTCGGCCTCGGCTACGGTCTGGGGCTGTTCATCGGCGAAATGATGAATATGCCCTACCTCACCTTCCTCGCCTCCGGCATCCTCGCGTCCTCGGCCATGAACACCGCGAGCTTCGAGGCCATGTTCTCGGTGTACACGCGCATGATCCCGCAAAAAACCTACGAGGCGATCCTGACCACGCCGCTCGAGGTGCAGGATATCCTGGCGGGCGAGATGCTGTGGTGCGCCACCAAGTGCGTCATCAGCGGCACCGCCATCCTGGTGGTGGCGGCGCTGCTGGGTGCGGTGCAGGGCTGGCACGCGCTGTGGGTGCCGCTGGTGCTGCTGCTCGTGGGGCTGTGCTTCTCCGGCATGGGGCTGGTGATGACCGCGCTGGCGCCGGGCTACGACTTTTTCAACTATTACGTCACGCTGGTGCTGACGCCGATGTTCATCCTCTCCGGCGTGTTCTACCCGGTGACCTCGCTGCCGGTGGTGCTGCAATCCATCGTGCAACTGCTGCCGTTGTCACACGCCGTGGACCTGATCCGCCCGCTGGTGGCGGGACTGCCGCTGTCGAACGTGCCGCTGCATGTCTTGATGCTCGCGGGTTACGGGGCGGCGGGATATTTCATTGCCGTGCGCCTGACGCGCCGGCGCCTGCTGGTGTGAGCCGTTGCCGAGGCAGCGCAAAATCACCGGTTTTCACCAGGATGAACACGGTGACTGGGTGGCGGAGCTGGAATGCGGCCACAGCCAGCATGTGCGCCATCGTCCGCCCTGGACCAACCGCCCGTGGGTCGTGACGCCCGAGGGTCGCACACGCCATCTGGGCCAGACGCTGCAATGCAAGCAGTGCGCGGAACGGACGACATCAGAACCAAAACCGGAAAACTGACATGCCTTACGCCGATATTTCCGATCTGCCGGCCTCGGTGCGCAACCATCTGCCGCACCACGCGCAGGAGATTTATCTCGCCGCTTTCAACAACGCCTGGGAGGAATACGCCCGGCGCGAGGATCGCGAGATCGTGGCGCATAAAGTTGCGTGGGCCGCGGTGAAGAAGCAATACGTCAAAACCGGAAAAGACTGGGTGGGGAAATAACATGGTGGACATCCGCAACGAAATCCCGCCACGCGACATCGCGCAGTTTCTCGCCAGGGCGCTGGAATTCTCCGCGTCGGCGCGGGCGCTGATCCTGTCCCTGCTGGCGGCCGGGTTCGAGGTCAAGCGCAAGCCGGACCGGAGCTTCGTCACCAGCGCCGATCTCAGGGTGGAACAACGGCTGCGCGAACTGATCGGCAAACATTTTCCCGATCACGGCATTATCGGCGAGGAATATCCGCCGACCCGTCCCGAGGCGCCGTTCCAGTGGATCATGGACCCGATCGACGGCACCGAGGATTTCGTGCAGCGCATGCCGGCCTTCGGCAGCATCCTGGCGCTGCACTACCGCGGCGAACCGGTGGTGGGCGTCATCGACCATCCGGTGCTGGACATCCGCGTAAGCGCCGGACTCGGCCTCGGCACCCACAGGAACGGTGAGCGCGTGATCCTCACCGACCTCGACCCTGCCGTCATCGACGGCAGCGAGCGCGTCATGCTGCCGGCGCGGGCCAACTTCACCAAGCACCGCGACGACGGGGCGTTGTTCGACGCCGTGGCCCGCGCCCACCCGAACCACCGCATTTACCGCACCTGTTTCAGCCACATCTGCGCAATCCTGGGCATGGCGGACGCTGCCATCGATTACGGCAACCCCATCTGGGACCTGGCCGCCAGCCGCATTCTTATGGAAGAGGCGGGCGGGAAATTTCTGGGCGTGCGCGCCTGGGACGTGCCCGGGGTCGGACGCGTGTACGGTTCCATCATGGGCAAGCCGACGCTGGTGGATCGGCTGGCCACCCATTTCAACCAGTAGTGCCAATCGCATTTTTTCATCACAAGATATTGTTATTTTTCCCTTCTGCGGTTACATTTACGCGCGAGAAAAACGTTAATAACGGTCCCCGAACCCCCTAGGAGCACACAGGTTGGCTGTCGGCGAAAATCTCTCCGTCGACCCCGGGCTGATGAACGCGCTGGTGCGGCATCTGGAACACCTTCAGCGCCATCCGGACGGCGGCGAATTGTTGCAGTTGATCAAGGACGCCCTGCATCACTGCCGCGATCGCGGTCTCGTGAACGGTTCCTGCCTCTCCCATTTGCATCAGCAGCTGCTTGCCTATACCCAGAATAACGCGCTGCCCGCTGCCATTCGCCTGCGGGCGCGCCTGATCCAGCAGCATCTGGCGATCTACCTGCCCCAGCCGGATCACATCATCCCGATGCGCGAAACCGTCCCGGCGCCGAAGGCAGCCGCCCCTGCCAGGACCACGCTGAAACCGCGCGTGCTCTCGGCGCCCGATTCCCAGCTTACGGAGACTCCCGCCATGGAAAGCCCAAGAACGCCGGAACAACAATCGGCGCCGGCTGCCCCGACAACGGAGGCGCCGCGCGCCGCCGAAGCCGGCGTTCCGCCGCAACTCGATGAACTGCGCCAGATGCTGGCGAAGGGCATGGACGAGATGATGCGCGAGCGCGAGACGCTGTCGCGCCAGCTCTCCGACGCCACCACCTATCTCAAGATGATCGAGGCCGAGCGCGAGCAGTTGCACGAGGAACTCAACAAGGCGCGCCGGCGCATCCGGGCCGGCGAGAAATCCACCAAGAAAGCACTCGGCCTGCCCAAGCGCGACGTGCTGGTGCGGCAAATCGAATCCGAGGTCGAGCGCGTGAAGCGCCACGGCGAGCCGCTGGCGCTGGCGCTGATCGACATCGACAACCTGGAAGACATCCAGCAAAAACACGGTCCGGAAATCGCCGACGCGGTGCTGAACCGCTACACCAGCGAGGTGCTTGGCCGCTTCCGCAGCTACGACATGGTCGCGCGCTACAACAAGAATGAATTCGCCGTGCTGTTGCCCAACACCGGCAAGGACAGTGCGCTGCGCGCGCTGGAAAAAGTGCACAAGCGCGCCAAGGAATCGCATTTCAGCCACAAGGGCCAGAGCTTCCCGCTGCCCGGCTTCGGCGGCGTGCTCACCTTCTACTCCCCCGGCGAAGAGCCGCATCAGATGCTGCGCCGCGCCGACGAAGCGCTGGTCAACCTGAAACTCCGCGGCGAGCGCCAGCTCGTGGTTGTTTAAAAATAGAATAAACAGGATTTTTCAGGATTAACAGGATTATTTCTGAATTTCTGAAATCCTTAATCCTGCAAATCCTGTTTAAATCCTGTTAATCCTGTTCAATTTTTTTCAAAAAATAAACCCCGCGGGCGCGGGGTTTGAAATCTGACGCAACGGGAACGCTTCAGGCGGCTTCGGGCTCGGTCTCGCGCCGGGTTTCCTTTTCCGGCTCGGGACGCGGGGCGGACCTGGCCTTTTCGATCACCTGGTCCGCCTCTTTCCTGGCCTTTTCCAGGACCTTGTTCACCTGCTCGCCCTCATTCCATTTTTCGTAGCACACGGGGATATCCTCCTGCCCTGCCTTGGGCGTGCTTCGCATGAATGTCCATGCACAAATCAAGCTACGCCGGCAGGGGAAATTTTCAATTAAAAAATTTTTATGTTGCATCCGGCGACGTTCCCGGGCGCGCAAAATACCCGGCAAAACATGACCATAGTCGTCTGACGGCGGCCGGGTCACGCCCGCCGTTGACCGGCGCCCATGAAAACCAAGAAGATAGGGCTATTCACCGGCACACGGGCTCACATTCCATGTCCAGCAAATTTCCCATCGTCGCGGTCACCGGCTCCTCGGGCGCCGGCACCACCACCGTGCAGCAGGCGTTCAAGGATCTTTTCCGCCGTGAGGGCATCTCGGCGGCCTTCGTCGAGGGCGATGCCTTCCTGCTCCACGAACGGGAGGAAAGCAATCGCCTCATCCGGCAGGCGCAGGCCGAGGGGGAAACCCTGACCCTGTTCGGCCCGGAGCTGCACCAGCTGGAGCGGCTCGAAGCTTTATTCAAGGAATACGCCGAGCGCGGCACCGGCCAGGTGCGGCATTACGTGACCGAGGACAACAGTCATGAATTCGGCGGCCTGCCGCCGGGAACCTTCACCCCGTGGCGCCCGGTGCCGGCGGAAACCGACCTGCTGTTTTACGAAGGCCTGCACGGCGGCATGGTGGCGCGCAACTGGACGCGGCGCAAACTGAGCCCGTCGCACAACCCCGTGGTCATCGAGCGCCGCAACGCCGACGACGGCAACAATGGCGTGGACGTGGCCCAGCACGTGGACCTGCTGATCGGGGTGGTGCCGGTGGTGAATCTCGAATGGATCCAGAACATCCACCGCGACACCCGCGTCAAGGGGCATACCCCGGAAGCCGTCATTGATTCAATCCTGCGGCGTCTGCGCGACTACACCCATTACATTACGCCGCAGTTCTCCATCACCGACATCAATTTTCAGCGCGTGCCGGTGGTGGACACCTCCAACCCCTTCATCGCGCGCGACGTGCCAAGCGCGGATGAAAGCGTCGTGGTGATCCGCTTCCGCGAGCCGGGAAAATACTATTTCCCCAATATCCTGAAACGCGTCCACGATTCCTACATGTCGCGCCCCAACACCATGGTCATCCCGGGCGGCAAGATGCGCATGGCGCTGGAAATCGTCTGCACGCCGCTGGTGCACGAGATGCTGGAAAAACGCAACAAAACTGGCAGTTAGCGGGACGCCCGCCGGCCCGTGGCAAAAAATGCGAGACAGGGCGTAAGATATTGTGGCAAATAAAAAGCTCCGGGAAGAGCGCATCGGCGCGGGACAGCCGGCAGGGCCTCGGCCCGACAATAAACAACACATCACTGGAGGAAAACATGATACGCCTTGCAACTTCCATGGCGCTGGCGCTGTGCCTGTCCTTCCTGCCTCACACAGTATCCGCCGCGACTTATTCCATAGGCAGCATGAACATCACTGGCGGCAGCGTCGTTGTTGACGGTTTTCTTCCCGCCCCTGCCGCGTTCAACTACATTGGTCCCAATACCAATCTCGTCGGCGGATATATCGGCTCGGGAGGCGCCAGTCTGCTTGCGTCAGCTTATGACCCCTACGGCATAGCTTCCTTTGATTGGTATGGCTCTCCTGTCAGTCTTTATACGGCGGCGGCGAGTCTCGGCGATACGCTCAGCCCAGCCGGCACGTTCACCGGCGGTCCCGTTCCCAGCGGCACCTTGGACAACGTAGCAGGCACCATTACCCTGGATCTTTCCAGCCTGTTCGGCACGTGGAACGACGGTGATTTCATCACCGGCACCGGCAGAAACGACGGCGTCACCTGGGCCATGGCAACCGGAACATGGAATCCGGTAACACATGCTTACACCCTGTATTGGGACAGTCGCACGATGGGGCAAATAGCGTGCGTTAACCCGGATGAATGCATCAGTCATTGGGTTCTGGAAGGCACAGCAAGTCCGGTGCCGGTGCCGGCGACTTTCTGGCTGTTCGGTTCCGGCTTGCTGGGACTGATCGGCGTACTGCGGCGGCGGAAATCGGAGAATAACTGAGGACAATACGCCTGGACGCGCGCCATCAGTGGCGCGACGGCTCGATGGTCGCGTCCAGATTGAGGTTGTCGCAGAAGCCGGTAAACTCGTCGCGCAGGCGGCCGATGTGCACGCCGGCCGGGATGCTCACGGTCAGGTTGAGCGAGAACATGGCCGTGCCGGTGTGTGCCGCGGGATAGGTCCAGGTGCCCAGCTCCTCGATGTTGATGTCGCGGCTGGCGAAAAAATCCGCGACCTCGTGCACGATGCCGGGGTGGTCCATGGCCACCACGTCCACCGTGTAGGGCACCCGATCCTGCGCGTTCGCGCGCGGCTCGGTGTGTTTCGACACGATGGTCAGCTCGAGCTTTTTCTCCAGCGGCGGCAATTGCCGTTCCAGGCGCGTGATCGCGCCCCAATGGCCGGAAACCATCAGGATCAGGGCGAACTCGCCGCCGAGCACGGTCATGCGGCTGTCCTCGACGTTGCAACCGCTGTCGAGGATGGCCTTGGACAATTCGTGGACGATGCCGGGACGGTCCTTGCCGAGCGCGGAAATGACGAAATATTTTTTCATGGCGGGGCGGGAATCAGGCCTCGATCGGCCAGGTCGGGACCGGATTTTATCGTCAAACATCCCTTCCCAGCCAGCCGGATAAATTCATTCCGTCTGCGCGGGCGCGGCGGGCGCCCGACATCCGCCGTCATCAGCGCGCCTTGCGCCGCCCCAGACTCTCGAGCCACATGTCCACCCGGCCCCACCAGCGTTCGCGCCAGCGGGCATACCACGGACGGCGGCGCCAGTCCTCGTAGCGGCACTCGACGCTGTGGCGGAAGTCCTCTTCGAACATGGACTGCACCGCCTGCGCAAACGCGGCGTCCTCCACTTCCTGATTGGCCTCGAGGTTCCAGCGCAGGTTCCAGCGGTCGAGATTGCTCGAACCGATCGAAACCCAGTCGTCACACAGCACGGTCTTGGCGTGCAGAAACCGCGGCTGGTACTCGAAAATGCGCACCCCGGCCTGCAACAGGCCTTCGTAGAAGCGCCGCCCGGCGTGGCGCACGCCCGGGTGGTCGGTGTGCGCTCCGGGCAGCAGCAACCGCACGTCCACGCCGCGCCGGTCGGCCTGCTCGAGCACGCGCCGCAGCTTGCGCGAGGGCACGAAATAGGCGGTGGCGATCCACAGGCGTTGCTTGGCGCGGCGCGCGCGGCTGTACAGCGAGCGCTTGATCTCCTGGCGCGCCAGGGCGCTGGAGACCGTGACGCGCCCCGGCATGCCGTCAGCCGCGGCCGGCGGTTCGGCCCTGGACAGGGTCAGCGGTTTCGGGGCATGGCGATTCCACGCGCGTCGGAACAGCGCCTGCCAGTCCGCCACCACAGGGCCCTGCACACGCACCGCGGTCTCGCGCCAGCTTCTCCCGGGATGTCCCGGCATGTCGAAGTCATCGGTGATGCCGGTACCGCCGACAAAGGCCAGCTCACCGTCCACCACCATCAATTTGCGGTGATCGCGGAACATGTTGCGCAGGTGTTTGTGAAAACGCAGCGGGTTGTAGAACGCCAGCTCGACGCCGCCTAGCACGAGCCGTTCCCGGTCCGGCCGGGACAGTCCGAGCGCGCCGAAGTCATCGAGCAGGAGCCTCACGGCCACGCCGCGGCCGGCGGCGCGCGTCAGTGCCTCGATGAAGCGCGTGGCCACCACGCCCGACTCGAACAGATAGATTTCCAGCAGCACGTGCCGGCGCGCGCCGTCGATGGCCTCCAGCATGCGCGGAAAAAACCGCTGTCCGTCCACCAGCAGCTCCAGGCGGTTGCCGTGACGCCAGGGAAACAGGTATTTGCGCAGCGGTTTGGCTTTCATGAAGAATCGCGACAGCGTCCGGTCCCGTGTCCGGCGGCGATCTGCTCAGCGGGGGTCCTTCCACTCCCTGACGACCAGCCGGCGGTTGTTTCCCTTCCACAGCGACAGGCACAACAGCCTGCCCTCGGTGTCCACGTCGAGGTCGTAGATCGGCGCGGTTTCCCTGATCCTGCGGAGTCCCGACCGGTCGTAAACAAACAGGAAGCTCTCCCGTTTTTCATAGTCCGGTCCGGTGCTGACCTGGAACAGCACGCGCTCGCCGCGTGCGTGCTCGACGCGCAGGGCAGTCTGCTGGTAGTTCTTCACCGGGAAACGGTAAAGCAGCTCCAGCCTGCCGCCGGCATGCCGCGCCAGCCACGCCTCCTGACCCCAGGCCACGAGCAGGATGATGGCATTGCCCGAGGCGAACGCGCCGCGCAGGCTGTAAATCCATGGCTCGGGGATGTCCACCAGCCGGGTCAGCTGCCGGCTGCCGGCGTCGAGCAGCCATATGTGATTGTCCTGCTTCCAGTAATTCTTCTGCACCACGTATTTCTTTTCGCCGGCCCTGAATCCGTTGGCCAGCGCATTCGCCAGCACCGGCGGCGGCAGGTTGGGAAACGCGGCGGTCAGGTCCGGGGCCGGCGCCTCCTCCGTCTCAGGCATGTCGTCGGCGTGCGAGAACGGTTTTTTGGAGACCAGCTTGCCGGCGGCCACGTCGAAAATCAGGTTGACGCCGTTCACGTCGCCGTCCGAGATCCCGGCCTTGAGCGTGGTGGCGTCGGTCCAGAAAAAACCGGAGACGAAACTCTTGTACACCGCGAATTCGAGTGAGCCCTTGGTGTCGAGCAGGGTGGTGACCTTGAACGTCTTGAGATCGAGCGCCTGGATTTCCGTCAGCTCGGTATTGCCCTGCATGACGACATGGGCGAACGCGAGGTAGCGTGCGTCGGGCGAGAAACGCGGCAGCACGTAATCGCCGTTTTCCAGGGTCGTAAGGATTTTTCCGGAGGCCGGGATGTCAGCGGTGGGCAACAGCGGCAACGCGGAAAACGGGTTCGCCAGCGCCGCCATCGGTAACAGGCCCGCTGCCATGAACACCGAACGCACCCATCGCCCCATGTTCGTTTGTCCCGTCCCCCATCAATGCCGCCACAGGATATACCTCCCGCGTCCGCAAGGGGAGGGTCGGCGCGAAACGGCGTTCAGTGCTGGGTTTCGCTGTCGGCGAGCTGCCGGATCAGGTCCTGCACCGTCTCGGGTTCCATGTCGAACCCGACTTCGGAGTCGGGATTGAGCATGATGCCGTAGCCGCTGCCCATGTTCTGCAGCACCCATTTGAAGGATTCGAGAATGCCGCCGGTGAAACCGGGGTAGTCCACGAGGAAAGGCTTGGCGCGCTCGGGGCTGGAGAACAGCACCAGGATAGGCGTGCCCTCCTCGGCCGACAGCACCAGCGGCTGCGCGCGCGTGGAGCGCTGCACGTTGAGCACCGGCGCCTTTTCGTCCTGCACCGGCATGAACACCTGCGAGCCCATGAGCGTCTGGAGCAGGTCGTCGCTGGTGATGCGGCCTTCCTGCGCCTCGAGGATTTTTGCTTCCAGTTCGTTGCGGGCTTCGGTGGCGGTCATGGCGGGTTCCGGAAAAATGAGCCGCCATGCTCGGGTATCCCGGAGCCGAATGCAACCCTGTGAATGTTGCGGAATTGCGCCGGTTTTTCCGGCCGGGCTCAGCCGACCCTGGGCAGCCTTTGCATCGAGGCGGCCACCGCGGCCGCCGGGTATTCATAGTCTTCCAGCTGGCCGCTGAAGTATTTGTCGTAGGAGGCCATGTCGAAGTGGCCGTGGCCGGAGAGGTTGAACAGGATGGTCTTCGCTTCGCCGGATTTCTTGCACTTCATGGCTTCGTCGATCGCGGCGCGCACCGGATGGCAGGATTCCGGCGCCGGGATGATGCCCTCGGCGCGCGCGAACATGACGCCGGCCTCGAAGGTGGCGAGCTGCGGCACCGCCACCGCCTCGATGAGCTTCTCGTGATACAGCTGCGATACCAGCGGCGAGTCGCCGTGATAGCGCAGACCGCCGGCGTGGATGCCCGGCGGCATGAAGTCATGTCCGAGCGTGTACATCTTCATCAACGGCGTGAGGCCGACCGCGTCGCCGAAGTCGTAGGCGTATTGGCCCTTGGTCAGCGTCGGGCAGGAAGTCGGCTCGACCGCGATGAGACGCACCTTCTTGCCGGCGGCCTTGTCGGCGAAGAACGGAAACGCGATGCCGCCGAAGTTGGAACCGCCGCCGCAGGCAGCCAGCACCACGTCGGGGTATTCACCAATCTTCTCCAGCTGCTTTTTGGCTTCGAGACCGATCACGGTCTGGTGCAGCAGCACGTGGTTGAGCACGGAGCCGAGACTGTAGTTCGTGTCCTTGCGCGAGGCCGCCTCTTCCACCGCCTCGGAGATGGCGATGCCGAGCGAACCCTGGCTGGCCGGGTCGGCGGCGAGAATCTTGCGACCGGATTCGGTCATGTCGGTGGGGCTGGCGAACACCTCCGCGCCCCAGGTCTGCATCATCGAGCGGCGGAACGGTTTCTGCTCGTAGCTCACCTTGACCATGTACACGCGGATTTTCATGCCGAACATCTGTCCGGCCAGCGCCAGCGCCGAGCCCCATTGGCCGGCACCGGTTTCGGTGGTGAGACGCCTGATGCCGGCCTGCTGGTTGTACCAGGCCTGTGGCACGGCGGTGTTGGGCTTGTGCGAACCGGCCGGGCTCACGCCTTCGTACTTGTAATAGATCTTCGCGGGGGTACCCAGCACCTGTTCCAGCCGGTACGCGCGAAACAGCGGGCTCGGGCGCCACAGGCGGTAAATCTCGCGCACCGGCTCCGGGACCGGTATCCAGCGTTCGCCGGACATCTCCTGCTGGATCAGCGCCTCGGGAAAGATCGCGCCCAGCGCCTGCGGCGGGATCGGCTTGCCGTCGGGGCCGAGCGGCGGTGTCGGCGGATTCGGCATGTCGGCGACGACGTTGTACCAGTGGGTCGGAATCTCGGATTCGTCGAGCAGGATTTTTGTCTGAGGCATGTCGTTCTCCCCCAACACCAATGCACAAGAAAATTTCCGCGCCGAGGGTCGGCGCCGGAAGGGCCGGTGATGCATTCAGCCTGGAAGAGGATACCGCGCGATCGTCCGGCTTGCTTGATCTGGGTCAAACACCGGGACCGGGTCGGTGGTCGGGCTACATGCCGCTCAGATAGGCCTTGGCTTCCTCGCCCGGATTGGGCAGGCCCGCGACGCGCCAGGCACCGAGACAGGAGTGAAACAGGTCATGTATCCAGTGCCGGTCCTTGCCGTGGCTGCGGCAGACGTGACTCATGGCGGGGGCCACACCGAACTTCGCGTAATGATCCCGCAGCGAACGGATGATTTCCCAGTGATCGTCCGTGAGCTGGCCGATGCCATCGTGCCACGCGATTTGCTGCGCGACGGTTTCGTTCCACTGCGCGGGGTTCCGCAACAAACCGTCCTCGTCGAATTCGACTTCCAGCCGTTCCTGTACCTGGGGCATGTGCGCCTCCTTTCCGGTTTTCCGGAGGATGGGGTTTCATACAAATTCATTATGCGCCCGATTCCGGAAAGGCGTGCGGATACTGATACAACCGGTGTGGGATTCAGTGGCTGGTGCCCGCCGAACGGGTGATCTTGTTGTAAACGTTGTACTTGCCCGAGGGTTTTTTCATCGGCAGGCGTTTCACTTCCTTGAAGGTCGCGGCGTCGTACACCACCAGCGCGCCGTCCATTTCCCAGATACTCACCAGCGCGTATTTGCCGTCGCGCGTGAATTCGGTGTGCGCCGCGGTCTTGCCGGGTGAGGGCCGGAGGGTTTTAACGACTTCCAGCTTGTTCTTGTCGATGATCTCGAGCGCTTCCTTGTTCGGGCTGAACATGGAATCGGCCCAGGCATAGGGCGTGTTTTCGTGGGAACGCATGAAAAAACCCGGACCAAGGGTCTTGATGTTCTTTATAGTCTTCCAGGTCTTCATGTCGATGACGGTGATCGTGCCTTCCTTGAGATTGGGCGTGGCCAGCACCGGGGTCCCCTTGTAATCCCAGGTGATGCCCGATCCCAGATGCGGCAGGCCGGGCAAATCCACGTCGGCGATCTTGCGGCCCACGATCAGGCTCACCACCTGGCCGTTCTTGCCGTTGCGCGCGGCGCCGATCAGGTGCTCGTACGACTGGTCGAAGAAAAAATCGTCGAGATAATCATCAAGCCGGATGCGGCGTACCGGGAACGGTCCTTTCTCGGCGATCGCCTCGCCCAGGCGGTAGTCGTGCACCAGCCCCGGATAGACCGGTTCGGCCTTGTCGTCGTAAGGAATCTCCCACACCTCGGGAATGTCCTTGAGCGCGGCGATGAAGCTCTTGCGCGGCGCGGCGTCGTAGACTGCACTGACGCGCGAGCTTTTGCCGGCGTCGTCCCGCACCGGGATGATCTTGAGCGGCGTCAGGTCCGCGGCATCCAGCACCACCAGGGTATGCGGCAGGTAATTGCCCGCGATCACGAAGCGGCCGTCGCCGGAGACGGCGATGTTGCGCATGTTGATGCCGGCGCGGATCTCGGCAACGTATTTCAGGTTGTAGATATCGAACTTGCTGACCCAGCCGTCGCGCGAACCGAAATAGACGAAGCGCCCGTCGGGCGAGAATTTCGGCCCGCCGTGCAGCGCGAAACGCGTCGGGAACCGGATAATTGGCTCGAATTTGTCGCCGTCGAGCAGGGTCGCGTGGTGATCGCCGAGCTCGACCACGATGAAGAGATTGAGCGGGTCGGCCTTGAACACCGGCTTGTCCGGCAGGCTCCCGGGCTTGTGATGGATAACCTGCGAGGCACGCATGTCCACCAGTTCCCAGATCGGTGTCTGCGCCGGTGGCGTGTAGATGAAATCCGCCAGCGCCTTGATCTGCGCATCCGAAAGCTTGTCGCGGAATGGCGGCATTTGCGTCAGCGCGCGCCCATCCTTGATGACGGCCTGCGCCTCCTCGCGCTTCAACCTCCCCAGATTCTCCGGCAGCAGCGCCGGACCCATACCGCCCAGGCGGGCCGCGCCGTGGCAGGAGGCGCAATGATCGGCATAGGATTTGGCCAGCGGCGTTGCCTCATCTGCCGTGGCGGCTTGCAAGAAAAACAAAAGGGCAGGAATGATGAATAACCAGGCGTGGCGCTTCATGGTCATGATTGGTTTGGCATGCTTTGGCATCTTTTGGCCATTATGACAAAAGGCGGTGCGTCATTTAATTGCTGCGATTTCCGGACTGATTGAGCGTGCTGTCGCCGGCATGACATAAAATCATCTTTTCCAAATTACCCAGCGCCAGAGCCAATAAATTCACCATGGGGGCGGCCGCCGGACGACGGCAAAACCTCGCGGAATTCCCGTGAATTATACGCAGGTTGGGAAAATATGTGAGAATATCGTTTAAGTGTCCAGCCTGTTAAATGTTCCCAAAGCGGTACTACCTGAATCCCTGCGGCGGTATGTGCGTGTGCGGCATCGCGATTTTGTTTTCTGGCGCGCCATAACAAAATTTTCACGAAATCCACTGGGTGTTATCGCAGCACCGGGCACAGTAATTTCCGATTTAATCTACGGCTGGGGCAACGAAGGCTGGTCTGCTTCAAATGAATATTTGTTAAGTTGTCTGCAACTCGCGTGTGCCTCTCATGGGCCTATTTTGGAATGCGGCTCAGGATTAACGACAATTCTGCTTGGAGTGATCGCACAGAGCACAGGAAATACTGTTTGGGCACTCGAGCATGATCAACTGTGGTACAAAAGGGTAAACAGATATATCAGGAGATTTAAAATTCTCTCGGTACGTTTGTGTTTCAGCCCGCTGAAGGATTTCGGGGATTTTTCCTGGTATTCCGCTCCTTTGGAGCAGATGCCTGACAAGTTTGTCATGGTGGTATGCGACGGCCCTCCGGGTCACACGCGCGGAGGAAGATATGGTTTGTTGCCCGTCATGAAGCAAAGGCTCAAGCCGGGCGCCACCATATTGCTCGACGACGCCGGAAGAGAGCAGGAGAAGGCGATAGCGATCCGCTGGGCAGACGAACTCGGTACCACTTACCGCACGCTTGGTTTCAAGAAGCCCTTTATTCAAATCACCATTCCGGCATTTTTTGAAAAATCTCCAACGCAGGGAGCGCATTCCAGTCCGGCCCTGTGGCAGCTACACGACGGGACCGGGCATCGCCCGGGTTCGCGATACACCAGAAAGACATAGTATTTTTGAATTAATCGGAGGCTCGCTGAACGAATCAGCGATGCCGTGGACATGTATTACTTTGCAGAGGTCACCGGAATGCGGCTATACGGCCTGTTCCGCAGACGCTCCCCAAGCCCTTCGACGCCGATTTCCTCGTCGGTGAGATAGCAGGCCGGGTCCTCGGCCCAGGGATCGTTGGTGAGCTGGTGCGCGCGCACGCGCGTGTTGCCGCCGCAAACGTCGAAGTACCGACACGCGCCGCAGCGGCCCTTGATGGAACGCGGGCTGGCCTTGAGCCCGGCCATGAGCGGGTCGGAGGTGTCCTGCCAGATCTGCGAGAACGGCCGTTCTTTCACGCTGCCCAGACTGTAATGCCACCAGAAGGTGTCGGGATGGACGTTGCCGAGGTTGTCGATATTGGCGATGTTCACGCCCGAGGAATTGCCGCCCCACTGCGCCAGCTTGGCGCGCATGTGATCTTCCAGATGCGGGAAATGCCGGCGTACCCAGAACAACAGGTAAACGCCGTCGGCGTCGTTGTTGCCGGTGACGAATTCCTTGTGCAGGCCGCGCTGCGTGTAGTCCCGGCAACGGTCGAACAGCAGGTCCATGGCCCAGCGCGTGGTTTTGAGGATCACGTCGTCCTTGCGGTTGATGTTGCCGCGGCCGGCGTAATTGAGATGCGACAGGTAAAACTTGTCGATGCCTTCGGCCTCCATGAGATTCAACAGATCGGGAAGTTCGCTGGCGTTGTCCTGGGTCATGGTGAAGCGCATGCCGACCTTGATGCCCTTTTGATGGCACAGCCGGATCGCCTTCATCGAGGCGTCGTAGGCGCCTTCGAGACGGCGGAAACGGTCGTGGGTCTCGCGCAGGCCGTCGATGCTGATGCCGACGTAGTCGTAGCCGATTTCCGCGATGCGATCGATGTTGGATTCGTCGATCAGCGTGCCGTTGGTGGACAGGCCGACGTAAAAGCCCATCTGTTTGGCGCGCCGTGAGATATCGAAGATATCCGGACGCATCAGCGGCTCGCCGCCCGAGAGGATCAGCACCGGCACACGGAAGCCCTTGAGATCGTCCATGACCTTGAACACTTCGGCGGTCGACAGCTCGCCGGGGAAATCGGTATCGGCCGAGATCGAATAACAGTGCTTGCAGGTCAGGTTGCAACGGCGGATCAGGTTCCAGATCACCACCGGCCCGGGCGGATTGCGCTTCGGCCCGAGCGGCGTCGGGCTGAGGATTTCCTGCATGTATTGCGATATCCGGAACATCTTGCCTCACTCGGCTTAATGTAGGTTGGGTTGAGGCGTATTGCGCCGAAACCCAACTATTTGCGCCCATGTTGGGCTTCGCTGCGCTCAGCCCAACCTACGAAATTCTCAAACCCGTCTTTTTCAGAATACGCGTGCTGTACAGCACCGTATGGCCATGATCGGCCGCGCCCAGCAGCTCCGCGATCTGCGCCACCTTGGCTTCCACTTCCGGGCGATCACGCCCGTGCACCATGGCGAAAAGATTATACGGCCAGCCGGGCAGATGCCGCGGGCGATGGTAGCAGTGGCTGACGAAATCGAGCGCGCCGATTTTCTGCCCCAGCTCGCGGATGCGTTCATCCGGGACGTTCCACACCGACATGCCATTGGCCTTGTAACCCAGCAGATAGTGATTCGGCACCGCGCCGATGCGGCGGATCACGCCGCTGTCGAGCATGCATTGCAGGCGCGCCATCACTTCCCCGGCGCTGACGCCCAGCTGTTCCGCAATCGCATGATACGGCCGGCTCACGCGCGGCAGGCCTTCCTGCGTCGCGACGATGATGCGGCGGTCGAGCGCGTCGAGCGCCGGTGCCGTATCCGCCGGCTGTCCGCGCAAGGCGGTGGCGGCGCTCATGCCTCGAACCTCAGGCCGACGAAAAATTCCTCCAGCTTGGGCATGTTGTACACGCGATAACCGGTGGCCTTTTCGATCTCGCCGATGACCTCGTTGATACGCTGCGGCGTCTCGGTCGCCAGCACGAACCACATGTTGAATTCATGCTCGCGCGCGTAGTTGTGCGCCACTTCGGGAAAACCGTTCACGATCCCGGCCACGCGCTCGAATTCATCGGCCGGAATTTTCATGGCCGCGAGCGTGAGCGCCCCGCCCAGGCGCTCGGCGTGATACATCGGGGCGAAGCGGGTAAGCGCGCCCTTTTCCAGCAGGTCATCGAGGCGCCGGATCAGCTCGTCCTCGGTCAGGCCGAGCCTGGCCGCGGCCTCGGCATACGGGCGTTCGCTGAGCGGAAAACCGCCCTGGAGATCGTTGATGATGTCGCGGTCGGTGGTATCCATTATCGCGTCCCCGCGCCGGCCGGCATCGCATACAGCGCGCCGCGCTGCTTGAAACGCCGGCGGCTGAACAGCACCTCATGCGGCAGACTTTGCAGGCCGCAGTGATTGACCATCCACTCGAGATGCGCCAGCACCTCCTCGCGGCTCTTGCCGTGGATCATGCAATAGAGGTTGTAGCGCCACTGCGGCAGATGCCGCGGGCGCCGGTAGCAGAGCGTGATGAAATCGAAACCGGCGAGGCAGTGTCCGAGCCCGGTCACCTGTTCGTCCGGCACGTCCCACACCACCATGGCGTTGGCGGAATAACCGAGCTCGTGATGCCGCACCACCACGCCGAAACGGCGGATCACGCCGGCTTCCTTCAGGTATGCCAAACGCGCCACCACTTCTGCCTCGGAGATGCCCAGTCCGGCCGCAATCCCGGCATACGGCCGCGGGGTCAGCGGCAATCCGTGCTGGATCGCCGCCAGCAGACGCCGGTCGGCTTCGTCCACCGGGGGCCGCTGTAGCGTTGCCGCGGAATGTTTGATGACGTTCAGTTCCGGCATGGCAGATTTCGCACGAATCCCTGCCTCGCTGTGCTCGTTCGTACTGCCGTGAGATTTTGCACTCATTCGCCTCGTCATATTCTTAACTCAAATCCCAAATCTATGTGGTAATCCTCCACCAGCGGGAAGGACAAGACCTCGTAACCGCAGCGGCCGGCGATTTCGTCCAGCACCGCGGTCAGGTGCTCCACGTCCGGCGCGGTCGCCACGAACCACAGGTTCAGGCGGTGCTCGCGCTCGTAATTGTGATTCACCTCGGTATAGCCGTTGACGATGGCGGCGACCGCCTCCAGTTCCTCCGGCGGCACCGCCATGGCCGCGAGCGTGCTGACCCCCACCGTGTTCGGCCGCACCACTGCACCCACGCGGCTGATGGCGCCGGCCTGTTTCAGTTCGCGCAAGCGCGCCAGCACCTCTTCCTCGTTCACACCAAGAGTGCGCGCCATGTCCGCATACGGCGTGGCGGACAGCGGGAAATCCTGCTGAAAATCGTTGAGCAGGTGGCGGTCGAGTTCGGTGAGTTCCGGCCTCATTGGGAAATCCGGTGTGCGCGCGGAGTGAAGAAAATCCCGCTCGGCTTGTCGGCGGGCAAGGAGGCCACGCGCTCAAACGTGCCGGTGTCGTACACGTCCACGCGGTTCTCGTCGCGCACCGACATCCACACCTGTTCGCCGCGCGGGGTGAATTCCATGTGCAGCACGGCTTTTCCGGGCTTGAGCGTGCGAATCACCGCGAGCGACAGCGTGTCGATCACCTGTATCGTGTCGTTGTGCGGCGGCGCGAAATTCACCCACACCTGGCGCCCGTCGGGACGCGCCACCACGAACACCGGCTGGCCGGCCACGGCGACGCGCCCCGCCTCTTTCCAGTCTTTCTGGTCGATCACCAGCACCTCGGATCTGCCCACCGCCGGCACGTAGGCGTTGCCGCCGGCCTGCGCCCAGTAGTCCATGTGCGGCATCTTGAAGACCGGCAAGGGTTCCTGCCCGCGTCCGTAACCTTCCAGCACGCGGCGCACGCCCTTGTCCGGCTGCCACAGGTCGAGCAGCGCGAGGCCGTCTTCGCCAAAGAGTCCGGCGATATAAAAACGTCCGTCGGGCGTGACCGTGCCGTCGTAGGGCAGCTTGCCGATATGGGTGAATTTACGCAGCTGCGGCTGGCGCGGGTCGTGCATGTCCGCGATCCAGATTTCGCCGGCGTCATAGAGCGAGAACACGAAGCACTCGCCCGGCGCATCCACCAGCCCCACCACCTTGGAACGGCGCTGGCTGTCGCCCGAACCGGCCGGAATGTCGGCCAGCAGTTCGAGCGTGTCGGCGGTGAATATCTTTACCCCGCCCGGCTCGTAATTGGAAACCGCGATCAGACGCCCGTCCTGCGAGATAGCCCCGCCGATGGCGTTGCCCGCCTGCACGATGCGCTTGTCGATGCGCCCGCGCAGCAGGTCCACTTTGGTCAGGCCACCGTCGCGCCCGAAGACATAGGCGTAGCGCGCGTCGCGCGAATACACCAGCGAGGCGTGCGACAGGTCGCCCAACCCCGCAATTTGCGCCAGACGCGTGCGCGTCGTGGTTTCCACTATCTGCACGCTGCCGGCGGCGCGCTCGATGATGACGCCGAGGTCGCCAGTGCCACGCGGGGTGGCACAGGCCGAAACCAGTAAAACGAGGAATGAAACGAGAAGAACCTTAAGGCGCATCGGCCGTGCCCTCGAGCAAAACCTGCACCAGCCAGTCTGCTTCCGGCGCACTCATGAAACTTTTCCATGGCGGCATCGGTGTTCCCGGCCGGCCATGCAGAATGACTTCGCGCAACATGATGGGGGCCTTTCCGTTCAGCGCCTCCCGGGTCAGGGCCGGTCCGAGCCCGCCCTTGAGCGTCAACCCGTGACACGAGCCACAGTCCTGCACCAGCAGGTGCATCAGTTCGGCCTGGCGTGACGCGGAGATTTCGGCGCAAGCCGTGCCTGACCACAGCGCGCTCAGCGCCGCGAGAATGATGCCGGTCTTATGCCTGGGCCTGCGCATGCGAACCTGCTCTCTCGTAAAGATGGGGCGGGATGGCTCCCGCCCCATATTGCCACGGATACTAGTAGACGTCGTGCTGCGTGTTATACACGTTGAACTTGCCCGTCGGCGTGATCAGGCGCTTGTCCTTGATCACGGTCTTGAGCTTGCGCGTCTTGTCGTCAACCACGACGATGGCCGATTCCTGGGTCTTGCCGTTCCACACGGAGAACCAGACTTCGTCGCCCTTGTTGTTGTACTCGGGCTGTACCACGCGCTTCGGACCCTCGCCCAGGCCCGCCATTTCGGCGATCTTCACGACCTGGTAAGGCTTGTCGAGATTGGCAATATCGAACACCGCCACCGACTGGCTGATCTCGGCATTGGGGTTGAGCGCGGTGTCGACCCACAGGTTTTTGGACTTCGGATGGGTCTTGATGAACAGCGACCCGCCGCCCTGGCCTTTCAGGGTACGCACTACCTTCCATGCGTTCGCCTTGTGCTTCTCTTTATCGGTACCGATGAGCGCGATCGTATCGTCGCCGAGGTGCCCCGTCGCCCACACCGGACCGAACTTGGGATCAATGAAATTCGCTCCGCGTCCTGGGTGCGGGATCTTGCCCACGTCGACCAACTTCTCGAGCTCACCTTCCTTGGCATCCACCACCGCGATCTTGTTCGACTGGTTCGCGGCCACCAGGAAATAGCGCTTGGTGGAATCCCAACCGCCGTCGTGCAGGAAGCGTGCGGCGCCAATCTCGGTGACCTCGAGGTTATCGAGATCCTTGTAGTTCACCATCAGAATCTTGCCGGTTTCCTTGACGTTCACCACGAACTCGGGCTTGAAGTGCGAGGCCACGATGGAGGCCACGCGCGGTTCCGGATGATACTCCTGCGTGTCCACCGTGAAGCCGCGGGTGGCGACGATCTTGATCGGCTCGAGCGTGTCGCCCTTCATGATGGTGAATTGCGGCGGCCAGTAGGCTCCGGCGATCGCGTACTTGTCCTCATAGCCCTTGTACTTGGAGGTGTCGACCGAACGCGCCTCGAGGCCGATCTTGATCTCGGCAACGTTGTCCGGCTTTTCCATCCACAGGTCGATGAGGTTGATCTTGGCGTCACGGCCGATGACGTACAGGTAGCGGCCGGAAGCCGACGTGCGCGAGATGTGCACCGCGTAGCCGGTCTTCACGATATTCACGATCTTCTTGGTGTCGCCGTCGATCAGCGCCACTTCGCCGCTGTCGCGCAGCGTGACCGAGAACAGATTGGCGAGATTGATGTTGTTCAGCTTCTTCTTCGGACGCTTGTCGGGCGCGACCAGAACCTTCCAGGTGTCCTTCATTTCCTTCATGCCGAACTCGGGCGGCGTCGGCGGCTCGTGTTGCAGGAAGCGCGCCATGAGGTCCACGTCCTCGGCGGTGAGATCGCCGGAGGTGCCCCAGTTCGGCATGCCCGCGGGCGAACCGTAGTTGATGAACACCTTGAGGTAATCGGTGCCCTTCTTGAGGGTGATGTCCGGCGTCAGCGGCTTGCCGGTGGCGCCCTTGCGCAGCACGCCGTGGCAACCGGCGCAACGCTCGAAGTAGATCTGCTTGGCGCGGGTGAATTCCGCCGTGGTCAAGGCCGGTGCCTTCGGCGACACCACGGTCTCGGCCTCCTCGGGCTTGATCGGTACCGGCGCGCCCTTGTAGCGCATCTCGGTTTCCGGCGTGCCCGGATGGCCGGAAGGTTTTTCCTCCGCCATGGCACTGGTGAAGGACAGCGCCGTCGCTGTAATCAGACCGGCGGCGAATGCTGCGTGCTTATACTTCATATTGTGTTCCTCCGCGTCAAAGATGAGAAAAACCATTCAGAATCGTTGCAGTGGACGCACTGTATGTTTCAGGCCGTGGTCACTCCTTGATATAAATCAAGAATAACCACACTTGATATGAGTCAAATCAAAAATTGAAAATTGGCGCGAATCCGCGCGAGAAAGGGGTTTCAGCGCTCGGGTCGGCGCGAGCATCCGTCGCAGCCAGGACCGACGTCGTCGAGGCCGGAGGGGCCCATGTGCGATTCCATCGCCCGCACCAGCTCCAGCGCGCGCGGCGCGCGTTCCCGGCGCTTGCGCCGCTCGACTTCCGGCGGGCATTTGCGGTCGTTCCAGTAGGTCACCTGGCAGTCGAGGCAGTAGTGGCACTCGTTGGCGTTGATCTCGCCGTTCTTGCGGATCGCCTGCACCTCGCATTCGACCGCGCATACCTGGCACGGACGGCCGCATTCGCGGTGCCGTCGCAGCCAGTCGAAAATACGGAACTTGCCCGGGATGGTCAGCGCCGCGCCGAGCGGGCAGAGATACTTGCAATAGAACTTGCGGTTGATGGCCGAGACCAGAATGAGCGCGGCGGCAAACAGGACGTAACCCCACTCGCGCTGGAAACGCATGGTGATGGCGGTCTTGAACGGCTCGATCTCGGCCATGCGTTCGGCCTGCACCAGCGACTGCAGCGATACGCCGAACAGCGCCAGCAGGATGATGTACTTCAGGGCCCACAGCCGTTCGTGCACCATCTGGGAAAACTCGAACTGGCGTATATTGAACCGGCGCGCGATCTGCTGCGTCAGCTCCTGCAGCGCGCCGAACGGACAGAGCCAGCCGCAATAGACGCCGCGCCCCCAGAGCAGCAGCGTCACCGCCACGAACGACCACAGGATGAACATCATGGGGTCGATGAGAAAACCTTCCCACTGAAAACCGCGCATGATGGAATGCGTGAAGGTGAGCACGTTGACGACGGAGAGCTGCGCCAGCGAATACCAGCCGATGAAAAAAATCGTGTACAGCAGAAAACCGTCGCGCACGTAAACCAGCAGGCGCGGCCGTTTCGCGAGCCAGTCCTGGAACACCAATATCAATGTCAGGATGGTCAGGCCGGCGATCATGATCGCAATCTGGAAAGTGCGTTGGCGCCAGACGCCGACCCAGATGGGTTCCTCCTCGGCCGCGGCCATGGAAGCGGGTCCGGATTTCAGCGGCGTGGACGCGCGCGGCGCGGCAGTACCCGGGGCGCTGGCAGCCGGCCGTGAGACCGGCGCATCCGAGGTTGCCGGGAAAGTGGTCGTTGCCGGCTGCACCGGTTCGGCCGGCGCTTGCGCGGCCACGGGCAGGGCCGGCGGCGTAAGGCCGCGCGCTTCGGCCACGCGGCGGACGCTGCGCATCAGGGTGGCGTTCTCGACCATCACCGTGATGGTGGCCCCGGAGATGCTGTCGATGGCCACCTGACCCGGCGTGCCGGCGCCGATGACGACGTCGTCGAACACGGACTTGCCCTGGTACTGCCGCGCGAATTGCTGCAGGCGTTCCTCGGTGATGCCCACCACCAGGATGGGTTCCTGATGTTCGACGATGCGGATGCCGACGATTTGCCCGGCCAGATCGAAACCGACCAGGGTGTTGATGGGATGGCCGGAGTAAGCCGGGATGCGGAGGATGTCGGCCGTCAGGTAGGCATAGCCGAGCAGCCGGTCGCCCCGGTAAACGGCGGCGGCGGGCGGATTGCCTTCGATCGCGCCGAAGCGGTCCGCCTGCGGGAAAAACCCCTTCACCGCCGGATAGCGCGCATCGATGGTCTCGGCGCGCGCCGTGGCCGCCACGACCACG
The DNA here is from genome assembly GCF_002355735.1 of Sulfuricaulis limicola. GTDB lineage: Bacteria > Pseudomonadota > Gammaproteobacteria > Acidiferrobacterales > Sulfurifustaceae > Sulfuricaulis > Sulfuricaulis limicola. The sequence continues at coordinate 270,694 of NZ_AP014879.1, read as the reverse complement.
AGCAGGCACAGCATCAGCAGGCGCAGGATAATGGCCGGGTATTTCACGAAATACTCATGTGTACAGGATCGTAAGTAAACCACAAAGAATATCGCATGAATGCTGATATACGGAGGTTAGAGTGGCCTTGATGTGTGTCAATCATACACCTGCAAAACCATGGAATCCGAGCGAATAAGTGCGATCAAGAAACGCTAAGGGAGTGTTTCAGGTTAGGGTTTCCGCTATAAACCAAATGCGGTCATTCATCGCCAAAAAAATGATCAATTGAGCCTGAACTTACCTATTCAAAGAGCGAGGCGTTTGCTGATGCGGGTTACTACCCGTACTTCGTTCTTCCGGGTCAGATCGTGCTGCCAAATACGAACCACCTTCCACCCGGCCTTACGCAATGTTTGATTTACCAGCCGGTCGCGTGCCCGGTTTCGCTGAAGTTTTCGCATCCAGAATGCGCGGTTCGACCCCGGCTGTGTTGCATGCTTTGGGCAACAATGCCAGAAGCAGCCATCCACGAACAAAACCAAACGCTGCTGGTGGAAAACAAAGTCAGGCCTTCCGAACAACGGCTGGTGTCGTCGCCAACCGGTGATTTTATTGCGTCGCAAAATGCCTACTAATGCAAGTTCTGTCCGTTTGTTTTCGCGGCCACGAATTCGAGCCATGATGGCAGAGCGTTTTTGACTTGAGAATACATCGGCCATCTGTATCACCATGCATTGGGCTTAGACTTTTTATATACGCCCGCTTCCTTCTGACCGCAGATTCCAACAAAGTCGCAAATGGAGCACCGGCATTTGCCTTCAGCCGCAGCAGCTTTCGGCCCGCTATTGAACTTTCGATCACGGATTTCGGCAGCAGTTTGTGCGACTCGGCTCTGTGCAGATTCAAGATGCGGTTTATCTAACGGAACGCGCAGTTCTCGCTTGTCGTCCTGTTTCGCGCCAAGATACCGAACCAACCCCTCCTCTGGTTGGTATTCCAACTCCTTCTTCGCCGCGAGCGCATAGATCGCAAGCTGCAACTTCATTTCCTCCTCGTCCAATTTCGTGTGTTTGTCGGAATCAGGATCACCCGATTTGAAATCAATGAGTGTAACTCTAGGCGGATCATCGTGTCTGACAAGATCGATTGCTCCTGAAACTAATGCTCCCCCGTCCTTGTCAGGATATTCGACGAGCGTTTCAAAGGCCTTCTCCGGCTCAAACATCAGGCCATTGAGTTCGCCAGCAAAACGTTCGATATAATCTGCGACAACCTCTATCCCCTTTTTCCACATGTTTTTTGCCGGATCGCCCGTTGTATAGCGTAGATAGAAAAGACCGCGGTCAATTTGCTTTTGAATTTCCGCCTCAAGCTTCCTTCGATCGCCGGCCAACCTCACCCAACGTTGCGGTTCAGCATGAATCGCTCTCATAAGGTTGTGAACACCACGACCATAACCGAATGCTTGATCAATCGTTGGCGCGAATCCCATGACTTTTCTCAGATAAAAATCGTGTGGGCACGCCAAATAGTAGCGAAGGTCGGAAAACGAAGTCGCGAGTTGCAAATCGCGCATGTGTTCTTTGGGTGCGTACTTAAGCTCGCGCAACAGAGCCGCGGAATCATTTGTGACACGACCACCAGACTCTTCAATGATCTTGCGTAAACCGGGGATGCCTGGTTTCCTCTTTGTTCCTTTGACCCCCTGAATGAATCTTGACGTTTCTTCCCCAGAGTGGCTTATAAATAGAAATCTCTCCGCTCTAGTCAACGCTACATACATCAAACGCCTTTCGCCGTCGTGATTTTCGTTATCAGAAAGTCCCTCAACATCAATATCATGGGATATTTTTTCACCCAACGGCAGTTTCTTCTTTTGACGAGCATTATTTGAGGGAAACCGGCGAGCACAAACATCAGCCAAAAATATTGCTGGAAACTCTAATCCCTTGACCGCGTGAATTGTGCTGATCGTGACAGCTTCAGGCTGCACCATGAGCGGCTGCTCTTTCGCGCGGCCATCTTCCGCGCCATACTGGCAGAGGCCGATGATCTGCCATTTGTATGATTTCGTGTTTGTCCAGCCCGGTGTTTCGATTCCCGTAATCAACCCGCTCAGAGCGCCCAAGTGATACATCGCGGCCTGACCCCTCCCCTCACAGGTGTCCCAGTTTTCCACTTCCGCTTCCGAAAGCAGCCAATGAAAAAGCTGCTGCGGAAAAAGACGACGCAGTTCCTGTTTCCGTTCAAGAAAATTTCTCAATCCCTGCGTTCTCAGTATCTTCGTTTGTCCTGTGTGAAATGACTTGCCCTCGATCCTCTCGCGAATCATTGTGGCAGCAAGAACCGTTCTGTCTTCTACCTCACGGCTCATCGCGAGTTGGGACGATCGCAATTGTCGAGCCGCTGCACGAAGAACAGCTTCTGGCTCAGGCGCACAAGCAAGGACAGACTCAATACGTTTCGGCAGGCTCTTATTTCCGATTTTAGAACCGTAAAACTGGTCAATGCCCGCAGTAATTCCGATTGCGCCAATGAGAAACAGAACTTCAGGCTGCGAAAAAAGATCAGGGCCTGCTCGGACAATCGAAGGAATACCGGCTTTCTCTAGAGTTCGCATATATGTGCGAACGTCCGTGGACGAACGAACCAATATGGCAACATCGGAAAGTGTAAGCCCACGATGTTTACCGTCGCGCTTATCGTGCAACGCACCTTGCGCTTCGGTCGGAACAATTTCGCGAATTGCTTGCGAAATCCATTGAGCTTCGTCAATTCGTTTATCAAAACCTATCAACGCAACATGTGAAGGGTGATGGTCGGTTCGATGTTTACTCCCGTGCTTCATAGCGAGTGTTTCCATCGATCTGACCGATCCGATTGTTTCCGCCCATTTGTTTGCAACGTGGATGATTCGTTGTGTCGAACGAAAGTTTTCCTGCAAATCAACAATCTCGGCGTCCTTGTCCTTTTTGAATTCTTCCCAAAGCTCGGCGATCAGCTCTACTTTAGCCCCGCGAAAACCGTAAATAGATTGCCTATGGTCGCCGACAGAAATAAGCCTGCCAGATTCGTCAGTCAATAGACGGATGAGCTGCATTTGAATTGGGTTGATGTCCTGAACCTCATCGACAACGAGATGAACATTCGATTTCTGCAATTCCTTTCGTCTTTCCTTATCAGCTTCCAGGCAGCGAATAAACTCTGCCTGTGACGTGCTGAAATCCAGAAATCGCCGGCAGCGCAGATAGGCGTAGTAGCGGGCGGCGGAAACGGCTAGCGCTTTTGCGCTTTCTGAAGAACCAACGTCGGTAAGAAGCTTTGCCTTCTTGCACCACTCTTCCTCCGCTTCGCCAAGTTCAATCGGAGGAGGTGATTTTGGCAGGCGAACTGCGAACCGGTTATGCTCTTGAAGCTGGTCATAGGCTTGCGTGAATTGCTCGAAGGTTTCCGATTGACTAGCCTGAGAACCATCCTGGCGTTTTGGTAACGCCGCGCGTAGCTCTCTCAAGGCCAGCACGCCATTAAATCCGCGAAGTATCAGTGCCGCGCGTGCACTTTCGTCCAGAATGTCATAGTTATGATACTCATCGGGCCAAAACTCCCGAATCTTGGCAAGGCAGAAGCCATGAATCGTTCCCACATACATTCCACCAAGCGCGACTTCCTCGCCTTTTGGCGTGACTTTCCCAAGCCAAGTACGGATGCGAAACTTCATCTCCTCAGCTGCGCGATCCGTGAATGTAAAGGCGACAATTTGGTCTTTCGGCACATTTTCAACTCCCACCCACCAAGCGATGCGCCTCGCCATTACCTCAGTTTTACCTGAGCCCGCACCGGCAACGACAAGTACACGCCGTTTCGGGGATTGCACAGCATCTGCTTGCCGAGGGGTAAGCTTATTAAGCAGCAGTTGTTTCAAGTCAGCCATATTTATTATGGTGCGCTCGAACTTCACGAAAGTCGTTTTAAGACTCTCGCAATCTGAGTAGCGTGTCGACGAATGAACTCCGGGGGCAGGGCGTTACCAATCATTTGAGCAGCAGGGTATTTCCCACGTTCGAGAGAGAAGTAGTAATCAGGTGGGAAACTCTGAAGCAGCGCGGCTTCTCGCAGAGTGATCGAGCGGTTTCTTGTTGGATGGAGAAACCGTCCCTTGGATGGATTGCAGCAACCGCCGGTGATAGTCGGCGCAACGTCATTCCATTTCATGCGTCCATAAACGTCACTGAAACCATCGCATTTCCGGTGGCATTCAAGCTGCCATTTTTTGTCCAAATCTATTCGACTGCCTCCATCCTTGGGGATCAACCGGATGAGTTGTTTTACCTTCTCGCTACGCTGTTCGGGCAGATTATGCAGAACGTCGCGCTTTGCACGACGTTTTCCAAGTTTGGCAAACGTCTCTCCTACGGTGTGAATGCGACGAGCGGGTGCCGCAAAAGGGATTTCGGCACCATAACCAGCCAGGAGAATGAGCCGGCGTCGCCGCTGAGGTACGCCGAAATTGCGGGTATCCTTCACTTTCACATTCACGATGTAGCCCAACTGCCTCAACGCAGATTTGAGTTTCGGCAAACGTGCATTGTCTGCAAGGCCGGGTACGTTCTCCATCATGATGGCCTTTGGTCGAAGTCCTCTAACGAGGCGGAGAAACTCAAAGATCAGATCGTTTTGCTCATCTCTGATACGGCGTCCGCCATTGAGCCGACGTATCGCACTGAAACCTTGGCATGGTGGACATCCGGCAAGAAGATCGAGTTCGCCGCGTTTCAGACCAAGTGCCTTTAGGATCTGAGGAGACGTAAGTTTGCGGATATCTTTATGCCAAACCTGAACTTCGGGATGATTTACTTTGTAGGTTTGTACCGCCAGCGAGTCAATCTCCACAGCTCCGACAACATTAAAACCAGCCTGTTTTATGCCTAAAGTGAGGCCCCCACATCCACAAAATAAATCAATAGCGCGTGGCGCCTTTTGTATTTTTTTACGTCCGTCTTTCTGTTTTTTGGCTGGCATAATTGTGCACTATTCCACATAAAAACTATCACGGGGAGAATTTTTTCGTGTCAAATTAAATCGCAAAAGCGAACGCATAGCGTCCATCCGGAAATCTAATCTGTGGCCACCAAGCAGGATTTTTCCCGCGAGCATGGCCGGTCCTAAGCATAAATATGGTGATTTTGTCACGTGGCACTAAATCAGCTTCACCACCAGTCAAGATTCCTTGAGTCTCACGGCGGTTAGCCTCAAGTTCACGATCACGATCTACATAGACGTAGCCTGTCGTTTGCTTATGGAGATTGGCGAATTGAACGAGCGATTCTGCGACCGCAATTGGATTCCAAACATGTTCGGATTGTGCCTGATCTGGGATCGTCAATCGGATAAGAGCTTGCATATCCTCAATAGGCATCTCTGCGTAACTCTCATCAGGTATACTTTCCAGCTTCTTATTTAACTTCTCTGTAGATACCTTTACAGATTCATCACGCATGATTTGTGCAGGGTTGTAATTGCTGCCACCGGAGTACACTCCAATTGCACCTGGTGCCAAAATGTTTTTCCGTGTCGGGTTAAGTCCGCTCTCTACGTATACCCCGCGGAATTCTTCTGTCGGATTCCGGGCGATAAGGTCACGCAATCCGCGTTCCATCTTGTTGATGGCCTTGAAGACGATGTGTAGCTCCCGAGGAAGAAACAACCTCAACAACCCGATATCCTTCCTGCGATAACCGTACATGCGGGCATGCTGTAGCACCGTGTCAGCTTGTGGCTTTTTCGGGTTACGTCCATAGTAGCTGACCAGCAGGTTCTTTATGGTGACTCCACGGCCAAGTTTGTTTCCGCCGACAAAAAGGTTGTAAGGCGATCTGACGGCCACATCCTCGTCTGTCTCACCGTTGACTAATTTGACGGTGATACCCGGCGAGAAAAATCCAATAGCTTCCACCAGTTCTTCAAAACTGGTTGCCCTTAATCCATCATGGGTCGATGCTAAATCGTCATAAGCGGCCTTAAGCCGCTTAATGATCGTATGATTCCCTCCCTTCACACCAGCGGCCAAGTCTGTCTTGTACTTCCGCAGTAGATCGACGATGTGTTTATGGTCGTCTGTGCGGGTGCTTACGTGACAAAGGAAAGCGCAATTTTGATCGGCTTCCTTTTTCCGCTTGAACGTCGCAGCAACCATGAACGTATCCAAAGCTCGCAGAAGGGATTTTGGAATATCAAGCGTTGGGGTCGGCTGGGGACCGGGAGCAAGGATAGTGATGTCGTTCAAATCGAACTCCCTGACGAGATTCGATCTATCTCCAAAGAAATCCTCACCCCCAACGTATTCAGAACCGGGATGGCTCAAGACGGTGAACTTAGGTCTGAAATCATGCCCGGGGGTCTGCAGGAACAGGGCTTGCGGAGTAGCCGTTACCTGTAAATAAGTGTTCTTTTCGAAAAAGCCGCGCAACTCCGCAATTCTGTCGTTAATCGTACTCCTAGTGCCGTCGGCACGGCGTTCTCGTGTGTTAAGGCTGGCTTGATCTGCTTCGTCGTCGATGATCAAGCAGGTAAGCCCCCGCACCCTGCCCTTTTTAAAATTTTCAATGAGAGTCCTTAACAGACCGGAATTCTTAGATGTGACAATAGCGCAGGTCTCACCCTTAATTCGCTGAATGAAAGCATCGGCATCCTTAAAATCCTTTTTTCCGATAATATCGATTCCAGGGAAAGCCTCTTGTACTCGCCCTAGAGTCTGCTGATAAAGCGGATCAATGTCGGAAGTCAGAATGACGATTGTTCGGTATCCCTCATCTGCACCCATAGCACCTGTGACCGTTAAGACCCCAGTCTTTCCGCTCTGAACCAAACCATAGATAAGGCCGTTTATTTCTTCCTTCCCTCCGCTCAACGGATTGACCCATTTACTGATGACCTCCTCAGCGGTCTCGCTAATTTCCCTGACCTCGTCAGCATTGCCAATCTGCTTCTGCAACAACGCCAAGACTTGGTCACGATGTTTCATTGCGTTATTACCTCAAAACTGAAGAATTCTTTTCCAATCTGATGGCGCCACCTTTCCGTCTAGCTTTCCATCCGGGCCATTCACCTCGTAATGCTCACCATGTAGACGATAACAAGCTACATGAATCGTAGATTTTCTTGGAGCAGCGACCTTAAGGTAGTCATCGTACGTGAATGCAGCCACACCGTCGGCGCCGCAAATCAGTCCAATCACGGTTTTAAATTCAGAAGCTCTAGCCCGCAAAAGCAATTGTTCGTCGGCAGTAAACGAGAACCCCCATGGACTACGACCTCGCGTGCTGTATTTCAGGTGGACCAAAAGCTGATTATTTAAGAAAAAGAATGGGGGCTCGTATTGAATACTCATGATCTCACCCGTGCGAGCTAATAGGTGAAGTGCTGCTCCCTCGTAAAATTCCTGTTTCTTTATCGCCATTCTTGTTGGCCCATCAACGCTGGATAAATCAGATCAAATTCATGTTCTCTTAAATTATTAAAACGTTTTTCTTAAAGTGAATATTACCCTCACCAAATCAAAAAAGCCCGAATACGTAAAGTGCTCGGGCTTTTTAGCGAACGCTAATATTCCCCCGGGTTAGCGCACAAATCTCCGTCCTTGGTGCTCCCCTATGGCTCGCAGGTCAACGCACTGGAGAAACAGGTCCTTTGGGTCTTCTGCGGGCAAATTTAAGGGCATTGATTTCAGTCAAACACCAGGCCGCGCAACACGATAGAATCCGGCGGCAATCGATCAACAGGCGCAAACACGGTGGAAATAATCTACTTCACGCTGGTCGCCATCGGGCTCTATTTCGTCTCCGACTGGATACTGGACCGCATCGAGACGTCGCGCGGCCGCCCGTTCGAGAACCGCTCCGTCATCTTCTTCGTCATCATCCTGGTGCTCTCCGTCGTCTCGTTCCAGATCATCGGCCACCTGATGCGTTCGTAAGCCGCGCGCCAACGCAAAGGGCGGGGTCTCCCCCGCCCTTGGTTTTTTCCAATTGAAACTACCGTCAGAAGCGGACGTGCGCCGAGGTATTGAGGCTGGCGCGCGCGCCGCGCCAGTTGTCGACGTGAAACTTGGTGAACGGCAGGCCGGTCAGCTCGAAGAAGCGCGGCCAGCCGATGCGCTCGACCCATTCACCCATGCGCTCCCAGGCGTGCGCGTCCTGCTTGTACACGGCGAGGATTTTTTTCACGACCGCGGCCGCCTCCGGCCAGCGCGGCGGGTTGTTCGGGATGCCGGCGGCCACCAGCTTGTGCAGGCTGGGCTTGGAACGCGCGTTGGAATTCTTGCCGCCGACCCAGATGGCGATCTTGGAGTGCTCCGGATCGTTGATCTGCATCGGCGGGCACGGCGGATAACAGGCGCCGCAGCAGATGCATTTCCTTTCATCCACTTCCAGTGACGGTCTGCCGTTGACCATGGCGGGCCGGATCGCCGCCACCGGGCAGCGCGCCACCACGCTCGGCCGTTCGCACAGGTTCGCCACCAGATCGTGGTTGATCCTGGGGGGCTTGGTGTGCTGCACGTTGATGGCGATGTCGCCCTGGCCGCCGCAGTTGATCTGGCAGCAGGAGGTCGTGATCTTGACCCGGTTCGGCATGTCCTCGTTAATGAATTCCTGGTGCAGTTCATCCATCAACGACTTGACCACGCCCGAGGCGTCGGTGCCGGGGATGTCGCAATGCAACCAGCCCTGGGTGTGCGAGATCATGGACACGGAATTGCCGGTGCCCCCGATCGGGAAGCCTTCCTTGGTGAGCGCCTCGATCAGCGGTTTCACCTTCTTTTCATCCGCCACCATGAACTCGATGTTGGAGCGGATGGTGAAGCGCACATAGCCGTCGGCATATTTGTCGGCGATGTCGCACAGCTTGCGAATGGTGTGCACGTCCATCTGCCGCTGGGTTCCGGCGCGCACGGTCCAGACCTGGTCACCGGTGCGGGACACGTGATGCAGCACGCCGGGGCGCGGCCGCTCGTGCCATGACCATTGGCCGTAATTGCGCCGCAGGGTGGGATGCATGTACTGAAAATGATCCGGCGTGCCGGATTCGGTGGGCATGCGTGGTTGTGCTGACATGGATAACCTCCGTTGAATTCGTAATTCGTATTGCTCAGCCGGCCTTGACCTGTTTCAGGCGCTCGATCTCATCGTCCCAGCCGTCCAGCCGGACATAGGGATTGGTGCGGGGGTGGCGGACCATGTTCGGATCCACCTCCATGCCGAGGCCCTCGATCAGGTTATTAAGACCGATACGTTCGATCATCTCGCCGCAACGCTCGTGCTCCAAGCCGTTTTCCACCCAGAACTCCATGAGGTTCCGGCTCAGCGCAACCAGCTTCCCGAAATCCTCGTCGGTTTCCAGCTTCATGAACGGCACGATCATGGTTCCCAGGAGATCGCCGATCTTGAGCGTGCGCTTGCCGCCCGCGAGGATGGTGACGCCGCGGTCCTTGCCCGGCGACAGCGCCTTGGTCATGACATTGATGCAGTGCATGCATCTGACGCAGTTGCGGTTGTCGATCTCGAGCGTGTCGTCGGCCTTGAGCTTCAGGCACTGGGTCGGGCAGCGCGTGGTGACGTTGTCGATCACGTACTCGCGTCCCTTGGCCTTCACGAAATTCTTGACCTCCGCCTGGTCTACCTGGATGTCGTCGCGCCAGGTGCCGATCACGGCCATGTCGGAACGCTGCACCGAGTTCATGCAGTCGTTGCCGCAGCCCGAGAACTTGAACTTGAATTTGTACGGCAACGCCGGCCGGTGGATGTCATCGATGAAACTGTTCAGCACCTCGCGGTGGGCGCGTCCCTCGTCGTAACAGGAATGCTCGCAGCGCGCGTGTCCCACGCAGGACATCCCGGTGCGCACCGACGGTCCGGCCCCGCCCATGTCGAATCCCAGCTTGTTGAACTCGTCGAAGGCGGGCTGGATGTTTTCCGTGGTGCAACCCTGGAGCATGACGTCGCCGGTCTGGCCGTGGAGCGCGATGAGGCCGGAGCCGAACTTCTCCCAGATGTCGCAGAATTTGCGCAGCGTGGCAGTGTCGTAGTGCATGGCGGGCGCCGGCATGATGCGGATGGTGTGGAACTCCTTCGACTCGGGAAATTTCTCGGCGACCTCGGAGAAACGCGGAATCACGCCGCCGCCGTAACCGATCACGCTCGCGGTGCCGCCCTTCCAGTAACCCTTGCGGGTTTCGTAGGAGTGTTCCAGCTGTCCCAGCAGATCGACCGCCATGTCGTTGTCCTTGGCCAGGCGCTTGATGCCGGTGATGAAACTGGGCCAGGGACCGCTTTCGAGCTGATCCAGCATGGGGGTAGCGTGCATTTTTTTGCTCATGTGTGCCTCCAACGAACGGGGATGACTCTTGTGCGTGAGCCGGAATGGCCGGCTCCGAGGCAGACATGATCGTGAAATGCGCGGCGTCTGTGATTGATTTGGATCAACCATGAACGGCAATACGGCGGCTTTACTGTCGGAGATAACGAAATCTATCTCTTTCGGGGTGTAAAAAAGCGACTTAAAGAAGGGGCGGGTGTAACGGCCCGCCTCGGCAGAAAGGATTTACTGCATCGTCTCAGGGCGCACGCTGTGCCCGCCCATGCCATATGGCGCGGTAACATATATAGATAAACAGAAAGCCGCCGACGATGGAGATCAGTCCGCCCAGCCCCATGAGCCCCATGCCGGCGACGCGCTCCACCGTGTCGAGCTCCTGCGCCGCGCCCGCGACCTTGCGCTGCACGCCGTAACCGCCCGAAATCACCAGCCCCGACACGTGCAATAACTGACCGCCACCGTAGAGATACGGCTGGAGCCGGGCCAGTTTCGTGCCCGGTTTGCGGTAACCGAAATGCGGCAGGAGATAATAGGTCAACCCCATGAACGCCAGCGTCACGCCGACGATGCTGCCGTGATAATGCGCCGGGATGGTGACGTTGGTACCGGTGATGAGAAAACCGATCACGCCGCCGGCGCCGAACAGGACCATCGAGGCAATCAAGGCGGCACGCAGCGGCTGCGCGTCGCCCTCGGCGCGCTCCGCGCGCCACAACCCGTGCAACAGCGCCAAGCTCAGCGGCAGCGCCGCCAGGCTGCCGCCATACTGCATGAGCCAGGTGAACAGCTTGATGTGCTCCACCGAGGTCACGGCGTAGGAGTAATAGATGATCGGCGTGAAAAACACGGCGATCAGCCCGAAGCCGAAAAAGATCAGCGCCACGCGTGGGCTCAGGGCCAGACGCACGCGGCTCTCCGAGGCCAGCCACAGCCAGGACACCAGCATCAGCAGCGTGTAGGTGAATTGCAGCACATGCCCGCCGCCCCAGAACAGCAGTTCGTAATACGGCTTGCCGGCGAGCGCCGCCGGAACCGCGAAGTACGACCAGGCGAAGGCGATGAGCGCCAGCATCGTCGACACCGCCGCCGTGTTGAGCCCGAAACGCAGCGCCGCCGCGCCCTGCATCCACTGGCCCACCGGCGGGATCGCGCCCATGGCGCGCAGCACCAGCACGCCGGTGCCGGCGGCGAACAGCAGCAGGCCGGCCAGGAACAGCGGGTGTTGCAGCACCGGGATATAGTTGCTCATCAGCGCCTCGCCCGCGCCCAGGAACGGCGCAGTCGCCATCACCAGCGTTCCCAGCACGGCGAGCAACAGCGCCAGCCGGCCGGCGGTGAGAAAGCGCGGCGTGGAATTGAGGCTCCACAGCACGCCGCCAAAGGCGAGGAACCACACCAGCACCGAAAGATCCACGTGCACCACCAGCGCGGTGTGGAAAAAATCCACCCACGGGAAAAAATCCTGCACGTAGGGCGCGCGCGCCAGCACCAGCAGCACCGAGAAAATTCCCGAGACCAGCAGCGAGGCCAGCCCGAGCAGCAGCCAGCCGCGCGCCAGGCTGCGGCGCGCGTCGTCGGGAATCGGTAGCGAGAAATCGGAAAGGTTCATTATGATTTTTGAAACCACGGATAAACACAGATGAACACGGATTAAACCAGAAACTTTAATTATCTGTGTGTATCTGTGTTCATCTGTGGTTCAAGATTTTTATTTAAATATAAAACCACCGGCACGGGGGTTGAAATCGACCACGAACACCTGGCCCGGCGCCAGGGTCATCTCCGCCTCCTTCGTGTAGTTGAAGTCGGGCACGCGCACGCTGTCTTTCAAACGCGCGCGGAAGCGATGCTGCCCCGCCGGCACCGGGAAGCGCTGATACACGGTGGAGGCACCATCGCGCGAGAGGCCCCGGGGCGGCAGTTCCGCCCGGTAGACCGGTTTGCCATCCAGTTCCAGTTCGAACGTCACGGGAGAACGCTCGCGCCCGCACTGCGTTGGCAGACGCATGTTGGGCGGCAGCTTTTCCAGTTCCTCGGCGGTGCGCACGCGACACTCCTCCAGCGGTTGCCCGGCATGGCTGAAGCTGACCTTGATCAGGGCCTGGTCGGACGGGAAATGCACGTAGGCCGGGGCCACCGAGAAGTAGCCGATAAATGCCACAAACAACCCGTAGAACAGGGCCTGCCCGGAATATTGCATGATCTTTTTCAGCATGGCTTGCCTCTTGTCGTCATTATTTATATGAATTCTTGCCGCAGAGACGCAGAGAAAAACTGAGTTTCTTTAGCAGAAAAATCTCTGCGTCCTCTGCGTCTCTGCGTTGAATATTCATATAAAAATTTCTCTTCATTAGTCCAGATTCCGGTGCAGCCGCGCGTCGTGGGTGCGGAAGTGCCCGGTGAACCACTCCCCCAGGCGCAACGCGAACTGCTGTTCATCGAAAGCTTCGCTGTCGCCGTCCTCGTAATCGTCCATGATATCGCGGATTTCGTCCAGCAGACGCTCGTGATCCGCCTTGTGTTCGGCGAACTGCGCGTAATTTTTCGCGCGCATGAGGTTTTCCTCGAGCGCGAAGTGGGCGGAGATGCGCGCATAAATCTCGCCCAGGAAATCCGGCACGGTGACGCCGGCGTCGGGACGTTGCAGCCGGTCGTAGGTTTCATTCACGAGCCCGATCAGCTCGCGATGCTCGTGATCCACCGCCGCGACCCCGACGGAGAATTTCTCATCCCATTCGATAAGTGACATTGCGCATCTCGCTCTGTGCAGTTGAACCGGATGGCGTTCCGCCCTGCGGGGTCGGGCCCATGTCCCGCAATTGTGCCCGGAACGCGGCGACCCGGCGCGCCAGTTCCGCGCCGTCCCGCGGTCCGGCCCAGACCGTGGCCACCCGGTTGCGCGGCACCCGGCCGCGCAGGTAAGGATCGCGCTGTCCCGCCAGGCGCTGTTCCGTCCAGTCTACGCCGAGGCGCTGGTAACAGTCGCCGGCGGCGCAGCCGACCAGCATCACGCCATCGGCGTGGCGGCGACTGAGGGCAAAATCGATGAAGGAAGGCGGCAAGGCCCCGACGCAAGGCAGCGTGACCACCCCGACGCCCGCTGTCTCCAGCGCACCCAGGTCGCTACCGCCGCGACAGGCATACACCAGCACGCGGTCCGGCCCGGAAAGCGGGGCCATGACATCCAGCGTGCGTTGGCGCATCGCGCGCACCGGCAGCAGCGGCATGTCGATGCCCGCCACCAGTTCCGTGGTGCGCCGGAACGGCGTGGCCGTGGGACAGGCGCCGGCGCAGATGCCGCAGGCCGTGCACAAATCCGGATCCACCGCAGCCTGGCTGGCATACGGCAGCCCGTCGGTGCGTGGCTGCATGATCACCGCGCTATAGGGGCAGTCCGCGAAGCAGCGTCCGCAGCCGTTGCAATTCGGCAGGCTGACCACGGCCGCGGCCGCCTCCCGCCGGCGCGGCAACCACGGCAGCAGCATCAGCAGCAAGCTGCCGCCGCCCGCCACCGCCCAGATGGCGCCCGGCGACCAGGCCTCGATCAGGGGATAAAGCGTGAGATAAAACCAGTCGGGCCGGACCACGCTGACCACGGTGTCGAGATCAGCCGGTCCCTGGCTCAACGCCGGGTACACGAGCGACAGCAGCGTCAGCGCCGCCAGCGTGCCGAGCATGATCGCGCGCGGCGGATTGGTCCGGGCGCGGCTGATGCGCTGGATATGGATCCACATGCCGAGCAGCAGGAACAGCGGGATGCCGAGGTGCATGAAGAACATCAGTGAGAAGAAGCGGTCGCTGACCGTCGCGCTGTCGAGAAAGTTGCGCGCGATGGATTCGCCGAACAGCGGCAACCAGTCGAACCATTCCGCGGTCACCACCGCGATGTACTGGGCCAGGCGGTCCCACACCAGCCAGTAGCCGCTGATGCCGGAGGCGTACAGGAACCACAACAGCATCACGCCCGTGAGCCAGGCATACCAGCGCACGCCGCGGTAGCGGTCCAGTACGAACTCGCGCGCCAGATGCAGCAGTACGACGATCACCATCGCATCCGAGGCATAGCGGTGCAGGCTGCGCGCGACGCCGCCGAGATACCATTGGGTGTGCGTCAGGTATTCGACCGAGCCGTAGGCGCCGTCGATGCTGGTTTCGAAAAAGATGAAGAGATAAATGCCGCTGACGGCCACGATCCAGAAAAAGAAAAAACCCAGCGCCCCGAGATGATAAAACGGGTTGATCCGGGGGCCGAAGGCGGCATCGAAGGTGTTCTCGACCAGCGCAAACGCCCGGCGGCCCGCATGCTGTAGCGCCTCAATCAAGCTGGAACCCTGATAAAAAGAATCAACCGCCAAGACGCCAAGAACGCCAAGTTTTCAATTTCTAAAACCCGCTTTCTTGGCGCCTTGGCGCCTTGGCGGTTCAAGATCATTTTGATATTCGTTTGGGAAACAGAGTATGGCCCGGGTCAACCCTGCCGGCGACGGCGTGTGCGCCGCCACTCGCGCAGCACCAGAAAACTCACGATGCCGATAGAGCTGGCGCCGATGAAAAGGCCCAGGAAAATCGAGTAATCGAAGCGGTACTTGTCGGTGGTCGGGTCGTAGACCGTGCAGAACAGCTTGATCTTGTTGCTGAGGCTGGAGAGCAGCGAGGGGGTGACCGGTTCCCCGAAGACCAGTTCTTTCAGCGGCTCCACCAGCAGCGGGGTATCGAAGGTCATGCCGTAAACCTGGCGGTAAATCTTTCCCTGCGCGTCGATCACCGTGGCCTGGATCAGGTGATCGAAGCCGTGCGGCGCGGCATAGGAAATGAAGCCGAGATCTTTGGTGAGGCCTTCCATTGCCGGCGCGTCGGCGCTCAGGAACTGCCAGCCGGGCATGTCGATGCCCTGATCCCGGGCGAACTGGCGCATGGCCACCGGCGTGTCCTTGGGCGTGTCGAAACCGATGGTCAGGACATTGAAACTCTCCTGCCCGAGCGCGCCGCGCGCCGTGCGCGCCACCTTGGCAAGATGCTGCGTCGTGGTCGGGCAGATGTGATAGCAGCTGGTGTAAATGAGGCTGATCACCAGCGGCTTGCCGCGATACTCCGACAGGCGCCGCTTGCTTCCGTCGGTCGCGGTCAGCGTGTAATCGCCGACGGTCTTGCCGATCACGCCCTGGCTCAGGGCGAGCGCGGCCTTTTCATCGAACTTCGATGCCGGACTCCCTGCCGCCGACACCGGCGGCGGGTTGTGCCTGTTGGCGTCATGCGATGTGACAGCCACGGCGGCCGGCGCCACGAGCAGGCCGGCGATCAAGCAGATACGGGAAATTAACGAGATCAAATGCATGCACCATCATAACAAAGGAACGGCCGGGCAGGCTCAGCCTGCCCGGCCTCCCTTACGCGAACCGGCCCAGTGGTCCGCGTATTACAACCCGATTGGTCAGCCCAATCCCCAGACTTGAGAAAGGTATTTCCAGTTGACGAAGTAGTACAGGATGAACGCGGTCAGGAACACCAGCGCCAGCACCAGCGTGCCGGGCACGGAAATCCCGCCGATGCCGATGCCATGCAGGCCCGGCGCCACCGGCTCGGCGATCAGCGGGACCGGGCCCCTGGTCTCGCCGCGGCGCTTGCCGAAGAACACCGAGCCGACGATCTGCAGGATGAACAGGCCGCCGCCGATCACCGCCAGGATGACGCTGATGCCCGTCAGGCCCAGCAGCAGGTAGGCGGTTTCCGGAAACTGATGGCCGAAGATGGCGCCGCTGAACGAGATGTCCCAGTGCCGCCGCGGCACGCCCAGCGTGCCGGCGCCCATCATGAACAGACAGAATCCGGCCATGCCGATGCCGAACAGGTAGGGCTGGAATTTCGAAAGCGACGGAAAAATGATTTCACGCCGGAACAGTACCGGCACCAGCCAGTAGGTCAGCGCCATGAAGGCGAGCGTGGTGCCGCCCACCACGGTGGCGTGGAAATGTCCCGGCACGTACAGGGTGTTGTGGATGATCAGGTTGATCTGCTCCGTGCCCATGACCACACCGGAGATGCCGCCGAGGAAACCGAAAATCAGGATCGACAGGAACACGCCCGCGAACGACGGGTTGCCCCACGGCGCCTTGCGCAGCCATTCGAACAGCCCCTTGTTGAAGCCGCGCTTGCGCTGCGCCGCCTCCATCGCGCCCGGTACCGTCAGGCCGTGGATCATGCTCGCCAGTACCGCCAGGTACATGGCATAGCTGGTGTTGAAGATCTTCCATTCGGTGCCGATGCCCGGGTCCACCAGCAGGTGATGCGCGCTGGCGAGTTGCAGGAACAGGATGTACAACAGGAACGCCGAGCGCGAGACCTTCTCCGACAGCGGCCGCGCGCCGAACACCACGCCCATCACCGCGTACCACACGGCGATATGCGCCGACACGTTGATCTGCTGCGAGGAATGGCCCATGCCCCACCACAGGATACGGTACATCAGCGGGTCGATATGGTTGATGTAACCGATCTTCCACAGGAAGGTGGGGATCAAAATGATGGCGCCCGAGGCGATGGTGAAGATGGCGATGATGCAGGCGGTCAGCGCGCCAAAGGTGACCAGCGGAATCGAGCCTTCCCCATAGGTGCGTTCCGCGCGCGCGATCACCAGCGTGCCCAGAAACACGAAACAGCCGATCAGGGCGCCGACCGCGAACAGGATCAGGCCGAGGTAGAAATGCGGTTCCGCCGACATCGGCACGTAGGACGTCATCATCACGCTGGAACGGCCCTGGAAGATGGAGACCATGGTCGTGATCGAGCCCACCACCATGAGCGCGAAGCCGAGCCAGGCCCAGCGCGGTGTCGCCAGTCGCGATCGCAGCAGCGTACTGGAGGTGAAATACAGCACCGCGATTTCGAAGAAAATGATCCAGAAGATCAGCACGCTCAGGCCGTGCGCAGTCAGCAGCATGTAGAACGAATCCGCCTGCAACAGGTGCACCGTGGGCCAACGCGTCAGGCCCATCAGCAGGCCGAGCACGCCGCCGAGAGCCAGGAACACGATGCCGGCGACGGCGTTCAGTTTCATCAATGTCTCGGCCGGCTTGTGGAACAGCAGGCCGGTGTCGGGACAGGTTCGGAATTCCGCAGTATTCGCCATGGGCCTCTCCTCCTTACTTCACGTAAATTTTGCCGATCATCGTGTGATGACCGATGCCGCAGTATTCGTTGCAGATCACCGAGAATTCGCCGGATTTGTTGGGCGTGATTTTCATTACCATCTCGTAGCCGGGAATGACCTGGACGTTGATGTTCTCCGGTTGCAGCGAAAAACCGTGCTGCCAGTCCACCGAGGACAGGTGCAGGCGGTAGGTCTGGCCCTTTTCAAGCTCCAGCGCCGGATACCATTCCCACAAGCGCGCCAGCATGTAGATGTCGGCGCCCGCGGGTGCGCGCA
The DNA here is from genome assembly GCF_002355735.1 of Sulfuricaulis limicola. Classification (GTDB taxonomy): domain Bacteria; phylum Pseudomonadota; class Gammaproteobacteria; order Acidiferrobacterales; family Sulfurifustaceae; genus Sulfuricaulis; species Sulfuricaulis limicola. The sequence continues at coordinate 252,918 of NZ_AP014879.1, read as the reverse complement.
CCACCGGCATGTTGCGCGCGGTTTCCGTGCGGATCGTGTACTTGTCCACCATCGCCTGTACTTTCTGGGTATACATCTCGGGCGTGGTGCGATAGGCCTCGCTGGAAAGATTCTGCTTACCGTAAACGTGCCAGTAAGGCATCATGATGAACATCACGATCGCCCACACCAGCGCGATGGCGACCCAGAAAAGCTCGACAGCTTCGATCGGTTCTTTCCACCACAGTCGTTCTGCAGGAGGGGTAAGGGCCATGTGTGCGTCTCCCGATTGTTATTTGGCGAGGGGCAAGGTGACGATTTCCATGACGCCCCACAGGATGTAAAACACCGTGGGCATGGTCACGCCGAGGAACAACAGCAGAAACGGGTTATCCAGCACCCGCTGCATCGCCGGCACTTTTTCGTCCCGGCCTGATTCCGTGTTTTTGGCTGCTGACATGTTCACACCTCCAGAGATGATCGTTGGGCCATTGTGCCGGGCCGCTCTGAGCGCCGCGCCGGCTCCATATATATAACCAATTGCTAATACTGCGACGGAATGCCGCTGCGAATTTAAAACTGATTGGGCAGCGCGGGAACTTGACTTAGATCAATTTGGCCAAAAATGTTTTAAACTCTGGCGCCGGTCAATCACGCATGCCATCGCATCGCCAATAAAAATAGCAGGCGTCCGGTATTTCGCCATGACCAACATCAAGAGCAAAAAAACCATCCGGCGCTTGTCATCATCGCCGGCTGCTCTTAACCTGATCCGCCCATGACCACACACGCCCCTCACCGCCAGGCATCCGGCAGCGGCCTTTACACGCTGCTGGTATTCGTTTCGATCATGCTGGTGCTGATCGTGGTGATACTGAGCGCCTGGCTGCGACTCTCGGGCAGCGGTCTCGGCTGCACCGAATGGCCGTCGTGTTACGCGCTGATAAAAACGGAAATAAGCGGCGCGGAATCGCTGGCCGCCGCGCATCTGGTGCCGCCGTGGGCCACCCTGACGCATCGCCTGGTGGCCTCCGCGCTCGGGGTGCTGGTGCTGGGGATCGTGGTCGCGGCCTGGCGCCGTCGCCGGCAACCGGGACAATCCGTCCTGATCCCGCTCGCGGTCCTGGGGCTGACCGTGTTTCTCTCGGTGCTGGGTTACAAGACGCCTTCGCCGCTGCTGCCGTGGGTCACGCTCAGCAACCTGCTCGGTGGCATGGCGATGCTGGCCATGTTGTGGTGGCTGGGGCAACGCTCGGTATCAACGCAAACAGGAGTCACGCCAAGACATGAATTGCGGCCATGGGCGCTCCTCGGAATCTTCGTCGTCTTCTTTCAGATTGCGCTCGGCGGCTGGGTCAGCGCCAATTTCGCGGCGCTGGCCTGTACCGATCTGCCCGGATGCGCTGCCTATCCCTGGACCGACGGCCCGTGGCGCGAGAGTTTCAACCTCGCGCGCGTATTGCCGGCCACCGATGCCGGCGCCGTGATCACCGGCGATACCGGCAAGATCATTCATCTCGCGCATCGCGCGGGGGCGGTGCTCACATTCCTTTATATGGCCTGGCTCGGCTGGCGCGCCCTCGGGTCGGGCAGCCGTTACCGCAGCACCGGCATCGCGATGCTGGTGTTCCTCGCGCTGCAAATATCTCTCGGCATCGGCGCCATCGCCACCAGCCTGCCCCTCAGCCTGGTCACGGCACATAATGCGGTAGCCGCGCTATTATTGCTGTCGGTGGTGAACCTGTATCACCTGCTGACGCCACGGACTTGAGGATTTCTGTTTCCATGAATGCACATCGAAAGCAAATCGCCGTGTGGCTGCTGATCGTGGCGGCCATGATTTTCCTCATGGTGGTGCTGGGCGGGACCACGCGCCTGACGCGTTCGGGCCTGTCCATCGTCGAATGGCGGCTGTTCGAGGGCACGCTGCCGCCGCTGACCGAGGCGCACTGGCAGGAGCTGTTCGAGCTGTACAAAAAAACACCCGAATATCAAAAAATCAACGTCGGCATGGATCTCGCGGGTTTCGAGAAAATCTTCTGGCTCGAGTACCTGCACCGGCTCTGGGGCCGGCTGATTTTTTTCGTGGCGCTGGTGCCGCTGCTGTGGTTCCTGTGGCGCGGCCGTATCGAGAAAAAACTGATCCCGCGCATGGTAGCAGTGCCACTGCTGGTGGCGCTGAACGGCGTGCTCGGCTGGTTCATGGTGGCGAGCGGGCTGGTCGATATCCCGCGCGTCAGCCCCTACCGCCTGACCGCGCACCTCGGGCTGGCGGTGGCGATTTACGCCTATATCCTGTGGATGGGGCTGAACCTGCTGACAGACCGGCCGGCGGGCGGCGCGCCGCCGGAATTGCGGCGCTTTGCCCACGTCGTCACGATGCTGGTGTTCCTCATGATCCTCACCGGCGGATTCGTCGCCGGCACCAAGGCGGGGTTTGCCTTCAATACCTTCCCGCTGATGAATGGCCGGTTTTTCCCTGAAGGCATGTATGCCATGCAGCCGTTCTGGACCAACCTGTTCGAGAACATCGCCACGGTGCAGTTCAACCACCGCCTGCTGGCGTATCTACTTTGTCTTTTGATACCGCTCTTCTGGTGGCAGGTGACGCGCGCGGACCTGCCGCATCGTGCGCGGCGGGCGGCGCATCTGCTGCTTGGCTGGCTCGTGGTGCAGGTGGGGCTCGGCGTCGCCACGCTGGTGCATGTCGTGCCGGTTTCACTGGGCGCGGCACACCAGGCTGGCGCGCTGGTGCTGTTCAGTCTCGCGCTGCACTCGCTTCACACCCTGCGCGCGTCCCGCGGTGCCTGAGCGGCGGCGCCGCTAAAACTTCTTGCCGGACTGAAGCAGGCGGGTGATCTCCTCCACCGGCAGCGGGCGACAGAAGAGATAGCCTTGCATCAGGTTACATCCGCGCGCCTGCAGAAAGTCACGCTGCGCGGTGTTTTCCACTCCCTCCGCGATCATTTCGAGCTTCATGCTCTGCACCAGGGCGATGATCGCGACCGTGATGGCGCTGTCGTCGGGGTCATGCGGAATATCGCGCACGAACATGCGATCAATCTTGAGCGTGTCGATCGGCAGACGCCGCAGGTACGAAAGCGACGAGTAGCCGGTGCCGAAGTCGTCGATCGCCATGCGCACGCCGAGCGAATGCAGCGCCTCGAGGGTCTCGGCCGTGATGGGCGCATGCCGCAGCAGCATGCCTTCGGTGATTTCAAGCTCCAGCCTTCCCGGGTCGCCGTCGAGCCGGTCGACAGCCTGTTTGACCACCGTCGTCAGGTTCTGCGTCTGAAACTGGCGCGGCGACAGATTCACCGCCAACCGCAACCGCGGCCAGCCTTGCGCGTGCCACTCGGCCAGCTGCGCACAGGCGGTATCCAGCACCCACTCACCGGTCGGTACGATCAGGCCGGTCTCCTCGAGCAGCGGAATGAACTCGTTCGGCATGACCAGGCCGAACTCCGGGTGCTGCCAGCGCAGCAGCGCCTCGACGCCGACGATGGCGCCCGTGGTCACGTCGACCTGCGGCTGGTAATAGAGACGGAACTCGCCCTGTTCGAGCGCGCGGCGCAGGTTCGATTCGAGCGTCAGGCGCTCGAAGGCGCGCGAGCTCATGTCCGCCGAGTAGAACTGATAGGTGTTCTTGCCCATCTCCTTGGCGCGATACATGGCGATGTCGGCGTTCCGGAGCAGCGTGCTGGCGTCCTCGCCGTCGTTGGGGAACAGGCTCACGCCGATGCTGGCCGTGACATAGAGCGTCTGGCCGTCGACCTGAAACGGCGGGGTCAGCGCCTGCAGCACTTTCTGCGCCACGCCGGCCACATCGTCCTCGGAGGCGACGTCGTCGAGCAGTATCACGAACTCGTCACCCCCGAAGCGCGCCACGGTGTCGCCGTCGCGCACGCTGCGCTGGAACCGCTCGGCCAGCTGCTGCAACAGGCGGTCACCCACCTCATGACCGAGGGTGTCGTTGATGGTCTTGAAACGGTCCAGGTCCACGAACAATATCCCCGCGCGCCGTTCGCGCCAGCGCGCTCCCGCCAGCGACTGTTTCAGGCGATCGAGCAGCAAGGCGCGGTTCGGCAGCTCGGTAAGCGGGTCATGCTGCGCCATAAAGGCCAGACGCTCCTGTGTCTGCATCCGCTCCGTGATGTCCTTGCCGGTGGCGACGAAGTGCGTGATGCGGCCGTCGGTGTCCTTGATCGGCGTGATGGTCTTTTCCTCGTAATACAGGGAACCGTCCTTGCGGCGATTGATGAGCACGTCATTGAAGACCTCGCCGGCCAGGATGGTTTTCCACAAATTCTCGTAAAACCCCGGGCCCTGCCGGCCGGACTTGAGCAGGTTCGGCTGGCGGCCGACGGCCTCGGCGGAGGTATAGCCGGACACCTGTTCGAAGGCCGGGTTGACGTACTCGATCACGCCGTTGCGGTCGGTGATCAGCACGGCATCGGCGGTCTGCTCGAGCGCACGCGAGAGTTTCTGCATCTGTGACTCGGCCTGCTTGCGCTCCGTAATGTCCTGCGCGACCAGCAGCAGGCAGGCGCCCTGATCGAGCTGAATCAGCTCGACGCTGCACAACAACCGGCGCACCTCGCCCGACTTGATGCGGAAGCTGATTTCCAGATCGCGCACGGCGCCATGCGCGCGCACGCCTTCGATGATTTTTTCCCGGTCCCGGGACTCGATCCAGACACCGACCTCGAATGAGGTGCGGCCGACCACCTCCTCCCGCGTCCAGCCGCCGATGCGCAGAAACGTCGGGTTCACCTCCAGAAACTGCCCGTCTTCCAGGCGCGAAACGCTGATGATCACGGGGCTGGCATCGTAAATGACGCGCAAGCGTTCCTCCGAACGCCGCAACGCCTGCTCGGCGCGCATGCGCTCGGTGACGTCCTGCACGGTACCCACCGAACGCAGCGGCAGGCCCTCTTCGTTGTAGTAGTGCACGCTGCGCTCGTGCACATATTTGATGCGCCCATCCGGCATCAGCAACCGGTGCGTGATGTCATAGGGCGTACGATTCGTGACCGACTCGGTATAGGCGCGATGGACGGCCTCGCGATCATCCGGATGCACCGCGTCGAGAAACACCCGCTCATAAGACGGGCCGGAAGGGTGAGGATCGACCTCGAAGATACGGAAAATCTCCTCTGACCACGTCAGCTGATTCGACACCAGGTCAAGCTCCCAGCTGCCGATATGCGCGATACGCTGCGCTTCCTTGAGCCGTGCCTCGCTGTCACGCAGGGCCGCCTCCGCCCGCCGCAGTTCGGTGATGTCCTGGTTGACGACGATGGCGCCGGCGATTTCCCCCTCCAGTCCACGCAGGGGCAGGGCGGAATGCAGGATGGTCTTGCGCGCATCATCGAAACATTCAATATCGATGACTTCATTGAGCGAGACCTCGCCTTTTGTGATGGCGCGCGCCATCCCCCATTCATCGGCGGCAATCGGCTTGCCGGTTTCGACCCACCAACCCTTGTATTCACCGTACTGTTCGATGCCCACATACCGGGCGCCGGCCCAGATGGCTCGCGCGGCCGGGTTGGCGGACACCAGCTTGCCGTGGCGATCGGCAATCCACACCCCCACCGGCAGGGCCTCCAGCACGGTATGCAACAAGCGCTCGCGCTGGCTGGCGGCGGCCTCTGTCTGGCGCTGCTCCGTGATGTCGTGGCCGATCGCCACGATGCCGATGGCCTGACCCGCAGTATCATCCAGACGGCTGACGTTCCATATCATGATGCGCTTGCTGCCGTCCGTGGCGCGGACGGTGTTTTCAAACCCGCGTGTCTCCTTGCCGGACATGACCATCCTGAGGTCATCGTCCACCGTCTGCCACAGATCAGGTGGCAGAAACAGCTCGAAGTAATCCTTTCCCAGGACCTCTGCGCGCCGGCGCCCGTAGACGCGCTCGGCCTCGGGATTGAATTCCAGAATGCGGTGGTCGGGGGACAGGACAATAATGACGTTGAGCGCGGTCTGAACGATCGAGCGCAATCGGGTCTCGCTCTTCAGCAGGGCCTCGTCGGCGCGCTTGCGCTCGGTGATGTCGGTGACAAAACCTTCCAGCGCCAGCAACTCGCCCTGCGAGGAATACACACCGCGGCCCTGTTCCCAGACCCATTTCATTTTGCCGTCGGCCGTCGTGATGCGATAGACCAGCTGAAACGAACGGTTTTGCTTCAGCGCGGCCTGGACTTCGTCCCAGACGGGTTCCCGGTCATTGGGATGAATCAATTCGCCATAGCTGATCGTACGGCGTTTGACGAAATCATCAGGCGCGTAGCCGGTCAGCTGGAGGCAACCCTGGCTGATGAATTCCATGCTCCAGTCCTTGTCGTTACGACAGCGATAAACCAGGCCGGGGAGATTGGCCATCAGCGTCGTCAGGGTGCGGTAGCTTTCGCCCAGCTCCTGGTACAGGCGCTGCCGCTCCAGTTCAGTGCCGGTGCGCGCCGCGACAACCTGCAACACCGACTCCACCATTTCCCGATTGCGCAACGGGTGACGGCCGATAACCGAGATCATGCCCAGCGGTTGTCCGGATGATCCGAAAAGGGGCACACCGACATAACACTCGGCGCCGATATCGACGAGATAACGGTCCCTGGGAAACAATTTTTGCACCTTGCGGGGGTAGGCGCTGGCGCCGCGGCTGATGATCTGCTGGCAGGGGGTATCGATCAGACTGTAGCTGAAGCTGTCCTGAGTCTTGCCGTCCAAACAGGCGCTGACAACATTCACCGTTTCCTTTCGGTCGCTCGCCAGTTCACCGACGAAGGCATACTCCATGCCCAAGGTTTTTGTCAGGTACTGCGTGAGCGAATGCAGGTAGCGCTCCCCGTAGAGAGCCGACAAACTCGTGGCAATGTTGCGCAAGAGATTGCTGGCTGGCTTGCGCTTGCCGGCCGGTGATATCGCACTCCGCCGTCGGAGACGTCTCCGCTTGATATCGGGTTTTGTCGCCATGCGCCCCCGCTCTCCGCAACTGGCCGTCGCGCGCCAATCAGCATGACGCGATTGCCGTTTCGTTGTCAGTGCTGCCGGCCGTGGCAGTTTTCTGTTATGTCCCCTGTTCCAGGGAAATCATAATGCGATAAACCTTACTTTCCATATCCAATTTATAGTTGATCAGGCATGAAATTTCTCAGGCGCCGGGGTTTTTCACCCGGTTTTGCGGTAACTTAACGAAAGCGCCGCGCCACCCTTGATTTTCATCAATGCCCCGCGGGCGCCGGCATTGCTAAAAAACCCGCGGCCAATAACACAGGATCGATCATGCCTCCATCAGCTTCAGCAGCCAGCCCGGAACCGGGCTTCTGGCGGGTATTCGCCGCCGCCCCGCACCGGATGATGTTCCTCCCCGGCGTGCTCCAGACGGTCCTGATCATGCTGTTCTGGCTCACGGAACTGCTCGCACGCGTGGGTTGGTGGCCACCCCTGCCGCTCGTACTGTCCTCCACTTCGGTGCATGTGTTTCTGATGCTGTTCGGGCTGTTCCCGTTTTTCATTTTCGGATTCCTGTTCACGGTTTACCCGCGCTGGATGGGCGGAGCGATCATACCGGCCACGCAATACGTCTCCGTCTTCATTCTTCTCGTAACGGGGATGGTTTTGTTTTACGCGGGCCTGTTCATTTCTTCTCTGCTCGTGGCGTTGGCGCTGGTACTGCAACTGGCGGGATGGGTGGTGGCGCTCTACTCCCTGTTCACGGTCTACCGCCAGGCGCCCAAACGCGGCCCGCACGAGCGTCTGCTCAATCTCGCGCTCGCCGCCGGCGCGGTCGGCATTGCGTGCTTCCTGGCAGGTGTCGTGACCCGGTCGCCGCTGGCGTTCCAGCTGGCGCGCGAGACCGGACTGTGGCTGTTTCTGCTGCCGGTGGTGTTTCTGGTGGCGCATCGCATGATCCCGTTCTTCAGCCAGAGCGCGCTCATGAATTACCTGATGGTGCGCCCCGCCTGGGGGCCGCCGGTGATGGTGATCTGCGTCGTGGCGCACACGGCGTTCGAGATCGCCGGCCTGCCGGCGTGGCGCTTCCTCGCGGATGCGCCGTTGGCGGCAGCGGCGCTGCATCACTCCTGGGTCTGGCAGTTCCGCCGCAGCTTCCATGCGCGGCTGTTGGCCATGTTGCATATCGCTTTCCTGTGGCTCGGCATCGGCATGACGCTCTACGCGGTGCAAAGCCTGGCACTGCTCGTCACCGGCACTGACCATCTGGGGCGCGTGCCGCTGCACGCGCTGGGCATCGGCTTCTTCACCGGCATGGTGGTGGCCATGGCCTCGCGCGTCACGCTCGGCCATTCCGGCCGCGCGCTCGAGGCCGATGATCTCACCTGGCGCGTGCTGTTCGGAGTCAATATCGCCGCCGTGCTGCGCATCGCCGCGGAATTCACGCCCGGCACGGCGGGCAGTGTTTTGAACGGTTTGGCGGCGACGACCTGGCTGCTATCCTTCCTGCTGTGGGCCTGGCTGTACGCACCGATGTACGTGCGCCGGCGCGTGGACGGGAAATCGGGATAACCATGAACCTGGAATCGATGTGGTCGCTGCTCAAGCACGTGCACGTCACCTGCGTCGTGCTTTCCGGCGCCGGCTTTTTCATCCGCGGCATCTGGATGATCCGCGAATCGCCCTGGCTGCATAAGACATGGGTGCGGGTGCTGCCGCATATTATTGATACGACGCTGCTGGTTTCGGCCATTCTGCTGGCGTGGCTGATCCGGCAATACCCCTTCGTGCACGGCTGGCTCACGGCCAAGGTGCTGGCGCTTATCGCCTATATCGTCGTCGGCGCTGTCGGCCTGAAATACGGGAAAACGAAGCAGATCCGCGTCACCGCCTGGCTCGTGGCGCTGGCCATATTCCTTTATATCGTCCTGGTGGCGCTGACGCGACAGGTGTTGCCTTATATCGGCTGAAGCTGTCTCAAAACCTGCTGCGCGTCCGTGATCCGGCTGCGAGTTGACCTTGATCAACACTTTTCCGCGCGCAACCGGTTAGCCTGTTGCATCAGACCCGGCCCATGATCCCAACTTCCTTCCCTCTGCTCACGATCCGTGGGCGTCAGCTGCTTCCCATCATCCAGGGCGGCATGGGCGTGGGCATTTCCGGACACCGCCTGGCGGGCGCGGTCGCAAAGGAAGGCGCCGTCGGCACCATCGCCAGCGTCGACCTGCGGCGCCTGTATCCGGACATCATGCAGCGCCTGCGCAAATGCCACGACCCGGTAGTCCACAGCGCCGCCAACATCGAGGCGCTCGACCGCGAGATCCGCGCCGCACACGAGATCGCGCCGGACGGCTTCGTGGCGGTGAACGTGATGCGCGCGCTGTCGAATTACGCCGAGCTGGTGGTGCAGGCCTGCAAGAGCGGCGCCAACGCCATCATCTCGGGCGCCGGACTGCCGTTCGACCTGCCCGAGCTCACGGAAAAATTCAAAAACGTCTCCCTGATCCCGATCCTTTCGGAAGAACGCGGCGTGCGCGCGGTGCTGAAGAAATGGATGCGCAAGGGGCGGCTGCCGGACGCCATCGTCATCGAGCACCCGCGCTACGCCGGCGGCCATCTCGGCGCCACGCGCATGGAAGAAGTGAACGATCCGAAATTCGACTTCGGGCGCGTGCTGGAGGAAATCCGGCGTGTGTTCCAGGAGCTGGGCATCGCGCTTGGCAGCATTCCATTGATACCCGCGGGCGGCGTCAATTCATTCCAGAAGCTCAAGGAACTGTTCGACATGGGCGCCGCCGGCGCCCAGATCGGCACGCCGTTCGCCGTCACCGAGGAATGCGACGCCCATCCCAACTTCAAGAAGGTGCTGGCCGAAGCGAAACCGGAAGAGATCGTCACGTTCATGAGCGCCGCCGGGCTGCCGGCGCGCGCGGTGCTGACACCGTGGCTGAAAAACTACCTGGCGAAGGAAGAAAAACTGCGGGCCAGGGCGACCCCCGAATGCTCCCAGTGCCCGAGCCGGCTCGAGTGCCTGGCGCATTGCGGCTTCAAGGACGGCAATCCCCATGCCGGCCAGTTCTGCATCGAAACCCAGCTGGCGGCGGCGCAGCGCGGCAACATTCAGCAGGGCCTGTTCTTCCGCGGTTCGGAATCGCTGCCCTTCGGCGCGGAGATACGCAAGGTGCGCGAGCTGCTGGAAGTCCTGCTGACCGGGCGTTCGGCCGGTGCCGCTATCTGAGCACAGTCAACCCGTAGGGCGCATTAGGCGACAGCCGTAATGCGCCGGATGCAGATTACATGCGGCGCAATGCGCTGCGCTTATTGCGCCCTACAGTTCTAAACAAAATCAGTGCGAATGATTAAAGACTGGGCGTGGCGTCGCGCCCGCCCCGGCGGTTTTCGTGCCGGCTCTGGCAGTTGATGCAGCGTTTCGCCGTCGGATAGGCGTTGAGACGGTCGAGGGCGATGCTGTCGTTGCAATCGGTACAGGTGCCGTAAATGCCGTTCTTGATGCGCTCGAGCGCGGCCTCCACGTCGCGGATTTCATCGAGCTCGCGGGCGCGCGTGGTCAGGTTGATGCCGCGCAGCAATTCCGCAAAAGACTCATCCCCGGCGTCGTGCACCATGCCGGCGAGCTCGGTGTAGTCTTCCTGCGTCGAGCTGGCCAGTTCGCGATGGATGATCTCGCGCAGCTCCTCGCGCCGGTCTCTCAGGCGCGACGCAAAGTCTTGCAGCTGCTTTTCGGACAGTTCCGGCATGGTGGCTCCTGAAAATCGTATGTATTGCTCGAGTGCGGCCGCCCTATCTCCGTCCCAAGGGTAACACAGCCCCGTCGTTCCGCGCCTTTCAGTTTGGTTTCAGCTTTGGTTGCTAGCATTCACGGCGACAACCGATAACCCTGCCTGAGGAGGCCGTCATGAACCTTCCCGAAACCCCGTCAGCCCCGGCGACCGTGAAGGTCTGGGACCCGCTGGTGCGTTTGTTCCACTGGTCGCTGGTGACGGCCTTTGCCATCGCCTGGCTCACCGGCGACGAGGAATCACGCCTGCACGAGCTGGCCGGGTACGCCGTCATCGGCCTGGTTCTTGTGCGCATCGTCTGGGGCTTCGTCGGCACACGTTACGCGCGTTTCAGTGATTTTGTCTACCGCCCTTCCACCGTGCTGGGCTACGCCCGGGAAATGCTGAGCGGAAATCCCAAACACTATCCTGGGCATAACCCTTTGGGTGGCATGATGATTATCGCATTGCTGGTGTCATTGCTTGTCACCGGCGTCACCGGCCTCGCCCTGCAGGACACGGAAAAGGGCACCGGGCTCTTCGCCTCGCTCGCGGCCGGGGCCGAGGTCACCATGCCCGGGATAATCGCCAAAGCCGTGGCCGATGATGATGACGAGAAAGACGGGGGCAACGGAGAAATCTGGGAAGAGCTGCACGAGTTCTTCGCCAACCTGACACTGCTGCTGGTCGCGCTGCACATCGCCGGCGTGATCGTCGGCAGCCTGATGCACCGGGAAAATCTGGTGCGCGCCATGTTCACCGGACGCAAGCGCGCCTAGCCGCCGAAGCCCGTGACACAGCTCATCGGAAACAGCGGTAATAGTGCCAAACCAAACAGAGTTCTTTGCGGCTACATGCGCCCATTGCGAAGGGGCCGCCACCGCCCGAGGCGACAGCTCTTTCGGCGGTGGCGGCCGGTGCGACTCAAGGAACTTGGTTTCTTGTGGCGGCCCGGCGTACTCCCTTCGAAGGAGCTTCGCCTCGGAAGGGAGTCGCCCGTTCGCCCCGGGCACTGGGCGCTAATTTCCATTACGCTGAAAGGAGTATTACCATGAAAACACCGGCCATGGCATTCCTCGCCGTTGCCGTTCTGCTGGCCGGCGCCACATCCGGCTTCGCCGGTGAAAGCCAGGATGAGGCCAGGAAACTCCGGGAAGCCGGCGACATCCAGCCGCTGGAGCAGATACTGGAAAAGGTGCGGCAGCATCAACCCGGACGCATCGTGGAAACCGAGCTGGAAAGAGAATCCCGGCGCTATGTCTATGAAGTGAAGGTCGTGGATGAAAAAGGCGTGGTGCATGAACTGGAATACGATGCCAAAAGCGGGGAATTGCTGAAGGCAAAACGGGAAAAGTAAGGTGCGACTGCTGGTGGTGGAAGACGACGCGGCACTGTGCGCCAGCCTGGAACAGGCGCTGGAGCGCGCCGGTTACGCCGTCGACACCGCCGATAACGGCGAGGACGCCGAACACCTCGGCAACAGCGAGTCCTATGACGCCGTGGTGCTCGACCTCGGACTGCCGCGGCGTCCGGGGCTTGAGGTACTGAAGCACTGGCGCACGCGCGGCAGGACCATGCCCGTCATCATCCTGACCGCGCGCGACACCTGGCAGGAAAAGGTGGACGGTTTCAAGGCCGGGGCGGACGACTATCTCGCCAAACCGTTCCATGTCGAAGAGCTGATCGCGCGGGTCGGCGCCATCATCCGTCGCCGGCACGGCGAACCGAAAGGCGGCATCCGCACGGCTGACCTCGCGCTCGACGAGGAACGCCAGACGGTCACGTACAACGGGAAAACCGTCGAACTGACGGGCACGGAATTCCGCCTGCTGCGCTACTTCATGCTGCATCCGGGGAAAATCCTTTCCAAAACCGAGCTCACCGAACACGTGTACGATTTCGACTCGGAGCGCGACAGCAACGTGATCGAGGTATACATACGCCGGTTGCGGGAAAAACTCGATCCCGGCGTGATTCAAACCCGGCGCGGCCAGGGGTATGTCTTCGGCGCCAAATCCTGATGCGCTCGATCCAGAAATATCTCGGTGTCAGCCTCGCCGTCAGTCTCGTGGCGGTGTTCTCCCTGCAGTGGCTGGTGGTATCAGTGACCTTGCGTCACCTGAGCGAGTCAGGCTTCAAGGTGCACATGGAGCACAACATCGAAAATCTCCTCACCGGCATTTCCTTCGATACCGCCGGACGCTTGCAGCTCGCGCCGGATCGCATCGAGAAGATTTACCGGCAGCCCTTTTCGGGCAGCTATTACCGCATCGACTCCGGCAATCAGACGCTGCGCTCGCGCTCCCTGTGGGATCAGGATCTGCCTGCCGTTTCCGGGACCGCGAGCGGAACGCTGACGCAACACGTCCCCGGACCACAAGCGCAATCCCTGATCATGCATGCACGGATTTTCGAATGGCAGGGTCGGCGCATTGTCATCTCCGTTGCCGAGGATCTTGCGCCGCTCGAGGGCGAGATGCGCGAGTTCCGCAACCGCTACGCGCTGGTCTCGCTCGCCGCGCTGGCGCTGTTGCTGGCGCTCCAGGCGTGGCTGGTGCGTCACGGTTTGCGTCCGTTGCGCCGGACACGGACGGAACTCAGGCAACTGGAGCAGGGTGAAGTCTCCCGGCTGAATGAAGCGGTTCCCGCCGAGCTGTCGCCGCTGGTCAGGGAACTCAACCACCTGCTCGCGGCAATGACGCAACGCCTGGCGCGTTCGCGCCAGGCGTTGGGCAATCTCGCACACGCCCTGAAGGGACCGCTCACGCTGCTGACACACCAGGTGGAGGAAGAAAAGACCGATGCCGTGGCCACGCGCCAGGCCATGACGGAACAGCTCCGGACCATGAAACACCTCATCGAGCGCGAACTCAGGCGCGCGCGGCTATCGGGCGCCGCCCTGCCAGGCCGGCGTTTCGATTTTGCCACGGAGTTGCCGGCGCTCGTCGAAACCCTCAAGGCGCTTTATCGCGACAAACCGCTCGGGATAAACCTGCGCATGCCGGCCGCGGTGGCGTTTCCGGCGGACCGCGAGGACATGCTGGAGCTGCTGGGCAATCTGCTGGACAACGCCTGCAAATGGAGCAGGCGCGAAGTGCTGCTTGAGGTGGCGATCAACGAAGGTGCCGTCACGCTCCGCGTCCACGACGACGGATCCGGCTGTCCGGATGAGAGCCTGGCCACCCTCGCGCAACGCGGCACGCGGCTGGACGAATCCACGCCCGGGCAAGGCCTGGGACTCGCCATCGCGATGCAGACAGCGTCAGACTACGGCGGGTGGATCAGCTTCGGCCGTTCGGAAATTCTGGGTGGGTTCCTGGCGACGGTGCAGTTGCCCGTGGCCGGCGATTGACGACAGTCGGGTCAGGAGTGACCGGCCACGACACGCAGTCCGGCGGCGGTTGAATCGTTCCTGACCCCGGCGGTCTCCCCGAGCCACTTGCGGTCGAGGATGCGGATGTAACCTTTCCCGCTTCCGATGATTTTCCTGCGCGCGAAGTCGGCCATGACGCGGCTCACGGTCTCTTCCGTCAAGCCGAGCATTTCGGCGATTTCGCGCCGCGACAGCCGCAGCGGCAGCTCGGCGCCCGGATCGCCGCGTTGCGGTATCAGCGACAACAGGAAACTCGACACCTTCTCCAGCGACGTCTTCAGCCCGAGATCGCGAATCAGGGACTCGGCCTGGTCCAGTTGCTGGCTGAGCGACTCGATCAGGCGCAAGGACACGGCCGGATTCAACTCGAGGATTTGCCGCAGGTCGTTGTGGCTGATTTTGCAGGCGACCACGTCGGTGAGCGCCTCGGCGGTGAACGGGTAGCGCTGGGCCTTGAAAGTCTCGATGCCCAGCAGCTGGCCCGCGACCACGAGCCGCAAAATCTGCTGCCGCCCGTCCGGCATCGAGGTCGTGAGCTTGATCTGGCCGGAACGCAGCGAGAACAGGGAGGTCGCCTCGTCACCCTCGCGGAACAGCACCTCGTGCGGTTCATACATCTCGCGGACCAGGTGTTCGCGTATGTGGCAAACCTGTTCCTTCGAAAGCCCGGAATAAATCCGGTCTTCACACAGGACACAGGCATTGATCTCACAGGCACAGGTAGCCATATCTTGATTACCGGTATCTCCCCCTTCGCGATCGGGGCCGCGACAGGTGGCTTCAATCTAGGGGAGTCGCCCGGACAGGATATTGATCTATGTCAATTCAGCCGTAATGTTGCTGCGCCAGCAATTCCTGCGGGGTGTTGATATTCACGAATTCCCCGGTGGCGCCCGAAAAATCCACCGGCACCACATGGTGGCGACGCAGCCATTCGCCGGCCCCGCGTTCACCCTGTTTCA
Source organism: Sulfuricaulis limicola (assembly GCF_002355735.1). Classification (GTDB taxonomy): domain Bacteria; phylum Pseudomonadota; class Gammaproteobacteria; order Acidiferrobacterales; family Sulfurifustaceae; genus Sulfuricaulis; species Sulfuricaulis limicola. The sequence continues at coordinate 237,868 of NZ_AP014879.1, read as the reverse complement.
GGCACTTCTCCAGATCGCCGGCCAGGCTGCAGCGCAGCAGGGCAAACACCGGCTGCAGACTTCCCTGCAAGGAAACCGCCGATGCAACGGCATTGTTGCTGACCAGGGCTTCGGCCAGACGCCGGGCCAGATCGGCCGGGATCGACGGGGCGTCGCACGGCGTGGTCAGAATATAAGCGGTGCCGGCGGCACGCATGGCGCTTAACATCCCCGCCAGCGGTCCGTCGTAATCGCCCATGACGTCGGCGATCACCGGGTATCCGTAGGATGCATAGATGTCGCGATGGCGGTTGGCGCTGATCAAAAGCGCGCCCACCTGCGGCCGCAAGGCATCGATGGCATATTCCACCAGCGGCCGGCCGCGCAGAGGCACCAGGCCCTTGTCGGCGCCGCCGAGGCGACTGCCGCGGCCGCCGGCGAGAATGACGCCCGTGATGTCGCGTGTCGCAATTTCCATCGCCGTCAGAATTCCGTGCTCAAGGGAATAACCACAACCGATTCACCCTGCTGGAAACCGGCGCTGTCGGCCTCGACGCGGATGAATCCGTTGGTCTCGCGCAGCGGTCCCAGCATGTGCGAGCCCTGGCCGCGCAGGGCGGTGGCGACGAGCTTGCCACCTTCGGCCACGATCCGCGCGCGCAAGAACTCGGTGCGGCCGGGGTGACGCCGGAAATCGTTGGCGGCGGTCGCCGCCAGTTGCGGCAGGTGCGAGGCGCCGTGATGCCAGGCGATGAGCGCGGGCTCGACGAACAGCTTGAAGGTCACGAGACTCGACACCGGGTTGCCGGGCAGCGCGAAAAAATGCGTGCGCGTTCCCACGCGCCCGAAGGCGATCGGCTTGCCCGGCTTGATCTTCGCCTTCCAGAATTTTATCTCGCCGATCTCGGCGAACACCTGCTTCACCAAATCGTGATCGCCGACCGAGGCGCCGCCGCTGGTGATGACGAAGTCATAATCCGTGGAGGACTGGAGCCAGGCGCGCAACGCGGCCGGGTCGTCGCGCACCGTGCCGCCGTCCACGGCGTCCATGCCCAGCTCGCGCAGCAATAATAATGTCGCCAGGCGATTGGATTCGTATATCTGGCCGGGTTGCAGCGGCGTGCCGGGCGCCACCAGCTCGTCGCCGGTGGCGGCCACCAGCACGCGCGCCCGGGGATAAACCGGAATTTCCGCCACACCGGCGGCGGACAACAGCGCCAGGTCGTAAGCCGACAGTTTTCGTCCGGGACGATACAGCGTATCGCCGCGCCGGAAATCCTCGCCACGGCGGCGCAGGTGACTGCCCGGCTGCGCCGATTTGGGAAAAATGACCCTGTTGTCTTCGAACTTTACATCCTCCTGGATCACGATGGTGTCGGCACCCTCGGGCATGGGCGCGCCGGTGAAAATGCGCATCGTGGTTCCGGCGGCGAGCTTGCCCGGCGCATCGCCGCAGCGGCACTCGCCGCGCAGCGGCAGCGCGAAACCGGCGGCCACCAGGTCGGCGGCGCGCACGGCATAGCCGTCCATGGCGGAATTGTCGAACGCGGGGTTATCGACCTGTGCGTGCAGTTCCTGCGCGGCGAAACGGCCATGCGCCTGCGCCAACGACACTGTCTGCGTCGAGGCCGATGGCGTTACTTCCGCGAGAATGGCGTCGCGGGCTTGTTCCAAAGTCAGCATCCCAAGACGGTAGCGCATTTCGCGTCCCCGTCCCAGAGCCTGCCCTGATTCAGGGATATTTTCGCTGCGGCGCCCGCGCCACCAAGGCGCGCGCCTCGACCGGGCTCTGCACGCCGATGGCCACCAGCTTGTCGTCGATGACCAGCGCCGGGACCGTGCGCAGCCGCCAGCGGTTCACGATCCACTGGCCCTCGGGCGAGTCCAGGTGCACGACCGTGAAATCCAGTTCGCGTTCGGCCGCCACCACGCGCCAGACCGCCTCGGCCTGATCACACGGCGCGCACGCGTCCGTGACCACCAGTTGTACCTTCATAACCTGTCTTTATCCTTCGGGCCGAGGGTGAAACGCACACGGAGCAACGCCGAGGTACATTGGAGTGAAGCGCCGGCAAGGGCATTGACCTTGGTCAAGCGGCCCTGACTGAGGTTATGATTACGCCATGAACCGATCACCCGATGCCGCGCGCGAGTTGCGCCGCGCCTACCTGTTCGCCGACATGTCGGAGCCGCATCTGCAAACGCTCGTCAACGGCATGCAGGACATCCATCTCGATACCGGCAAGACGCTGTTCCGCCAGGGACAGCCGGCGGAACGGTTTTATTTCCTGCGCGATGGACTGGTCAAGCTGTTCCGCCTGTCTCCGGAAGGCGACGAGAAAATCATCGAGATCATGCGCCCGGGCGAGACCTTCGCCGAGGCGGTCATGTTCATGGGCGCCCAGGGGCGCTACCCGGTCAACGCCGAAGCCATCAACGAAAGCCGGCTCTACGCCTTCGAGCAGAAGGCCTTTCTCAACCTGTTGCGCGATTCGAGCGACGCCACCTTCGGCCTGCTGGGTTCCATGAGCCGGCGCCTGCACATGCTGGTGAACCAGATCGAAAGCCTGACGCTGCAAAACGCCACCTACCGCCTGGTGGCCTATCTGCTCGAGGAAATCCCGCGCGACGTCAGGACCTCGCCCGAGGTGCAGCTCACCACGCCCAAGGGCGTCATCGCTTCGCGTCTCGCGATCCAGCCGGAGACGCTGTCGCGCATCCTGGCCAAGCTGCGCCAGGGCGGCCTGATCGAGGTGCACGGCAATCACATCACCATCCGCGACGTGCAGGCCCTGCGCGAGATCGTGCACCTGCCGCCGAAAGAGTAAAAAGCAGTGAAAAATGAAAAGTTAAAAATGTAAAATGAAAACCTCATAAACTTTTCACTTTACACTTTTAACTTTTCACTGATTCCATTCATGAGCAAAAAAACCAAAGGCCCTTTCATCCCCCTGAACGTCGCGATCCTGACGGTGTCGGACACGCGCACGCGCGCGAACGACACTTCCGGCGATCTCATCCAGGAACGGCTGGAAAGCGCCGGACACAAGCTGGCGGCGCGCGTCATCCTGCCAGACGACGTCGAGAAACTGCGCGCACAGTTGCGTGCCTGGGTAGCGGACAAAAGCGTGGACGCGGTCATCTCCACCGGCGGCACCGGCCTGACCCGGCGCGACGTGACACCCGAGGCCGTGGCGCCGCTCATCACCAAGCCCATCCCCGGTTTCGGCGAGCTGTTCCGCTGGCTGTCCTACGAGGAGATCGGGACTTCCACCATCGAGTCGCGCGCGCTCGCCGGCGTGGCCGACGACACCTTCATCTTCTGCCTGCCGGGCTCGACCGGTGCCTGCCGCACCGGCATGGACAAGATCATTCTGCCGCAGTTGAACGCAACCACCGGTCCTTGCAACCTCACCGAAATGCTGCCGCGCATCCGGCACGATCCGGCGCCCAAATGAACCGAATTCCTGATTTCAGATTTGTCATATTTGACTCTGAGTATCACGTTGCGTAGTCCGGTCAGGAATCAGAAATTAGAAATCAGGAATTTTTTATGGCCAAACTGACCCATCTCGACGAATCCGGCGCGGCGCGCATGGTCGACGTGGGCGCGAAAGACATTACCGCGCGTGAGGCCGTGGCCGAAGGACTGATCCGCATGCAGCCGGAAACGCTCCGGCTCATCATTGAAGGCGGGCACAAAAAAGGCGACGTACTCGCGGTGGCGCGCGTGGCCGGCATCATGGCGGCCAAGAAAACCGCCGAGCTCATCCCGCTGTGCCATGCCATTCCCCTCAGCGCCGTGGATATCGAGCTGACGGCCGATGAAAAACGTTCTGCGGTATTTTGTCGCGCCACCGTGCGCACCCGGGCGCAGACGGGCGTCGAAATGGAGGCGCTGACCGCCGTCGAAATCGCCCTGCTCACCATCTATGACATGTGCAAGGCCGTGGATCGCGGCATGACGCTGACCGACATCGGTCTGGTGGCCAAATCCGGCGGGAAATCGGGCGAGTGGCGGCGTTGAAATGAGGCCGGCCCTGCCCCACGTTACCTGTTTATAGTGATGGGGATATTTTCCCCGAGCAAAAGGAGGTTTTATGCAATGCAATGTCGGTCATCCTGTCGACAAGACCCTGCGCGTTCTAATAGGTATCGGACTCCTCAGCCTGCTGTACTTTCTGGAAGGCAACCTGCGCTGGCTCGGGCTGATCGGGATTATTCCCATCCTGACCGTGGTCTTTGGCTGGTGCCCGGGCTGGGCGCTGCTCGGCATCAACACCTGCAAGACGAAATAGCGTACGGCCCGTCGCAACGCCCGGCCCCAAATTGCCGGGCGTCGCGTTTTGTCTCATGCATTCCGGCGTAGCAGGACTTACAATACGCGCTCGCTGAACCAGCCAACACAAGATTTACATCGAAGCCCTCATGTCCCGACCCGAACTGTCGCCGGCCCTGGTGCTGAATCACGGCCTGACCTTCGCCGAGTTGTTCACGCCGGAAGGCCTGCAAAAGATCGACGGCCTGTTCCTGGAGCGCCTGCGCGAACACGACGCCAAGGCGCACGATTCTCTCATCGCCTGGCGCGCCGGCAAGGAAACCCTCACGCCGTTGCAGGTGAGCGAACTGCTGCTTGCCTGCGGGCCGGTGCTGGACGAGTTCATCGCCCATCTCTTCAACATCCGGGATGCGCTGGAAGCCACGCGCCGCGGCACGCTGGCGCACGATCCGGTGTTTCATTTCAAGAAACTGTTCGTGCAGCGCCGCGCCCGCCGGCGCCTGCTGAAAAAAGAGGAATTCGAGAGCTTCGCCGAACTGGACGCGTGGCTGACGCAAACACTCAAACAGGCGAGCCTCGACTCCACTGATCGCGAGCTGGCGATCGCGAAATATGGCGAGAAATTGCTGCTGGACGAAAAGGCCCATGCTGAGCCCATCGAGAAACTCACGCGCTGGTGCCTGCGCGCGCTCACCGTGCCCGAGGGCAAGGCCGCGGTCAAAGGCTGGGTGAGCTTCCGCCTGCCGGAGGGCATCGACCACCAGAGGCTGGTCCCGATCGTGCCGCTCAACGACGCCGTCGGGCGCGTGGCCGGGCCGGCGGAGCACCTGCGCCCGCGCGACGGCTTCCGGCTCACCGACCCGCGCATGGGCGCGCGCGAGGTGCAGAACGAAATCAATTACTGCATCTACTGCCACGACCACGACGGCGACTTCTGCTCCAAAGGTTTCCCGGAAAAAAAAGGTGAGCCGGACAAGGGCCTCAAGGTCAATCCGCTGGGCGTGACGCTCACCGGCTGCCCGCTGGACGAGAAGATTTCCGAGATGCACAGCCTGAAAAAGTCGGGGCATACCATCGGCGCGCTCGCCATGATCACGGTCGACAACCCGATGTGCGCCGCCACCGGGCATCGCATCTGCAACGACTGCATGAAGGCCTGCATCTACCAGAAGCAGGACCCGGTGAACATCCCGCAGGCCGAGACACGCATCCTCACCGACGTGCTCGACCTGCCGTGGGGTGTGGAGATCTACGACCTGCTGATCCGCTGGAACCCGCTGCGCCCACAACAATGGTTGCCCAAACCCTATAACAGCCTCAAGGTGCTGGTGTTCGGCATGGGCCCGGCGGGCTTCACGCTGGCGCATCACATGCTCATGGAAGGCTTCGCCGTGGTCGGCGCGGAAGGGCTCAAGATCGAGCCACTGCCCGAGGAGCTGGTGCGCGAGCCGATCCGCGATTTCACGACGCTCGAGGAATCCCTCGACACCCGCATCATGGCGGGCTTCGGCGGTGTGGCCGAGTACGGCATCACCAACCGCTGGGACAAGAACTTCCTCAAGCTCATCTATCTGTCGCTGGCGCGGCGTCCGCATTTCCAGGTGTTCGGCGGCGTGCGTTTCGGCGGCACGCTGACCGTGGAGGACGCCTGGCACCTCGGCTTCGATCACATCGCCATCTGCATCGGCGCCGGCCTGCCGCAGGCCCTGCCCATCCCCGGCAGCCTCGCGCCCGGCATGCGCCAGGCCAACGATTTCCTCATGGCGCTGCAACTGACCGGCGCCGCCAAGCATTCCAGCCTCGCCAACCTGCAGGTGCGCCTGCCGGCGGTGGTGATCGGCGGCGGCCTCACCGGCGTGGATACCGCCACCGAGATCCAGGCGTATTACATCGTGCAGGTCGAAAAGATGCTGGAGCGCTACGAGACGCTGGCCAAGGCCAAAGGTGAAGCCGCGGTGCGCGCCGGGCTCGACAAGGCCTCGCTGAATATCCTCGATGAATTTCTCGCCCACGGCCGCGCGGTGCGCGCGGAGCGTGAACGCGCACGCACGGCCGGCACCGCGCCCGATTTCCTGAAACTCATCCGCCAGTGGGGCGGCGTCACCATCGCCTACCGCAAGGGCATGAACCAGTCGCCGGCCTACACCCGCAACCACGAGGAAATCATCAAGGCCTTCGAGGAAGGCATTTACTACGCCGAGGGCCTCGACCCGAAAGAGGCGCGCGTGGACGCCGACGGCCAGGTCGAGGCGCTGCTGGCCAAACGGCTGCGGCCGGATGAAAACGGCAAGTGGCTGGATACCGGCGAGGAAGTGGTCATCCCGACGCGCGCGATTCTGGTCGCCACCGGCGCGCGCCCGAACGTGGCCTACGAGTTCGAACACAAGAACACGTTCCTCAAGGAACGCGGTCACTACCAGACCCACCACGCCGTGCTCGGCGGCCTGGAGCCGATCGCGGTCGCGCCGCATTGCAAGATTCCCGACTTCGGCCCATTCACGTCCTACACGAGCCCCGAGGGGCGGCACGTGAGTTTTCTCGGCGATACGCACCCGGTGTTCCACGGCAGCGTGGTCAAGGCCGTCGCCTCCGGGCTGCGCACCTATCCCAAAATCGTGGCGACGCTCGGCGCGCGCGTGAACCAGAAAGGCGACGTCAGGGAATACCATCAATTCCGCGCGCGCATCGAGGAAGCGCTGGCCGCGCGGGTGGAGTCGGTCCGGCGCCTCACGCCCTCGGTGGTGCAGCTCACGGTGCGCGCGCCGATGGCGGCGAAACGATTCAAGGCCGGACAGTTCTTCCGCCTGCAGAATTTCGAGACGCAGTCGGCGCTGGTGGACGGCACGCGCCTGCAAACCGAGGCGCTGGCCATGACCGGCGCGCGCGTCGACCCGGCCACGGGCCTGGTGTCGCTCATGGTGATCGAGCGCGGCGCCAGCTCGCGCCTGGTGGCGGGGCTGAAGCCGGGCGAGCCGGTGGCGCTCATGGGCCCGACCGGCGTGCGCGCGACCATTCCGGATGGCGGTGAGACCATTCTTTTCATCGGCGGCCGCCACGGCGCGGCGCACGTGCAATCCACCGGAAGAGCGCTGCGTGAGAAGCACAACCGCGTGCTGTTCGTCGGCTGCTTCGACAGCGCGCAGGATGTGTTCTGCCAGGACGAGATCGAGGCGGCCGCGGACGCGGTGCTGTGGATCACCGCCGGCGGCGCGCCGGTCAAGCCGCGCCGGCCGCAGGACCGCGCCGTCACCGCGCCGGTGCTGGACGCGATCGTGCAATACGCCGCGGGCAAGCTCGGCGACGTTCCGATCAAGCTCGAAGAAGTCACGCGCATGCTGGTGGTCGGCAGCAACCGGCTGGTGCGCCTGATCCGCGACGGCCGCAAAAAGGAGCTTAAGCCGTACCTGACGCAGCAACCGGCGACAACCGGCTCGATCAACACCCCGATGCAATGCTGTCTCAAGGGCGTGTGCTCGCAATGCCTGCAATGGCAGATCGACCCTGCCACCGGCAAGCGCACCAAGGCGGTGTTCAGCTGCTCGTGGCAGGACCAGCCGCTCGACATCGTCGACCTCGACAACCTCGACCAGCGCCTGTCGCAGAACCGGGTACAGGAGCACCTGACCAGCCAGTGGCTGGATTATCTGTTGACGCAACACCAGGTCGCGCGCGTTTGAACCCCGCTAGTTTTGGTTTTAATGTAGGTTGGGGTGAGGCGCGCAGCGCCGAACCCCAACGTTGGGCGCTTCAAACCGGCTTGATCTCCATCAAGGTGCCCCGTTTAATTCCTGATTAAATTGCTTGGGTATTCACCTGCCGGGCGGAGGGTCAATCCACCGGGGTGAAACCGACCCGATCAACCTTAACCTGGAGGCCCCATGTCCGGACCGCACCTGCATCTTCTGCCCGAACAGATCTACCCCTTCGACGCGCGCGGCATCGCCAAGCGCTTTCGCCATGCCGCCATATTCGGCGCGCTCGACGCGCTGCAACCGGGCGAGACCATGCGCTTTGCCAACGACCACGACCCGATTCCACTGCTGAACCAGCTGCAACAACGTTACGGCTCCACGGTCAGCATCAATTACGTCAACCGCGAGCCGGGGCTGATCGTTATAGACTTCGTGCGCCAGTAGCCGGTCGGGAACTCGACATGCCGGCGCGTATCCAAGGGTGATACACTGGTTTTTATTTACCAACGCCGGAGACGATCATGCGCCACACCGTTGCACTCATTGCCAGTCTGCTGACGACCTTGCTGCTTTCCGCCTGCGCCGGCGGCCTTGGCAGCGGCGATTACGAACGCACCCAGACTCGCGGGGTCCAGGAAGTGCAGATGGGCACGGTGGAATCCGTGCGCGAGGTGAAGATTGAAGGCACCAAGTCCGGCGTCGGCACCGGTGCCGGCGCCGTGGTTGGCGGTGTCGCTGGCAGCAATGTAGGCGGCGGCAAAGGTCAGATCATCGGCGGCGTCTTGGGCGCCGTCGTCGGCGGCGTTGCCGGTGCGGCTGTGGAAGAAGGTACCACCAAGCAGAAAGGCGTGGAGATTACAGTCAAGCTCGATGGCGGCCGCCTGATCGCCGTGACCCAGGCCGCCGAAGAGAAGGAGATATTCAAGGTCGGCGAACGCGTGCGGATACTGTCGGGTGGTGGCGTCACGAGAGTATCGCACTAGTTTTTCTTTGCCGTCGTCCCCGCGGAAGCGGGGACCCAGGAAGTAAATAACAAAGCCGCCCTTCGGGCGGCTTTTCTTTTTGTTCCCTCTCCCCTGTAAGGGGAGAGGGGTGATGGTCGAGCGGGCTTCGCCCGCGTATTACTTGTGGGTGGCTGACCCACGGCAGGTTACTTTTCTTTGCTTGTGCAAAGAAAAGTAACCAAAAGAAACACACCCCGGAGCGCGCGACATCTTCCTCCGTTCCTCGCCCCACCGGGCGCTCGACCAACTCGCCGGGCGCTGGGAAACGCGCCTCGGGCTCGAACACGGTCTCGCTTAACTGCTCCCGGTGGGGCTGCGGTACTCGGCGCGCGCTACGGGGAGGTTAGCAAAACCTCTCAATGCTCAGCGTCTCAAAAAATGAACCTGGTCCCCTTAACTGCGAATTTTTTTGATCCATGGTCCTAACTTTAACAATAACCAAGTTAAAAGCGGCCAGGCAATTATGAATGACCCGTGGATGAGCCCCCAGCCGTGAAAAACGGGCCAATTCATACGATCAAACAAGGCGCCGAGCGGAACCAGAAGAACTAAGCCTCCCACTATGGCAAGAAAATAACGCAACACCCCTTTCACCGTTGTGTTCATTGGTACTAGTCTATTTTCGGAATAGCCAGAATATTAATGACACAACTAAACTGGCCAAAACCATCGTCGTAATCGGAAAGTAAAACCGGAAATTCTCCCGCTCGATCACGATATCCCCCGGCAAACGTCCAAGACCGAGTTTGACTAGCCACGGCCAGGCCAGCCCGACAACAATCAGAATAATTCCGAGCGTGACGAGAATGCGCGTCATGCGCCCGGCATATCCAGGAACCGCAGGATCTCCTCCTTGCGGTGCATGGCGTCCTTGTAGCCCAGGTCGATCAGCTCGCGGCAGAAGGGTTTTTCGAACAGCAGGTAACTCACCAGGTTCGAGCCGTTGCGGTTGAAGGCGCCGAGGCCGCGCAGCAGGAAGCGTATCGAGCTTGGCAGGTGGTGCGCGTGGCGCGCGGCGATTTTTTCCAGGTCCGCGCTCGGCGCGATCACCAGCACGTCGACGCTGCGCAGCGTCACCCCGCCCTCGCGCAACTGGTCAGCGGAAATCAGGCTGATGGTCTTGTTGATGCGCTGCAGGCGCTCGAGGTCGGCCTCGAGGCTATCCAGGAATATGCTGTTCAGGACATTGCCGGCGATCTGCGCCAGCGAGGGGTATTCGTCGGACTCCGCGCGCGCCGCGGAAGGGTTTTCATAACGCACGCCCACCACCAGCACGCGCTCCGCGCCGAGGTGCAGCGCCGGGCTGATGGGCGCGATCTGGCGCATGGAGCCGTCGCCGAAAAATTCGCGATTGATCTTGATCGCGGAAAAAATGAAGGGGATGGCCGAAGACGCCATGAGGTGATCGATGGTGATGTTGGCCGCGCTGCCGACACGCCGCGAGCGGCGCCACGCGGCCAGCGAGGACACGCCCTGGAAGAAGGTCACGGACTGTCCCGAACTGTAACCCGAGGCCGTGACGCTCAGGGCATGCAGCGCGCCCGCGTCGATCGACTGTTGAATCCGGTCGCAGGGCATGGTCCGTTGCAGCAGCTGGCGCAGCGGCGCGCGGTCGAGCAGTGCACGTGGGTTACGCCGGCCCAACCCGCCCAGTATCATGGCACCCAGCCAGCGCATGCCGTTGGCAAATACGCCGGGCACGTCGGCGCGGAAAACCTGGTGCACGGTGAAATTGCGCCACACGTGGTTGAGGCGCCGCACGCCTTCGTGAAACCGGGTGGCGTAAATCGCCAGGGTGGTGGCATTGATGGCACCGGCCGAGGTGCCGCACAGGACCGGGAACGGATTGGGGGATTCGCGCGGGAGCAGTTCGGCGATGGCCTTGAGCACGCCCACCTGGTAGGCCGCGCGCGCGCCGCCGCCGGCCAGTATCAGCCCTACCCTGGGTTTATCCGCCATATCCTTCATGTTTCCGCTTTCGCGGAGTCCCTGTTGCGCCAAGCCTGCCGATGACGACGCGGGGATTTCACGAACTGGTTTATGATGGCCCGCGTCGCCCCCTATTATAGTCAACCAAGGATAAAGCCATGGTTACCCTCGGGCATGTGGTTTTCTACGTACGCGATCTGGAAAAATCCACGGCGTTCTACCGCGACGTGGTGGGGCTGGAGGTCGCCGGACGGATTTTCAACGGCCGCGCCGCCATGCTCACCGGCGGCGCCACACATCATGAGTTATTGCTGATCGAGGTCGGCGCGGCGCCCGGGCCGTTGCCAGGCCGGCGCATCGGCCTGTATCACGTGGGCTGGAAGGTCGGCGACAGCCTCGACGACCTGCGCCGGGTGCGCGACCGCGTGCACGCCCACGGTCATGACATCGAGGGCATGTCCGACCACACCGTGAGCCAGAGCCTGTACCTGCGCGATCCGGACGGCAATGAAATCGAGCTGTTCGTGGACGATCCAGGCGTTGACTGGCGTCATGCACAGGAATGGATGGAGGCGCCGGTGAAGCCGCTGCGGCTGTGACGTGATGCAGAAGCAGGCGACATTCCCCTAAGTTGATAACGGCCATCGGGTATGCGGTACAGCGGCGGCATGATTTGCTAGACTGGGTCCATTGCATTGATACCGAGGTTGTCCCGATGGTCACGCGCATTACCGAAGCCATGGTCTACGATGCACTCCGGAAGGTCATCGACCCGGAGCTGCGACACAACATTGTCGATCTGGGATTTGTCCAGGAGATGGACATCGTCGACGACTACGTGCACCTCGACATCCAGCTGACCACGCCCTACTGCCCCTACGCCGAAAACATCGTGGCGCAAATCAAGCGCGCCGTCGAAGGCGTGCCGGGCGTGAAGCGCGTCGAGGTCGAGCGCGCCTGCATGAAGGAAGACTGAGCCCGGCATTTCACCCGCCGCGCGGCACGGATCGATCCCGTTTCTGGCCGCTCCCGCCGCTTGCGTTTAAACTGGTCGTCCCATCGACTGCTGCCAGACCGCATCCCATGAGCACCGCCTATACCGACCGCATATTGGCCCTCGCCGGCCTGTTCCAGGCCGCGCGGCTGGCGCAGCAACTGGCGCGCGAAGGCCGCGCCGAGCCGTCCACCCTGGCTGCCAGCGTGCAGAGCCTGCTGATCATCGACGCGCCCACCACCGAGTCCGTGTACGGCGGCGCGCAAGGCGTCCGGCCCGGTCTGGAGCTGCTGCGCGACAAGCTGGCCGGCGGCAACACCGATGCCAACGACGTCGAGATCGCCCGCTATGTCATCAGCATGATTCACCTCGAAGGCCAGATGCGCCGGCACCCGGAGATGCAGGACGCCGTCCGCCGCGGCATCGAGGCCACCCGCGAACAGATGAAATTTTTCGAGGCGGCGGAAAACAGCGAGACGCTGCACCCGCGCCTGGTGGAAAAACTCGCGGAACTCTACACCCAGACCATCAGCACGTTGACGCCGCGCATCATGGTCAACGGCGAACACGGCCACCTGAGTAACCCGCTGATCGCCGCCAGGGTACGCGCGGCGCTGTTCGCCGGCATCCGCTCGGCATTCCTGTGGCACCAGCTTGGCGGCAGCCGCTGGCAGTTGCTGTTCAGCCGGAAAAAGATTGCCGGCGAAGCGGCGGGTATTCTTGAAAGCCTGGGTGCGGCGCGGGAGAACTAGCAGGTCGTTAAAAAACTCGTCACCCCGGCGAAAGCCGGGGTCCAGATTATTAAATCAAAAAATAATATTCTGGATTGCGGCTTGCGCCGGAATGACGGCTTTGTTTAAGGCAGGTTCTACTTCCGCCGGTCAGGCCCGTGCCGGCCGCTTGGCGAGCTTGCGTTGTAAGGTGCGCCGGTGCATGCCGAGGCGGCGCGCGGTTTCGGAAATGTTGCCGCCGCACTCCGTCAGCACCTTCTGGATGTGTTCCCATTCGAGGCGTGACAGCGGCAGCGGTTTGGTCTCCACTGCCACCGTGGCGTTGCCGCTGTCGCGCTGGAAGGCGGCGACGATTTCATCGGCGTCCGCCGGCTTGGCGAGATAGTGAATGGCGCCCAGCTTGATGGCCTCGACCGCGGTGGCGATGCTGGCATAGCCCGTCAGCACCACGATCCGGGTGTGCGCATCCAGTTCCTTCAGTTTTTTAACCAGCTCCAGACCCGACGGTCCGGGCATCTTGAGATCGACCACCGCATACTCCGGCGGATCGGCTTCCGCCGCCGTGAGTCCCTGGCTGACGCTGTGCGCCACGTGCACCGTGAACCCGCGCCGCTCCAGCGCCGCCGACAGCACCTGGCAGAAGGTGACGTCATCGTCCACCAGGAGCAGGCTCGGTTTGTCCGCTGCATTTGCGTCATTCATGGGACACCGTCCACGCGCAGATTGGCCAGGGGCAGCATGAGCTGCGTGCATACACCGCCACCTTCGCGATTATACATCTGCACCGTCCCGCCGAAACGGCGCAGGGCGGCATGCGCCAGAAACAGCCCGAGGCCGAGGCCCTGCCCCGGCGCCTTGGTGGTGAAAAACGGCTGGCCGGCGGCGCGCGCGGTCTCGGGCGTCAACCCCCCGCCGCGGTCACTGATCTCCAGCACCAGTTCCCGCTCGTTCCAGTTCGCCTTGATCTCGACGTTGTCGGGCGAAGAATCCGCGGCATTGTTCAGGATGTTCACGATGGCCTGGCTCAGGGTCTGCTCCGCGATGATTTCCGGTGACGGCCGCGGCCCTTCGAAATGACGTCGCACGGAAACGCCGCGGCGCATCTGCTGCCAGTCATTGACGACTTCAGCGAGATAAACCTCGAGCGGCACGCGCCGGCCGCCCTCGGCGCGCGACGCGCCGGCCGAGGCCGACAGCGACGAAAGGATGGATTTGCAGCGATCCACCTGCTCGCGCAGGACGCGCAGGTTGGCGCGCATCGACGACGGCGCGGCGGCATCGCCCTCCATGTCCTTGGCCAGCACCGCCATGGTGGACAGCGGCGTGCCCAGCTCGTGCGCCGCGCCGGCGGCGAGCGTGCCGAGCGCCACGATGCGCTCGTTGCGCAATTCATCCTCCCGCATCTGCGCCAGCAGGCGGTCGCGCGAACGGCGCGTCTCGCTCATGCGCACCGCGAACCAGGCGATCAGCGCCGCGCTCAGCAGGAAGCCGAGCCACATCCCCAGCACATGCAGGCCGAAATCATCGTGGTCGCCGTGACTGTGCGGCAGCGGGATGTAATAAAACATCAGCAGGGAATAACAGGTGATGCTCACCGCCACCATGGCCCAGGCATAACCCGCGGGCAGCGCCGCGGCGGTCAGCGCCAGTGGCAACAAATAAAGGATCACGAAGGGGTTGGTCGAGCCACCGCTGAAATAAAGCAATGCCGTCAGCGCCGCCACGTCCAGCGCCAGATGGAAAAACAATTCAGCCTCACCCACCGGCCAGGGGCGCTGCATGCGCAGCCAGGTCAGAAAATTGAACAGCGCCAGGGCGGTGATGATGCCGATCAGCGGCCGCAGCGGCAGCGCCATGTGCAGCGAGGTTACCGCGATCCACACCGCCAGGAACTGTCCGGCGAGCGCGATGCAGCGCAGCACGATCAGGCGCCGCAGGTTGATGGCGTTCGAGGAAACGTCTGACGCGGCGGCACTCATGCAATAAATTCCGAGGACATATTCCTATATTGTGGTCTCGATAAAAACCCTGTCCGGCCTGTGTGTCAATTTGTCGCGCGACACAAATTCGCCGGGAGCGAATTTGGGCGCGCTTTAGCGCGCCCGGAGGGCGCAGGCCATTGATGGCCTGCGTCAATATGCCATATTGATTGCCGCCCACGCCCCCTCTAGTTTCCGGTTCTCGACAATAACAGACTATTTCGCTTTGCCATCCGGATGAGCATCGCGTTTTACCGGCATAACCTCCCGCCCGCGTCCTGGACGGCCCTTGGCCTGTCAGTGGCCGTACATATTGGCGCCATGCTCGGCTTCGGGCCCTTCGCCGTTTCCGCGCCCCGGCCGGGGATGTTCGAAACGATTGAAGTCGCCCTGCTCGCGGAACCGGCCGCCAATCCGGCGCCGAAAGCTTCAGCCGCATCGGCCAGCATTTCGAATTCCATCGCGCGGGAAATTCCCTACCTCACGGAAACCGGCGCCGGCCAACCCGATGCCGAGACCACGGCCGTGCCGGAAAGCGCCGAAATCGCGGGCAGCGAACCCCTGATCGAATCACGCTACGACGTAGCCACGTTGAACAATCCCAAGCCGCCCTATCCCCTGGTTGCGCGCCGTCATGGCGCACAGGGGCGGGTGATCTTGAGCGTACAAGTCAGCGCCAGCGGCATGAGCCATGAGGTGCTGCTCAAGCGCAGCAGCGGCCATGCCGTGCTCGATGACGCCGCCCTGCAAACCGTGCGGCGCTGGCGTTTTGTTCCCGCACGGCGCGGCGACACGCCGGTCGAATCCTGGGTCGACGTGCCGATCATTTTTCGCCTCGAAAGCTGAATCGATTCTCTTCACCACCACTCAAGACACAAAGGAAACCCAAGCATGCAAGCACCTGTCCGGCGCGCCCTGATACTCGCCCTCATGACCGCCCTGCCCACCGTCGCCCTGTCCGAAGACAACCCCCTGCTCGATGAAGTCATCGTCACAGCGCCGCAGGTCTCGGACCCGTTGACCATCGTTACCGATCCCAAATCTCCACGCCAGCCGGTGCCGGCGCATGACGGCGCCGACTATTTGAAAAACATCCCGGGCTTCTCGGCGGTGCGCAAGGGCGGCACCGATGGTGACCCGGTGTTGCGCGGGCTGGCCGGTTCGCGCCTGAACGTCCTCATGGACGGCCAGTACATCCTCGGCGGCTGCGGCATGCGCATGGACCCGCCGACGGCCTATGTGTTTCCCGAGTCCTACGACCGCATCACCGTGCTCAAGGGCCCGCAGACCGTGCTCTACGGCGGCGGCAACCTCGCCGGCACCGCGCTGTTCGAGCGCGACGCGCGCGCCTTCGGGGAATCCGGCATGCGCGCCTTCGGCGGCGTGCTGGTCGGCAGTTTCGACCGCCACGATGAAATACTCGACGTCACCGGTGGCGTACCCGCCGGATTCGCGCGCGTGATAGGCACGCGCACCAGCGCCAACGACTACGAGGACGGCGCCGGCAACGAGGTGCACTCCGCCTACACACGCTGGAGCACGAGCTTCATCGGCGGCTGGACGCCGGACGCAAATACGCGCGTGGAACTGTCGGTGGACCGCAGCGACGGTGAGGCGCGCTATGCCGACCGCGGCATGGACGGCACCCTGTTCGACCGCACCGGTTATGGAATGAAATTGGAGAAATCCAACATCTCGCCGCTGCTCGGCAAACTCGAGGCGCAGGTCTACCACAACTACGTGGATCACGTGATGGACAACTTCTCGCTGCGGCCGAAGACGGCGGCGATGTACATGATCAGCAATCCGGACCGCGCGACGCAGGGCGCGCGCGTGGCCGGCGAATTGTTGCTGACTTCCCATACCTCCCTGACCGTTGGCCTCGATTACCAGCAAAACGAGCATACGTTGCGCACCGCCAGCAGCATGACGGCCGCCCCCGACATCAATACCGTGGCGCGCACGCCGGACATGACCTTCGCCGGCACCGGCGTGTTCGCCGAGGCCGAACATGCGCTGGACGACCGGCAACGGCTGGTCGGCGGCCTGCGCTTCGACCGGCTCAACGTGGACAACGAAAAAACCACCGGCTCGGGCGCGCTCAGCAGCGACACCGACCGCACCCGGGCGGCGTTCCTGCGCTATGAGCGGGAAACGGCGCCGCGCCTCTATTACGTCGGGCTCGGGCACGCCGAGCGCCCGGCCGACTGGTGGGAGCGCAGCACCTACAACAATTTCTTTCTCGATCCCGAGAAGAGCAACCAGCTCGACGCCGGCGTGATCCATACCGGCGAAAAATGGCGCGCCTCGGTCTCGGTCTTCATCGCGAAGATCGACGATTTCATTCTGACGCGCAACGACAACACCGCGCGCAACATCGACGCCAGCACCCATGGCGCCGAGGCCGACCTGGCCTATGCGCTGGGCGGAGCGTGGAAGGCCACGGCGGCGCTCGCCTGGGTTCGCGGTGACAACGACACCGACCACGTGCCGCTGGCGCAGATCCCGCCGCTCGAAGGACGCCTCGGACTCGGATACGACGACAGGACCTGGTCGTTCGGCGTGCTGGCGCGCGCCGTGGACAACCAGGACCGGGTGCAAGTCGGTTACGGCAGTGTCGTCGGGCAGGATATCGGACCGACACCGGGTTTCACGGTGTATTCGCTCAACGCCGGCTACCGCCCGAAGAAGGGAACGCTCATCAGCGCCGGCATCGACAACCTGTTCGACATGGCCTATGCCGAGCACATCAGCCGCGCCGGGGCCGCGGTGGCGGGTTACACGCAGACCACGCGCGTGAATGAACCGGGGCGCAATCTCTGGCTCAAGGCGAGCATCGCGCTGGATTGAATCTGACGGCGGTTGGCGGCCGGTGCGACATCTTGTCGCATTGCGCCTGTTTGCCTGCTTCTTTAGATTCGTTCCAACAATAAACGGCTGTGCCGCCGGGAGAAAAAGTGAAAAGCAAAATCCTGTCAGCTTGTGCGCTGATATCTTTTATTGGTCTGTTCACCGCACTGGCAGCACATGCCAGTTGTGGCGCCGCCTTCTGCACCCTGAACACGCATTGGGAAAGTCAGGGCGCGTGGACCGGAACCGGCATGCGGCTGGACCTGCGCTATGAATACATCGATCTCGACCAGCCGTTGGCCGGGCGTGAACGGGTGCCGGTCGGCGCGCTGCCGCGTCATCACGATGAAACCCGGACGCTCAACCGCAATCTGGTTGCCACGCTGGATTACAGCATCAGCGCCGATTGGGGCGTCTCCGTCACAGCGCCGTGGGTGGATCGCCGGCACTGGCACATCCACAACCATCACGGCGCGCAGCTGCCCGAGAGCTGGGACATATCCGAACTCGGCGACATGCGCGTCACCGCGCGGCACGGGCTCGCGAGCGACGGCGAGTCACTCAACACCCACGGCGTGATTCTCGGACTGAAACTGCCGACAGGAAAAACCGACGTCGTCAATGACGACGGCGATCCCGCCGAGCGCACGCTGCAACCCGGCAGCGGCACCACCGATGCGATTATCGGAATGTACCTCAACGGCCCGCTGAATTTCGGAACGCAAATCGCCAGCGGATTCCTGCAGGCGCAGGTTCAATATCCGCTCAACGCCCGCGATGACTTCCGTCCGGGCAATCAATACCTGTTTGACCTGGGCATGAGCTATCCCCTGTCGCCTGCCTGGAGCGGACTGATGCAGCTCAATACGCAGATCAAGGATCGCGACCGCGGCGGCGAGGCCGAGCCATTGGACAGCGGTGGAAGCTTCGTGTGGCTGAGCCCGGGCCTGAGTTATACCCTGAGCCGCGCCGCCAGGATCTACGGTTTCGTGCAATTGCCGCTGTACCAGCGCGTCAACGGCCTTCAGCTCACGCCCGGATGGACGGCGGCCGCCGGCGCGAGCTGGCGGTTCTGATACGGCCGGCCACCGGGTTTTTCCTTTATCGGCCCGTTGGCCTGCCGTGCACAGGGCCTCGTCGGCTTGCAACTCCCGGGGTGTCGGAGTAACGTGCGCGCGCATTCGCCCTCCTTCCGGGAGATTTGATTGAAAAACAACAACAGCGAAGCGCAACCGCAGAAATCCTCCACCGCCGGACTCGCCTTGCTCGCCCTCGGCATCGTTTACGGCGACATCGGCACCAGCCCGCTCTATGCCGTCAAGGAAACCTTCGGCCCGAGTCACGGCATCGCGCTCGAAACCGCCAACATCCTCGGCGGGCTCTCGACCATTTTCTGGTCGCTCATGATCGTGGTCACGTTCAAATACGTGATGCTTATCATGCGCGCCAACAACAAGGGCGAGGGCGGCATCATGGCGTTGCTGGCGCTGGCCTCCTCCGCCGTCAAGGACCAGCCGCGCTGGCGCAAGTCGATCCTGGCGCTCGGCGTGGTCGGCGCGTCGCTGTTCTACGGCGATGCGGTACTGACGCCGGCGATCTCGGTGCTGTCCGCAGTCGAAGGACTCGAAGTCGGCACTGCGGCGTTCAAACACTATGTGATTCCGATTGCGGTAATCGTGCTGGTGACGCTGTTCATGTTCCAGCGCCACGGCACCGCGGTCGTGGGGGCGTTCTTCGGCCCGATCTGTGTGCTGTGGTTCCTCGCCCTCGGTGCCGTCGGAATTCACCATATCGTCCAGAATCCCGTCGTGCTCCAGGCTGTCGACCCGCTGCATGCGTTGCGCTTCGCCACCGGCCACGGCTTCGCCTCGTTCGTGGTGCTCGGCGCGGTACTGCTCGCCTTTACCGGCGCCGAGGCGTTGTATGCCGACATGGGGCATTTCGGCAAGCGCGCGGTGCGTCTGGCGTGGTTCGGTCTGGTGCTTCCGGCGCTGGTGCTCAATTATTTCGGACAGGGCGCGCTGTTGATTGCCAACCCCCAGGCCATCGACAACCCTTTCTACCTCGCTTATCCGGGCTGGGCACTGTATCTGATGATCGCGCTCGCGACCGCGGCCACCGTCATCGCCTCGCAGGCGACGATTTCAGGCGCCTACTCGATCACCCGACAGGCGATCCAGCTCGGCTACCTGCCGCGCATGAACATCCAGCACACTTCGGCGAAGGAAATCGGACAGATTTATCTGCCGGCCGTAAACTGGATCCTGCTCGCCGCCGTGCTCGCCGCCGTGACCGGGTTCGGCTCGTCCTCCCGCCTCGCCTCGGCCTACGGCGTATCCGTGATGGGCACGATGCTGATCACCACCCTCCTAACCTTTTTCGTGATCCGCTTCGGCTGGGGCTTCAGTTTGTTGCTGGCGGGCATCGCCACCGGCTTTTTCTTCCTGGTGGACCTCGCATTCTTCTCGGCCAGCCTGCTCAAGGTGCTCGACGGCGGCTGGTTTCCGCTGGTCATGGGTGCGGCGGTTTTCACCCTCATGGTGACCTGGCGGCGCGGGCGTGAAATCCTGCTGACGCGCCTGCGACAGACCTCGGTGCCGCTGGACACGTTTCTGGATTCGCTGATGCGCCACCCGCCTGTGCGCGTGCCCGGCACGGCGGTGTTCCTGACCTCAACCCAGGGAGCGGTGCCACACGCGCTGCTGCACAACCTCGCGCACAACAAGGTGCTGCACGAGCGCGTGATCTTCCTAACGGTGGTCATCAAGGACGTACCGTGGGTGCCGGCGAAGGAGCGCATTCACATCAAGGACCTGGGCAACAACTGCTTCCAGCTCACCGTTGATTTCGGCTTCAAGGACCGGCCCGACGTCATGCAGGCACTGGAACTGTGCCGCGAGCACGAGCTGGAATTCCAGCCGCTCCAGACCTCGTTCTTCCTCAGCCGCGAGACCGTGATCCCGAGTATCCACTACGAAGGCATGGCGTTGTGGCGCGAGCGCCTGTTCTCCATGCTGGCGCGCAACGCCAGCAGCCCGGTGGAATACTTCAACCTGCCCGCGAACCGGGTGATTGAACTGGGGACGCAGATCGAAATCTGAAATGAAACGAGCAACTGCTATGAAGATAATTTTTTCTTCAGCAGTTCGTTGACCTGCGCCGGATTGGCCTTGCCCTGCGAGGCCTTCATCACCTGGCCGACGAAATAGCCGAACAGCGCTTCCTTGCCGGCGCGGTACTGCTCGAGCTGCTTCGGGTTTTTCGCGATCACTTCGTCAATGACTTTCTCGATCGCGCCGGTGTCGGTGATCTGTTTCAGGCCCTTCTTTTCGATCACGGCGTCGGCATCGCCCTCGCCGTTCCACATGGCCTCGAAAACTTCTTTCGCGATCTTGCCGGAGATGGTGTTGTCGGCGAGGCGTTTGAGCAAGCCTGACATCATCGCCACCGTCACCGGTGACGCGGTAATTTCCTTGTTGTCGCGGTTGAGGAACGCTGCCAGTTCGCCCGTGACCCAGTTGGCGGCGATCTTGGAATCGGCCTTCGATTCGCGCACCACCTGCTCGTAGTAATCGGCCAGTTCGCGAGAGGAGGTTAATACGCCGGCGTCATAGGCATTGAGCCCGTAATCCTTCATGAACCGCACACGCTTGGCGTTCGGCAATTCAGGCAGGGTGGTTTTGACGGCATCGATGAAGGCCTGGTCCAGTACCAGGGGCGGCAGGTCGGGATCGGGGAAGTAGCGGTAATCCATGGCCTCTTCCTTGCTGCGCATGGAACGCGTGACGTCCTTGTCGGAGTCGTACAGGCGCGTCTCCTGCACCACTTTCCCGCCACCTTCAATCAGCTCGATCTGGCGCTCGACCTCGAATTCAATGGCCTTCTCGACGAAGCGGAAGGAATTGATGTTCTTGAGCTCGGCGCGGGTGCCGAATTTGGTTTCGCCTTTCGGGCGCACCGAGACGTTGGCGTCGCAACGGAACGAGCCTTCCTGCATGTTGCCGTCGCAGATTTCGAGATAACGCACCAGCTCGTGCAGCTTTTTCAGGTAGGCCACGGCCTCCTTGGGCGAACGCATGTCCGGCTCGGAGACGATCTCGAGCAGCGGCGTGCCGGCGCGGTTGAGGTCGATGCCGGTCATGCCGTGGAAATCCTCGTGCAGCGACTTGCCGGCGTCTTCTTCCAGATGCGCGCGGGTAATGCCGACGACCTTTTCCACGCCATCGACGTCGATGGTGATCTGGCCCTTGGCCACGACCGGCAGTTCGTACTGGCTGATCTGGTAGCCCTTGGGCAGGTCGGGGTAGAAATAATTCTTGCGCGCGAACACCGAGCGGTGATTGATGGCCGCGCCGATGGCGAGTCCAAACTTCACTGCCATGCGCGCGGCTTCTTTATTAAACACCGGGAGCACGCCCGGCAGGGCAATATCCACCGCGCAGGCCTGGGTGTTCGGCTCGGCGCCGTATTTCGTGGCTGCGCCCGAGAACGCCTTGCTCTTTGTCATGAGCTGGGCGTGGACTTCAAGACCGATGACGGTTTCCCATTCCATCAGCTGAATCCCTTCGGCATGCGCTGATGCCAGTCCGTCGCCTGCTGGTAGCGGTGCGCGACGTTGAGCAGGCGCGCTTCGTCGAAATAGCGACCGACCAGTTGCAGGCCCACCGGCAGGCCGTCGGGAGCGAAACCGGCGGGAATGGACATGCCCGGCAGGCCGGCGAGATTCACGGAAATCGTGTAAATGTCGCTCAAATACATGGCCACCGGGTCGTCGCTCTTCTCGCCGATCTTGAACGCGGTCGTGGGGCTGGTCGGACCCATGATGACATCGCAGGACTGGAAGGCGCGCTCGAAATCCTGCGCGATCAGGCGCCGCAGCTGCTGCGCCTTCAGGTAATAGGCATCGTAATAGCCGGCGGACAGCGCATAAGTGCCGATCATGATGCGCCGCTTCACCTCGGCGCCGAAGCCTTCCGCGCGTGTCTTGCAGTACATGTCGAGCAGATCGGTATAGTCCTTGGCGCGATAACCGTAGCGCGCGCCATCGAAACGCGACAGGTTCGAGGACGCCTCGGCCGGGGCCAGCACGTAGTAGCACGGGATCGCGAGCTTCGAGTTCGGCAGGCTGATCTCCACGATCTGCGCGCCGAGTTTTTTGTACTCGCCGATCGCGGCCTGGACCACCTGCGCCACCTCCGGGCTCAGGCCTTCGCTGAAATATTCCTTGGGCAGGCCAATGCGCAGGCCCTGGATGTCGTTATTGAGCGATTTCGTGTAATCCGGCACCGGTTCATCCACTGAGGTCGAATCGCGCGGATCGAAACCGGCCATGGTATTCAGCAGCAGGGCGCAGTCCTCGGCGCTGCGGCACATGGGGCCACCCTGGTCGAGCGAGGAGGCGAAGGCGATCATGCCGTAGCGCGACACGCGCCCGTAGCTGGGCTTGAGCCCGGTCAGGCCGGTGAGCGCGGCCGGCTGGCGGATGGAGCCACCGGTGTCGGTGCCGGTCGCGGCCGGTGCCAGCCGCGCGGCCACCGCCGCGGCCGAGCCGCCCGAGCTGCCGCCCGGGACCCGGCCGGTGCCCCAGGGGTTCTTCACCGCACCATAATAGGAAGTCTCGTTGGACGAACCCATGGCGAACTCGTCCATGTTGGTCTTGCCCAGGCACACGGCGCCGGCCTGGTTGAATTTATCTATGATCGTCGCGTCGTAGGGGGCGATGAAGTTGGACAGGATTTTCGAGCCACAGGTGGTGAGCCAGCCGTCGGCGCAGAAAATGTCCTTCTGGGCGATGGGCACACCGGTCAGCGCTGCCCCCTCGCCCCTGGCGATCCGGGCATCGGCGGCTTTGGCCTGGGCCAACGAGCGCTCCGGGTCCACGGTGATGAAGGCGTTCAGGTCCTTATACTTATTAATCCGGTCCAGTAACGCCCGGGTCAGCTCGACGCTCGAGGCTTCCTTGCGGGCCAGGGCGCGCGACAGTTCGGCAACGGTCTTTTCAAACATGGCGGTTCTTGACGTCCGGGCGGCGAAAACTACTCTATGACCTTGGGGACCAGGTACAGCCCGGCCTCGACCGCCGGGGCGATTTTCTGGAATTTCTCGCGCTGATCGGACTCGGTGACCGCATCCTCGCGCAGCCGCAGGCCGGCCTCGTTCGGATGGGCCATGGGCGCGACGCCAGCGGTGTCCACCGCGTTCATCTGCTCGATCAGACCGAGGATGCGGGAAAGCGTGCCGGCGTAGGCGTCGGCCTCTTGCCCGGTGATGTGCAAACGCGCAAGATGCGCGATCTTGCGTACCTGTTCGCGGTCCAGAGACATGCGATTTCGTTCAAGGGATAGGAATGAAATCGAAAACTATCATATTCGTCCCGCCGGTTGAACCGCCCGATTGCGGTTGATACAGTTAGCGCGTTCCGAAACGCCTTCTAAGGACAGAATCTTCCTCATGTTCAAAAGCCTTCGTGGTTTCTTTTCCAGCGATATCGCCATCGACCTGGGCACCGCCAACACCCTGATTTTCGTGCGCGACAAGGGCATCGTGCTGAACGAGCCCTCGGTCGTCGCCATCCGCCAGGACTTCACCAGCCGCAACAACCGCGCCATTCTCGCCGTCGGTCACGAGGCCAAGAAGATGCTCGGCCGCACCCCGGGCTCGATCCAGGCGATCCGCCCGATGAAGGAAGGCGTGATCGCCGACTTCACCATCACCGGCGAGATGCTCAAGTACTTCATCCGCAAGGTGCACGAGAACCGGCTGTTCCAGCCGAGCCCGCGCATCGTCATCTGCGTGCCCTGCGGCTCGACGCAGGTCGAGCGCCGCGCCATTCGCGAGGCGGCGATGAGCACCGGCGCGCGCGAAGTGTTTCTCATCGAGGAACCGATGGCCGCGGCGATCGGCGCCGACCTGCCGATCATGGAAGCCACCGGCTCGATGGTGCTCGACATCGGCGGCGGCACCAGCGAGGTCGGCGTGATCTCGCTCGGCGGCATCGTGTATTCGCATTCGCTGCGCATCGCCGGCGACAAGATGGACGAGTCGATCGTCAACTACGTGCGCCGCAAGTACGGCCTGCTCATCGGCGAGGCCAGCGCCGAGCAGGTGAAGAAGGAAATCGGCACCGCCTGGGAAGGCAGCGAGATCAAGCAGGTGGAGGTCAAGGGCCGGCACATCGCCGACGGCGTGCCGCGCGCGCAGGCGCTGAACAGCCAGGAAATCCACGCGGCGCTCTCGGAATGCCTCGCCGGCATCATCGGCGCCATCAAGATCGCGCTGGAACAGACGCCGCCGGAACTCGGCGCCGACATCGCCGAAAAGGGCCTGGTGGTCTCGGGCGGCGGCGCGCTGCTGCGCGACATCGACCGCATGCTCGCGGAACAGACCGGGCTGCCGATCATCATCACGGAAGATCCCCTCACCTGCGTGGTGCGCGGCTGCGGCCGGGCGCTCATGGAGGCCGAAACACTGGGCGATGTTTTTGTATACGAATAGATCGCTCCCGACATCCTGTTTCACGCGACACCAGGCTTGCTCCTGCATCGTCGCGGCGCGCATGATTTATGATTAACGTTTTCGGCCGACCCATCGGGGCGCCCTCCCATCTCACCCGGCTGGTCCTGCTGTCCGCCCTGTCGGTGGCGCTGATGATGCTCGACCATCGCGGGCATCACCTGGAAAAAATCCGCGCCGGCCTGAACACCCTGGCCTACCCCATCCAGCTGATCGCCGCCACCCCGGCCTACGTGGTCGGCGGCCTGGCTGACTTCTTCACCACCCGCGGCACCCTGCGCGTGGACAACGAGAAACTGCTGGCCGAACGCCAGGCGTTGCTGGCCAAGCTGCAGCAGTTCGAGGCCCTGGAACAGGAAAACCAGCGTCTGCGCCAGATGCTGGTGAGCGCCGCGCAGGTGGCCGACAGGGCCATCGCGGCCGAGCTGGTCGAGGTCAGCGCCGAACCGTTCACGCGCAAGGTCGTCGTCGCCAAGGGCGCCAAGGACGGCGTGTACGTCGGCCAGTCGGTGATCGACGCGCACGGCATCATGGGCCAGGTCACGCAGGTGGCCGGCAACGTCAGTCGCGTGACGCTCATCACCGACGCCGGTCACGCCATTCCCGTGCTCGACAACCGCAGCGGCCTGCGCGCCCTGGTCTTCGGCACCGGCAATCCCGACACGGTCAAAGTGCCCTACCTCACCGCCAACGCCGACATCCAGGAAGGCGACCTGCTGGTGAGCTCCGGCATGGGCGGGACGTTTCCGCCGGGTTACCCGGTGGCGCAGGTGACGAAGATCGTGAACGATCCGAACGAGGCGTTCCTGTCCATCACTGCCAGACCCGCGGCGCAGCTCAACCACGGCAAGCAGGTGCTGCTGATCTGGCGCGTTAGCGCGACGCCCAAGAGCGGAGGCAAATCCAAATGAGACTGGGCCCGGACGGGCGCCGCCGCGTGACGCTGATCGGCACCTTCGCCGCCGCGGTCATACTCGCCATCATGCCGTTTCCGGTGTGGGCCGAACCGTTCCGGCCCGACTGGGTCGGACTGGTGCTGATCTACTGGTGCCTGGCCGTTCCGGAGCGCGTTTCCGTCGGCACCGGATGGCTGATGGGTTTCATCCAGGACATCCTGTACGGCTCGCTGCTCGGCAGCAACGCGCTCGCCAAAAGCCTGACGGCGTTCCTCGCCGTGCGCCTGCATTTGCAGTTGCGCATGTTTCCGCGCTGGCAACAGGCGGTGTCGGTGCTCGGGCTGCTGGTGGTCAATCAATTGCTGGTGCTGTGGATTCGCGGCGCCATCGGCCAGGCCCCGGAGACGTTCAGTTACTGGACGCCCAGCATCGTCGGCGCCCTGTTGTGGCCGTGGCTGTTCGTCATCCTGCGCGACCTGCGGCGACGCGGCGGCATTGCTTGAGAGGATTCGGAACTCCGCCGCGGTTTGATCCATGCTGAATATCCCCATCAAGGATCAGTTCCGGGAAAGCCGGGTATTCAATTCGCGGCTGACGGTGATTGGCGCCATCGTCCTCACGCTGATCCTGGCACTGTTCCTGCGCCTGGTTTATTTGCAGATTTTCGCGCATCGCCACTTCGAGACGCTGTCGCAGGCCAACCGCATCAAGCCGATCCCGATCCAGCCGCCGCGCGGCCTGGTGCTCGACCGCAACGGCGTGGTGCTGGCGCAGAACTACCCGGTGTACACGCTGGAAATCATCCCGGAACAGGTGGATGACATGAATTCGCTGCTGGAGGAGCTGAAACAGGTGGTCAGCCTGAACGAGGCCGACCTGAAGGCCTTCCGCAAGCAGCTGCGCGAGCGGCCGCGCTTCGAAAATATCCTGCTGCGTTCCAACCTGACCGAGGAAGAAGCGGCGCGGCTGGCCGTGCGCCGCACCTATTTCAGCGGCGTCGAGCTCGAGGCGCGGTTGCAGCGGCATTACCCGCTCGCCGGCCTGGGAGTGCATTTTCTGGGCTATGTCGGGCGCATCAACGAACAGGAACTGGAACGCATCGACAAGGCCGCCTACCGCGGCATGCAGCACATCGGCAAACTGGGCGTTGAGATCAGTTATGAAAAAACCCTGCTCGGCCAGGTCGGGTTCGAGAAGGTGGAAACCAACGCCCACGGGCGCTCCCTGCGCATTCTCGAACGCATCGCCCCGGTCGCCGGCAAAAACCTGACTCTCAGCATCGATGCCAAGCTCCAGGCGCTGGCGGAGCAGACACTCGGCCAGCGGCGCGGCGCGGTCATCGCCATGGAGCCCGCGACCGGCGCCATCCTCGCCTTCGTCAGCACGCCCACCTACGATCCCAACCCCTTCGTCAACGGCATCGACCAGGATTCCTACGACGCGTTGCTCAACGATCCGGACAAGCCGCTCATCAACCGCGCGCTCAACGGCCAGTACGCGCCGGGTTCCACCATCAAGGCCTTCCTCGGCCTGGCGGCGCTGGAGGTGGATAATTTTGACGCCAGCAAGCCGGTCGTCTGTCCCGGCTGGTTCACGCTGCCCGGCAGCTCGCACCAGTTCCGCGACTGGAAAAAAACCGGGCACGGGATCGTGAACCTGCACGATGCCGTGGTGCAATCCTGCGACGTGTACTTCTACAAACTGGCGGTGGCCATGGAAGTGGACGCCATGAAAAAATTCCTCGAGCCCTTCGGCTTTGGCGCCAAAACCGGCGTGGACCTCCTGAACGAATCGGAAGGCCTGCTGCCCTCGGTAGCGTGGAAAAAGGCGCGCGGGCAACCCTGGTACCCGGGCGAGACCGTCATCACCGGCATCGGCCAGGGATCGGTGCTGGTGACGCCGATGCAACTGGCCACGGCCACCGCCACGCTGGCCAATCACGGCGTGCGCATGAAGCCGCGGCTGGTGCGCGCCACGGTCGATGCCAGGACCCAGGTGGCGAGCGAAACCGTTCCCGAAACCGCCGGTCAGATCCTGCTGAAGAAAAAGGAGCACCTGGATATCCAGATCCGCAACCTCATGGACGTGGTGCACACCAACCGGGGAACCGCCTATGGCATCGGTTACAACGCCCCGTACAAGATCGCCGGCAAGACCGGCACGGCGCAGGTGAAGGGCATCGCGCAGGGCCAGTCCTACAGCGAGAAACTCACGCCGGAGCGTTTCCGCGACCATGCGTTGTTCATCTCCTTCGCACCGGTCGAGGACCCGAAAGTGGCGGTGGCCGTGATCGTCGAAAACGGCGGTCACGGCAGCTCCGCGGCCGCGCCTATCGCGCGCAAGATCATGGACCACGTGATCCTGGGCAAAACGGCGGGTGCGGCGGCGCCGGCGCCGGCGTCGGAGAATGATGAATAGATGAATAATATTTCTGAAACCGCAGATAGAAGTGGCGCAGGGATGCGCCGATTACGGAGCTAAGGATGCAAACGCAGATGAACGCTGATTATATAATTGAAATGATTGTTGCTTCTTTTAATCTGCGTTTATGCTCGCGCCGTCCCTGGCGCTCGCCCTCGCTAACGCTCGGGCCAGCGTCGCTGCGCTCCGTTGTCCAATTTTCATTCCCGACAAAATTGCCCGCGTTCATCAGCGGCTACAAAATCTTATGAATATAGAACGGCTGCATCTCGACAAGACCCTGTTCTACGCGCTGCTGGCGCTGGCGGCCATCAGCCTGTTCGTGGTCTACAGCGGCAGCGCCAAGGACCTGGACGCCACTCTCGGCCATCTCCTGCGGCTGGTGCTCGGCTTCACCGTGCTGCTGTTCGTGGCCCAGATACGGCCCGAGATTCTGGAACGATGGTCGCCCTATATCTTCGTCGCCGGCATGCTGCTGCTGATCGCGGTGCTGGCCATCGGCGTGATCGGCAAGGGCGCGCAGCGCTGGCTGAACCTCGGCTTTTTCCAGTTTCAGCCTTCCGAGATCATGAAACTGGGCGTGCCGATGATGCTGGCGTGGTTTCTCGCGCGCGGCAACCTGCCACCGACGCTGCCGAAGCTGGCGCTGGGTTTTCTCATCATGGCGATTCCCGCCTTCATGATCTTCAAGCAGCCCGATCTCGGCACGGCACTGCTCGTGTTCGGCGCCGGCACCTTCGTGCTGTTCCTCGGAGGCATGCGCTGGCGCGTGATCATCACCCTGCTCACCGTCATCGCCATCGCCGCGCCGTTCGCGTGGGGTCACCTGCACGATTACCAGCGCCAGCGCGTGCTCACGCTGTTCAACCCGGAGGCCGATCCGCTCGGCACCGGTTATCACACCATCCAGGCCATGATCGCCGTGGGTTCCGGCGGCATCTACGGCAAGGGCTGGCTCAATTCCAGCCAGGCGCATCTGGATTACCTGCCGGAATCCTCCACCGACTTCATCTTCGCCGTGTACGCGGAGGAGTTCGGCCTGCTCGGCAGCCTGTTGATGCTATCGATTTACACCATTATCGTCGCGCGCGGCCTGTTGATCGCCTACCTCGCCAAGGACACGTACACGCGCCTGCTGGCGGGGAGTCTGAGCCTGACCTTCTTCCTGTATTTCTTCGTGAACATGGGCATGGTCACCGGCATCCTGCCCATCGTCGGCGTGCCGCTGCCGGTGATGAGCTACGGCGGAACTTCCATCGTAACGATCATGGCGGCGTTCGGCATCATCATGAGCATCCAGACGCATCGCAAGATCACTGAATAACATTTAACTAATATGTATTCCGCCCGCCCGGGAAGATTGCCGATTATTTGCGCTGCCCTGGCAATCCTGGCGATTTCCCCCGTGGCGCAGGCGCTCAACCTGGCCAAATACCCCGCGCTTCGCAGCTTCGCCGCCGAGATGGGCGAGAAGCACGGTTTTTCCGCCAAAGAGCTGAAACAGGTTTTTCGCTGCGCCACCATCCGTCCCGACATCATTGAGGCCATGGAGCGTCCGCGGGAACTGCTGCCATGGTACGAGTACCGCAAAAGCTTCGTGACCGAGGACGGCGCGCAGCGTGGCGTCCGCTTCTGGAAGGAATATGCCAGGGATATTTCGCGCGCGCAGGAGCAATACGGCGTCGCGCCCGAAATCATCGTTGCGATCATCGGGGTGGAAACCCGCTACGGGCGCAACGCGGGCAATTATCCGATCCTCGACGCGCTGACCACGCTGACGCTCCAGTACCCGCCGCGCGCGGACTTTTTTCGCAAGGAGCTGGAGGAATTCCTGCTGCTGACGCGCGAGACCGGCCTCGATGCCTGCCGCGTCAAGGGCTCTTACGCCGGGGCCATGGGCCTGCCGCAATTCATGCCCAGCAGTTACCGCCGGCTGGCGGTTGATTTCGACGGCGACGGCAAACGCGACCTGCTGGACAATCCCGTGGATGCCATCGGCAGCGTGGCGCATTACCTCCACCGCCATGGCTGGCAGCCGGGCGCGCCGGTGATCGGCGAGGCGCGCCTCAAAGGCTCGCTGCATTTCTGGGTCGAAAAGCTCGGTTTGAAACCGTCCCTGTCCGTGCGCCAATTGGCGGATTACGGTGTTTTTCCGCTCCGGC
This sequence comes from Sulfuricaulis limicola, assembly GCF_002355735.1. Lineage (GTDB taxonomy): Bacteria > Pseudomonadota > Gammaproteobacteria > Acidiferrobacterales > Sulfurifustaceae > Sulfuricaulis > Sulfuricaulis limicola. Next base: position 207,440 of record NZ_AP014879.1, on the reverse strand, counting down.
GCGACGATCCCGGGCGGCGTGCCGCGCTCATCTCGCTGGAAGGCGAGAACGGACCCGTATACCGGCTGGGATACGACAATTTTTACGCCATCACCCGTTATAATCTCAACAAACGCTATGCCATGGCGGTGGTCGAGCTGGGCGAGCTGATACGCCGACGCATGGAGGAAAATCCGTCATCATGACCTCACGCTGGTTGCTGTTGATTCCATTACTGCTGCTGCTTTCCGCCTGCGGCACGCTCTCGCGTCCCGGCGGCTATTACGAAGACGATGGTCCCGAGACCAGCCCGCCGGCCGACATCGCGAATATTCCGGACGCGGTGCCGAAGGACGAGCCCCGCTCCGCCTCCGGCAACAACCCCTATTCGGTCTATGGCGTCACCTACACGCCGCTGGCGGATACCGGCGGTTACCGCGAGCGCGGCGTCGCCTCCTGGTATGGAAAGAAATTTCACGGCAAGCGCACCTCGAGCGGCGAACCCTACGACATGTACGCCATGACCGCGGCGCACAAGACACTGCCGCTGCCATCCTACGTGCGCGTGCGTAACCTGCAGAATGACCGCTCCGTGGTCGTGCGCGTCAATGACCGCGGGCCGTTTCTGCACAACCGCCTGATCGATCTTTCCTACGCCGCGGCCGCCAGGCTCGGCATTCTCGGCACCGGCACCGGTGTCGTCGAGATCGAGGCCGTCGGTCCCGGCGAGCCCGCGACGCAGGTGGTCAAGACCTATCCGCTCCAGATCATCCCGCCGGCCGCGGCGGCCGAGGAAATATCCGTGGCCCCGGCACCGGCGGCGAATCCGAAACTCTATCTGCAAGTGGGGGCGTTCGCGCAGCGGGAGAACGCCGTCAGCCTGCGCGACCGCCTCGAACGCGAGGCGCTGCGGCCGATATTCGTCCAGTCTTCCCAAACCAGCGGCGGCACGGATGCCGCGCCGGTCTACCGCGTGCGCATCGGGCCGCTGGCCAGCGTGGAGGAAGGCGACCGCCTGACGGAACGCGCCGCGCAGCTCGGCATCCGTGACGCCCGCATCGTGGTCGAGTGAAATTACTGAAAAAATCAATAGACAGGATTAACAGGATTTACAGGATTTACAGGATTAAAAATCTTGCGAACAAGAAATCCTGTTAATCCTGTGAATCCTGTCCATTCGCTTTTGTTTTATACAGCATTTGTTTGCCTGTTATGCAGTCGAGTGGCTGTAGCGGCGCCTCCCGAGATACCCCCGCCGGAGATCGCGGCGCCGGCCTGGGTACTCATGGACCACCACAGCGGTCAGGTGCTGGCGGAACGCAACGGCGACAAGGCGCTTGCTCCCGCCAGCCTCACCAAGCTCATGACGGCCTATGTGCTGTTCGCGAAACTGAAGGCCGGCAAACTGCGGCTCGATGATGATGTCGCCATCAGCCCACAGGCCGTCAAAACCAATGGGGCGCGACTGTTCCTGCGCCCCGGCACCACGGCGCGCGCGGAAGAACTGTTGCGGGGCATGATCGTGGTTTCCGCCAATGACGCGGCCGTCGCCCTCGCGGAACACGCGGCGAAAAACGAGGCCAGCTTCGTCATGGAAATGAACCTGGCGGCGCGCGCACTCGGACTGGAAAAAACTTCGTTCGTGAATGCCACGGGCCAGGACGAACCGGGCCAGGTATCCACCGCACACGATCTGGCCCGCCTGACCTCGGCCCTGATCCGGGATTTTCCCGAATATTACGGGTGGTTCGCGCTGAAGGAGCTCACCTATCTCGATATCACCCAGCACAATCACAATGCGCTGCTGTGGCGCGACCCGCATGTGGACGGCGTGAAAACCGGCCACACCCGGGGGGCGGGATTCTGTCTCAGCGCCTCGGCCAACCGCGACGGCATGCGCCTGATCGCCACGGTGCTCGGCGCCCGCGACGACGCCGCCCGGGTGAGCGCCGGCCAGAAACTCCTGGAACACGGGTTCCGTCATTTCGAAACGCGCCTGCTGTACGCCGCCGATGTCCCGGCCCTGCGGGTACGCCTGTGGATGGGCGACCAGTCCATGCTTCCCCTGGGCGTGCGCCAGAACCTGTTCCTGACGCTGCCCCGCGGCTGGCACGAAAAGCTGCATGCCCGCCTGGTGGTGCGACAGGAACTGGCGGCGCCGGTGCAACAGGGGCAGGTCATGGGCACGCTGGCGCTCGACCTGGATCGGCAGCCGTACGCGGAATACCCCCTGGTGGCGCTGCAGGCGATCGGCACCGGCAATATCCTGCAGCGCACTATCGACAGAGTCCAACTCTGGTTACAGTAACGTTTCACCCAATCCCATTTTGAGGAGTCAAGGCAGAAGCGCTGCGGCGGTCTGCTGTTTTCGCACATGGCAAACCTGACACAGGTATATCTCAACGGCGAGTTTCTCCCGCCCGACCAGGCCCGGGTATCGGTCTTCGATCGCGGATTTATTTTCGGCGACGGCGTCTACGAAGTGATTCCGGTTTTCGGCGGCCGGCTGTTCCGCCTGTCGCATCATCTGGCGCGCCTGGACGCAAGTCTCTCCGCCATCCGCCTGCGCAATCCGCACACGCCGATGGAATGGAACGATATTTTTACGCGCCTGTTGGCGGCGGGAAGCGGCGATCAGTCCATCTATTTGCAGGTCACGCGCGGCGTCGCGCCGCGCGACCACGCCTTTCCGCCCAACATCACGCCGACGGTGTTCGCCTACGCCCAGCCGCTGAAATATTCCCCGCCGGAGCATCTGGCGCAGGGCGTGGCGGCGGTAACGACGGCCGACATCCGCTGGCAGCGCTGCGACATCAAGGCCATCGCGCTGCTGGCCAATGCGCTGCTGCGGCAGCAGGCGATCGACCAGGGCGCGGCGGAGGCGATTCTGGTGCGCGACGGCGTCGTCACCGAGGGCGCGGCCAGCAACATCTTCATCGTCAAAAACGGTCGTCTGGTGACGGCCCCCAAGGGGCCCTTCATCCTGCCCGGCATCACGCGCGACCTGGTGGTCGAGATCGCGCACGCCAAGGGCATTCCCTGCGATGAGCTGCCGGTAAAAATTGAAATGCTGTCGTCCGCGGACGAGGTATGGCTGACCAGCTCGACCAAGGAAATCCTGCCGATCACGCGCATCGACGGCAAGCCGGTGGGCGACGGCAAACCGGGGCCGATGCACGCCAAAATGTTCGCGCTCTATAAAGAATACAAACAGGCCTTCATCCGGGGGCAGGTGAACTGATGCGCGCGGCACGCCACGTGGCACCGGCTGACAGCGTGACGCTGCGCTTGCTCGGGCGCGTGGACTACGCGAAGGCATTCAGCGCCATGCAGGACTTCACCGCGGCGCGCACGCCGCAAACGCCGGACGAGATATGGCTGCTGGAACACCTGCCGGTGTTCACCATGGGCCTCAAGGGCCGCGACGGCACGCGCACGCATATCGGCGACATCCCGTTGGCGTACACTGATCGCGGCGGCGACATCACCTATCACGGACCGGGGCAGCTCGTGGCTTACATTCTCAGGGACCTGCAACGCCGCGGTTGGGGGCCTAAACGTCTGGTCACCGCGCTGGAACAGTCCGTCATCGAACTGCTGGCTGACCATGGAATCCACGGCGAACGGCGCGTGGGCGCGCCCGGCGTTTACACCGCGCAAGGCAAAATCGCCTCGCTCGGCCTGCGCGTGAAGCGGGGATGCAGTTATCACGGTCTGGCGCTCAATATCGACATGGATCTCTCGCCCTTTTCCCGCATCGATCCCTGCGGTTATCCCGGCCAACCGGTTACGCAGCTGGCAGATCTGGGCGTACGCGCCGACCTTATAACCATCGGCCAGGAGCTGGCCGGGAAACTGACTGGCGAGCTGGGTTATACTGACTGCCATCCGTCACCGGACAAACCCCCAGTCGAGTCTTTGTAAACACCGTGGACAAGGACAAATTGCCGTCACACGCGCCGATCGACCAGAAGGGCGCGGCCAAAACCGCGCGCATTCCCATCAAGATCGCGCCGCAGGCGGAGCTGCCGCGCAAACCGGCCTGGATCCGCGCCAAGGCCCCGACCCATCCCGAGGTCGGCCGCCTGAAGCACCTGCTGCGCGCGCACGCGCTGCACACGGTGTGCGAAGAGGCCTCGTGCCCGAATCTGGGCGAATGCTTCAGTCACGGCACCGCCACCTTCATGATCATGGGCCGGTTGTGCACGCGCCGCTGCCCGTTCTGCGACGTGGCCCACGGCCGGCCGCTGCCGCTCGACACCGACGAGCCGGAGAATCTGGCGCGCGCGATTTCTGAAATGAAACTTAAGTTCGTGGTCATCACCTCGGTCGATCGCGACGATCTGCGTGACGGCGGCGCGGCGCATTTCGCCGCCTGCATCAACGCCGTGCGCCGGCACACGCCCGCCACCTCGATCGAGGTGCTGGTGCCGGATTTCCGCGGCCGGATGGACGTGGCGCTCGAGGCGCTGGGCGCGGCGCTGCCGGACGTGTTCAACCACAATCTGGAAACCGTGCCGCGCCTGTACAAGGCCGCGCGCCCGGGCGCCGACTACCGGCACTCGCTGGAACTGCTGCGTCGCTTCCGGGAATATCATCCCGGCGTCCCGACCAAGTCCGGCCTGATGGTGGGCCTCGGCGAGACCAACGAGGAAATTCTGGAAGTGATGCGTGACCTGCGCGATCACGGCTGCGAGCTGCTCACGGTCGGCCAGTACCTGCAGCCAAGCCGGCATCACCTGCCGGTGACGCGCTTCGTGACGCCGGCGGAGTTCGACGAGTTCGCCGCGGCCGCGCGCGCCATGGGTTTCCGCAATGTCGCCAGCGGCCCGATGGTGCGTTCCTCCTATCACGCCGAACAGCAGGCGGCCGGACACTCCTTCTGACCACGTGGTCGACATCCTGCCCAAAATCCAGGCGCTGTTCCTGCTGCCCCCGGGCATCATCATCGTCATTGCCCTGCTCGGATTTCTCATCCAGATCCGCTGGCAACTGTTCGGGAGCCTCATCGTGCTCGCCAGCACCGGCGCGTTGCTGGTGCTGAGCCTGCCGTTGACCGGCCACCAGTTGATGCGGGGCATCGAATCCCGCTTCCCGCCGCTGCGGCTGCCGGCGGCAACCGACACCGGCGCGCTGCCCGGCGCCATCGTCATCCTGGGCGGTGGCCGTTACACCGAGGCCCCGGAATACGGGGGCGGCGACAGCGTGAATACGCTGGCACTGGAGCGCCTGCGTTACGGCGCCTGGCTGCACCGCCTCACCGGCCTGCCGATCCTGGTCAGCGGCGGGCGTCCCTACGGCGAGGCGCTGTCGGAAGCCGAGCTGATGCAGGCTTCATTGGCGAGCGACTTCCGGGTCCAGGTCAAATGGGTGGAAAACAAATCCGCCAATACCTATGAAAACGCCCGATACACGAAACTCATGCTGGCGGAGGCAGGGGTGCGACGCGTCTATCTCGTCACCCACGCGGCGCACATGCCGCGCGCCGTGTGGGCGTTCGAAAATCAGGGGCTCAGCACTGTCCCCGCGCCCATGGGATTCACCACGCTCAACAAGGAAGACCGCGAAACACTGGGATATTTCCCGTCCGCCTACGGCCTGCGCTTGAGCAGCAACGCCCTGCGCGAGCGTCTGGGGCTGTTCTGGTACCAGCGCAAGTATGGGGAGGCAGAGCCGCCAGCGGGCACCGTGCCGGCACCCGCGCGCTGAATAATTCGGGGCTCTCCCGCCCGCCGGATGATCAGGCCACCCCGCGTTGCAGGGCTGGCGCCTCGGGAAGGATGACTTCGGATGCGTCGGCGAACTTCTTTTGGATTGCCAGGATCGCGTCGATGTGCCGCAACATGATGTCGATGCAGGCGGGATCGAAATGCCGCCCGCGCTCGCGTCGCATCTGTTCCAGTGCGTCCTTGAGATTCCAGGCATGCTTGTACGGGCGCACCGACAACAGCGCGTCCAGCTCGTCGGCCACCGCCACGATGCGTCCCACCACCGGTATCGCCTCGCCCACCAGTCCCTGCGGGTAACCCTGGCCGCCATATTTCTCGTGGTGCGAATGCGCGATGTCGGCGCCCATGCGCAACAGCGGCGAGCTCGAGTCCTTGAGCACGTTGTAACCGATGATGGTGTGCGTCTTCATGATCTCCCACTCCTCGGCCGTAAGCCGGCCGGGCTTGAGCAGGATCTTGTCCGGGATACCGACCTTGCCGATGTCGTGCATCGGCGCGGCCAGGTAGATCATGTCGCAGAACTGCTCGTCGTGCCCCAGCTCGCTCGCGATCAGGCGCGAGATATGCGCCACCCGGTGCATGTGGTTGCCGGTTTCCTCGTCGCGCGTACTGCTGAGCCGGGACAGCTTGAAGATGATCTGTTCGTGCTCGCGCTCGAGCGCCTGGCGCTCGAGCAGCTCCACGTCGTGCGCCAGCCGTTCCACCCGTTGCTCGCCCCCTCCCCGGGGCTCGCCCCTCACAACGGAGCTGCCCGGGGCCGGCGTCGCTTCGCTTCTCCGTCCAAAACTGCTCCCGGCAATTTTGTCAGGCGGATTGATGAGGCTCATGCGCAGCGACAACAGGCTGTAAACGCGCGCCTTGAATTCTTCCGCATCGACCGGTCGCGTCAGGAAATCGTTGGCGCCGCTCAGGAGGGCGCGCTGCCGCAGCTCGGCGTCGGCGGCGCCGCTGATCATGATCATGGGAATGCCCCCGAAACGGGGAAGCTTGCGAACTTCGGTAATGAAGGCAATCCCGTTCATGCCCGGCATGTGGTAGTCCACCAGGCACAGGTCGGGTTCGTTTTCGCGGCACCAGGCGAGCGCCTCGCCGCCGCTGGCGAAACACATGGTCTGAACGGTATCCATTCCGGGCAGTCCCTTGAGCATCCGTGGCAGTAACTCATGATTCTCCCTGCTGTCGTCCAGGAGGAGAACGAGCGGATTCATACGGGCACCCCAAACTGCTGTTGTTATGCGGGTAAACGGTACAAGTTCCGTGCCAGACGCGGTTTCGGCAAACCCTCATGGCCGGGGCCGTGCCAGGCTTCAGCGCCGTCGCCCGGCGCCGGGCATGTCTCTGTCTGCCCAGATCCATATCGCCCGCTTGCCGTGCCGGCCTCAATTGTCCTTGATTTGGCTTGTGAATCCGCCATGACCGGCACTGGCATAGCCTTTGCACATATATAGCCATTGTTTTGATAACCCAAGGACACGAGGCGTCACCATGACCGCAACCACCAAAACCCACGACATGTCTGCCATGAAGCCGCAGATCACGCTCGACCTGAACGGAATGGCATCGCCCGGACCGCTGCCCTCGCTGCGCCGCACTCTGCGCTCGCTGGAGGAAGGCCAGGTGATGCTGCTGGTCAGCGACTATCCGAGCATGGAAAACGATCTTTATGTCTGGGCCAAACAGACGAACAACCAGTTGCTGTTCATTGACCGGACCCGGCCCAAGGGCTTCGGCTTTTACATCCTGAAGGGCGATCGGTGGCCGGTGGAACGGTCGGTGGACGTCATTGGCCATCCCTGCCCGACACCGGTACTGGAAGCCAACAAGGCCATAGCGCAGGTCAAGGCCGGCCAGAACATAAAACTGATCAGCGACTGCAAGGCCTCGCCGATCGAGGTCAACAGCTGGGTCAAGTCCACCGGCCACAAGCTGCTGGGCATGACGGAAGACGCGCGTGGCGTGTACCGCTACTACATCAAGAAATAACTGATACTTGTTTCAAAACAATCAGGGCTGGCATGGACGCCGGCCCTTATTATTTTGGGCATCAGAATAATGCGAGTTGAGGCCCGGCCACGGGCGCGCGGAATCGCGTGCAATCGAGCTCACGTTCTTCTTCATTGAAACCGAGGCGCCGGCAGGCCACGGCAAAACGGTTTCCGATGAGATCGGCGACCGCCCCGGTGCCGCGCATGCGTACTCCGAAACGCGGATCGTTGTCGCGCCCGCCACGCGCGCCCTGCACCAGGCTCATGACATGTTCCGCCCTGAGCGGCTCGTGCCGCGCCAGCCATTCGCGGAACAGGTCCTTGACCTCGTGCGGCAGGCGCAACAGCACGTAACCCGCCCAGTCGGCCCCGGCGGCGCGCGCCCGCTCCAGAATGTTTTCGATGTCATGATCGTTCAGCGCCGGAATCACCGGCGCCACCATCACCCCCACCGGTACCCCGGCCGCGGCCAGCCGCTGCACGGCCTCGAGCCGTCGCGCGGGTGCGGCGGCACGCGGCTCCAGACGGCGCGCCAGTGACCGGTCGAGCGTGGTGACAGAGACGAAGGCATGCACCAGATGCTTGCGCGCCATCGGTGCCAGCAGGTCGAGGTCGCGCTCGATCAGCGCCGACTTGGTGACGATGGTCAGCGGGTGCTCGCATTCAGATAACACTTCGAGGATCTGACGCATGACGCGGTAGCGCCGCTCGATCGGCTGGTAGGGATCGGTGTTGCTGCCCAGCGCCAGCGGGCGGCAGATATAACCGGGCCTGGCCAGCTCGGCGCGCAGCCGCTCGGCGGCGTTGGTCTTGGCGAACAGTTTGGTTTCGAAATCGAGACCCGCCGACAATCCGGCGTAGGCGTGGCTGGGCCGTGCGTAGCAGTAAACACAGCCGTGCTCGCAGCCCCGATACGGATTGATGGACTGATCGAAGGGAATGTCGGGCGAATCGTTGTGCGCGATGATCGTGCGGCATTGCTCAATGCGTACCGTGGTCCGGAGTGGCGGAATCCCTTCCTCCGCGGCCCAGCCATCGTCGTACGGGTCGCGGTTCAGCCGCTCGAACCGGCCATCGGGATTCGAGACGGCGCCGCGGCCCTTCGCGGGCCTATTCCGGGATGTGCTGCCGGTGTCCATCCGGGCGCCAGGCGGGGGCGATGACGTTGGGCATGGTGGAACGGCCGAGCAGGATCGCCGGGGCCACGGTGAATTCGCCATACCGCAGGTTGATGCGGTCGATGGCGCTGAAGCGGCGCGTGACGCGGCTGTCATCCGCGGTAAAAAGCTCAAGCTGACCGGAGCCGGCCCGCAGGCCGGCAGCCGTCACCTGCACGTGGGTTACGGCCTCGCCGTGCCACCGGCAGCGGAGAAATTTCCAGGCCAATTCGAACAACTGCTTTCCATCGAACATCCCATACGGCAACGGGAATAACTGGCCGATGTCCTCGCACGGCGCCTCCAGCCGCAGGCCGACATACAGCTGGCCGGCCTGCATGTCGTAGCGGCGCAGGCGCGCCGCCACTTTCTCGCACATGTGCCGCAGGTAAATTTCAATGACCGGCGCCGTGCGGGTATGCGGCGGCAGCACCTTGCCGTGACCGATGGATTGGGGCGACGCGACCTCGGGCGCCACCGGGGCCGTGTCCTTGCCCTGGCACGCCAGCCACAGGTATTTCCCGGTCACGCCGTAGCGGCGCGCCAGCACGGTCATGGGCAAACGCGCCACGTCGCCGCAGGTTTGCGCGCCGTACAACGACAAAAATTCGGCGATGTTGGGGCCCAGGCCGCACAACTTTTTCATCGGCACCCCGTCCAAAAGTTCGCGCGCCTCCCACGGCGGGATCACCGTCAGGCCGTTCGGTTTCTTCAGGTCCGAGGCGATTTTGGCGGTGGATTTGGTGCCGGCCACGCCGATGGAACAGGGCAACCCGCCGCTGATGTCGTGGATGCGCTGGCGCGCGAGCTGCGCGATATGCTCGGGCGACCCGTGCAGGCGCTGGCAGTGGGTCACGTCGAGGAAGGCCTCGTCCACGCTGAACACCTCCACGTCCGGGCTGATGTCCTTGAGCGCGTGCATGATGCGCGTGGAGATGGCGGCATAAACCTTGGGCCGCGCCGGGCGCTGGATCAGCCCGGGACAGAGCCGGCGCGCGTCGTACACGCGCATGCCGGTTTTCACGCCGAAGGCGCGTGCCTCGTAGGAACAGGTGATAAGCGTAGTGCCGACCTCGCCGTTGGTAACGCCGACCGGCTTGCCGCGCAGCTCGGCAAAATCACGCTGCTCGACCGACGCGAAAAAGGCGTTCATGTCGATGTGCAGAATGGCCCGCGGCCAGAGACGTGTTGGTGCGTTCATGGCTCATCTATATGAACGGAATTGTCCGACTACTACGCCTTGAATGCGCACACGCGCGGCGCTGTAACGCATTGGCGGCAGCGTGGCATTGGCCGGCCGCAGGGTCACGCTGCCGTCGCGGTTTTTCTGCAGGCGCTTGAGCGTGGCCTCGACGCCGTCGATGAGCGCCACCACGATCTCGCCGTTGTCGGCGCTGTCGCGCTTTTCCACCACCACCATGTCGCCGTCGAGAATGCCGTCCTCGATCATGGAGTCGCCCGCCACGCGCAGCACGAAGCGGTTGTGGTTGACGAAGAATTCGGACAGGTCGATGTCGTCCTCGCCGGGAATGGCCTCGATCGGCCGCCCCGCGGCGATGCGCCCGAGCAGGGGCAGTTGTCCCGGCCGTGCCGCGGCCAGGGCACGGCCGCGCAGGCGGATGCCGCGGGCGCGGTCCGGCTCAATGCGCAACAGCCCTTCCGCTTCCAGCGCGCGCAGGTGGCGGTGCACCACGCCGCGCGAGCGGATGCCGAGCTGCGCCCCGATCTCGCGCAGCTTGGGCGCGTAACCGTGGCGCGCGGTATAGGCACGGATGAAGTCATACACCTGGCGGGAACGGTCGGTCGGCATGCTCGCTTATCCTGATATGTTCTCATTTTGTTCTCACTCAGCATAAGCCTTCCCCGGGCCTGATGCAACCGCAACGAAAACCCCGCGGTCTCAAGAGGGACGGAAAACCCTGTTAGACTGGAGACTGTGACCAGCCTGCAAAGCGTCCAGTGCCCGTACTGCGGGGAAACGTTCGAGACCGAGATCGACACCTCGGGCGGGAATCAGGAATACATTGAGGACTGCTATGTCTGCTGCCGGCCGATCCTGTTCCAAGTGGAGGTCGACGTGGACGGCGAGCTGACGGGCCTAGAGGTGCATCGCGAAAATGACTGAACCCCTGAACCACGACCCGTATTCCCCGATCGCCTGCGCGCGCTATTCGGAATACGAGATCGCCATCCTGCACCGGCAGAAACTGCACCTGCGCTGGCGCGAGGACAATGTCCATTACGACCAGGTGGTGCTGCCGCTCGATCTCAAAACCGTCAATCACGAGGAATTTCTCATCTGTCGCGGGGGCCAAGGCGAAACCCTGAGCATCCGTCTCGACCGCATCCAGCGCGTGGAACCAGCGTGATCGTTCGCCTGCTCCTGGTATTGTTCAATCTTGCATGGCTCCCGGCCGCGGCGGCGCAGACCTGCGGCACCGCCGCGCCGGTTCAGGTCCAGGTGCTGGGTTCGGGCGGTCCGGAGCTGCAGGACCGGCGCGCCTCCAGCAGTTACCTGGTGTGGATCGAGGGCAGGCCGCGGGTATTGGTGGACATCGGCGGTGGCGCGGCGCTGCGCTTCGGCGAATCCGGGGCCACGGTGTCCGATCTCGATGTCATCCTGCTCACCCATCTGCATGCCGATCACACCGCCGATCTGCCGGCGCTGGTGAAGTCGTCGTACTTCGAGGAGCGCACGCGGCCACTGCCGATCTACGGCCCCGATGGCAACAGGTTCATGCCGTCCACGGTCGCGTTCGTCCGCACCCAGTTCGACAGCGTGCGCGGCGCCTATCGCTATCTCGGCGGTTTCCTGAATCCGTTGGTGCGCGGCGGCTACAAGCTACAGCCCCAGGATGTCTATCCGTTGTCGGGCAAGCTCAAGGCCCGCCGCCAACCGGGCGATGAAACCGTGTACCCTTTCGCCAATGAAAGATTACGCGCCAGCGCCGTTCCCGTGACCCACGGAAACATCCCGGCGCTGGCCTGGCGCGTCACGGCAGGTGGAAAAAACGTGGTTTTCAGCGGCGACACCAACGGGCGCGGCGAGCAGCTCGCACGCCTGGCGCAGGGCGCCGATCTTTTCATTGCCCATAACGCCGTGCCCGAGGGCGCGAGCGGCGTGGAGCGTGACCTGCACATGCCGCCCTCAGTGATTGGAGCGATAGCGCAGCAAGCCCAGATCAAGCAACTGGTGTTGTCACACCGCATGTTGCGTACCTTGGGAAAAGAGGAGGAAACCCTGGCTGCCATACGCCAGCGCTATGCGGGGCCGGTCCAATTCGCCAACGATCTTGACTGTTTTACCCCCTGACAAAGCGCTTAAAATAGGCGCCTGACTACCCTGGCGATACTGATATCCACAGCCCTGCCCATGGCAAAAATCCTTTATTTTTCAATACTTGTGGACAAATTCGGCCGCGCTTCCGAAGAAGTCGCTTTGCCGGGGTCGGTGACCGACGTACGCACGCTGCTGGCATGGCTGCGGACGCGCGGCGAAGGCTGGGAAAAGGCGCTCCGGGAGGACGCCGTGAAAGTCACGCTCAACCGCCAGTTCGCCGAGGCCGATTCTGCGGTCAATGACAAAATGGAAATTGCCATCGTCCCGGCACGCCTCGGATAGCCTCGCGCCGATTTTTTATTTTCAGTTTCACACCAGAAATCCCGTTCAACTCACTGAATGGCCTTGTGTTTCTCCGAGGCACTCAGCGCCGCGCGCGCTTTGATCCGTCTGCTATCCTTAACCAGAGCAATACGGAACCCCGCCGTCCCCGGACGGCTGAACATGGAATCACGCATGCACGAACGTCTCGCCCGAATCGCCAAAATCTCCGAGCAGGAGCTGAATCTGGCGGAAGCGGCGCTGCTTATCGCGGTCGAGGAATACCCCGGTCTGGACATCGAGGCCTACCTGCGGCAGATCGATGAACTGGCTACCGGCGTACAGGAGCGGCTGCCCGCGCAGGCCGGGCTGGAGGATACCCTGGTAACCCTCAACCAGTTCCTGTTCGTGGAACAGGGCTTTTCCGGTGATGTCGAGAATTACGACGACCCGCGCAACAGCTTCCTGAACGAGGTGCTGGACCGCAAGCGCGGCATCCCTATCACCCTCTCCATCATTTACATGGAGGTCGGCCGGCGCCTGGGCCTGCCGCTTAAGGGCGTGTCCTTCCCCGGTCACTTTCTGGTCAAATTCTCGACCCGCGAAGGCGAGGTCGTGCTCGACCCGTTCTCCGGCGGCAGCCTGCTGAGCAAGGAAGACCTCGAGGAGATACTCGAGGAAACCTACGGCCCGGCGGAATCCGTCAATGCCGCGCCGCTTGAGCGGCTGCTGATCGCGGCCGGCAAGAAGGACATCCTGGTGCGCATGCTGCGCAACCTCAAGGGCGCCTACCTGCGGCGCGAGCAGTTCGACAAGGCGCTCACCGTGGTGGACCGGATCCTGGTGATCCAGCCGGACCAACCCGATGAAGTGCGCGACCGCGGCCGCATCTACGAACAGCTGGAGTGCTTCCGCGCGGCGCTGGAAAATTACCAGTCCTACCTCAGCCTGCGACCGGGCTCGGGCGACGCCCAGGACGTGCACAAGCGCATCGCCGAGCTGAAACAGATCGTCGCCAACCTCAACTAGGTTTTTATCATGTCACAGGATGACCGACCCGAAGCCAGCCGGGATGGCAGCGCTGCCGCCGCGGAACAGCCGTGGTTCGTGTACATCATCGAATGCAGCGACGGCTCGTTCTACACCGGCATCACCAACGATCTCGAACGGCGCCAGCAACAGCACAACGACGGCACCGGCTCGCGCTACACCCGCAGCCGGCGGCCGGTGATCCTGCGCTACCACGAAACCTGCCAGAGCCGCTCCGAGGCGCTGATCCGCGAGTGTTCCCTGCGGCTGCTGACGCGCAAGCAAAAAGAAGAACTCGTGAACCGGGGAAAATTGAACGGCGACGCGGCCTGATCAGGCCTTTCGCGAATACACCAGATCCCGCACCTCATGGCCCAGTTTGCGTCCGCGCTGCTCGAAGCGGGTTGATAACCGCTCCGCTATCAGCGCCTGACCCTGCGCCGTCCTGCTGACATCAGCCAGTCCCGGGGTCGCGGACAATACCACCTCCATGTGTTCCGCATACGCCGGCCAGTCCGTGGCCAGGTGGAAATACCCGCCGGGCGCCAGCTTGCGCGTCACCAGCGCGGCAAAATCCGGCTGCACCAGGCGGCGCTTGTGATGGCGTTTCTTCGGCCACGGGTCGGGAAAAAAAAGATGCACGCCGGTGAGTGATCCATCGGCCACGCGCTGCTCCAGAATCTCCTTCGCGTCGCCCAGCATCAGCCGCACGTTCTCCATCGCCCCTGTCTCGATCCGGCGCAGCAGGCTGCCCGCACCGGGGCGGTGCACTTCGATGCCGAGATAATTTATTTCCGGATGCGCCGCGGCGGCGGCGGCCAGCGCCTCGCCGTTGCCGAAACCGATTTCGAGAACTACCTGGGCCCGACGTCCGAAGACGGACCGCCAGTCCAGCGGCGCCTGGCCTTCCGGGATGCCGTAGCGCGGCCACAATTCCCCGAGCGCGCGCACCTGCGCCGGCGTGATGCGACTCTCGCGGCGCACGAAACTGCGGATCGACCGGAGCGGCCTTGTAGAGAGAGTCATGTATGATTATCAACCACAGAGATCACGGAGGGCACAGAGAGCTTCAAATCAGAAATGATTTACTCTGTGTTCTCTGCGCTCTCTGTGGTTAACACTAGAAAAACGTCCCGCCGAGGGGCGACGACGGCGAGCCGTATTGCTTGCGCGGCATGCGCCCGGCGAGAAAGGCCTCGCGCCCGGCTTCGATCGCCTTTTTCATGGCCTGCGCCATGAGTACCGGGTTCTGCGCCCCGGCAATGGCGGTGTTCATGAGCACGCCATCGCAACCGAGTTCCATGGCGATGGCGGCATCGCTGGCCGTGCCCACGCCGGCGTCCACCAGGATCGGCACGGTGGCCTCTTCCACGATGAAGCGAATGTTGTAGGGATTGCGGATACCGAGGCCGGAACCGATCGGCGCCGCCAGCGGCATGACGGCAACGCAACCCATCTCGGCGAATTTCCGGGCCACGATCGGATCGTCGTTGGTGTACACCATGACCTTGAAGCCGTCCTGGATCAGGGTTTCAGCCGCCGCCAGCGTCTGGGGAATGTCGGGATACAGGGTCTTTTCGCTGCCCAGCACTTCCAGCTTCACCAGGTCGTGGCCATCGAGCAACTCGCGCGCCAGGCGGCAGGTGCGTATCGCGTCCTCGGCACTGTAACAACCGGCGGTGTTGGGCAGGTAGGTGTATTTCGACGGCGGCAGCACCTCGGTCAGGCTCGGCTCGTTCGGATTCTGGCCGATGTTGGTGCGCCGCACCGCGATGGTGATGATCTGCGCCCCGCTCGCCTCGACCGCGCGCCGGGTTTCCTCGAGGTCCTTGTACTTGCCGGTGCCGACCAGCAGGCGCGACGAGTACGCCCGGCCGGCGATCACCAGCGGATCGTTCGTGGTCTTACGGATGGTTTCAGCGGTTACCACCATTTGCTTCCGCCCCCAATGGCAAACACGACTTCGACGCGATCGTTGTCTTTCAGTTCAAGCTCACCGTGCCGGCTGCGCGGCACGATTTCGCGGTTGACCTCAACCGCCACCCGCCGTTCCGCCAGCCCCATTTCGGCGAGCAGGGCCGCCACGGTGAGCGGGGCGGCCAGCGGTTTCTCCTGTCCGTTCAAAATGATCTTCACGGAATGCGGGCGGGTTGCAGACAACGGCCTGAAAATCGATACAATGAGGGCTTATTCTAGTGCGAATGGCCAAGCAACGCACGCGGGCGTCGTATAATGGTATTACCCTAGCTTCCCAAGCTAGAGACGAGGGTTCGATTCCCTTCGCCCGCTCCATCTCCCCGGAGGCAGCGCCGTGAAAAAAACCCTGAAAATATTGGGCCTCGTGCTGGGCGGCCTGGTCGCCCTGTTCATCGTCGCCACCGTCACCCTGTCGCTGCTGTTCGATCCCAACGACTACAAGGATGACATCATCAAGCTGGTCAGGGACAAGACCGGCCGCGAGCTGCGCATCGAGGGCAAGCTCGGCTGGTCGTTCTTCCCCTGGATCGGTTTCGAGACCGGCAAGCTCGAACTGGGCAACGCCCCGGGCTTCGGACCCGAGCCGTTCGCGCGCCTCGACGGCGCCGGCGCCAAGGTTGAGCTGCTGCCACTGCTGCGCCTGCGCGTGAGCGTGGACACGGTTTTCCTCAACGGGCTCAAGCTCAACCTCGCCAAGAATACCGCCGGCAAAACCAACTGGGACGATCTGCTGGCTCCCGCCGATAAGGCGAAACCCGCTGAAAAGCCGGCGGCGAAACCTGAGACCGGCAAGGAGTTCGATATCCGTAGTGTCAGCGTCAACAAGATCGACATCCGCAAGGCAGACGTGAGCTGGAAAGATCAGGCCAGCAACGCACAATACGCCGTGCGCAACCTGGATCTGCAGACCGGCAGGATCGTCGTGGGTGAGCCGGTGGACGTGCATCTGGCCTTCGACGTAGAGAGCGGCAAACCGCCAGTGAGCAAGCATCTCGATCTGAAATCCCGCATCAAGCTCGACCTCGAAAAACAGTCGTTGGAGATCACCAACCTGGCGCTGGCCGTGGACGAATCCAGCCTGACCGGCTCTCTGGCAATCAAGAATTTCGGCAAGCCGGCCTACCGCTTCGACCTGGCGCTGGACCAGATCGATCTCGATCGCTACATGCCCGCGCCTGCCCCTGCCGACGCCGCGAAACCCGCCGCGACAGCGCCGGCCGAACCGGTGGAGATCCCGTTGAGCCTGCTGCGCTCGCTCGACCTGCAGGGCAAGCTCGGCATCGGCAAACTCAAGACCATGAACCTGCGCTCGACCGACGTGACGGTCCAAGTCAGCGCCAAAAACGGTCTGATCACCCTCGGCCCCAACAAGGCCAAGCTCTACAACGGCAGCTATGCCGGCCACACCGCGCTGGACGTGCGCGGCAAGACACCGCTGCTGACCATCGACGAATCCGTCAGCGGTATTGAACTGGCGCCGGCACTCAAGGATGCGCTGCAATTCGACAAGTTCACCGGCACGGCCAATCTGGGCGCCAAGGTCACAGCCCAAGGGCTGGACGCCAACCGCATCATGGAAACGCTCAACGGAACGGCCTCATTCTCCGTGCAAAAGGGCGCGGTCCGGGGCATGGACCTGAAGAAAATGATCGACACCGTCAAGACCGCGCAACGCGACAACCTGTTGCAGAAACTGACCGAACTGAAACCCCAGCCCGCGGATGAGACGCCCTTCACGCAACTGAGCGGAACCGCGCGGATAACCAATGGAGTGGTGCAAAACGACGACCTCAAGGTCCAGAGCCCGGACCTGGTGAACGTCAGTGGCAAGGGCTCGGCCGACCTGCCCCGGCAGACCCTCGATTACAGGGTCACGGTGGGCGAATACCCGATCATCATTTCCGGACCCTTCGCCAGTCCCAAGTTCCGGGTCGACACCAGCGCGCTGCTCAAGGGCAAGGTGGAGCAGAAGAAGGAAGAAGCGAAGCAAAAGGTCGAGCAGAAACTGGAACAAAAGCTGAAAGACAAGCTCAAGTTCCTCAAATAGCGGCGGCGCCCCATGTGGCTACGCGCAACCGCCATCCTAGCCCTCGGTCTGTGGGTCCCCGTGGCCATGGCCGGCGCCATCGAACGGCTCGAAACCACACATGCCAACGGCCGCTACACCGTGTCCTTCGAGGTGCTGCTCGACGCCCCGCGTGACAAGGTGTGGCAGATCATGACCGATTACGAGCGCCTGCCGCGGGTGTCGAAAATCATCACCGAGAGCCGGATCCTGAAACAGACGGATGCCAATCACCACCGCGTCGGGGTCACGCTCGAGGCCTGTGTGCTGATCTTCTGCAAGACCGTCAAGCGCATGGTGGACATCGAGGCGAGGCCACAAACGGAAATTTCAGTCAGCGAAGTCCCGGAGCAAAGCGACTTCCGGGAAGGCAACGAGCACTGGCAAGTGGTGGCCGAGGGCGCGAAAACACGGCTGCATTACACCGCCGAACTGGTGCCGGATTTTTTCATCCCGCCCCTGATCGGCCCGCCGGTGGTGAAATATTTCCTGCGCCGCGAAATCCGGCTCACCGCGCTCGAAGTCGAGGCCCTGGCTAAACATGAGTAAAGCCTCCCTGAGCCGCCGCCTGCTTGCGTGGTACGACCGCCACGGGCGCAAGACCCTGCCGTGGAAACGCAAACGCGATGCCTACCGCATCTGGGTCTCGGAGATCATGCTGCAACAGACGCAGGTTACGACGGTCATTCCCTATTTCGAGCGCTTCATCGCGCGTTTCCCGAACGTGCAATCACTGGCTCAGGCCAAACTCGATGAGGTGCTGCATCTGTGGACCGGCCTCGGTTATTACGCCCGCGCGCGCAACCTGCACCAAGCGGCGCAGCGGATCGTGCGCGAACACGCTGGCAAATTTCCGCGCGGCTTTGAAGCGGTCACGGACCTGCCCGGCGTTGGCCGCTCCACCGCGGGCGCGATTCTCGCGCTCGCCTTCGATCAGCGTCATCCAATCCTTGATGGCAACGTCAAACGCGTGCTCGCGCGTTACCACGCCATCGATACGCCGGTGAACAAACGCGCAACGGAAGAAAGCCTGTGGCAGCTAGCGGAAAAACATACTCCGCGCTCGCGGATCGCCGACTACACCCAGGCGATCATGGACCTGGGCGCCACCGTATGCGCGCGCGCCAAACCCCAATGCACGGGATGCCCGTTGCGAACCGACTGCCGCGGTCATCGTTCGGGCACGCCGCAGGATTTTCCGGTGCGCGCCGCCAAACAGAAAACGCCGGTCAAGGCTACGCACATGCTCATGATTCGCGATGCGCGCGGGCGCGTATTGCTCGCGCGCCGTCCGCCCGCGGGGCTGTGGGGCGGCCTGTGGGGCTTTCCCGAATGCGCCGATGGCAACGTGCGTCAGTGGTGCCGCAAGACGTTGGGGCTCAACATCTGCACCGAATCGCCATGGCCGATGCTGCGCCACAGCTTCAGTCACTTTCATCTCGACATCACGCCGATACCCGCGCGGCTGGTGGGGGGAACGGATCGGGCAATGGAGAATGCCGAAACAGTCTGGTATAACGTGCGCCGACCCGATCGGCGCGGACTCAGCGCGCCGGTGAAACGTCTGCTTGAACAACTGATGAGTATTGAGGAAACAAACTGATGGCCCGCATGGTGAAGTGCGTCAAGCTCGGCAAAGAGGCCGAGGGACTGGATTACCCGACCTACCCCGGTGAGCTCGGCAAGCGCATCTGGGAAAACGTCTCGAAGGAGGCGTGGAAGATGTGGCTCGGCCACCAGACCATGCTGATGAACGAATACCGCCTGAATCCGCTCGACCCCAAGGCGCGCAAGCTGATCGAGGGCGAGATGGAAAAATTCTTCTTCGGATCCGGCTCCAAACCGCCCGAAGGCTTCGTCGCGCCGAAGTAATTCACTCCCATCGGCTGGAATTCAGGGGATCCCGCGGTTTGAATTGAGGCGGCGGGCTCCCTATAATGCCCCTCCCTTTTTCGTGCAAATGGCCGGGTAGCTCAGTTGGTAGAGCAGCGGACTGAAAATCCGCGTGTCGTTGGTTCGATTCCGACCCCGGCCACCATTTCGTCTTCTTAATTCAAGCCAACGCCGGGCGTTATTGTTTCTCCGCCACGACCCGGCCCTCGGCGTTCAGAAATACCCGGTAGCGGTTGCCGTCCTGGCAGGTCACGACGTGGTCGTTGTCACCTTTCTTGACGGCGTTGACGGCCTTGCCGCAGGGCAGCCCGAGGAGCGCGATCACGGACGTCATGTCCTTGAGCAGCGCCGCGTCTTCCGCCGCCCGCGCCGGTCCGGTGAAAAACGCCGTCATCATCACAACCAGCGCCCAAGCCTTTACACGTTTGTTCATCGCGTTTCTCCTGCGGTCAGATTAGAGAGTGGCAAACTTGTTGGGGTCGGCCAGGATGCCCCAGATCGCCTCGCGCGAAGCCACGATCGCGTGTGCCAGTTCCGGGTCACCGTCCTGCAGGAGCGAGAGCACCTTGAGGACCAGACCGTCGTACGGCCGCCGCAGCTCGGCGAGAGAGGTCTTGGCCCGACCCTGGTAATACGCACGGAATTGCTCCAGCAGATCATCGACCTGGTTCTTGAGCGTGATCTTGGTGAACACGCCGATGGCCTTGGTTTCCTTGAGCCGGGTCTCCAATGCTGTCAGATCCAAAGGTGGTGGCGTCGCTTTCTTCGCAGGAACTGGCGTGGCGTCCGGTTTTTTGACGGACGGTTCCGCGGGAAGCTTTGCCGGGATGCCTGCTGCCGGTGGCTCGGTCCTGGCGACAGCCGCATCAGCAGGGCCGGGCTTGGCAGGCTCGGTCGCCGCCATCTCCGGCGGTGGTGCGCTGCTCTCGGGCGGCGCGCGCTCCACCCCGGCGCATCCCGCCATCAGCAGCAAACAGAAGCATCCGATGAGGCGCATGGCTTGTTACATCTCGTCGTGAGAAATTTGGTGGGCCCGCTAGGACTCGAACCTAGGACCAAGGGATTCACTCTGCCCCGCCGTTTCCGACAGGAGTGGACTATCTCACCGCCCTCATCCCTATTGCAGCAAGAGAAGTTAGGGCGCGGGACGCTCAAGCCTGTGATCAAGGGCGCTCAAGCCCTCAGGTAGTCTCTGCACCTTCCGGGAGTGTACTCCCGGCTTGGCTCAGGGTTGCCATCAGCCATGGCTGGAAGGTTTCCCTGAATTCATCCCGTTCATCTCGTATCTTTCAACACGAGCGCACCATTGTGATGAGTCCCCTGCTCTAACCAACTGAGCTACAGGCCCAAACGACAACGGGCCGGATTATACCGGCCCGTTGCGGGTGTGGATAGAACAGCGACGGCTCAGTCGAGGAAGCTGCGCAGATGCTCGGAACGGCTCGGGTGGCGCAGCTTGCGCAGTGCCTTGGCTTCGATCTGGCGGATGCGCTCGCGTGTGACGTCGAACTGCTTGCCGACCTCTTCCAGCGTGTGGTCGGTATTCATGCCGATGCCGAAGCGCATGCGCAGCACCTTGGCCTCGCGCGGCGTGAGCGTCTCGAGGATTTCCGAGGTCGCGAACTTGAGCCCGCTGCCGGTGGCGGCATCGGGCGGCGCCACGGAATTGGCGTCCTCGACGAAATCGCCGAGATGCGAATCCTCGTCGTCGCCGATGGGCGTCTCCATGGAAATCGGCTCCTTGGCGATCTTGAGCACCTTGCGGATCTTGTCCTCGGGCATGTCCATGCGCTCGGCTAGCTCCTCGGGCGTGGCCTCGCGGCCCATTTCCTGGAGCATCTGGCGGCTGATGCGGTTCAGCTTATTGATGGTCTCGATCATGTGCACCGGGATGCGGATGGTGCGCGCCTGGTCGGCGATCGAGCGCGTGATCGCCTGGCGGATCCACCACGTGGCATAGGTCGAGAACTTGTAGCCGCGGCGGTATTCGAACTTGTCCACCGCCTTCATCAGACCGATGTTGCCTTCCTGGATCAGGTCGAGGAACTGCAGGCCGCGGTTGGTGTACTTCTTGGCGATCGAGATCACGAGGCGCAGGTTGGCCTCGACCATCTCCTTCTTGGCGCGGCGCGCCTTGGCCTCGCCGATGGACATGCGGCGGTTGACTTCCTTCAGCTCGGCGATCGGCAGGCCGGCACGCTCCTCGAGCTTCTTGAGCTTGTCCTGGGCGGCGTGGATGGCGTCGGTGTTATGCTCGATGACCGAGCTGTTTCCCTCACCGCACTTGATTGCCTTCTTCACCCAGCGCTTGTTGGTTTCATGGCCGGGGAAAATCTTGATGAAGGTCTTGCGCGGCATGCGCGCCTTGCTGACGCAGATGTCCATCACGACCTTTTCCTGGCCGCGCGCGTAGTCCACCAGCGAGCGCACGTACTCCACCAGGCGGTTGATCTGCTTGGAGAGAAATTTGATCTGCATGAATTCGTCAGCCAGCTTGGCCTGAACCCGCTTGACCTCGGGGCTGTCGTAGCCGTTCTTGTCGATGGCCTTGAGCAGGTTCGTGTGCAGCTTGCGGATGCGGGCAAAACGGATCAGCGCCTCTTCCCGGTTCGGGCCGGTCTCGTCATCGCTGTCGGCGCTGGATCCGCTCGCGTCGTCGTCCTTCTCGTCGTCGACATCGGCGGCGGCCTTCACGGCCGGGGCCTCGGGCAGGGGCACGTCGACCGCGTTCGGGTCGACGAAATCTACCACCAGGTCGGTCAGGCGCATCTGGTCGACTTCGACCAGGTCCATCATGCGCACCACCTCGGCGATCGCGGCCGGGCAAGCGGCAATGGCCTCGGTGGTCTGGCGCACGCCGTCCTCGATGCGCTTGGCGAGATCGATCTCGCCCTCGCGTGTGAGCAGTTCCACCGTGCCCATCTCGCGCATGTACATGCGCACCGGGTCGGTGGTGCGGCCGAATTCGCTGTCCACGGCGGAGGTCACCACCTGCTCCGCCTCTTCCGCGGCTTCCTCTTCGTCTTCGGCCGGCGGCGGGGTTTCGGTGGTTTTGAGCAACAGGGTATCCGGATCCGGCGCCTCGTCGTACACCGCGATGCCCATGTCGTTGATCATGTTCACCACCGCCTCGATCTGGTCGGTGTCGTGAACATCTTCGGGCAGATGGTCGTTGATCTCACGATAAGTGAGAAAACCCTGCTCTTTACCCTGAATGATCAGTTTCTTGAGCTGTGAACGTTGTGTTTCCTGATCCATTGCCATGTGATTTGTAACCTGCATCGCCGCTAAGGCGTTGTGATGAAACGTAAAAGCCCGCGAAAAACGCGAGAGTATAGCTTAAGTGGTTGCCTGCCCCAAACTTTTCAATGGCGAGAAGGTGATACGCGGGAATTATCTCTCTTGAGGCTCAATAATCGTGCCAATTCATCCTTTTCCATCTGATTCAGCCCGCCCGCCTGCTTTTTCTGCAAAAGCTGCTCGGTTTTTTGCCGGGTAGAAGCCTCCTCCAGACGATTCATAACACCGCTAAATTCGGTTTCAAGGTCCTGTTCCAGGGCCGGATGCTGCCAGAACGCCAGTTTCGCCAGATTTTGTTTGTACTCACTATCGCTAAAATTCTCTATTATAGACGCTGTATTCAATCCTGAAGTTCCCTTCACCACCCGCAGCAATTCAAGCAGTAACGGTATTCCCGGCATGTCCAGATCGGCCAGGGCGTCGGCATTGTGCACATTTCGCGCCAGCTCCGGGCGCTGTAGCAGCATGGCGATCGCCAAGCGCACCACCGAGGCCGGCTCGCGCGGGCCGCTGCCGCTGGGGCGGAATCCGCGCTGAGACGCAGGCTGCTCCGGATTCGCGGCGCTTACGGGTAATTTATCCGGGTCCATGAGGCTGAGTTCCGCCAACCGGTCCAGCATCATCTGGCGCAGCACACCGACCGGCATTTTGGACAATAACGGGCGGGCAAGTTCCACCAGGCGGGCACGGCCGTCCAGACGGCCCAGGTCCACCTGGCGCGACAGGGAATCAAAAAGGTAATCCGGCAGCGGCAGCGCCTTCTTGAGACGCGCCAGGAATGTCTCCCGGCCTTCCTTGCGCACCAGTGTGTCCGGGTCCTCACCTTCCGGCAGGAACAGGAAGCTGATCTGCCGACCTTCACGCAGGACCGGCAGGGCGTTGTCGAGCGCGCGCCAAGCGGCCTCGCGGCCGGCGCGGTCGCCGTCGAAGCAGAAAACCACCTCCGGGGCGTGCCGGAACAAGCGCTCCAGATGATCACGCGTGGTCGCCGTGCCAAGCGTGGCCACGGCGAAATCGATACCGAACTGTGCCAGTGCCACCACGTCCATGTAGCCCTCGACCACCATGACGCGGTTTTCGCGCTTGATGGCATCGCGCGCATGAAACAGCCCGTAGAGCTCACGCCCCTTATGGAACAACGGCGTTTCCGGGGAGTTGAGATATTTGGGCTCACCCTTGTCGATCACGCGCCCGCCGAAGGCGACGATGCGCCCGCGGTGGTCTTCGATCGGGAACATGACGCGATCGCGGAAGCGGTCGTAGTAGCCACCGCCGTCCTTTTTCACCACCAGCCCGGCACGCGCCAGCGCCTCGCGGCTGGCGTCGTCCTTGCCCAGCGCGCGCAGCAGGTTGTCCCAACCGTCCGGAGCGAAGCCGAGATCGAAGTCGCGCGCGATCTCGCCAGTGATGCCGCGCCCCTTTAGATAGTCCACCGGCCGACCCGCCTGCGGATGCTCGCGCAACTGCTGCCGGTAAAAACGCGCGGCCTCGCGCATGAGTTCGATCAGGTCGGCGCCGGTGTCCTTTTCCTTCTCGAACGCGGTACCTGCTTCCTTGGGGACCGTGAGCCCGGCGCGCGCGGCCAGCTCCTCGACCGCCTCGACGAAGCTCATGTGCTCATAATCCATGAGGAAACCGATGGCCGAGCCATGCGCGCCGCAGCCAAAGCAGTGGTAAAACTGCTTGTCGGCGCTCACTGTAAAAGATGGGGTTTTTTCCTCGTGGAACGGACAGCAGGCCTTGTAGTCCTTGCCGGCCTTGCGCAGCGGCACGCGCGCATCGATGACATCGATGATATCGGAGCGCGTCAGTAATTCGTCGATGAACTGCTTGGGGATGCGGCCGGCCATGGGGCTATTCTAAACAGGCCGTAAGGAAGCGGAGAAACTAAATCGAGGTTTGCTGAAAAAGAGCTAAAAATTGGAATTTTCAGCCGGCGCCGAGCCGGGCTTTGATCTTGCCGCCGACCTGACCCATGTCGGCCCGGCCCTGGAGTTTGGGCTTGAGCACACCCATGACCTTGCCCATGTCCTTGATGGAGCTGGCGCCGGTGGCGGCGATGGCCTCGGCCACGAGCTGGTCGATCTCGGCCTCGCTCAGTTGCTGCGGCAGATAGGCCTGAAACACGGCGATCTCGCCGGATTCCTTGTCGGCCAGTTCCTGGCGCCCGCCTTTGACGTACTGCTCGATCGATTCGCGTCCCTGCTTCACCAGCTTCTCGATCACGGCGATAACCTGCACGTCGTCGAGCTGGATGCGCTCGTCCACTTCGCGCCGCTGGATCGCAGCGCTCAGCATGCGCAGGGTGCCCAGGCGCGACTCGTTCTTGTCGCGCATGGCCTGCTTGATGTCGTCTTTGATTTTTTCCTTAAGGCTCATCGCCCAAGGCAGGAAAGAGAATCAGGGGCGGGAACTGGTGGCAGCGGCGGGCGCGGGCGGACGCGGATTGCTGCGGCGCATGAGCTTCTTGAGCTCGCGCTTGCGCGCGGCGGCGGCCTTGCGCTTGCGGATTTCGGTCGGCTTCTCGTAGTGCTCGCGCTTGCGCATCTCGGTGAACACGCCCGCCTTCTCGCAGGAGCGGCGGAAACGGCGCAGAGCCATTTCGAATGGTTCGTTCTCTTTAACCCGGACTGAAGGCATCGTTTTCCTCACAAAATGGGCCTGTTGCAGCAGGCCGGTCGAATACGGAAAGGCGGCGATTCTATAGATTCCCGCCGGATTTGTACATCATAGACCGTAAAACCGGCCCTGCCCGTGTAAAATCGCCCCATGCGAGTCCTCGGGATCGAAACCTCCTGCGATGACACCGGCGTCGCCCTCTATGACTCCGGGGCCGGCCTGCTGGCGCACCGGCTGTTTTCCCAGACCGCGCTGCACCTCGATTACGGCGGGGTGGTGCCGGAACTGGCCTCGCGCGATCATATCCGCAAGGCCCTGCCGCTGATCCGGGCCGTGATGCAGGAAGCCGATACCCGCCCGGACCAGATCGACGGCATCGCCTACACCGCCGGACCGGGCCTGGCCGGGGCCCTGCTGGTAGGCGCGGCCCTCGGCCGTTCGCTGGCCTATGCCTGGAAGATCCCTGCTGTCGCGGTACATCACATGGAGGGGCATCTGCTCTCGCCGATGCTGGAACCGGATCCGCCGGCGTTTCCCTTCACCGCGCTGCTGGTCTCCGGTGGCCACAGCTTGCTCGCCGATGTGCAGGCGCTCGGCCGTTACACCATCCTCGGCGAATCCGTGGACGATGCCGTGGGCGAGGCCTTCGACAAGACCGCCAAGTTGCTCGGCCTCGGTTACCCGGGCGGCCCGGCCATCGCCAGGGCAGCACAAGACGGTGACCCGAAAAAATTCAAATTTCCGCGCCCCATGACGGAGCGGCTCAAGACCCAGGGCGCGCACCCGGGACTCAACTTCAGTTTCAGCGGCCTTAAAACCGCCGTGGTCACCGCGGTGCGGAACCGGGCGCTCACCCCGCCATTCATCGCCGACATCGCCGCCTCGTTCGAACAAGCCGCCGTGGACGTGCTCGCCATCAAATGCGAATGGGCACTGGAACGGACCGGCGCGAAACAGCTGGTAGTGGCCGGCGGCGTCAGCGCCAATCTGAAATTGCGTGAACGCTTGAAGCAGCTCTCGGAAAAACTCGGCGTGCGCGTGTACTTCCCGCGCCCGGAATTTTCCACCGACAACGGCGCCATGATCGCCTATGCCGGGTATTTGCGACTGGCGGTGGGACAACACGAACCACTCGCGTTTAGCGCGCGGGCGCGCTGGGGCATCGAAGAACTCGGCTCGGCCTAAAAACTAAATCTAATTCACAGGATTTACAGGGCGAAGCGGAGCAGTCGCCGATGTACTTAACGTACATCGGCGCCGCTGAGCGCCCGCACAGGGATGTGCGGGCCGGGGTTTATCGGGGTTTCTGTCGCGACGCCAGGGAGGGCGTGCCTGCCGTCCCTGGCGCGACCATGATGGCTTCGGGAGACTCGGCCCCGCCATCCATGGCGGGGCGCTCGCCGGGACGAAGACACGTTAAGTGTCTTCGTCTGTTTCCGGCTCGCCCTGCTTAATCCTGTGAATTTCAATTTAATTGTTCAGCGTCCAATTTTGGTCTCGGTGCCGGCGAGCAGATTGCGGATATTGGAGCGGTGCCGGAAGATCAGAATCGCGCTCATGATGACCATCGTTACCAGATACGGCATGCCCGGCGACAACCACGCCACGTACAGCGGCGCCGCCGCCGAGGCCGTCAGGGCCGACAGCGAGGAATAGCGGAACAGCACCGCCATCAGCACCCAGGTGCCGAGCAAGGCTAGACCGACCGGAGGGCTGAGCGCCAGCCACACACCCAGCGCCGTCGCCACGCCCTTGCCGCCGCGGAAACCGAAAAACACCGGGAACAGGTGGCCAAGAAACGCGGCGAATCCGCTGAGCACGATGACAATGTCGTCCGTGGTCAGCGCCCGCGCAATGAGCACCGCTATCACGCCCTTCAGGATGTCTCCCGCCAGAGTCAGAATGGCCGCCGCCTTGCCGCCGTAGCGCAGGATATTGGTGGCACCCGGATTCCCGGAACCGACGTCGCGCGGGTCCCGCAGGCCCATGACGCGGGCGATGACCACGGCGCTCGACACCGAGCCGAGCAGGTAAGCCAGCAGCGGAAGCAAATAAAGCCATGTCATGGTTTAAAGTCCGCGATGTTTTTCGTTATAGTGGCGACCCATGGATATTATCTACCTCCACGACCTCAAGATCGAGTGCATCATCGGCATCTGGGAGTGGGAACGCCGCATCAAGCAAACGATCATTCTCGATCTCGACATGGCCGCGGACATCCGCCGCGCCGCGGCCACCGACAAGATCGAGGACACGCTCAATTACAAGGCGGTTTCCAAGCGCCTTGGCGAATTCGTCGGCAACTCGCAATTCCAGCTGGTGGAAACCCTGGCCGAGAAGGTCGCGGAAATCCTGCTGGCCGAATTCAAACTTGCGTGGGTGCGCGTGCGCGTCAACAAGAAGGGCGCCGTGCGCGGCGCCACCGACGTGGGCGTGATCATCGAGCGCGGGAAGGCCTGAACTCCGTGCCCCGGGTGTACATCGGCATCGGCAGCAACATCGACAGGGAAAACAGCATTCGCGGCGCCGTACGCGAACTGACGGCGCATTACGGCCAGCTCACGCTCTCCCCGGTGTACGAAAGCAAGGCCCTCGGTTTCGAGGGCGAGAATTTTTACAATCTGGTGACCGGTTTCGACAGCGCCGAACCCATAGAACAGATCACGGAAACGCTCTCCCGAATCGAATCGCGACTGGGGCGCGTGCGCCAGGAAAATCGCTTCAGCGCGCGCACGCTCGATCTCGACCTGCTGCTTTATGGTGATTTGGTTCAGCACGACGACAAGGTGAATCTGCCGCATCCCGACATCCGGCGTTATGCCTTTGTATTATCCCCACTGGCGGACATTGCCCCGGATCTGCGGCATCCGGAAACGGGGCTTGCCTGCGCCAAGATGTGGCAGCAGTTTGAAATGGGGAAACAGGAGATGTGGAAAACGAATTTTGATCCGCGGACCTGAGGCGGGAGCTACATCACCACCCAGCGCCCGCCGTCCACCGCCAGCACCTGGCCGGTGATGAAGCCGGCGTCGCGGATGAGGAACAGCACGGTTTGCGCCACGTCGCCGGGATCGCCGGAACGCTTGAGCGGGGTGCGCGAAATGATGCGCTGCTTGGACATCTCGTCGAGGTCGCTCTCGGGCCACAGGATCACGCCGGGGGCGACGGCATTGACGCGGATTTCCGGCCCCAGTTCGCGCGCCAGCGCCTTGGTGAGCATGATCACGCCGGCCTTGGCGATGCTGTAGATCGGATATCCGATCAAGGGGCGATCGCCGTAGATGTCGGCGATGTTGATGATGCAGCCGCCGGTTTTTTTGAGATGCGGCGCCGCCGCCTGCGCGATGAAATACGGCGCCCGCAGGTTGGTGCCGACGATGTCATCCCACTGGGATTCGGTGGCCTCGCCCACCGGTGTGGGATAGAAGCGCGAAGCGTTGTTGATCAGCACGTCCAGACGGTCGAAGGATTCCACGGTTTCGAAGAGCAGGTTCTTCGCCAGCCGCTCGCCGTTATTGAGGTCGCCGCGCACCAGCATGACCGATTCCGGCCGGACCTGGTGCAATTCATCCTGCAGCGCATGGGCGGCCTTTTCCGAGGTGTGATAATGGATCACCAGCTTCATGCCCTGGGCGTGTAACAGGCGCGCCATGGCGGCACCGATGCGATGCGCGCCGCCCGTGATCAGGGCCACCTTGCCTTCGAGGGGGTTGTCGGCCATAAATGGAGCCCTACTTCGCTGCGCTCGTTCGTCCTGTCATAAGATTAGGACCTGCTCGCTTGCCTGGTTAGCCTGAATCATAGAATACCCAGTATAGTTGCTGAATGTTCCACGATACCGATTACCAACCTCTGCGCCAATAGCCATTTCTCGGATGAATCCGCCCCGCCGCAACGGCCAGTCCGCCGGATCCGCCTCACCCGCACTGCCATCGCCCACGGCCGGGGAACAGGCGCACCACGACAAGCTCATGCAACGCCTGCGTGAGGAGCTCGCCGCGGCAGGTGGCGCCATTGCCTTCGACCGTTTCATGGAACTGGCGCTGTATGCGCCGGGGCTGGGTTACTACGTGGCGGGAGCCCGCAAATTCGGCGAACACGGCGATTTCATCACCGCGCCGGAATTGGGTTCGCTGTTCGCGCGCTGTGTCGCGCGTCCTTGCCAATCGCTGCTGGCCGGGCTGGGCGGCGGCGATATCCTGGAAGCCGGCGCCGGCAGCGGTGCCTTGGCGGCGGACCTGCTGCTCGAACTGGAGTCATTGGGCCAGCTGCCGGAGCGCTACCTTATTCTCGAACTCGGCGCCGAGCTGCGCGCACGCCAGAGCGAAACCATCAAACGCCGGGCGCCGCATGTTTTCGGGCGCGTGCACTGGCTCGATGACCTGCCCGCCAACTTTCGCGGCATGGTGCTGGCCAACGAAGTGCTGGACGCCATGCCGGTCACCCGTTTCAGAGTCACGCCAAACGGCGTCAACGAGCTATACGTTGCCTGGGAAAACCAGGGCCTGGTGTGGCAGGAGCAGCCGGCCGGCGCATCCCTGCGCGCGCGCGTAGAGCCGCTCGGCTTGGCGGCAGACTACACCTCGGAAATCAATCTGCGCGCCGAGGCCTGGGTGCGTCGCGTGGCCGACAGTCTCAAACAGGGAGTGATGCTGCTCATCGATTATGGCTTCCCGCGCGCGGAGTTCTATCACCCGCAGCGCGCGCAGGGCACGCTCATGTGTCACTACCGGCATCATGCCCATGACGACCCCTTGCGGCATGCCGGGTTGCAGGACATCACCGCGCACATGGACTTCACGGCCATCGCCGAGGCCGGGGTTGACGCCGGCCTCACGCTCCTGGGCTATACCTCGCAGGCGGCGTTCCTGCTCGGCTGCGGGCTGGACCGGATCATGGCCGCCTCCGACCCCGACGATGTGCGCGCGCATCTGGCATTGACGCAGCAGGTCAAGAAACTCACGCTGCCGCATGAAATGGGCGAGCTGTTCAAGGTCCTCGCGCTCGGGCGCGGCGTGCGCGAACCGCTGCCGGGCTTTACACTGCAGGACCGGCGCGCGCGACTGTGATAATACGAGCGTCCAAATGATCAAGGCCATCCTGACCGACATCGAAGGCACCACGTCCTCGCTGTCCTTCGTGAAGGACGTGCTGTTCCCCTACGCCCGTGAGCGCATGGCGGAGTTCGTGCGCGCCCACACCGCGGAACCCGCCGTGCGTAAGGAACTGGATGAAGTCCGGCGCATCACTGGGGAAAACCTAAGCGACCCGGAAGTCATCGAACAGCTCATCCGCTGGATCGATGAGGACAGAAAAATCACGCCGCTCAAAAGCCTGCAGGGAATGATCTGGGAGGACGGTTACAAAAAAGGCGACTTCAGGGGTCATATGTACGAAGACGCCGCGCGCCATTTGAAACAATGGCAACAGGCCGGCCTCCGGCTTTATGTTTTTTCCTCCGGTTCCGTGCAGGCCCAGAAATTGCTGTTTGCGCACACGGAATACGGCGACCTGACGCCGCTGTTTTCCGGCTATTTCGACACCACCGTCGGCAGCAAACGCGAGGCCGATTCCTACTGCAAGATCGCCGAGGCCATCGACACCGCGCCCGGCGACATCCTGTTTCTCTCCGACATCCGGGAGGAACTCGACGCCGCGCGCGCGGCCGGGATGCAGGTGACGTGGCTGGTGCGGGACGGCGCAACCGATCCCGGGGCGACGCACCGGCAGGCCCGGAACTTCGACGAAATCAGGCTCTAAACCGGTTTCGCCCACAGGTCATGCTCGCCGGCGCGGGTGATGCGGACCTGGCAGAAATCGCCGGGGTTCAGGTGGCCGGCGCCTTCCACATAAACCACGCCGTCGATCTCAGGCGCATCGGCGCTGGAACGCGCCACCGCCATGTCGCCCTCGACACTGTCCACCAGCGCGGTCAGGGTCTTGCCGACCTTGCGCTGCAGCTTGTCGGCGGAAATCCTCGCCTGTACTTCCATGAAGCGCGCCAGGCGGTCCTGTTTGACCTCCTCGGGCACCGGGTCGGGCAAGGCATTGGCCACGGCACCCTCCACAGCCGAATAGGCGAAACAACCCACGCGGTCGAGCTGCGCCGCGCGCAGGAAATCGAGCAGTTCGTTGAACTCCTGTTCGGTCTCGCCGGGAAAACCGGTGATGAAGGTCGAGCGCAGCGTGATGTCGGGACAATTCTCTCGCCAGGACTCGATGCGCGCGAGATTGTTCTCGGCATTCGCCGGGCGCTTCATGAGCTTGAGGATGCGCGGGCTGGCGTGCTGAAACGGCACGTCGAGGTAGGGCAGGATCTTGCCCTCCGCCATGAGCGGGATGATTGCGTCCACGCTCGGATAGGGGTAGACGTAATGCAGCCGCACCCACACGTCCAGCTCGCCCAGAGAGCGCGCGAGATCAGTCATGCGCGTCTTGACCGGCCGGCCGTGCCAAAACCCGGGGCGGTATTTTACGTCCACGCCGTAGGCGCTGGTGTCCTGCGAGATCACCAGCAGCTCCTTCACGCCCGCCTTGACCAGATTTTCCGCTTCCTGCAACACCGCGCCGATATCGCGGCTGACGAGATCGCCGCGCATCGAGGGGATGATGCAGAACGTGCAGCGGTGATTGCAGCCCTCGGCGATCTTGAGATAGGCATAGTGCCGCGGCGTGAGCTTGATGCCGGCCGGCGGCACCAGGTCGGTGTAGGGATCGTGCGGTTTCGGCAGGTGCGCGTGCACCGACTGCATGACCTCCTCGAGCGCGTGCGGGCCGGTGACGGCCAGCACCCGCGGATGGGTCTGCTTGACGATATCGCCGCGGGCGCCGAGACAGCCGGTGACGATCACGCGCCCGTTCTCCGCCAGGGCCTCGCCGATGGCATCGAGCGACTCCGCGACGGCGTCATCGATGAAGCCGCAGGTGTTGACCACCACGAGGTCGGCGCCGGCGTAATCGGGCGCGATCGCGTAACCCTCGGCGCGCAATTGTGTGAGGATGCGCTCGGAATCCACCAGCGCCTTGGGGCAGCCCAAGCTGACGAACCCGACGCGGGGAATGGCGGCGGCGCCGGGCGGCGGCGCCGCCGGCGGGGGAGAAACTGCCTTGGGCATGGGGTCTATTCCACCTTGAGGTAGGCGAAGCCCTGGTGCTGCAATTCCGCGATGCGCACCACGCCGGAGGGCACCAGCTTTACTCCCGGAATGATCTTTTCTGCGGGCAAGCTCACGGCCTGGCGCGTGATGTCGCACAGCTCGAGCTTCACGCCCTCGGTGTCGCGCAACGACGCCAGCCGCGCCATCAGATCCGCGCGTCGCTGCTTGAACGCGGCATCCTCGGCAAACGGCGTGCCGGCCAGCTTGTCCTGCGTCACGAAACGAATGCCGTGGGAAAGGAACACGATGCGCACGTCATATTCCTTCAGCTCGGACTGATAGGTCGAAACCATGTTGTAGATATTGGACAGCATGGCGCTGAAACGGCGCGGGTCGGCGAAATCGGCGTGGTACACCACCTTGATCACCTCCTCCGCCGGCTTTGCGGCCGGCTGCTCCGCGGCGGCCGCATTCATTGTGCCGGCGAGCCACAACACCGACATTGCCATCAGCATCCGCGGGAACGGATTGTCGAGTCTCATGAACATGATTCACCTTACTGATCAGATCCCGGTCGGGCGGGAGGAATCGGGTGATTATGATAACACCTGCCGCACGGCGGCAATGCGCGCCTCGCGGATGCGGGCGCCGATGTCCGGCCCCTGACCGCCGCCCGCGGCAATCGCCGCCGTATCCACCGTGCGCGCTGCCGCGAATACGCTGCGGAAAAGCCCGGCCTGGGGGTAGGGTTTGTCCTCGCTGCCGTGGCGGCCACGGAAATCGGCCTCGCAGGCGGTGACGAACAAATCCACCCGTTCCGGGCGGCGGAACGCGTCCAGGGCCTCGAGCGTATCAACCACCGTGGCCGGCCGGAGTTCGGCGATCTTATGGCAATGCGCATGATAGCGCGCCGTCAGCACGGCCAGGTCGCGGTGCTCGTTCGGCACGCGAAAACGCTGGCAGAATTTTTTCACCAGCTCCACGCCGCGTTCCTCGTGCCCGATATGCTGCGGCCATTCCGCCGGCGGCGTGTTGCCCTTGCCGAGATCGTGCATGAGCGCGGCGAAGCGCACGCGCGTGTCGGGCGAAAGCTGCGCCGCCGCGTCCAGCACCAGCATGACGTGCGCGCCGGTGTCCACTTCCGGGTGGTGCTTTTCCGGCTGCGGCACGCCGAACAATGCGTCGATTTCCGGGAACAAACGTTGCAATGCCCCGCAACCGCGCAGCGTCTCGAAAAAACGCGACGGCCTGGCTTCCCCCAGGGCGCGCTCGAGTTCGGTCCACACGCGCTCTGCCACCAGGTGATCGGCCTCGCCGGATTCGACCATCTCGCGCATGAGCTTGTTGGTGGCATGCGCCACGTGGAAGCCCCACTTGGCATAGCGCGCGGCGAAGCGCGCCACGCGCAGGATGCGCACCGGGTCCTCGGCGAACGCGGGCGAGACATGGCGCAGCACGCCGTTGCGCAGGTCCTCCGCGCCCTTGAAGGGATCGATCAGCTGGCCCGATTCATCCTCGGCCATGGCGTTGATGGTGAGGTCGCGGCGGCGCAGGTCGTCTTCCAGTGTCACGTCCGGCGCGGCATATACCTTGAAACCCTTGTAGCCGTGGCCCGACTTGCGCTCGGTGCGCGCCAGCGCGTATTCCTCTTTCGTTTCCGGATGCAGGAACACGGGGAAATCGGCGCCCACCGGCTTGAAGCCCTTGGCCACCATTTCTTCCGGGGTGCTGCCAACCACGACATAGTCCCGGTCCTGGACCGGCAGGCCCAGGAGCTTGTCACGCACCGCCCCGCCCACAAGGTAAGTTTTCATTGCCTCATGCTAATGTGTGGCTGTCACTGACGCAAAGCCGGGATTCATGAAATACCGCCGCCGACTGCTCGCCCTGCTGCTGTTCGCCATCATCGGCGGCTGCGCCAGTCCGGCTTATTACCTGCATGCTGTTTCCGGACAGGTCGAACTGCTCAACAAGCGCCGGCCGGTGGAGGAAGTGCTGAGCGACCCGGCCACGACCCCGCAGACCCGCCGACAGCTGGAGCTGGTGCGGCGCCTGCGCGACTTCGCCAGCCGGGAACTCGGGCTGCCGGACAATCGCAGCTACCGGACCTATGCCGATCTGGAACGGCCTTTTGTCGTCTGGAATGTCTTTGCCACACCGGAATTGTCGCTGGAACCGAAGCGATGGTGTTTCGTGTTCGCCGGCTGCGTGTCCTACCGCGGCTACTTCGCTCAAGACGAGGCGGAAAAATTCGCCGCCGGTCTGAAACAGGACGGTTATGACGTCTACATCGGCGGCGTCCCGGCCTATTCCACGCTCGGCTGGTTCAACGACCCCGTGCTCAACACCTTCATCCACCGCTCCGAGGCCGATCTCGCCGGGCTGCTGTTCCATGAGCTGGCACATCAGGTGGTCTATGTCGGCGGTGATACCACCTTCAATGAATCCTTCGCCACCGTGGTGGAACTCGAAGGCGTGCAGCGCTGGTTCGAGCGTCACGGCACGGCGCCACAGGCCGAGGCCTACCGGCAGAAACTCCGGAGGCGCGAGCAGTTCACGGTACTGGTGCTGAAGCACAGGGCGCGACTGGCGGAGATCTACGCCTCGAACCTGGGCGACGCGGAAAAACGCTCGGCCAAGGGACGGATCTTCGGCGAACTACGGAACGATTATGCGGCGCTGAAGGCCGGCTGGAATGGCCATGCCGATTTCGACAAATGGTTCGAACAGGACCTGAACAACGCCCACCTCGCCGCCATTGGCTTGTACCACCAGCATGTTATGGCGTTTCAGGAGCTCCTGATGCAGCAGAATGGCGACCTTGTGTCTTTTTATAGCTCAGCGAAAGAAATGATGAACCTACCGAAAACTGAACGCACCATGGCCTTACGGAAATTGAGTCAACCCGTGAATTAATTTTTGCGCTTATTTTTCAAGTCTCACAAATCTCACATCTTCATTTCCACCTATCGCTATTGGTAGAAATAGGTACACTAAACCAGCTGTCGCAAAGCTTTGCCGATACTTTCCATGTCCAGTGCTATCCAAACCAAGTTCTGCAGATTCATAATATGGTCCAACCAGAGGCTCTCCTCCTTTTAGGCCTGCAATACCTCCGCCAACATTTAGGCTAATGCGTCCACCATTTATATCAAAGTCTTTTCCCTTCACATATGTGGTTTCTTTTTTCACAACGCCATTTGTAACAGCTTTGACTTTAAGCATTTCGCTGGTGATTTTTCGGACCTCAATGTTTTCCACATTCTTGTGATCCAGCTCATCATCTTTCGGCCATATAATTTTTGATAGGTAAAAGGGGCCTCTGCCTGGACTGGCTTCGCCCAAATTTCCATATACTCCTTCCAGATCTTCAATTCGCTTAATTTGGCCAAAACCAGTGTTATTGGCTGGACCAGATGAAAGACATCCGCTAATCATCAACACAAAAACAAGCGAAAACCCTTTTATCTTTAATTGCATCTGCAATGTCCTCAACTTGAATGTGGCTGGTATTTTGCGAGGTACATGGGAGCGATTTCTTCCAGACTCGCCGGCATGACTCCAAACACCTCCGGGAAGCCTTTCTCGCACACGCTGTCGACCTGCAGCGAGCGGTAATTGTCGAGCGAGAACGGCTTGCCTGGCGCGAATTCCAGCATGGCGGCCTGCAACCAGGACAGGCCGGCGGGCAGGCCGATGACGCATACGCGCTTGCCGAGCAGCTGCGCCACGTATTCCACGATCTCGCGCAGGGTGTAGACCTTCGGGCCGCAAAGGTCGTAGCGCTTTCCGAATGTCTTGTGGTTGTCGAGCGAATCCGCGAAGACGCGCACCACGTCCTCGACATATACCGGCTGGAAACGCGCGCCGGGGCAGGCGAGCGGGAATGCACCGGGCGCAAGGCGCAGCAGCCCGGCGAAGCGGTTCAGGAAGCCGTCACCCGGTCCGAAAATGACCGAGGGGCGGAAGCTGGTGACGTGGAAATCCGGGCCTTCGGCGCGGTGCACCACCTCCTCGCCCAGGGCTTTGGTGCGCAGGTAGTGGCTCGGAGCGGTGCGCGCGGCATGCAGCGCGCTCATGTGCAACAGGCGCGACACGCCGGTTTCACGGCAGGCCTGCACGACTTTTTCCGGCAGCTCGGCGTGCGCCCGCGTGAATCCTTTTCCCGACCGGCCCTTTTCATTCAGGATGCCGATCAGGTTGATGACGGTGTCTTTTCCCTCGAACTGCTGACGCAGGAATTCGGCGTCGTGCACATCGCCTTCCACCAGCCGCGCCGTGGGCAACACCAGGAGATCGCGGTGCCGCACCGCGCGACGCGTGAGAATGACGATATCGTGCCCGGCCGCGGACAGGCGCGCCGCGAGTCGCTTGCCGACGAAACCGGTGCCGCCGAGAAGGCAGATCTTGTGCAAAGCCATCGGGTGATTCTGCGCCGCCTCGGGGACCAACGCCAGAGGGTTGCGGCTGCGCGAGAGGAAAAATTTTGCAGATTACGCCGGCTGTTCCGGGGCGGGGAACCGGACGGACTACATCACGTTTTTATCATCCCCCGGACGATAGACGGCGTAGCCGTGGCCACTGCGCTTGGCCGCGTACATGGCCACGTCGGCGCTGCGGCACAGGCTGGTGACATCCTCGCCGTGCTGCGGATACACGGCGATGCCGATACTGCAGGCGCTGCTGAGCGTGTAGTCACCGACCTTGAACGGCGGTTCCATGACCTTGAGCAGTTTTTCGGCCACTTTCACGGCACCGGCCGCGTCCGTCGAGGGCAGAACGATGGCGAATTCATCGCCGCCGAGCCGGCCGGCGGTGTCCGACTGCCGCAACACGCGCCGCAGGCGCATAGCGACCTGCTTCAGCAGGCTGTCACCCACGTCGTGCCCGTGTTTGTCGTTGACCTCCTTGAACCGGTTGAGGTCGATCATCATGAGCGAGATGACTTTCTTCTCGCGTTTGGCGATATGGATCCCCTGTTGCAGACGGTCCTCGACCAGCGAACGGTTCGGCAGGTCCGTCAGCATGTCGTGCATCGCCAGGTGTTCGAGCTCCTTCACGGCGTCGACCAGGGCGGTGGTGCGCTGGGCGACGCGCCGTTCCAGCTCGGCGTTGAGGGCCTGCAGCTCCCGCTGGTATTCCTCGGACTGTTCCTTGGATTTGTTCAGCTGATCGAATAATTCCGCATTTTCAACCGCGTAACTGGCCTGGTGGGCAAACAGGGTGAGCAGATCGAGATCGCGCCGGGTGAAATCCTTGCCGCCGATCTTGTTGATGCCGGCGATGCCGCCGAGAAAATGGCGCTTGCCAATGAGCGGCACGAGGATGATGCTGCCCGCCTCCTTCTCCCACCGGTTTCTTTCCTCCTCTTCCAGCTCCTCGAGCACGCCGCGCCACCAGGGACGCTTGTGGCGCCACACCCAGCCGCAAACACCGGTGTCGAGCGGAAGGGATTCGCCCACTATCTCGTCGGCGTTTTTTCCGCAGCCGGCGCGGTAGATGTATTGGGCCTGTTTCTGGTCCAGCACCGGGATCAGCACGGTTTCGGCAAGGATGAGTTTGCGCGCGTGGTCGGCGACCACCTGAAATACTTTCTCAAGGTCGAGTTCGCCGCTGATGGCCTCGGCGGTTTCCCGCAGCATGGCGATCTCGAATTCGCGATCGCGCAGCTGGCTTTCCAGCAGAAAGATCTGGTTTTCCTTTTTCATTGTGCCCCTGCCCTGGGCCACCCCGGCTTATGGGGGCGGATTGATGTGTGCGGCCTGTAGCAATGAGTTTAGATCAGGAAAACAACGGCCGTGCGGCGCGACCGGCGCGGTAAAATCAGGCTTTTCGGGGGTACCCGAGGAGACGCACTATTTTTCCGGTGGCACGATATCCACCATGCGGTTGCGCAGGCGTTCCGGGCGGCTGCCCAGACGATGGTTGTACACGGTGGTATAGGACATGACGTTTTTCACGTAGTCGCGCGTCTCGCTGTACGGAATCAGCTCGACCCAGACATCGGCTTCCATGTTGCGCGGCGGCATCCAGCTGCTGACGCGGTTCGGACCGGCGTTGTAGGAGGCCGTGGCCAGCACCTGATTGCCATTGCTGCGGCCCAGCACTTCCTTCAGGTAGCTTGCGCCCAGACGCAGGTTGTTCTCGATGTTCAGTATCGCGCGGTTGTTGCGAATCGGCATGTTGATCTTGCGGCCGGTAAGCCGGCCGGTAGACGGCATCAGCTGCATCAGTCCAAGCGCGCCGGCCGAGGAGCGCGCGTCAACGACGAAGGCGGATTCCTGGCGCACCACGCCGTACACCCAGCTGGGATCGATGCCGGCCTCGGAGGCATTGGTTTCGATAACATCGCGATACAGCAGCGGGAAGCGCAACTCGAGATCGTCCTGATGGTCGCTCTTCGCCACCGTGAGGATGGCGCGGTCGTGCCAGCCCCACTGTTGCGCGATCACCGCCGCCACCGCGAGGTCGCGGTTGTTCATGCGCCGCATGGTCCAGATCCATTGGCGGCGCGCGTCAACCACCTGCCCCATCTGGTACAGCTCCTGGGCCATCTGGATGCCCGGGCGTGCCAGCATGGCGCTGATTTCCTCCGGGCTGGCGTCGATGCTGACATGCTGCATCGAGTAATCCGTGTCGATGCGATCCGCGGCGAGGAACCCGTAGTAACTGCGGTCGCGCGCCAAACCCTGGTACAGGCTGCGCGCCTCGTTCTTGCTGCCCGTGGCCTCGAGGATACGTGCGCTCCAGTAGCGCCACTGGCTGTTGCGTTGCTGCTCCTCACTCAATCCCGCGATGAAGCGCTTCGCCGTCTCCCACTGCCCGGCGCGCAGTGCGGCTTTTACCCGCCACAGGTGCAGCGGTTCATCCGCGGGGTCGGCGGAAACCTCCGACAGCCATACCAGCGCCTGCGGCAGCTGGTCCTGCGCCGCCAGGATGCCGATGTTGCGCATGACGTAATTGTCGTCCTCGCCGAAAAACTGGTACTTGCCCTTCAGCAGGTGCCACTGGATCATCGCCTCCTCGGGGTCGCGGTAGGCGAGACGCACGATGCCGTGTTTGACCACCATGCGCGCCACCGGCGTCTCGACCGGATAGGCGATGTTGTGCAGCTCGCGCACGGGATCGCGAT
This sequence comes from Sulfuricaulis limicola, assembly GCF_002355735.1. Classification (GTDB taxonomy): domain Bacteria; phylum Pseudomonadota; class Gammaproteobacteria; order Acidiferrobacterales; family Sulfurifustaceae; genus Sulfuricaulis; species Sulfuricaulis limicola. The sequence goes on along the minus strand of NZ_AP014879.1, from coordinate 167,877 downwards.
GCATCGCCTCCCAGCGCCTGACCCATATCCGTTCGGACGGGTCCAGATGAACGGCGAGCTCGCTGGCGAGCCGCAGGTTGCGCGCCTCCATCGCCAGACGGATGCGCGCCCAGACCTTGTCGGCGGTCATGTGACCGGCCTTTTTCCAGGCACTGAACACCGGGTCGCAGGCGCGCGGCAACTGCTTGCCCGTGAGCCAGAGTTGCTCGGCCTCGGCCATCAGCGTCGCCTGCTGTTCGCTGGTCTTGAGCAGGTGTGACAGGCGCAGGCATTGCAGCTCCGGCTCGTCCTCGATGTCCTGGTATTCCTTGAGGAAAGCGGGCCAGTCGCCGCGGCCGGCGAGCACGCGCAGCCACTTCTTGCGAATGACGTCGCTGATCGGCGCCTGGCTGTTGTCCGCGAGGAAACGCCGGATCTCGGCAGCCGGTGTGGATGACACACGGTTTTTCAGGGATTCGTACTCGAGATAACCGCGCAGGATGTAACCGTCCAGATTGTTATAAAGCGTCCTGAAGCGGGCCTGCTGTCCTGCCTTCAGGGCCTCGAGCGCGGCCAGATAGTCGCGCCGCCGGTTCTCCTCTTCCTGGGTAATATCCTGCGCCAATACGGCCTTGCCCGCGCCCATCAGGCTGGCCAGAAGCAGAATCAGGGTAAAGTACCGTTGCATGCTGTGTGTATTATAGATAACAACACCTAAAATAGCTGGCGCTGAACGGTATCAATACTCTCAACGACCATGGAAACGATCAATCCCGCTACCGGCGAACGGTTGAAAACCTTCGACACGTGGAACGACGCGCAGGTCGAAATCGCGCTCACCGCTGCCGCGGCGTCCAACCCGGGCTGGCAAGCGACGCCTTTCGCCGAACGCGCGCGGCTGTTTCGTCACGCCGCGGCGGAGCTGCGTAATAACACCGCACATTATGCCGGAATAATCACCCTCGAGATGGGCAAGATCGTCCGGGAGGCGCGCGCCGAGATCGAGAAGTGCGCCTGGGGTTGCGAGTTTTACGCCGAGCACGCCGAGTCTTTTCTGTGTGACGAAATCATCCAGACCGATGCCGGTTCCAGCTATGTCAGCTATCCGCCGCTCGGCACCGTGCTGGCCATCATGCCATGGAATTTTCCCTTCTGGCAGGTGTTCCGCTTCGCCGCACCAAGCCTTATGGCGGGCAATACCGCGCTGCTCAAGCACGCTTCGAACGTCCCGCAATGCGCGCTGGCCATCGGCGAAATTTTCCGCAAGGCCGGATTTCCCGAGGGAGTTTTCCAGACGCTCATGATCACCGCCGCGCGGGCGGAAAAAATCATCGCCGACCCGCGCATTCACGCGGTCAGCCTTACCGGAAGCGAGGTGGCCGGCCGCAAGGTCGCCGCGGCCGCCGGCGCTGCGCTCAAGAAAACCGTGCTGGAACTCGGCGGCTCGGACGCCTTCGTCGTACTGGCGGACGCCGATCTGGAACCGGCGGTGAACACCGCCATCGCCTCACGCTTTCTCAACTGCGGCCAGAGTTGCATCGCCGCCAAGCGTTTTATCCTGGTCGAGCCGATTGCCGAAGCCTTCATCGAACAGTTCAGGCACAAGGCTCATGCGCTGCGTCTGGGCGACCCCATGAAAGAGGAAACCCGGCTCGGCCCGATGGCGCGCGCCGATCTGCGCGATCAGCTGCACCAGCAGGTGACCGATTCGGTCGCGACGGGCGCCAGCCTCGCGCTGCACGGCGGGCCGGCGGCGGGACCGGGATTTTTCTACGAGCCGACGGTGCTGGACCATGTCCGGCCGGGGATGCGCGCCTGGGAGGAGGAATTGTTCGGCCCGGTGGCCGTTGTCATTCGCGCCCGGGACGAGGAGGATGCAGTCCGCATCGCCAACGACAACCGTTACGGGCTGGGCGCGACGATATTCACGCGCGATGTGAAAAAAGGCGAACGCCTGGCACGACGCATCCAGTCGGGCTCAAGCTTCGTCAACGGGATGGTGAAAAGCGACCCGCGCCTGCCCTTCGGCGGCATCAAGGCCTCGGGCTACGGTCGCGAGCTGTCCGTGCACGGCATCCGCGAGTTCGTGAACATCAAGACGATATGGGTCAAGTAATTAAAACAAAACGGCCGGAATAACCGGCCGTTTGTACGAACAAACTTGAGGACGCCTGTCTAGAAACGATAGTAGACGCCCGCGCTGCGCAGGTTGACATCACCGCCGTTCACACTGAAACGTTCCAATTCCGCACGCACACCGATGTTCTTGGTAATGTCGAACTGCAAGCCGGCGCCCCAGTAAAATTCGAAGTCGGTCGCTCCGGAGAACGTACCGGTGCTGCCGGTGACGGTTTCGGTTCTCGAATCATTGCGGGAAAATCCGAGGTGGATAATGGCACCGAACGGATCGACGATCGGAATATAACCGACTACCCCTATGGTAAACGCCTTGATCTCCTGCGTACCGGACAAAGTCGAACTGCTCGCAGTGGTCTTGCCCAGATCGATGTAGGACGCCTCAACCGCGACATACTGGTCCCACAGACGATAACCCCCAAAAGCTTTCCAGCTGGAATCTTCGTTATCGAGACTGCCGGTGAAGCCTGTCCCGGCTATTTTCGCGACTCTGGTTTTGTTTTCTGATTGACCGAAACCGACGCCGGCATACCAGTCATCTGAACTGGCGGCAGTGGCCGCAAAAGACAACGTCATCGCCACACAGGCAATGGCAGCCCTTGCAATATATTGCATACGCATGATTCTCATCCTCCTCCAGAATATATCTATGTAAGTGAATTGTTAAGATTTGCGCCAGCCGCACCTCTTTGTGGGTGAAGGCAGGAAGGCGAACATCTTGTTATTGCGGGCAAACAATACCGCCTGCTCCCGGGAACGTCAATCCGCGAGAAATAACTGAACTTCTAAGGCGGCTGCTTAAAAAGCACGAAACGATGCACCAGAAATGGCGGCGCCGGCGTTATACCGGCATCCTGTTACGGTAGGCCCGCCGGATCAGCCAGGCCCCAAACAGCACCATTGGCAGACTCAGCACCTGCCCCATGGTCAGCCAGTCGAATGCCAGATACCCCAGTTGCACATCCGGCTCGCGCGCGAACTCCACCAGGAACCGGAATATTCCGTAACCGAGCAGAAACAATCCTGAAATCGCGGACGTCGGGCGCGGTTTGCGCGCGTAAACCCACAGGATGATGAAAAGCGCAACGCCTTCCAGCATGAATTCATAAAGCTGCGAGGGATGGCGCGGCAACGCGCCGGCATTGGGGAACACCATGCCCCAGGGGACGTCGGTCACACGCCCCCAGAGTTCGTGGTTGATGAAATTGCCGAGACGTCCGGCACCCAGTCCGAGCGGTGTCAGCAACGCAACAAAATCAGCCACGGCGAAAAACGGGCGCTGCGTGCGGCGTGCGTACAGCCACATGGCGCTAATGACCCCGAGCAGGCCGCCATGAAACGACATGCCGCCGGACCAGATATAAAACACTTCCACCGGATGATGGAGATAATAGGAAAGGTTATAGAAAAGGACGTAACCGATGCGCCCGCCGAGAATCACCCCGAGCGCGCCGTAGAAAAGCAGATCGGCAATCTCCTGCGACTGCCAGCCGGAGGCCGCACGTTTTGCGCGGTACACGCCCAACCACCAGGCACCGAGGAAGCCGATGAGATACATCAGGCCGTACCAGTGAACTTTCAGCGGACCGAGATGAATGGCGACGGGATCGATATCGGGAGCGAGCATGGCGGGCGATTATGAACGAGATGGATCGGCGCCGCCAGACATGCTCATGCGGCTTTCTGTACGGCAAGCATGCCGGAACGGCCGTCTACTTCACCCTGGATCAGTTCGCAGACCGGAACGCCTTCACGCTGCCGCAGGCAGGCGCGCGCCAGATCGTCCAGCCGGACAAAACTTACGTTCTGGTTTTGCGATTGCGCCAGCAGGGAGCGAAACAGATCGGCCTTCAGCATTCCTTCGATCTCGGCGTGCGCGGTCAGAACATTGAGCTGACCCGGACGCAGCCACGACAGATACTGTTTCACCAGGCGTTCCTCGGGGTAATCCGGACGTCCGAGCAGTTCGTCGAGCGTCGGCAGCGTCGTCGGAATCTGCAAGGTCTTGAAGACTGTGCCACCGGCTCGAGGAAAAAAGGCGTGCGTGCCGCGCGCATCGCTCGCATATAGCAGGTTTGCCTCGTCGTAGGCGGCGAGGCTCACGGCATTCGCCTGCCAGCCGGCGGCGCCGGCGGTTTGCGCGGGCGCGCCGAAAACGCGTTCGAACTCGCGGCGCGCCTTGTCGAATTCCTCATGGACCTCGGCGCGCGACATGCGCGCGAGGCCATCCTGCCAGCGGATATGGTCGTAGCAATGAATTCCGACCTCGTGACCGCGGTCGCGCGCGGCGCGCATCACGTCCTGATTGCGCCGGCCCACGTGCGGGCCGGGCCACAACACGCCGTTCAAAAGCGTGCGCAACCCGTAGATAGCGACGACATTGGTGCGCGCCACCTTGCCGAAAAACCCGGGACGGAAAATGCGCCGGATGGCGCGGCCGGTGTTGTCGGGTCCGAGCGAGAACAGAAACGTCGCCTTGACGCCGAACTCGTCCAGAATATCCAGCAGCCGCGGCACGCCGATGCGCGTGCCGCGATCGGTATCGACATCGACCTTGATCGCGAGGCGCGTCTCCGGCATGGCCGTGGATCAGGCTTCCAGTTCCCGCGACGGCCGGCCGAGATGGTAGTCGAGCGTCTTGCGCAACCCCGTCTTGAGGTCGGTGGTCGGTTTCCAGCCGAGATATTTTTCGGCGTTCCGGATCGACGGCACGCGCGTGAGGATGTCCTGATAGCCCTTGCCGTAGTAATCGCCCGAGCTGACCGTGATGAGTTTGGTCTTTTCCGCGAGCGCCGCGTACTTGGGATAGGTCTTGACCAGCGCCACCAGCGTCTCGGCCAGCTCGCGCACCGACATGTCGTTGTTCGGGTTGCCGATGTTGAAAATGCGCCCGTCGGCGCAACCGTCCTTGTTGGCGATGATGCGCAGCAGCGCGTCCACGCCGTCGTCGATGTAGGTGAAACTGCGCCGCTGCGCGCCGCCGTCGACCAGCTGGATGTCCTTGCCGCGCAGGATGTTGCCGATGAACTGGGTCAGCACGCGCGAGCTGCCTTCCTTGGGTTCCATGATGTTGTCGAGTTTCGGTCCGATCCAGTTGAACGGCCGGAACAGGGTGTACTTGAAGCCTTGCTGCTGGCCGTAGGCGGCGATCACGCGGTCGAGCAGCTGCTTGCTGCACGAATAGATCCAGCGCGGCTTGTTGATCGGTCCGAGCACCAGGTTCGACGCTTCCTCGTCGAACTCGCGGTCGGTGCTCATGCCGTAGACCTCGGAGGTCGAGGGGAAGATCACGCGCTTGTGGTAGCGCACGCACTGGCGCACGATCGCGAGGTTGGCCTCGAAGTCGAGCTCGAACACGCGCAGCGGCTCGAGCACGTAGGTCGCGGGCGTGGCGATGGCCACGAGCGGCAGCACCGCGTCGCATTTCTTGACGTGATACTCGATCCACTCCTTGTTGATGGTGATGTCGCCCTCGACGTAGTGGAAGCGCTCGTGGCCGAGGCATGAGTCGAGCTTGTCCCGGCCCATGTCCATGCCGTAGACCTCCCAGTCGGTGTCGCGCAGGATGCGCTCGGTCAGGCTGTTGCCGATGAAACCGTTCACGCCGAGGATCAAAATCTTGAGACTCATACTGACTCCATTTATGTGTATGCGTTAAACCGATGCCGTCCGCGAAGCGGCGGCGCCCAGAATCTGGTTGGGCCGCAGGCCTTCTGCCGCACCCTCCTGTTTCCGGCCGCCGCGCCACTGCCATTGACTGATCTCAAGACAGCCCTTGCCCGTCGCCACCCGCAAGGGCGAGACCGAAACAACCTCGCCCGGCATGCCCGCGCAATCGGTTTTGGGCTCGGCCCACCAGATGAAAAGCCGTCGTCCATCCACTTCCGTGAAGGCGCCGGGATAGGGATGCGTCACGGCGCGGACCAGATTGAAAATTTGCCGGGCGTCGGCGCGCCAGTCTATCCGCCCGTCCTCCGGATTGCGCCCGCCGAAACAGCTCGCCTGCGACTCGTCCTGCGGACGTCGCGGCGCCCGGCCCTGTTTGATCGCGTCCAGGCTCCGTTCCAGAATTTTCCTTGCCGCGACCGTTACCTTGAGAAAGACATCGCGTGCCGAATCGCGTGAGCCAATGGGCACCGCCTCCTGGTCCACGATATCGCCGGCGTCGGGTCGTTTGACCATCCAGTGCAGCGTGGCGCCGGTTTCGGTCTCGCCGTTCAGCACCGCCCAGTTGATCGGCACGCGCCCGCGATATTTCGGCAGCAGCGAGCCGTGCATGTTGAAGGCGCCGAGGCCCGGAATATCCAGGATCTCCTGGCAGATCAGGTTGCGGTAATAAAACGAAAAAATGATATCGGGCTTCATCTCGCGCAAGCGCGTGATCCATTCCCGCGTATTCACCGAATCCGGCGTGTGCACCGGAATGTTGTGGCGCTGCGCAAGTTCCGCCACCGACCTGAACCAGATCCGTTCCTCGGGGTTGTCGCGATGCGTGAACACCGCGAGCACGCGGCTGCCGCGCGAAATCAGTGCATCGAGGCATTCGACGCCGACGTCGTGGTAGGCGAAAACGACGATGCCATGCTCAGTCATTGAGCTGCTCGTAAATGTCGCGAATCATGAAGCGCGGACGGCGGCGCACTTCCTGGTAGATGCGCCCGATATACTCACCGATGACGCCCAGACCCATGATGCCGACGCCGACGAGGAAGTACAAAATCGCAAACAACGTGAACAGGCCTTCCGCTTCAGGCCCGACAACCAGGCGGCGAATGAAAAGAAAAACCACGAACACCAGGCTGCCGGCGGCAACGGCCATACCGAAGAGCGTGAACATCTGCAGCGGCACGACGGAAAATCCTGTCATGAGGTCGAAATTCAGGCGGATCAGGTCGTAGAGCCGGTACTTCGAGGTGCCGGCGGCGCGCGCCGCGTGCTCGACCTCGACCTCGACCGGACTGGCGGCGTAGCTCATCGCCAGCGCCGGAATGAAAGTCGAGGTCTCGCCGCTGGCGGTGATGTGCTCGACGATGTTTCTGCGGTAGGCGCGCAGCATGCAGCCCTGGTCGCGCATGCGGATGCGGGTGGTGCGTTCGCGCACAATATTGAGCAGGCGCGACGCCTTTCGTCGAAACCAGGAATCGTGGCGGTCCTTGCGGTAACCGCCGACGACGTCGTGCCCCTTCTCGATTTCCCGCAAAAGCTTCGGAATTTCTTCCGGCGGATTCTGCAGGTCGGCATCGAGGGTTACGATCACGTCGCCGCGCGCGCGCTCGAACGCCGCCATGATGGCCATGTGCTGGCCGAAGTTGCCGTTGAAATCGATCACACGCACCTGCTTCGGTCGTTGCCTGTGAAAATCGCGCAACAATGCCAGCGAGTTGTCACGGCTGCCGTCGTTGGTGAAGAGAATTTCGTAGGACTGGCCGGACTTGTCGAGCGCCGTTGTCAGGCGCAGGAACAGGTCCGGCAGGTTTTCCTGCTCGTTGTACACCGGGATGACGACGCTGACATAGGGCTTCGTCACGGTTTTCTCCCGAAGAGCGCGGCCATCGCCGCGACCACCCGGTCCTGGTCGGCGTCGCGCATGGCGGGAAACAGCGGCAGGCTCACGATGCGGCTGCCGATGCTTTCGGCATTCGGGAAATCGCCGGGCTTGAAGCCGTAGTGCTCGCGGTAATAAGGATACAGGTGCACCGCGCGGTAATGCAGGCCGGTGCCGATATTGCGCTCCTTCATGCCCTGCATGAAGGCATCGCGATCCATGTCGGCGGCCGCGGGATTGATCAGCGGCGTGTACAGGTGCCAGGCGTGGCGATGGGCGTATTTCGGCGTCCCGGGTCGGGTCCACTGCGGCCAGTCAGCGAGAATTTTCTGGTAGCGCCGCGCCAGCTCCGTGCGCCGCTGGATGAAACCGTCGAGCGCCGGCAGCTGGTGCAGGCCGAGCGCGGCCTGGATATCCATCATGTTGTACTTGAAACCCGGGGTGATTATTTCGTAGTGCTGGGACCCGGCTTTGCCGAAACGGTTCCAGGCCTCGCGGTCCATGCCGTGAAAGCGCAGCAGCGCGATTTTTTCGGCCAGCTTGTCGTCGCGCGTCACCACGCAACCGCCCTCCCCGGTGGTCATGTTCTTGTTCGGGTGGAAGCTGAACACCTGGGTGTCGCCGAAAGCGCCGATGCGCCGGCCTTTGTATTCCGTGCCGATGGCATGCGCCGCGTCCTCGATCACGCGCAGGCCGTGCTGGCGCGCCAGTTCGTACAACGGGTCGAGATCCACCGGAAGCCCGGCGAAATGCACCGGCACGATCGCGCGCGTGCGTTTGGTGATCGCTTTCGCCAGTCGCGAAACATCCAGGTTATAGGTGTCGGCTTCGACGTCCACCAGCACCGGCTTGCCGCCGGCGAGCACGATGGTGTTGAGCGTGGCGGCGAAGGTCATGGGCGTGGTGATGACTTCGTCACCCGGTTTCAGCTCCAGTGCCGCGAGCGCCAAATGCAGGCCGGCGGTGGCGGAGGACAGCGCCAGCGCGTGCGGCGCGCCGAAATAGCGTTTGAGGTCTTCCTCGAATTTCTTGACGCGCGGCCCGGTCGTGATCCAGCCGGATTCGAGGCAGGCCACCACCTCGTCGATCGCCTCGCGGCTGATCGAGGGCCGCGAGAACGGGAGGAATTCCTCGGTCATGGCTCCGTGCCTAACTGCGGGTGACCAGATAAACACCGGCGATGATGATGAGAATGCCGGTGATGCGCGTGAGCGAGAGATTTTCCTGGAACAGGTAATAGCCGGCCACGGCATTCACGATGTACCCCACGGACAGCATCGGATAGGCGAAACTGACCTCGACGCGTGACAGCACCAGCAGCCATACCGCCACGCTTACCACGTAGGCGAACAGGCCGGCGAGCACGAACGGGTTGGCCGCCACCTGCCAGCCGATGGGAACCACGTTGGCCCAGGCGAACTCGAAATAACCGACGCGTCGCATGCCTTCCTTGAGCAGCAGCTGGGCGCCGGCATTCAGCAGCACACCGAGAAGAATCAGCGGAAAATAATTCACGGTTGAACCATCCTGTTGGTCACAAGCACGTTTGGCCCGCTCTGTGCGATCAGCCGGAACTGGCCTCGGCCTTCAGCACGCAGTTTGTCATAGTTATCCAGGGCGGTCAGCAGGTATACCCGGCGTGCCCCCTCCCAGCGCTCCCAGAAGGCCGGCTCTTCGATCATCCAGGCGCTGGTGTCCTCGACCTGCATGCCGAATTCGAGCTCTCCCTTCCACCCCACCACCGTGATGCGACGCTCCAGATATACCGGGAGGTCCTGATAATAGGTCTGATAAGCCATGACCTCGTCGTCCGGATGCAACATCGGCTTGAGTATCAGGGCCAGCGGCTTGACGGAACGAAAGTCGTTCAGTCGCGGCAGGCTCGTGTCAAACACCGCGATCACCAGCACCGACACCGCCAGCAGTGAGGCAATGGTGCGGCGACAATTGCGCCAGCGACTGAAGGCGAAGGGAACCACCGCCGCCAGCAACAGGGCGGCGGCCATCCAATACAGGTGCGTCCCCACCAGCCCCAGCATGGATTCCGCCCGCGGATGCGCTGGCAAATGGTGACGCACGTACAGCACGGCGAACGCCATGCCCAGGCCCAGAACCAGCACCAGCCAGAACACCCGGCGCGGGCCCAGCAGTTCCGAATGATCCCAGGCCCGCGCCAGGTAACGGCCGAGCAGCAGCGCCAGCGGCGGCAGCACCGGCAGGATGTACGGGATCAGCTTGGACTGGGAAGCCGAGAAGAACAGGAACACCAGCCCGGCCCACAGCACCAGGAACCAGGACTCGCGATGGAGACGACGTTCGGACCAGGCGCCCGGCATCGCGTCCTTGACGGCATGCCCCACGAACGCGATCCAGGGAAACATGCCGAGCACCAGCACCGGAATGAAGAACCACGCCGGTTCGTAACGCTGGTGCACCGTGGTGAGATAACGCTGGAAGTGTTCGTGGATGAAATAGAACTGCGCGAACTCGGGGTTGGCGCGCGCCACCAGCACGTGCCAGGGCGCGGCGATGGCGAGAAACAGCAGCAGGCCGGTCGGAAGATAAAGCGTGCGCAACTGGCGCCACTCGTTGAGCAGCAGCATCCACGCGCCGACCACCATGGCCGGCAGCACCATGCCGATGAGGCCCTTGGTCAGCGTGGCGAGCGCGCAGGCCGCGTAGAATCCCCACAGCCACAGGCGACGTGCCTGCCCCGGCGGTTCGCGCACACCGAGCAGAAACGCCAGCAGCGCGAACGTGAGAAAGGTCGAGACAGCCATGTCGAGGGTGATGATGCTGCCGAGAAAATCGTACATCGGCGATGTTGCCAGCACGCCGGCGGCCAGCCAACCGGCGCGCCGGCTGTAAAGCCGGCGTGCGGCGACGTACACCATGAGGCAACCGAGCAGCGCGAACAGCGCGGTCCACAGACGCAACGACCATTCGTTGAGGCCGAATACGCGGATGGCACCGGCCTGCAACCAGTAAAACAGCGCGGGTTTTTCGAAATATTTGACGCCGTTCAGGCGCGGCGTGAGGTAATCGCCGGTTTGCACCATCTCGCGCGGAATCTCGGCATAGCGCCCCTCGTCCGGTTCCCACAGCGTGCGGCTGCCCAGCTCATTGCCAAACAGAACTCCCAGCATCAACATCAACAACAGCAGATCGCGCCACCAATGTCCGGCATCGGCGGCCGGGGCGTGTGATCGGCTTGCAGGGAAATCAGACAAGATGCGCAGACTCCGTGACGAATTCGCAACCGCGGGTTCAGGTAACAGAACTTTTTGGCGGCCCATTTTCAACGAACCAAAACACGCCTGCCGGTTCGCTCGGCCTGAAAGTTCATGTTGCGGGCTTGCGATGTTACTGGGATTGGTTTGATTGTCCAGACATCTCCTGTGTCTTTCATCGGTACTGACCCGGCCAAAGCGATAAGACAAAACTTTACTCATGGTTTATAGTTGATTTCTTTGGTCAAGAAAGCCGTCGCATGCCGAAATCCGCGCACACCAACCGGTTGATTCACGAAACCAGCCCCTACCTCCTGCAACACGCGCACAATCCGGTGGACTGGTATCCGTGGGGCGCGGAGGCGCTGGAGCGCGCGCGCCGCGAAGACAAACCGATCCTGGTCTCCATCGGCTACTCGGCCTGCCACTGGTGTCACGTGATGGAGCACGAATCCTTCGAAGACGAGGAAGTCGCGCGCGTCATGAACGGGCTGTTCGTGTGCATCAAGGTGGACCGCGAGGAGCGCCCCGATCTCGACAAGATCTACCAGACCGCGCACCAGATCCTGGCGCAGCGCCCCGGCGGCTGGCCGCTCAACATGTTCCTCACGCCCGACGACCAGATGCCGTTCTTCGGCGGCACCTATTTCCCCAAGTCGGCCAAATACGGCATGCCGGCTTTCACTGATCTGCTGCGGCACGTGGCCGGGGTCTACGCCGACAAGCGTGATGCCATCCACGAGCAGAATCACTCCCTGCGCGACATCTTCGGACGCCTGCAGCCGCCGGGGCCCGCGCCCGGCGAGCATGTCGGCCCGGAAGTGCTGGAACAGGCTCATACCGAACTGCAACGCCAGTTCGATACACGCCACGGCGGTTTCGGCAAGGCTCCCAAGTTCCCGCATCCCACCTCGCTCGAATTATGCCTGCACCGCTGGGCGCGCAGCCGGCACGACGACGCACAGGACCAGGACGCCCTGCACATGGCGCGGCACACGCTCGCGGCCATGGCCCATGGCGGCATTTACGACCAGATCGGCGGCGGCTTCTGCCGCTACTCGGTGGACGAACGCTGGGAGATCCCGCATTTCGAGAAAATGCTGTATGACAACGCCCAGCTGCTGGCGCTTTACGCCGACGCCTGGCTCGCCACTGGTGAGTCGCTGTTCCGCCGCAACGCCATTGAAACCGCCGAATGGGTCATGCGCGAAATGCAATCACCCCAAGGTGGCTACTACTCGGCGCTCGACGCCGACTCCGAGGGGCACGAGGGCAAGTTCTACGTCTGGACGGTGGATGAAATACGGTCGCTGGTGACGCCCGGGGAATGGGACCTGGTCGAACACCGCTTCGGCCTGCAAGGCACGCCCAATTTCGAGGGACAGTGGCACCTCAACGTGCGGAACACATACGACGCCATCGCCGACCAGTTTCAGCGCCCGGAATCGGAAATTATCAACCTGCTCGATGCGGCGCGGGCAAAATTATTCGCCGCACGTGAACAACGCGTGCGCCCGGGGCGGGATGAAAAAATCCTCACGTCCTGGAACGGCCTCATGATCCAGGCCATGGCGCATGCCGGTCGGGTACTGGGGCAACCGGATTTCGTCGTCTCCGCCGAACGCGCCATGGACTTCATCCAGGCGCAGCTGTGGCGCGATCAGCGCCTGCTCGCCACGCACAAGGACGGCAAATCACACCTGAACGCCTACCTCGACGATCATGTGTTCCTGATCGCGGCCGCGCTCGAATTGCTGCAAGCGCGCTTCCGCCGCGCCGATCTGGATTTTGCCATCGCGCTGGCGGATAACGTGCTCGAGCATTTCGAGGATGAAAGCCACGGCGGCTTTTATTTCACCGGCGACGATCACGAGAAACTCGTGTATCGCCCCAAACCGGTGTCGGACGACGCCATCCCTTCCGGCAACGGCGTCGCCGCGCGCGTGCTGGGGCAGCTCGGCCACCTGACCGGCAACCTGAATTATCTGCATGCCGCCGAGCGTACCCTGGAGGCGCTGTACTCGGGCATGCGGCAACAAGCTTCCGCGCATGGCGCGCTGCTGCTGGCGCTGGAGGAACAATTGTCGCCGCCACAGACTATCGTCCTGCGCGGCACGCCTGAAGCGATGCAACCCTGGCAGGCCATCACCGGCCGGCAGTATCATCCGCACCGGCTGGTATTGGCGATTCCGGGCGACGCGGGAAATCTGCCCGGCATACTGGCGGAACGCACAGCCAGAAACGGTGTCACCGCCTATATTTGTACCGGGCAGACCTGCTCCGCGCCGGTCACGGACTTGGCCGAATTCCAAGCGGCGTTAAACTAATGAGTGAAATACATACCGAAGTGCGCGAGATCAGCGTCGAGGAATTCGACGAGATGATCGAGAACCACGATGAGCTGATAATCGTGGATCTGCGCGAGGCCGGTGAATTCCGGCGCGGACATATTCCGGGTGCAATGCTGCTCCCGCACGGCCTGCTGGAGGGCGCGGTGGACGACACCAGGCGCATACAAATAGAGCAGCTGTTCGGCGGACGCCACAAGACCTTCGTACTCTGCAGCCGGGACGGTTCGGGCAGCGTCGCGGCGGCCGACAGGCTCCGGCAACTGGGAGCCGGAAAGGTCTACAGCCTCGCCGGCGGGATCGCCCACTGGCAGGCACAGGGATTCGCCCTAGTCGCGGATTGAGGCCAGACCACCCCGCGGCAACGCCCTGAATTTCCAGTCTTACACCCGCTTTTTCCCGCCCGCCACGGCCCGTGGCATGCAATATGCAAAACCATCGCTGCACCCGCGCGTTCATCCCGCGACTATCCTTACCGGAACGACCGAACAAGCCCGCATGGAACCCCAATCCTCCGTCAAAGCCATGGTCACCGACACCGCTGCTCCCGCCGGCAACGGCGTCGTTGCGGGGACCCGTCGTCTGTTCACGGCGGCGAAGCTGCTCCAGGAACGCGAGAAGGCGCGCATCCGCATGGAGATCGCACAGATCCCCGGACTGATGGCGCTGTTGATGAAACCGCGCAACGGATTGAAATGGACCAAAACGGAACGCGCGGAACTGCGGACACAGCTGCACCGCCTGTCGCGACTGAGCATTTACCTCGCGCTGGCTACGCTCCCGTTCACCAGCCTGACGCTGCCGCTGGTGGCGTGGTGGCTCGACCGGCGCCAGCAAAAACGCGCCTGAGATATTCTTCGCATCAGCGTATATAAATCAGGTACCCGGCCAACACCCCGTAAAACACCAGCATGGCCAGCAGGTTCCAGTGGCCATTGTTGCGGAACAAAACACCCCGGTTGAAAAACCTCACGGCCGGATCGAGCAGCCGGCCGAACGACGGCAGGAACCGGTTCACGCGCGCGCAGTAATCGCGATACGGCTGTCCCAATAATTCCGCCAGACGCTTTTCCTCCCGGCCCACGCGGTTGACCATGTAAAAATAATAAAAAACCACGTAGGCGAGGGTGACGTAGGGATTGCCAAACAGCAGCACCACACCCAGTATCAGGAAGAACCGCCCGAGATACATCGGATTGCGCACCAGCACGTACGGCCCGCGCGCGGTGAGTTGCTCGTTCTTGACCAGCGAGGCAAATGACCACAGCTGGATCGCTTCACCGAGCAGTGAAACCAGAAACGCCATGGGCAGCAGCGCTATCCTGGCTTTCAGTGCCAGCAGCACCAGCACCGCCAGAAACAGCGGGTAACGAAGCGCGAGAAAAATCTTCCGCGCTGAGGGATTGTTGAAAAACCGGTGGATGGTATCGAGCATGGTTGTTGATTGATCAGAAATAATGGTCGGTCAGCACCAGCGCCCAGACTACCACGACGAGAATCAGGGAAACGAACACCGCCGCCGAAGCGATATCCTTGGCCTGTCCGGACAGTTCGTGCGGTTCGCGCCCGACGCGGTTGACCACCGCCTCGATCGCGGAATTCAGCAGCTCGACCAGCAGCACCAACATGAGGCTGCCGACCAGCAATGACCGCTCCACGCCGTCGCGCCCGAGCCAGAGCCCGAGCGGCGCGAGGATAATGAACAGCGCCAGCTCCTGGCGGAACGCCGCCTCGTTTTTCAGCGCCGCCCGGAATCCGGCGGCAGAATAGCCGGCCGCGCGCCACACTCGACCCAGATCGAACAGGCCTTTCATGGCGATGGCATGTGTCAGCCGGCCCGCTTCCAGGTCAGATCGAGCTCTCGCGCGGCGCGCACATCGTCCAGACGTTTCACCGGCAGCGTGTGCGGCGCGCCTTTGACGACATCGGTGCTGGTGCGCGCTTCCTTCAGAATATCCTCCATGGCGGCGATGAAACGATCGAGCTCCTCTTTGGCCTCGGTCTCGGTCGGTTCGATCAGGTGGCACTCCGGCACCAGCAACGGGAAGTACGTCGTCGGCGCGTGGAAGCCCTTGTCGAGCAGGCGCTTGGCAACGTCCATGGCGCTCACGCCGGTCTCGTCTTTCAGCTTCTTGAAAGTGAGCACAAACTCGTGCGTGGCGCGCCGCTTCGGGAACGCCATGTCGAAACCGCGTTTTGAAAGTTCCGCCATGATGTAGTTGGCGTTGAGCGTGGAGAACTCGGCCACGCGGTGCATGCCCTCGCGCCCCAGCAACCGCGCATACACATAAGCGCGCAGCAGCACGCCGGCGTTGCCCATGTTGGCCGACAGTCTTCCGATCGTCTGCGGACGCGTCTTTTCGGTTTCCCACAGATACTTGTTCTGCACCTTGCCCACGATCGGCACCGGCAGGAACGGCGTGAGGCGGTCGTTCGCCGCCACCGGCCCGGCGCCCGGTCCGCCACCGCCGTGCGGCGTGGAAAAGGTCTTGTGCAGGTTCATGTGGATCACGTCGAAGCCCATGTCGCCCGGCTTCACGCGTCCGAGAATGGCGTTCAGGTTGGCGCCATCGTAATACAGCAGGCCGCCGGCCTCGTGCACGATCTTGGCGATCTCGGTGATCTTGCGTTCGAACACGCCGAGCGTGGACGGATTCGTCAGCATCAACCCCGCCGTCTGCGGCCCGACCGCCGCCTTCAGCGCCTCGATCTCGACGTCGCCGTTGGCGTCGGTTGGAATCTCGCGCACGGTGTAGCCGCACATCACCGCCGTCGCCGGGTTGGTGCCGTGCGCGGCATCCGGCACCAGAATTTCGGTGCGCGTCTTGTCGCCGCGCGAATCGTGATAGGCGCGGATCATGGCAACACCGGCAAACTCGCCCTGCGCGCCGGCCAGCGGCGTGAGCGACACCGCCTTCATGCCGGTGACGTCCTTCAGCATCTCCTGCAATTCGTACATGCAGGCGAGGAAACCCTGGCCGGTGGATTCCGGCGCGTAGGGATGGCGTCCGAGCAGGTTCGGCAGCATCGCCAGCTTGTTGCAGGCGCGCGGGTTGTACTTCATGGTGCAGGAACCGAGCGGGTAGAAATGCGTGTCGATCGAGAAATTCAGTTGCGACAGCCTGGTGTAATGCCGCACCGCCTGCATCTCGGACACTTCCGGCAGCAACGGACGTTTTTTCCGGCGGAATTTTTCCGGGATGTCCTTGACCTCCGCTTTGGCGAGGGGCGCCTGCGAATAATTGCGGCGGTTGGGTTGGGATTGTTCGAATATCAGCATATTTGCTTCACTCTAACGTTCATCTGTCGAGCGGGCTTCGCCCGCGTATTACTTGTGGGTGGCTGACGCACAGTTATCTGCACGTCATTCCCGCGAAAGCGGAAATCCAGTTCATTAAAGGATCGCGCGCTCCGCGCGCGAACTATTTAATGCCTGGACCCCGGCTTTCGCCGGGGTGACGAGCAAAAAACGCTCGTCATTTCAGCGCGGCCAGCGCTTTATCATAATTCGGCTCATTCTTGATCTCCGGCACCAGCTCGGTGTGCACCACCTTGTTGTTCTCGTCGATCACGACGATGGCGCGCGCGGTGATGCCGGCGAGCGGGCCGTCGGTGATGAGCACGCCGTAGTCTTTGGCAAAGTGGCGGTCGCGCATCATCGACAGCGATTTCACCTTGTCGGTGTTCTCGGCGGCGCAGAAGCGCTTCATCGCGAACGGCAGGTCGGCCGACACGATCAGCATCACCGTGTTGGGATACTTCGCGGCTTGCTCGTTGAACTTCTTGGTGGACAACGCGCAGGTTGGCGTGTCGAGGCTCGGCACGATGTTCAACAGTTTCTTTTTACCCTTGAAGCTTGCGAGCGAAAGATCGTTGAGATCGGCGTCCGTGAGCTTGAAGTCCGGCGCGGGGCTGCCGACCTTGGGCAGGTCGCCGTTGGTATGGATGGGGTTACCGCCGAGTTTGATCTGGGCCATGATCGTGTCTCCTTGGATTAAATGTTGGGGTTTGTTTTGACGGCGCACGGCGGATCGAGCCGGCGCTTGCTGACGATGCGCTCCAGATGGAACGCATATTGATTGATATCCTCCGGCGTGCGCGTCTCCGTGGCGCACACCAGCAGCGACTGGCCGAGGTGCGGGTAATGCTCGGTCAGATCGTAACCACCGAGTATGCCCTGCGCCTCCAGGGCGCGCAGTGTTTCCGACACCGGGGCATCCAGTCGCAATACCACTTCGTGGAACACGGGATGGTCGAACACGCGCGTCACGCCCTGGATGGCCGTGAGCTTTTCGATGAGCGCCAGCGTATTCGCATGCGATGTGCGGGCGACACGCTCAAGTCCCTCGGGACCCAGCAGCGCCATGTAAATGGTCGAGGCCGCCACCACCAGGCCCTGGTTGGTGCAGATGTTCGAGGTCGCCTTGGAACGGCGGATATGCTGCTCGCGCGCCTGCAAGGTCAGGGTAAATCCCGGCTTGCCGTCCTTGTCCACGGTGCGCCCGATGATGCGGCCCGGCATCTGCCGCACCAGCGCCTCCTTGCAGCACATGAAGCCGTAGTAAGGGCCGCCCGAAGACAGCGGCGCGCCCAGCGGCTGGCCTTCGCCCACGGCGATATCGGCGCCCTTCGCGCCCCACTCGCCCGGCGGCGTCAGCAGCGCCAGCGCCGTCGGGTTCACCAGCCCGATGGCAAACATGTTATGCGCGTGCGCCCAGTCGGTAAGCGCGTCCACCTCTTCCAGCACGCCGAAGAAATTGGGCTGCGGAATCACCAGCGCGGCGAACTCGCCGCCTTCATATTGCTTGAGCGAATCCGGAATGATGTTGCCGCATTCCATGCACAGCGGAATTTCCACCAGCTCGATGTTCTGGTTGGCGACGATCGCGCGCACCACGCGGCGCCAGATCGGGTGCACGGTCGAAGGCATGAGTATCTTGCGCGCCTTCTTGTGCGCGCGCACTGCCATCAGCACCGCCTCGGCCAGCCCCGAAGCGCCGTCATAGAGCGAGGCATTCGAGACATCCATGCCGGTGAGCGAGGCCATCATGGTCTGGTATTCATACAGCAGTTGCAGCGTGCCCTGGCTGGCCTCGGCCTGGTATGGCGTGTAGGCGGAATAGAACTCGCCGCGCGTGACGATCTCCCACACCGCCGCCGGGATATGGTGCTCGTAGGCGCCGGCGCCGATGAAGTTGATGTAGGCACCGTCCTGGTTGGCGCGCGCCTGCATCAGGCGCGTGACTTCCATTTCGCTCAGACCTTCCGGCACCTGCGTCAGTTTGCCGGCGCGGAGCTTTTCGGGAATCTCGTCGAAAAGCTGGTCAATCGAATTGACGCCGATGCTCTTCAGCATCGCCTTCACATCGGCGTCGGTATGGGGAATAAACGGCATGACGTTACCTACAAATCAATTCACAGGATTAACAGGATTTTTCAGGATTCACAGGATTTAAAAAATAATCTTGTTAATCCTGTAAATCCTGTCGATTCAATTCAGTGCTTTTCCGAAGCGACCAGCGCTTCGTAGGCCTTGGCATCGAGCAGCGCGTCGACTTCGGCCTTGTTCGCGGGCTTCAAACGGAACATCCAGCCGGAACCATAAGGGTCCTTGTTGACGGTCTCGGGCGAGTCGGACAGCGCGGCATTGGCCTCGACGATCTCGCCGCTGACCGGAGCATAAACATCCGAGGCCGCCTTCACCGATTCGACCACGCCGCATTCCTTGCCGCCCGTAACCTTGGTCCCGGCCGTCGGCAGGTCCACGAACACCATGTCGCCCATGAGGTCCTGGGCATGGTGCGTGATGCCGACGGTGACGCTGCCGTCGGCGTTCGGTTTAACCCATTCGTGCGATTTCGTGTACTTCAGGTCTTTCGGAATATTGCTCATGGTTTTATCTCACTTTCAGATGCAGCTTTTGCCATTGCGAACAAACGGATATTTGACGACGCGCGCCGTGGCGGGCTTGCCGCGCAGGTCCACGGTGCAGCGGTCACCGATCTTGACGGAAGCCGGGACGCGCGCGAAGGCGATGGACTGCTCCAGCGTCGGCGAAAAACTCCCACTGGTGATTTCGCCCTCGCCGGCGCCGTCGCACGTCACCTTCTGGTGATTGCGCAACACGCCCTTGCCTTCCAGTACTAGGCCCACCAGCTGGCGTGGCACGCCCTGGGCTTTCTGCCGGTCCAGCACCTCGCGACCGATGAATTTGCGGTCGGCCGGCTCCAGCGCCACGGTCCAGGCCAGGCCCGACTCCAGCGGCGTGGTGGTTTCGTCCATGTCCGAGCCGTACAGATTCATGCCGGCCTCGAGCCGCAGGGTATCGCGCGCGCCCAAACCGATCGGCGGCACGCCGGCTTCGTTCAGCATCTGCCAGGTGAAGGGCGCGGCCTTGGCCGGCAGAATGATCTCGAAACCGTCCTCGCCGGTGTAGCCGGTGGTGGCGATGAACAGCTCGCCCACGGTCACGGCGTGAAACGGCTTGAGCGCGCCGGCCGGCGCGCGCAGCGCCTCGCCCAAAGCCTGATAAACCTTCTCTTTCGCATTCGGCCCCTGCACCGCGATCATCGCCACATCACCACGTTGCGTGAGCGTCAGGCCGCCAAATTCCTTGGCGGCGGCATTGACCCAGGCCATGTCCTTGTCGCGCGTGGCGGCGTTCATGACGACACGGAACCACTGGTCGTCCATGTAATAAACGATGAGATCGTCGATCACGCCGCCCTTGGCGGTGAGCATGCAGCTGTACAGCGCCTTGCCTTTGGTCTTGAGCTTGTCGACATTGTTGGCCAGCAGCAGGCGAAAGAAGTCGCGCACGCCTCCGCCCTTCACGTCCACCACGTTCATGTGCGAGACGTCGAACATGCCGCAGTCCCGGCGCACCTTGTGGTGCTCCTCGATCTGGGAGCCGTAGTGCAGCGGCATGTCCCAGCCGCCGAAGTCCACGATCTTGGCGCCCATCTTCACGTGCGCGTCGTATAAAGGTGTCTTGAATCCCATATGATTTTTATAACCGCAGCGGTTCCAGATTCAAAAAAAAGGGCGATGACTTGAATAAAGTCACCGCCCCTCTGTCCGGTAACCTGAGAGCTTGAGCCCCTTCGGTGGATGGCGGTGCGCCATCTCTCTCCAGAGTCGACCGATCGTCTCCGCGGTCCTTTTGCCTGAGCGATTCCTGGCGATTGCGCCTTCGGCGCCCCGGATCAATACCGGTTCCGGGGTCTCTCCCGCGGGTCTGGGTCGAGGCCCGGCACTATAGCGCAGCGCCTTTACAGCGCCAAGCCGGGATTATCCGCCGTTGCCGGCGTCCGGGATGGCGCCCCTGGCCACGGCTATGGTTTATCCGCGGGACCGGGACCACAAAGCTCGCGGTAGGGAATCGACTGGTCAAGACTGAAGCCAGGCACCCAGCCTGAACCGCCGGGAAGGCCAAGCGTGCCCCATAACCGGTAGGTGATGGTCACGGGAGGAGGAATCGTGCCCGGCGTTTCCCTGGCGTCGCACGGAATGTGCACGCGGATTTTCACCGTGCCGCTGTTCCCGCTGAGCGGCGCGTCATCGGACGCGCCGGCATAGGGCGCCGCCACCGTGGCCGCGAGCTTGCCGGTGTGGGTCATGCCGCGACGATAGACCAGCTGCGTTTCCACCGTGTTGACGCCGATGCCTCCCAGCAGGCGATAGCTTTCGACCTTGAGAGGCGGTGGCGGCGCAGCCGGCTGAAACAGCTTGTCGATATCGGCCGCGGTGATTTCCTTGCGGTTGTTGTCGGCGCGGCAATCCGGATGATAATTGTCGGGCCGCGTGCCAATCCGGCCCGCGTCAAAAAAGCGCAAGATGAAACGCGGCGGCGGCGCTTTGCGGCCAGCGTCCCAGTCCGTCTGGTAATCGATCCGGTATTGCCGGCCGGGCGCCAGCTCCCGGATGGCAATCGCGGGCTGCACCGGTTCCCCGTCCGGTTGCGTCCCGGCATCCTGACGCGCCAACACGGCTTGCAGGTGATGCGACGGGCCGGTGGCGGTCCACGCCACCGTGCCCAGATTCTTCATCACGCCGGTAATGCGCACACGGCCGGTGCCGGGCCCGGATTTCGATATCAGCGCCAGCTCGATATCCGCCGCCGGATCGGCGCAGGGAACCGCACCGGACACGGACGCACCCGTCTCCGCTCCCGCCACCGGGCTGAAGACAGCCAACACCGCGGCGGCGCACGCCGTTGCAGTCAGTACGTATTTCACTTTTTTGGCTATTCTCCCGAACCGGAGACAGGCCGCGATCGGGCCGCCCGGCGCGGAGATAATACACGGCCGGCCCGGAGGCGGAAAATCCGTGATGGAATAGCGACCGTCAGGCTTGGGAAGAGGAGCGCCGCACCAGCATCACCACCGGGATCAGGCCTGCCAGTACCAGCGTCAGCGCCGGCAGCGCGGCGCGCTCCCACTGGCCCTCGGAGGTCATCTCGAAGATGCGCGTGGCCAGCGTGTCCCAGCCGAAGGGACGCAACAACAGGGTCGCCGGTAATTCCTTCATCACCTCGATGAACACCAGCAGCGCCGCCGACAGCAGCCCGGTGCGCAGCAGCGGGATCGAGACGCGCCACAGGATCTCGCGGTTGCCGGCGCCGAGACTGCGCGCCGCCTGCCACAGCGACGGTTTGATGCGCTCGAAGCTGCTGTCGATCGGCCCGTGGGCCACCGCCATGAAGCGCACGCCGTAAGCAAGCAGCAGCGCGATGAGGCTGCCAGTAAGCAGTGGCCCGGCAACGATACCGAACAACGACTGGAGCCACTGGGCGAACTGCCGATCGAGCCAGACGAAGGAAACCATGATCCCGACCGCCAGCACCGAACCGGGCAGGGCATAGCCCAGCGTGGCGAAACGCACCGCGCCCGCGACCCAACGATCGGGCTTGAGGCGATAGGTATAGGCCAGCAGCAGCGCACCGATCGTGGTCACGATCGCGGCGGCGGCGCCGAGCGCGACGGTGTTGAGAAAAAACCTCAGGTAACGCGCATCGAGATCGATGCGCGCGCTGTCCCACGCCCAGTAAAACAACTGGCTCACCGGAATAGCGAATGCCAGCAGCAACACCAGGGCGCAGGCCGCCGTGGCACCCCAGGCGCGCGTGCCGGCCAGGCGGTAATGCTGCTCGCGCCCGTGCCGCAAGCTCACGTGGTAACGCGCGCGCCCGCGCAGCTGGCGTTCGCCGATGAGCGCCACGGCCACGAACAGCAGCAGCAACGAAGCCAGCTGCGCCGCCGCCGGCAGCGAGAACAGCCCGAGCCAGGATTTGTAGATCGCCGTGGTGAAGGTGTCGTAATTGAAAATCGCCACCGCGCCGAAATCGGCGAGCGCCTCCATCAGCGCCAGCGCCACGCCGGCGGCCAGCGCCGGGCGCGCCATGGGCAGGGCCACGCGCAGGAACGCCGCGCGCGGCGAGAGGCCGAGCACGCGCCCGGTCTCGAGCATGCGCCGTCCCTGCGCCAGGAACGCGGCGCGCGCCAGCATGTACACGTAGGGATAGAACGCCAGCACCATGACGGCGACCACGCCGCCGGCAGAACGGATCGGCGGGAACCAGGCGGCTCCGCCGAACAGCGCGCGCAGGGCACCCTGCACCGGACCGCTGAAATCGAGCAGCGCCACGGCCACGAACGCCAGCACGTAGGCCGGGATCGCCAGCGGCAGCATCAGCGCCCAGTCGAACAGGCGCCGTCCCGGGAAATCGTACATCGTCACCAGCCACGCCAGCCCGGCTCCGAGCAGGAACACGCCACCACCGACCCCGAGCATCAGCACTACGGTGTTCAGCAGCAGTTCGCCGAGCACGGTCTGGACCAGGTGCCGCCACACCTCGCCTGCCGGCGTGAGCCAGGCGAGCGCCACCACCAGGATCGGCGCCGCCACGATGGCGGCGCCGACGAAACTGGCCAGGCGCCACAGGCGCACGTTGACGTTGAGCCAGTCGGAGATACCGGTTTCCACCGGCGGGCCGGACTGACGCATTTCTTCGGTGGTCGTGCTCATGGCTCGGGATCAGGCATCTCTCCTGATGTTAGCCTGAACTCCGGCAACCGGCGCTTACTTGTAACCCGCCCGATCCATCAGCATCACGGCCTTGGCCTGCAGGCTGCCGGCTTTGGAGACGTTGATGGTGTCCTGCCTGAACCTGCCCCAGGCCGCGACACTGGCGTGCGGTTTCACTCTCGGGTTGGCCGGATACTCCATGTTCTCGTCCGCGAACAGGTTCTGCGCCTTTTCCGAGGACAGCCATTCGAGGAATTTCACCGCCTCCGCGCGGTGCCTGGCGTGCGCCGTGACACCCGCGCCCGAGACATTGACGTGCACGCCGCGATCCTTCTGGTTGGGCCAGAACAGCGCGATTGCCGCCTCGGGCTGTTTCTGTTTGAGCCTGCCAAAATAGTAGGTATTAACGATGCCGACGTCGCACTGCCCGGCCTGGATCGCTTCCATCAGTTTGGTGTCGTCCGGAAACGGATCGGTCCTGAGGTTGGCGACCCAGGACTTCACGATTTTTTCCGTTTTGGCCTCGCCGTGGCGCGCGATCATCATCGCCACCAGCGACTGGTTGTAGACCTTCTTCGAGGTACGCAGGCACAGCCGGTCTTTCCATCTGGCATCGCCCAGCGCCTCGTAGGTCGAAAGCTCCTTCGGTTTCACGCGTTCGGTGCTGTAGACGATGGTGCGTGCGCGCACCGACAACCCGAACCAGCGGTTGTCCGGATCACGCAGATGCGCCGGGATATTGGTCCGGAGTGTCTTCGATTTTACCTCGGCCAGCACGCCCTCTTTCGCCGCCAGCCACAGGTTGCCGGCGTCCACCGTGAGCAGCAGGTCCGCCGGCGTGTTCTTGCCCTCGGCCTTGAGACGCTCCAGCAGCGGACCCTCCTTGTCGGTGATGAACTTGATCGGCGTGCCGGTCTCGGCGGTGTAGGCGTCGAACAGCGGTTTGATCAGCTGCTCGTTGCGCGCGGAATACACCACGATCTCGTCGGCCGCGGACGCCGGCACGACGCTGACCGACAATCCCAGCACCGCGACTGCCGCACAGAATTTTTTGAAATTACGCATCTTCCCTCCTGAATTCCAGAAATTGAATTATCAAATCAAAATTCCCATTCAACCCGCGCGCGCACCAATTGCTGTTCGCTTGCCCGGGTCTGTCCGAATGCCACGCCAAGACTCGCGGACAGGCCATGCCCGAACATGACATCCACCGCCGGCGAGATCAGATGTTTCTGATCATTCCTGTCCTCGAAATGGCGCGCGGGGCCAAAATCGCCGAAAAAATCCAGACGCGGGTGCCAGCGTTCGTTCAGACGATAGATCGCCGCGGCAGCATACTGCAGTTCCCAACCTTCCTCTTTTTCGGCGCCCTTCAGGACTTTTTCCAGAATCGGATTGATATCGAACGTCCATTGATCGATGTCTTTTTCGATAATCCCGCGCAGCTCGAATTCAACATCATTGTCGTCCTGGTGGGGAAACTCCGCCTCGGCATAGAGCCCGAGATCCACCGGCCATTGGCCCTTTTCGGCGAAACGCGTGCGCACGCGTGCGCGACTGGCTTCAAATTCCCACTCGTTGCTGCCGCGGGCGCGGGAATAGTCGACATAACCGGCGATCTCGGTCTTGTCGGTCACACCGTGCGCGATTTCGAACGACTGGCGCACCAGGCCCTGATTGTTTTCCGGAGGCGTCTCATCCTGTGTTCCGCGCCGTGTATAAGTGGTGAACATTTCCAGCTCGGTTTCACCCCGGGACGCAGTCCGGTAGGGGTAGACTTCCAGTTCATGATAATTGAGCGCATGTGCCGCGGGGCCAAACCACAGAAGTGCCACGCCCAGCCATACCCGGTTTGTTTCTGGAGAAAAAATTTTTGTCATTTTGAATTCCACGATGTGCCCTTATTTATCGATAATGAGAATTATTTACATTTGCAAGCGGTAAATCCCCGCCACGAACGGTGTTCCCGTCGCAGGCTTCTAGGTATTCACAGCATTGGTTTTCGGTGCAGGCGATCCGCCGTAAAGACGCGTCAATACAACGATGCCGCTCAGCGTGACGACGTAAAACAGGACCTGGATGCCGCTGGGATGATCGACATAGCCGATCAGTGTTTGCAGCACACGGCCGGGGACGCTGGTTTGCGCCAGGATGCCCGAAGTGTCCCACATGGATTGCACCAGCGACGGCAACAGGTCCGCCTGTGCCAGGAAGCCCGCCGCCTGCGCCGCCATGCCAGCGGCCAGCAGCGTGATCAGCCACGCGGTGACCGTGAACAGATACTTGCTCGACAGGCGCAACAGGCCACGATACATCAGCAGGCCCGCCACGGCGCCTGACATCAAACCCAGCAAACCACCGGCCAGCATCATGCGCGCCGAATCCTGCTGTGCCACGGTGATGCCATACACGAACAGCACCACTTCCGAACCCTCGCGCAAGACTGCAAGACCGATCACGATAGCCAGCATGGTCATGGAACGACTGCCTGACCGAATGGCCTGACCCACGTCGCGCATGTGACGGGCCATCTCCCGTCCATGGCGTTTCATCCAGACGTTATGCCATCCAAGCATGATCACCGCGAAGAGCAATATGCCGGCATTGAAAACTTCCTGGCCGATGCCGGCAAAGGCGGACGATATGACATCCGCAAACAGTGCCACCAATCCCGCCCCGGCGATTCCCGCGGCGATACCGATGCCCACCCAGGTCCCGCGCTTGAGCAGGCCCTGGGTGGCGGCCAGCACGATACCGATAATGAGCGCGGCTTCGAGCACTTCGCGAAACACGATGATGGCTGTGGCTAGCATGATGACGGTCTGCCCGGGATTGGTTTCTATCTGGCGACGATGCGGCCGCGCGCGGTCTGGGGATGGAACTCCCCGTAAAAATCGTAGGTCCCCGGTTTCAGTGGCCCAATGAAAATCTCGGCGCTCTTGCCGGGCAAGATCACCTTTTCCCGATTGAGCGCGGAACTTTCAAACTCTTCCGGTCCGGGTCCTTCATTCTTTACCACCAGCCTGACTTTCTGACCTGCGGGAATATCTATCTGTTCCGGCAAAAAACGACCGTCTTTGGCAGTCAGGCTGAAGCCTGGCAGATTGTCGGCATGCAACGGAAAGCTGAGTCCCAGCGACAGCCCCGCAATAAGCCCCACAGACTGGGATGCCTGGCGCGCAGCACGGAATAACGAAGCCACGGACGGTCCGGAGATAAAAGCGCGCGGCCGGGCGTTCCCGCCGGCATGTGACTGTTTTTCTGTCATGGGAGCCTTTTAACCAATTTTATAAATGAGAATCGTTATTATTTACATTTACTCCTCGGTGTCAAGCCCCCGCGGACAGGCAAGCCGGAAGATGGCTAAGGCGAGGATTCCAGGAGCTGGAACCGGGATTCTGACCCGGGCGTGCGCCAGACCCCGCCGTCCGCGCCCACGATCAGGCCTTGCACCCCGCCAAGACGACCCAACAGCGCGCGGCCCTTTTCCTCCCCGAGCACCATGATGGCACTGGAAAACCCGTTGAGGTTCGACAGGTCTTCCCCCACCAGCGTGACCTGCTGCGGCCCCGCGACGGGATAGCCGGTGCGCGGGTCGAGGATGTGGTGATAACGCCGGCCGTCGCGAATGAAATAGCGCTCGTAATCACCGGAGGTCACCACCCAGCCGCGCGTCAGTTCCACGGCGGCCAGGAGTTCACCGGCGCGTCGTGGATGGCGAATGCCGATGCGCCATGGCCGGCCGTCGCGCGTTCCCGTCACCGCAACATCGCCGCCGCCGTTCAACATGGCCTGTTCGATGCCGTGCCGCCGCAACGCCTGCATGCCGGCATTCAGGATATAAAGCTTGGCAATGCCGCCCAGATCGATGCGCATGCCGGGCCGCCTGAGCAGGACGGTCCGGTTATTTTCATCGAGCAGCACGTTGCGGTAATCCACCAGCGGCAAGGCGGCAGCGAGCTCCTGCGCCGATGGCATGGCGGGATTCTCCGGGTTGAAACGCCACCCCTTGAATGCGCCGACCGTGATGTCGAAGGCGCCGTCGGTGCGAGCGGATACGCGCCGCGCCATGACCAGCACCTCCATTAATTCCGGCGGCACCTTCACCGGCCGCTTGCCGGCCTGGCGATTGATCTCGCTCACCACGCTGCCGGGATCATAGTGATTCATCATGTCCGACAGGCGCGTCATCTCGCGATAGGCGGCGTCCACTTTTTCCCGCACGTCGGCCGGGCCGTTTTCCACCGTGATGCTGACCACGGTGCCCATCAACGGCCGCGCTTCCTGATGCGTCTTCCCGGCATGGCTCGCCGTCGTCGCCATCAGCAGCAACAGAAAAAACGCAGCGCCAGGACCACGCCTGTTGCCAGCGCATGAGGCACGTCGCGCCGGCGATGTCATTTTTCTAACCATCGGATTTGCATGGCATAAACTTCCGAGCCTGAAAATTTCCATGATACGCGGGAATAAGCCGTCCTGGTTGGCGTCTTCTATAACTATATCCGTGACTTCCGGTATTGCGTTACGACACGTTCCATCCCCCCTACTTCGTCTCACAGGCCCATCCATGCTGACAAGAAATCTTGCCGTGTGTTCTTTGCTGTTGTCCGGGGTTTTTGCCGCGCCGCCCGCCCTGGCGGACCTGATTTTCTCCTCCCCGCCGCGTGAATCCCGCGCCAAGGGCGAAGAAGTTTATCAACCGATTGCGGATTACCTGTCCCGGGTCGCCGGCCAGAAGGTCATCTACCGGTATCCGGAAAACTGGCTGGTTTATCAACGCGACATGCAACGGGGTGATTACGACATCGTTTTTGACGGGCCGGCTTTCATTGGATGGCGTCAGGACAGGCAGGGGCATGTTCCGCTGGTGAAACTGCCGGGAAAACTGAGCTTTGTGGTCGCGGTAAAAAAGGAGCAGGAAAAGATACAGGAGCTGAAGCAGCTCGCCGGTCGCGCCGTCTGTGCGTTCCCTCCGCCAAACCTCGCCACGCTGACGGTGCTTTACGAATTTGACAACCCCTCGCGTCAACCCCTGATCGTGGAAACCCAGAGTTTCCCGGAAGCTTACAAGGGTGTCATGAACGGAAAATGCGTGGCCGGAATTCTCCAGGCAAAAATGTACGAGAAACTGGCGGCGGAACAGGGCGGCGCCCGCGTCATCTTCTCCAGCCGGGCGCTGCCGAACCAGGCCTTCACCGCGGGCCCGCGCCTGGCGTCCGATCTGAAAGACAAAATCACGGCGGCGCTGCTGTCACCCGAGGGCAAGATCGCCACCCAGAAACTGCGTGGCGAGTTCAAGGTGGAGGATTTCGAACCGGCGACAAAGGCTGAATACGCGGGGCTGGGTAAGCTCTTGCGCGACACCTGGGGCTTCGACCTCGCCGAATCACGCTGAAACCGGGCGGCGCCGCGGACGTCATGGCGTAACGCCAAATTCGGCGATCACCGGGACGTGATCCGAAGGCCGCTCGTGCCGGCGCGGTTCGATATCGATGCGGCATCCCCGGCATGCTTCCGCCAACCGCGGACTGCACAGGATGTGGTCGATGCGCAGGCCGTGGTTGCGCTGGAAGGCGCCGGCGCGGTAATCCCACCAGCTGAAACACTTTTCCGGCTGATCGAATTGCCGGAACACGTCTGCCAGGCCGTGCCGGATCAGCCGTTGAAACGCCGCGCGCTCCTTGTCGCTGAAAAGCACACGGCCTTCCCAGCGTTTGGGATCATGCACGTCGCGCGCTTCCGGCGCGACGTTGTAATCGCCCAGGAGCGCCAGGCGCGGATGGCTTTTCAGTTCCCGGGCGATGAATTTTTCGAGCGCCTTGAGCCAGGATAATTTGTAGGAATACTTTTCCGAACCGACCTCCTCGCCGTTCGGTATGTACACATTGATCACGCGCATGCCGCCCACGGTCGCGGCCAGCAGGCGCTTCTGGTCGCCGGCGGCGCCGGGCAGCGCGCTGACGATGTCTTCCGCCGGCGCCCGGCTCAGGGTGGCGACGCCGTTATAGGTCTTCTGGCCGGCGTAAACCGCCCGGTACCCGGCCTCGCGCAGCGCCGCCGTGGGGAATTCCTCGTCGGTGATCTTGGTTTCCTGCAGGCACAGCACGTCGGGGTTTTCTTTTTCCAGCCACGCCAGCACCTGGGGCAGGCGCACACGGATGGAATTGACATTCCACGTGGCGATTTTCATGGCAGGGAGTTTACGGCCTGGATTCAGGCCGGTTCAATAACGGCGGCGGGCAGGTTGCTGGCCGGCATCTCCGGTGGCAGAGGTGTTCTCCTGGCCTGTGACTTCTTCCTTGCCGGATCCGGACGCTTCCATTTTTGGATAGCCGGCGGTATCCAGTTCGCCCTCGAGGATGGACTCCACATAGCCCTTCATGACTTTCTCGCCGATCGTGATCGTCGGCGCCGACAGCGCGCCGTACTTCTGTTTCAGCTTCTGTTGCAGTTCGACGTTGTTTTCCAGATTCTTCTCGCTGTACGGGATCTTGCGTTTTTCCAGGTAGGCGCGCGCGAGGTCACAGGAACCGCACACGGGCACGGAATAGAGAACGACCGGATACTTCTCGACGATTTTTTCGAGCGTGTCATCCACCTCGGATTTCCTGCCGGCGTCGAGGTTTTTCTGCTCGACGCGAAAATCGGAACCTTCCGGCGGCGGCCGGTCGTGATACGACACCCGTCCCTGGCTGTCCACCCACTTGTACAGCGATTCCGCCTGTGCTGCGCACAGGCCGGCAACGGTCAGCACCGCGATAAAAATTGTCTTGGAGCGCTTCATGGATCAAACCCTCAGATACATGCCACCCGATCGTTTGCGGATGGACTCGCGCAGCCAGCGCACGCCGGCGGCGAATCCAATTACCAGCATAGCAAAAGAAATCCCGAGCCACGGGTAACTGAAGCTGAAACCGGTATTCGCCGCGTCGGGGGTGACGGGCGGCGGGGCCTTGATCACCACCGGTGCGGCCGGGGCGGGCGCCGGCCTGTCGGCGGCATTTTTCTCCAGTTCCTTTATTTTTTCAGCCTGTTCCGCCAGGGCCGACTGGGCTTTCTTGAGCTGAGCCTGCGCTTCCGCCGCCTGCGTCCGGCTTTTGGCCAGATCTTCCTGAAGCCGGGTGAGCTGCAGCCGCGCCGGCGGTTCGGGGCTGAGATAACGCGCCTCGATCCAACCCTCAGTTCCCTGAGAGTCGCGCACGCGCACCAGCTTTTCCAGGCGCTCGACCACCTCCAGTGCGGCGCCAGTTTCAACCGTTTTTACCACCGGGCTGGCTTCGTCCATCTCCGCGCGCAACCCGATGCGGATGCGCTCGGCGACGTAAACCGTTTCCGCCTGGACGGCGGAAAACACACCCAGCATTGCCAGCATGGCGACGACACGCAGACTTCCTGTCATGGCGTTTTGTCCTTAAGCGGCCAGTCCGGAATGCCGCAACAGTGCATCGATCCTGGGTGAGCGTCCCCGAAAATTCACGAACAACTCCATCGGCTCACGCGAGCCGCCCTGCTCGAGAACGTTCCGCAAAAATTGCAGGCCGGTGGCGCGATCGAACACCCCGTTTTCCTCGAACTTGCTGAAAGCATCGGCCGACAGCACCTCGGCCCACTTGTAACTATAGTAGCCGGCGGCATAGCCGCCGGCGAAGATGTGGGAAAAACCGTTCTGGAAGCGGTTAAACGCCGGCGGAATCACCACCGCCACCTCGGCACGCACCTCGTCCAGAACCTGTTGCACGCCCTTGCCGCCATCCGGGTTGTATTCACCGTGCAGGCGCATGTCGAACAGCGAGAACTCCAGCTGGCGCACGAACTGCATGCCGGACTGGAAGTTTTTGGCCGCGATCATTTTGACGTACAGCTCGTCCGGAATTTTCGCACCGCTCTGGTGATGCCCGGCGATGAGATCGAGCGCCTCGCGCTCCCAGCACCAGTTCTCCATGAACTGGCTCGGCAGCTCGACCGCGTCCCAGGCCACGCCATTGATGCCCGCCACACCCACATAATCCACCTTCGTCAGCATGTGGTGCAGGCCGTGACCGAATTCGTGGAACAGCGTGATGACCTCGTCATGGGTGAACAGCGCCGGCCGGCCGCCCACGGGCGGGGTGAAATTGCACACCAGGTAGGCCACCGGCACCTGCACGCCGCCCGCGGTGCGCTTGCGGTTGATGCATTCGTCCATCCACGCGCCGCCGCGCTTGTTGGCGCGCGCGTACAGGTCCATGTAAAAGCGCCCGCGCACTTCGCCCGTGCTGTCGCGGATTTCATAGAAACGCACGTCCGGGTGCCACACCTCAACGCCCCTGACCCCGGTGATCTTCAGGCCGTACAGCCGCTCGACCACCTCGAACAGGCCGGGCACGACTTTGGTCTCCGGGAAATACGGCCGCAGGTCTTCCTGCGAAATGCGGTATTTCGCCTGTTGCAGCTTCTCGGAGTAATACGCGATATCCCAGGCCTCGAGCCGTTCCACGCCATGCGCCTCGCGCGCGAACTGTTTCAGTTCCTCGAAATCCTTCTGTGCCGCGGGTTTGGCGCGGCGCGCGAGATCGTTCAGGAAATCCATCACCTCGGGAACCGTTTTGGCCATGCGCGTCTGTAGCGCATACTCGGCGTAATTATTGAAACCGAGCAGTTGCGCGGCCTCGCGTCGCAGCCGCAACAGGCCCAGGATCAACCCGCCGTTGTCCCACTTGCCCGCCGACGGCCCCTGATCGCTGGCGCGCGTCATGAAGGCCTCGTACATCTGCCGGCGCCGCTCGCGATCATCGGCGTAGGTCATGAAGGCGATGTAGGACGGGCCCTCGAGGGTGAAGCGCCAGCCTTGCAGATTTTTCTCCTGCGCGTCCTGCCGCGCCATGGCGCGCGCCGACTCGGGCAGGCCGGCGAGGTCCTTTTCGTCGGTGATGCGCAAATCCCACGCCTGGGTGGCGTCGAGCACGTTCTCCGAGAACTTGCTCTGCAGGGCCGCGAGCTCCTGTTGCAAGGCCTTGAAGCGCGCCTTCTTGTCCGGCGGCAGCTCGGCGCCGGCAAGGCGGAAATCGCGCAACGTATTTTCGATGATTTTTTTCTGCGCCTGGGTCAGCCCTGAAAACCCCGGGCTCGCGGCGATGGCCTTGTAACCGGCGTACAGCCGCTCGTCCTGCGCCAGCTCCGTGAAATAGGCGGTAAGTTTCGGCAGCCCGACATTGTAGGCGGCGCGCAGCGCCTCGCTGTCCATGACCGCGTGCAGGTGCGACACCGGCGACCACAGGCGCACCAGGCGTTCGCGCATGTCCTCGATCGGCTGCGCGAAATTGTCCCAGGCATAAGGACCGCCGGATGCCAGCACCCGCTCCAGGGCGGCGCGGTTTTCTGCCAGCACCCGGTCCAGCGCCGGTTCGGCATGCTCCGGAAGGATGACGCCGAAACGGGGTGGTTGTGTGAGATCGAGCAGCGGGTTGGAGACGAGAGAGGTGTTTTCCATATCGAAGTATTATAACGTGCGGCCGTGACCACCGTCCCCGATTCCCCGGCTCACCCCTATGACGCACTCACGCCCGAGATCATCCTCGAGGCCGTGGAAATGTACGGCGGGCGCTGCACCGGCGGCCTGCTCGCGCTCAACAGCTACGAAAACCGCGTCTACCGCGTGGACACCGAGGACGGTCCGCCGTCTGTGGCCAAGTTCTACCGCCCCGGCCGCTGGGACGAGGCCGCGATCCTGGAAGAACACACCTTCGCGCTGCAGCTGGCCGAACACGAGATCCCGGCCGTGGCGCCGCTGGCGCGCCCGGGCAGCGGCACGCTCAGTCACCACGGGGGTTTTCGCTTCGCGGTGTTTCCGTGGCAACCGGGGCGTGCGCCCGAGCTGAACTCGCGCGACGACCGCGCCCTGCTCGGCCGCTATCTCGGTCGCCTGCACCGGCTCGGCGCGGCCGAACCGTTCCGTCACCGTGCACGTCTGGGCATTGAGGAATTCGGACACCGCTCGGTGCGCTATCTGAAAGAACACGACATGGTGCCGGAAGAACTGCGCGCCTCGTTCTTCGCCATCATGGAATACCTGTTTCCGCCGATCGAAGCCGCCTTCCGCGCCGCTGATGATGCCGCGTGGATCCGCCTGCACGGCGACTGTCATCTCGGCAACATTCTCTGGACCGGCACCGGCCCGCACCTGGTGGATTTCGACGACTGCCTGACCGGCCCGGCGGTGCAGGATTTGTGGATGCTGCTTTCCGGCGACCGCGAGGACATGGAACTGCAGCTGGCCGATGTGCTGTCCGGCTACACCGAGTTCATGGAGTTCAATGCCGCCGAACTGCGCCTGATGGAACCCCTGCGCACGCTGCGCATGCTGCGCTACATGGCCTGGCTCGCGGAGCGCTGGGACGACCCCGCCTTCCCGCGCAACTTCCCGTGGTTCAACACGCGGCGCTACTGGGAGGAACAGGTGCTGGCGCTCAAGCAGCAGGCCGCAGCGCTGGATGAACTCCCGTTGTCGTGGATGGCGTAGGCCGGCTTTTTCTTCCTATAATCGCGGCCATGGCGATACGCCCCTACAAAGGCATCCTGCCCACCGTCGGACCCCGGGTTTACATCGATGAAGCCGCGAGCATCATCGGCGACGTGGTCATCGGCGCCGATACTTCCATCTGGCCCATGTGCTCGGTGCGCGGTGACGTCAATTACATCCGCATCGGCAGCAGAACCAACATCCAGGACGGCAGCATTCTCCATGGCACGCACGACTATGAAGGGGTTCCGGGCGGCTGGGCCGTCATCGTCGGCGACGACGTCACCATCGGCCATCAATGCATCATCCACGGTTGCACCGTCGAGTCGCGCTGTCTGATCGGCATGGGTTCCGCCATTCTCGACGGCGCGGTGCTGCGCGAAGGCGTGTTCCTCGGCGCCGGCAGTCTCGTTACCGAAGGCAAAGAACTGGAAGGCGGTTACCTTTGGATGGGCCGGCCGGCGAAGCGCGTGCGCGAGCTGACGGACGAGGAAAAGGCCTGGTTCGAATACTCGGCCCGGCACTACGTCGATCTCAAGAACGATTACCTGAAGTAAGCCCCAAGACTCAACGTTTCCCGCGCCGCAGCCGTGAAACCGGTTTTTTCGCCGGTTTGCCTTCCGCCGGGATCAGGGCCCCCACAATGGTTTGCGCCTGCGCGCGCTGGGACGGTTTGAGACGGCGGTATTTTTCCAGCAGCCGGTGTTCATCCGGCGACAGGGCCGGCGACCGTTTCGGCTCCACCCGGTAGCTGCCGGTCTCCTCCGCCACCCGGTTCAGGTTGCTGGAAGACACGCCGGTGACGATGTATTGCACGTCCATCCCGAGCCGGGAGCAGGCGGAAAGCAGGTCCGCCGGGATCGGCGTCCCGCGCCCGCCGGTCCTTTCATAATTGATGATGGTCCACTTGGTCACCCCCAGCGCCTGGCCCAGCGCCACCTGGCTCAAGCCCAGCCGGGTGCGCTCCGCCTTCAGCCGGCCCGGAGAGGAATTTATTACACTACCCGAGTTGACAGGTGTAATTTTGATCACCATACTCTGAACTCTGATCAAAGGAACATGGAAAAGTAAAGCTGATTATCTTCAGCTGCATCCTAACACAAGGGATAAAGGGAATAACAAGAATGGATTACCTGGACCTGAAGTTCGCGCTCGCCAGAAAGGGTTACACCCTCACGCGCGTCGCCATGGAGCTGGGCCTGTTCGGACCGCAGTCGGTGCAGCAGGTGCTGACGCGCAAGTACTTCAGCGCCCGCGTCGAGAAACGCGTTTCCGAAATCATCGGCATCCCGCTGGAAAAACTTTTTCCGGACCGCTACCACGCGGTGAAACACCGGACTCGCACCAACGGCGAGAACGTCCTGGAAAAAACACGCGACACCCGGCGCGTCTCGTAAAGCGCGACGCCCGGCAAGTCACGCAGGGAACCTGTTTGATGCAGGCAAAGGGGAGAAATCTTGGCCAAGTCATTCCGCAAGCTTGACCCGCTGAAGGTGCGCAAATTGAAGCAACAGGGCCTGACCAACACCCAGATCGCGCAGCGGCTGGGGGTTACCCAGGGCGCCATCTATCACGTCCTGCGCAAGCTGGATGTGCCCGGGACAGAATCAAACGAACCGCTCCCGGACCCTTCCCGCCTGACGCCTGATTTATTGTAAGAGCAGCAAATGCAGCGTTCGGCGCAGAGAGGTACGCCGTTATGAATACGTAACGAGAAAAAAGCGGCGTGATTCGGTGAATCGCCGCACTGACGCGCCCGGATTCAGCCCTTGCGCAACGCCGCGATCACGTGCCTCGTCTCCGGGCGCACGCCGCGCCACAGCAGGTACGACTCCGCCGCCTGCTCCACCAGCATGCCGAGGCCGTCGGCGGCGGTTTCCGCGCCGTGCAGCATGGCCCATTCGAGGAACGGCGTGGGCTTGTCGCCGTACATCATGTCGTAGGCCACGGCGTTGCCGGCGAAGACGTTCACCGGCAGCGGCGGCATTTCACCCTTGAGGCTCGCGCTGGTGCCGTTGATCACGACGTCGAAACGCTTGCCGACCAGTTCGTCATAACCGACGGCCTCGATCTTGCCGAACTGCGCGAAGGTTTTGGCGAGTTCCTTGGCCTTGGGCACGGTGCGGTTGGCGATGACGAGCAGAGCCGGATTTTGCTTCAGCAGCGGCCCGAGCACGCCGCGTACGGCGCCGCCCGCGCCCAGCACCAGGATTTTCCTGCCGCGCAGGTGCACGTTCAGATTCTTGGTGAGGTCATGCACCAGGCCAGTACCGTCGGTGTTGTCACCGAAAATTTTCCCGTCGACCTCGAATCGAATGGTGTTGACTGCGCCCGCCAGTTTCGCGCGCTCACTCAGGTTGTCCGCCAGACTGAAGGCCTCGAGCTTGAACGGCACGGTGACATTCAGCCCCTTGCCGCCCTCGGCGCGAAACTGCTGCACCGCCTCGGCGAACCCGTCGGTATCCACCCACAGCGCGGCGTATTCGATGTTGTGGCCGAACTGGTGCGCGAACTGCTTGTGGATCACGGGCGATTTGCTGTGGGCAACGGGATTGCCCATCACCGCGTAACGCGCCGGGGTTGTGTCTTTTTCCGCTTTGGTGGCCACGGGTCGGTCCTGAACGTGCATGGGCGCCTATTCTAGGCCATTGACCGCGCCGCGGCACGCCGGCTAGATCACGACCGTCAGCAGGTAAGTGATGTAACAGAGCCCGTTGAAAAACAGATGCACCGGCCGGAGGTGGCCGCGGCGCACCATGAGCAGCAGATAGGCGCTCGCCACCAGCGTCAGGACCACGCCGGCGACCACTTCCTGGCGCGGTTCCCACGGCGTGAGCAGGATGCCGAGTGCCGGCAGCAGCGAACCCTGAAACACCATGGCGCCGGTAATGTTGCCGAAGGCGAGCGTATCTTTGCGCTTGCGGATCCAGAGAATGCTGTTCACCTTCTCCGGCAGCTCGGTGGCCACCGGCACGATCAGCAGCGCCAGCACCAGCGGCGAGATGCCGAGCCAGACGGACAGCTGCTCGACCCCCTGGACGAAGCCGTGCGCGCCGAAGATGATCAGTGTCAGGCCGATGGCGAGTTGCAGCAGTATCGTGAACATGTTTTCCGGCACGCCGAGGCGGCCGAACAGCCGCACCAGAAACAGCGGCTCGCTGGCGGCAGTGCCATGGCCGTCGGCCACGAGCCTGGCCGAGGCGCGGATGGTGAGCATGAGATAGATGAAGTAAATCAGCACCAGCGACATGGCGATCATCGCGCGCGCCCACGTCGATGTGTGGGGAATGAAAATGGCGACCGTGCTCAGGCCGAACGCCAGCAGAAACCACGAGAGATCGCGCCGCAGGCCGGTGCGCTCGGGGTGCAGCTCGTCCGACCAGCCGCGCTTGTGAATGGCAAACAACGCCATCAGGAACAGGGTCAGCGTCGAGAGCATGAGCGGCGCGCCGAGGATCGCGCCCACCCCCACCTCCTCACGCACCTGCTGCGTACTCACGGTCGAAAGGATGGCCACCACCGGTACCATGGTCTCGGGCAGGGCGGTGCCCACCGCCGCGAAGATGGAGCCGGTCACACCCTCGGAGATTTTGAGACGCTCGCCGAGGTGTTCCAGGGCGTTGGTAAAGGTCTCCGCGCCGATCAGGATAACGAGCAGGGCAACGAGAAGAATGCCGATAGTCATGCGCGGGAGTCCTTGGGTTATTTCTTTTCCATGCCGGGGGGACGGGTTTCGATGAATGACGGGCGGGCGCTGACGCCGGCCAGCCACTGTCCGAGACGCGGATGCCGGCTGCGCCAGTCATGCGGATAACGGAAATCGGTGTATTCCAGCGCGACCGCCACGACCAGATCCGCCAGCGTGAAACGGTCCGAAACGAGCCAGGGACCGCTGCCCAGCCGGCGCGCGACATATTCCAGCGAGCGCGCGATTTTTTCTTCCTGGCGCCGCAGGTTGTCCGCCGACTGCTGTGCTTCGGGGCGACGCGATTCCAGCAGGCGCGTCACCACCGCGTCCAGCATGCCGTCCGCCAGGGCCTCCCAGCGCAGCACATTCCACCGGGTCTCGCCGGAAGCGGGAAGCAGCGCCGGAGCCTTGAGCGCATCGAGGTATTCGACGATCACCGGGGAATCGAACAGCGTATCGTTGTTGTCCAGCGCCAGCACCGGCACCTTGCCTAACGGATTAAGCGCGGGGACGGGGCTGTCCGCGGCCCAGGCGTCGGCCACGACGAACTCGCACGGCAGGTCCTTCTCCCGGACCAGGATGCGGGCCTTGCGCACGTAGGGCGAAGTGAGCGAACCGTAAAGTTTCATCGATTAACCTTTATGATTTTTGAACCGCCAAGACGCCAAGAACGCCAAGAAAAACATTTAAGAATTGAAGCAAAAACGGGAAATGATTTTGATTCATTATCGTTTCATGTCTTCCTTTTTTCCTTGGCGTTCTTGGCGTCTTGGCGGTAAAAATTCTTAATCTTTTAATAGATAATTCAACAACAGCCCGGCGAACACCGCCGCGCCGAACCAGTTGTTGTTCAGGAATGCACGGAAACAGCCATCCCGATCGCGGTTACGCAGGAGTCGCTGTTCATAAAGCGCGAATCCCGACGCCGCCGCGAGGCCAGCATAATACCCCAAACCGAGACCGGCGAGCGCGCCAACCCATGCCAGCAAGGCGATTGTCATGATGTGAAAAAGCAAAACCATGGCGCGATCATGACGGCCGAACAGGATGGCGGTGGATTTCACCCCGACCTTGAGGTCGTCCTCCCGGTCCACCATGGCATAGGCGGTGTCATAGGCCACGGACCAGCAGATGTTGGCAGCGAACAAAATCCAGGCGAGTCCCGGCACCTCGCCGGTCTCGGCGGCGAACGCCATGGGAATGCCCCAGCCGAAGGCCATGCCCAGATAAAACTGCGGCAGATGGGTGTAACGCTTGAGGAAGGGATAGGTCGCCGCCAGGAACGCGCCGGCGAAGGACAGCAGGACGGTCAGGCGGGTGAGCGTGAGCACCAGCGCGAACGCGACCAGGCACAGGGCGGCAAACAGCGCGAGCGCCTCGCGCGGACTCACGCGTCCGGCGGCGACCGGCCGGTCGCGCGTGCGCGCCACATGCGGATCGAAGTCCCGGTCGGCGTAATCGTTGATGACGCAACCAGCGGAACGCATCAGCACCACGCCGAGCACGAACACGACGAAGATGTGCGCATCAGGCCGGCCCTGGCCGGCGATCCACAGCGCCCACAGCGTCGGCCACATCAGCAGCAGGATGCCGATTGGCCGGTGCAGCCGCATCAGCTGCGCGTAGTCCTTTAGCTTTAGCGCCAGAGTCATTGGGTTTTAATTTCTGTTAAAAAATAATATTTCAGCCACAGAGATCACAGAGCACACAGAGAAAAAGAGAGGAATTTTTTCTAACTCTGTGATCTCTGTGGCCAATTTATTTTATTCGGGAAACTAAAACTGGGCGATGTCAGGCAGGAAGAACTCGCACACCAGCAACGGCTTGCCGCCGAGCCGGAACAGCGAGCGCCGGCCCCATATCGTTTCGGGTTTGTCGCGCAGATCGCGCGTGACCAGATGATACAGCCGGTCTGATGGCGTGAGACGGGTAACCTCCACCTCGCCGCGCTTCATGGACGGGTCGGCAAACAGCATGGCGCCGAGGGAACGCGCGCCCAGGGTGGTGAAACGGTGGAGTTTTCTGGCGAAGGTCCGTGGCGGGATGATGGTGCGCGCGTACACCCAGGGCGTGTCGCCGCACAGGAGTTGCACCTGGCGCACGATGGCGCGGGTGCCGGCGCGCATGCCGAGGGCCTCGGCCTCGTTGCGCAGCGGACGTGCCCGGCGCTGGTCCAGCAGCCGCACGTGAAAGTTTTCGCGGCACTGGGCGATGATGCGTTCCGTGAGCGACGCCGTGTCGAGCAACCACGGCAAATAATTCCGCGGAATCCCGGAGCGGTTCAGCCGCCGCGCCGGTCGCCACAGCGGTTCCGTGCCTCGCGGTGGTGCCGGGCTCACAATAGCCATGTATTGTTATCAATGATTCAGGAGCGCCGAATCGTAGCAGAAACGACCTGGTCGGTCAGCGGAAACGGCGGCTCTATACATGAATTTACGCTCCGGGAATCATGCGGCAATGGCCGCAAGCGTTTCCGGTTAATGCCTCAGGACAATATGCGGTTCGGGAAGATTCGAATGAACATTTCACCTGTTCCACGCGTCCGGTTCAAATTCATTCCGGTGGCAGCCGGCATGCTGTTATATGCCTGTTCCACCGGCGCCGACATGCTGGCTGTTGCGGTGGGATATGGAAACATTTCCTCGTCTGGATCAAACGCTGTGTTTGTCTCCTACCAGAAAGACGCG
Organism: Sulfuricaulis limicola; assembly: GCF_002355735.1. Lineage (GTDB taxonomy): Bacteria > Pseudomonadota > Gammaproteobacteria > Acidiferrobacterales > Sulfurifustaceae > Sulfuricaulis > Sulfuricaulis limicola. Next base: position 127,740 of record NZ_AP014879.1, on the reverse strand, counting down.
CCGGCGTTGTTCAATCGAAAAAGTCTCTATGAGCTGTCCATCGCGTACTGGAGTGGCCCGAATTACAACACCGCGCTCTCGTTCGGACGTACGCTGCGCTGGAAGCTTTCTCCGGAAAATTACTGCGCGGCCACACTCGGTATCGGCATGGTTGACCGGACGACGGATCATCTTGGGACTACCGGGCAATTCATGGTGCGTCTGGCGTTCGGACGCAAGTTCGGAGAATACGACCTGTCCATCGGCGAGACCCATTACTCGAACGGCAAAACCGCTTTGGGGCTCGACTGGGACGGACCGAACGTCGGAGAGGATTTCCTGACGCTGATGCTGGCGCGCGAATTCTAGCGTCCCGGCAGTTCAAACGCTGCCATAGGTCTCGGCGCCGCTGATCCAGCGCCGCACGATCGGGTCCACGCATTGCGGATGCTCCTTGAGCAGCAGTTCCGCCACCTGCTGCACGCGCGGCAGCCATGCGCGGTCGCGCAAAAGATCGGCGATATGAAACTGCGGCATGCCGGCCTGGCGCGTGCCGAGCATCTCGCCCGGACCGCGCATCTCCAGGTCGCGCCGCGCGATCTCGAAACCGTCGCTGGTCTCGCGCAGCGCTGCCAGCCGCGCCCGCGCCATCTCCGACAGCGGCGGCTGGTACAGCAGCACGCAGTGGCTTTCCGCCGCGCCGCGGCCGACGCGCCCGCGCAGCTGGTGCAATTGCGACAGGCCCAGCCGCTCGGCGTTCTCGATGACCATGAGCGAGGCGTTGGGCACGTCCACGCCGACCTCGATGACGGTGGTGGCCACCAGCAGATGCACCTCACCGCGCTTGAACGCCGCCATGATCTTTTCCTTTTCCAGCGGCTTCATGCGCCCATGGATCAGCGCAATCGACAAATCGGGCAAGGCTTCGCGCAAGGCCTGCGCCGTGTCCGTTGCCGTCTCGAGCTCCAGGGTCTCAGACTCTTCAATCAACGGGCAGACCCAATAGGCCTGTCGGCCCGCCGTGCAGGCGTCGCGGATGCGGCTGACCACGTCGGCACGGCGCGCCGAAGGCAGCGCCACCGTCTCGATCGGCTTGCGTCCCGGTGGCAGCTCATCGATCACCGACACGTCCAGATCGGCGTACAGGCTTTGCGCCAGCGTGCGCGGGATGGGTGTGGCGGTCATGATCAGCTGATGCGGCCGGCGCAGGCCCACGCGGCCCTTCTCGCGCAGCGCCAGCCGCTGGTGCACGCCGAAGCGGTGCTGCTCGTCCACCACGATCAATCCCAGATCGGCGAATTCCACTTCCTCCTGAAACAGTGCCTGCGTGCCTACTATTATGTCGGCCCGGCCCGAGCCGATTTTTTCGAGCGCGTCCTGGCGCGCGCGGCCGTTGAGCTTGCCGGACAGCCCGACCACGGTGAGGCCGAGCGGCTCCAGCCAGCCGGAAAAATTGCGCAGATGCTGGTCGGCCAGCAGCTCGGTCGGCGCCATGACGGCCACCTGCAGCCCGCCTTCGATGACACCGAGGCCGGCGCAGGCGGCAACGATGGTCTTGCCGGAACCGACGTCACCCTGCACCAGGCGCTGCATGGGATGGCTCTGCTGCAAATCATGCAGAATCTCGCCGAGCACGCGCTGCTGGGCCTGCGTCAACTGAAACGGCAGCTGCGCCAGCAGGCGTTGCATGAGTTCACCCGTGCCCGCCACGGGCGGCGCCTGTTCCGTTTGCACTCGCTCGCGCAGGCGCCGCAGGCTCAGGTGATGCGCCAGCAGTTCCTCGAACGACAGGCGCAGCACCGCGGGATGCTTGCCTTCCGCCAGCAGTTCCACCGGCGTGTGCGGCGGCGGCTGATGCACCAGCGCCAGCGCCTCGGTGAGCGTCGGCAGTTGCAGTTCCTGCAACACGGCGGGCGGCAGCCATTCGTGGATCTTGTCGAGATGCTTTTCCAGCGCCTGGCGCGCCAGCTTGCGCAGGCTCAGCTGGTGCACGCCCGTGGTCGTCGGATAAACCGGCGTCAGGTTTTCCTCGGCCGGCGGTGCCTGCGCGCCGTCGATGAATTCGTACTCGGGATGGATCATCTCCAGCCCGACCGGGCCGAAGCGCACCTCGCCGAACAGCCGCAGGCGCCGGCCGCGCGCGAGATTCTGCTGCTGGATGGCGTTGAAATAGAAAAACCGCAGATGCAGATGACCGGAGCCGTCGCTGACGCGGCAGATCAGGCTGCGCCGGCCGCGATAGACCACGTCCGCCAGCTCGATCTCGCCCTCGACCGCGGCCTCCATGCCGGGCCGCAGGCTGCCCATGCGCAACAGACGGGTACGATCCTGGTAGCGCAGCGGCAGATGGAACAGGACGTCCTGCACGGTTTGCAGGCCGAGCCGCTTGAGCTTGTCCGCGAGCTTGGGCCCGACGCCCTTGAGGGTCGTTACCGGCAGCGAGGCGATGTCCATATGAATTTTGAAACCGCGGATGAACGCCGATTAACGCAGATAGAAATAGAACAGTTTCAGCTTTAATCCGCAATCCGCATGCATCAGTGCTGCACAGGGATATACGAATGTCGCGAGCGCAGGAGCGACCGTTTATCTGCGGTTACGTTTTGCTTTTTTCTTCGCTTTTTTCGGTGGGCGACCAGATCCGAGCACCATGACCGCGTCCATCTCCACCGCCGCACCCTTGGGCAGGGCAGCGACGCCGACGGCCGCGCGCGCCGGATAGGGCTCGCGGAAATACTGCGCCATCACCTCGTTCACCAGCGGGAAGTGCCCGAGGTCGGTGAGATAGACATTGAGCTTCACGATGTCCTGCAGGCTGCCGCCGGACGCCTTGGCCACCGCCGCCAGGTTTTCGAACACACGCGAAATCTGCGCGCGCATGTCACCTTCCACCAGCGCCATGGTCTCCGGCACCAGCGGGATCTGGCCGGCAAGGTAAACGGTGTCGCCGGCCTTGATTGCCTGTGAATAGGGACCGATGGCTTGGGGGGCTTTGTTAGTAGAGATTACTGCTTTTTTCATTATGGCCTCGATAACGATTTCAAGTTTCAGGTTTCAGGTCTCAGGTTCGCACCTGAAACTTGAAACCTGAGACCTGAAACTATCCTTTCTTCCGGTTGATCCGAACCACCGACTCGAGCGCGCGGATGCGCCGCATGATCTGCGCCAGGTGCACGCGGTCGCGCACCTCGATGGTGAAGTCCATGGAGGTGTACTGGCTGTCGCGGTCGTCGAAGGAGACCGAGTCGATGTTGGCCTCCTGTTCCGCGATGGCCGCGGCCACGGACGCCAGCACGCCGCGCTGGTTCCGGGCCTCGACCCGCACGTACACCGGGTACACGCCCTTGATGTCGCGCTCCCATTGCACGTCGATCCATTGCTCCGGGTGCTTGCGGTAACGCACCACGTTCGGGCAATCCTCGGTATGCACCACGATGCCACGCCCGGCGGTGAGGAACCCGAGGATGGGATCGCCGGGGATGGGACGGCAGCAGCGCGCGTAGGTGACCACCACGCCCTCGGTCCCGTGGATCGCCAGCGCCGGCTCCTTCGTCTTCGGCTTCTGGGAACGCAGCCGGAACAGCCGCAAAAAACGGCTGGCGTCTTCCGCCTCGGTCGGCGGCACCAGCTGGCGCGCCACCACCGAGGCCAGGCGGTTGCCGAGACCGATTTCGCTCATAAGTTCATCCCAGTTTTTAAGCTTCAGGGTCTTGAGCAGGGCCTGGCGGCTGTCTGCGGGGATTTTCTGCAGATCGGCGCCGATGTCCTCGAGCGCCGTGGTCAGCAGGCGCTCGCCGAGCTTGGCCGATTCGTCGACTTTCTGGTTCTTCAGGAAATTGCGGATATGCGCGCGCGACTTGCTGGTAACGACATAATTGAGCCAGGACGGGCTGGGGCGGCCCCAGTCCGCGGTGATGATCTCGACGTGATCGCCGTTGCGCAGCGTGGTGCGCAACGGCACCAGCTGGTGATTGATCTTGGCGCCGACGCAGCGGTTGCCGATGTCGGTATGCACGTCGTAGGCGAAGTCGATAACGGTGGCGTCGCGCGGCAGTTTCTTGATCTCGCCGTTGGGGGTGAACACGTAAACCTCGTCCGGGAACAGGTCCACCTTGAGATGCTCCAGGAACTCGCGCGGGTTGCCCGCCTTCTGCTGGGTGTCCAGCAGGTCCTTGAGCCATTGCAGCGCGCGCTGCTGGGTGGGATCGGCCACGCTGTCACCGCTCTTGTACAGCCAGTGCGAGGCCACGCCGGCCTCGGCCACGCGATCCATTTCGTGCGTGCGGATCTGCACCTCGAGCGAAACCCCGAACGGACCGAACACCACGGTGTGCAGCGACTGGTAACCGTTGGCCTTGGGAATGGCGATGTAGTCCTTGAAGCGGCCGGGGATGGGCTTGTAGAGGTTATGGATCACGCCCAGCGCCCGGTAGCAGGTGTCGGCCTTGTCCACGATCACGCGGAAACCGTAGATGTCATACACCTGGTCGAACGACAGGTGCTTCTGCTGCATCTTGCGGTACACGCCGTACAGGCTTTTTTCGCGCCCGGTCACCTCCGCATGCAGGCCCTCGCGTTCCAGCTGGGCGACGATGGCGACACGGATTTTCTCGACGATGGCCTTGCGGTTGCCGTGGCGCTTGCGCACCGCCTCGTCGATGATGCGGTAGCGCAGCGGGTAAAGCGCGGCGAACCCGAGATTGCTCAGCTCCGCCGCCCACTGGCGCACGCCGAGGCGGTTGGCGATCGGCGCGTAGATGTCGAGCGTCTCGCGCGCGATGGCGCGGCGGCGCTCCGGTTTGAGCGCGGCGATGGTGCGCATGTTGTGCAGGCGGTCGGCGAGCTTGATCAGGATGACGCGGATGTCGCTCGCCATGGCGAGCAGCATCTTGCGGAAATTCTCCGCCTGCGCCTCTTCCTGCGACTGGAATTCGATGCGGGTGATCTTGGAGACGCCGTCCACCAGCGCGGCCACGTCCTCGCCGAACTGCTCGGCGATTTTTTCCTTGACCGTGGGCGTGTCCTCGATGACGTCGTGCAGGATCGCGGCGGTGATGCTTTTGGCGTCGAGGTGCATCTCCGCCAGGATGCGGGCGACCTCGATCGGATGGTAGATGTAGGGTTCGCCGCTGACGCGCCGCTGGCCCTCGTGGGCCTCGGCGCCGAACAGGTAGGCCGAATAAACGTCAGCGACGTCCCGGGGCTCGAGATAGGATTCGAGTAGGTGGCACAGGTCAGCGATCTGGAACCGATCCCCGGGTTTGCCGGGCGGCGGTTCAGATCTCGGTTCCGCCCTCTTTGCCGGCGGCCGGGCTGATGTCGAGCCCGCCTGTTTGGGGTTGGTCGGCTGTGTTTTCATTGGCCTCGAGTACGACTGGCGCCACTTCCTCGTCCAGGATGGCGTTGGTCACGTAACCGTCGGCGATCTCGCGCAGGGCGAGCACCGTGGGCTTGTCGTTTTCCCGCGGCACGTGGGCGTCCGCGCCGTTGATCAGCTGGCGCGCGCGGCGCGTGGCCACCAGCACCAGCTGGAAGCGGTTATCGACGTTGTCCAGACAATCTTCTACCGTGATACGAGCCATACCTGTACCTCAATCTTGAATGAGAAAACGCGGTTTTGCCGCGGGGTTCAACACTTAAACTAAAGCACGCACCCCGGGCAGCTGCCGGTACCGGAACGGTCAGGGATAAGCGCTGTATTGCATCTTACTGATATAGGGCGCTTTTTGCCACTTGGCCCTGCGTCTAGGCCTCCGATAGCAAGGCGTCCATGTCCACCTGCACCGGCCGGGGGCTGCCGTCCCCGCGGATTATGGCCTTCAGATCGGCCAGGGCGGCATTGAAGTCGTCGTTCACGACCAGATGGTCGAACTCCTTATAGTGGCTCATCTCCGACACCGCCGCGCGCATGCGTTTGTCTATCACCTCGGGCGCGTCCTGGCCGCGGCCGGTCAGACGCGCTTCCAGTGCCGCACGCGAGGGCGGCAGGATGAAGATACTGACCGCCTCCGGCATCTTCTCCTTGATGGCGCGTGCGCCCTGCCAATCGATGTCGAAAATGACGCTCTTGCCCTGGCGCAGCAGGTTCTCGGTCACGGCACGCGAGGTGCCGTAGGAATTGCCGAACACCTTGGCGTGTTCCAGAAACCGGTCGGCGGCGACCATCTCGTCGAACTGTGCCTGGTTGACGAAATAGTAATGCACGCCGTGCTGTTCACCGGGTCGCGGCGCGCGCGTGGTGTGCGACACCGAGAACGCCACGTCGGGCATGTGTTCCACCAGCGCCTTGGCGAGGCTGGTCTTGCCGGTACCGGAGGCGGCGGAAAAAATGAAAAGCTTTCCCTTGTTGTTCATGTAATTTTGAAACGCGGAAAAACGTGGACGATTGATTGAAAATGTTATTCGATGTTCTGCACCTGCTCGCGCATCTGCTCGATCAGCACCTTGAGCTCGACCGCGACGTTGGTCAGGCGCGTGTCGGTGGATTTGGAAGAAAGTGTATTGGCCTCGCGGTTGAGTTCCTGCATGAGAAAATCGAGGCGCCGGCCGGCGGGGCCGGGCTGGGCGAACACGCGGCGGATTTCGGCGAAGTGCGCCGTGAGCCGGTCGATCTCCTCGGTGACATCCGCTCTCTGCGCGAACAGCACGATCTCCTGTTCCAGGCGCGCGGGATCGAGTTGCTGCATGAGTTCCTTCAGGCGCGCCTCCAGCCGCTCGCGGAACAGCCGCGTTGCCTCCGGCAACAGCACCTTGGCCTTGGCCACCTCTTCATCCATGGATTGCAGGCGCGCCAGCATGAACTCCTGCAGGCGCGCGCCTTCGCGCTGGCGCATCGCCACCAGCTCCGCGAGCGTGGCCGACAGCGCTTCCAGCGCCGCCGCGCTCAGACTCTCGACATCCGGCGCCGCCGCCTTGATCACGCCCGGCCAGCGCAGCACGTCGATGGCACGCAGCGAAGCCACTTCCGGCGCATGACTGCGCAGCTGGTCGGAAGCCGCCAGCAGACGCTGCACCTGTTCCGGGTTTATCTCGACCGGCCCGGCCGCGGCCTCGCTCGGCTGGAAACGCAGGGTGCCGTCCACTTTGCCGCGGGACAGCCGCGCGCCGATCAGCTCGCGCACCCGCGGCTCGAGCGAACGCAGCTCCTCCGGCAGGCGCAGGGCGATGTCGAGATAGCGGTGATTGACCGAGCGCAGCTCCCAGGTGAGCGCGCCCCAGGGCGTGCCCGCCTCGTGGCGGGCGAAGGCGGTCATGCTGGCGGTCGGGGACGGGGATTTTCCGGCTTTCATGGGCGGCACGGATGGTAACCCTATTCCCTGAACGGTGAAACCCGCCCTGCCGGTTGAATCCGGGCATATATACTCTATAGAGATGGAAACGCCGAGCGCGGGACCCGCCCGCCGGCCAGGAACAAAACGGAAGTCATGAAGATCGAGAATGCCCTGCCCGAGGGCTACCAGCTGCACCAATACAGCATCGCCAAGACCATCGGCGGCGGCGGCTTCAGCATCGTCTACCTGGCGCGCAACGGCCAGAACGGCCAGTGGGTGGTGATCAAGGAATACCTGCCGGACAAGCAGGCCGCGCGCGTGGACGGCGAGTCCGTCGAAACCCTGTCGCACACCACCGCCAGCACCTTCAACACCGGCATGAAGCGCTTCTTCGACGAGGCCATGGCGCTGTCGAAGATCAATCACCCCAACATCGTGCGCGTGACGGATTTCTTCCGCGAGAACAACACCGTGTACATGGTGATGAACTACGAGGACGGCAAGGACCTGCGCTTTTACATCAAGCGCCACAACGGCCGCATGACGGAAAAATTCATCCGCACGGTTTTCCCCCAGCTGCTGCAGGGCCTGCGCGAACTGCACGACCACAATCTGCTGCACCTCGACATCAAGCCGGCCAACGTGTACCTGCGGCCGGGCGGGTCGCCGCTGCTGCTCGACTTCGGCGCCGCGCAGTCATCGTTCGTGAACGAACGGCGCGCGCTGCCGCACACGCTGACGCGCGGCTTCGCGCCCATCGAGCAGCACACACGCGGCCACATCGGCCCGTGGACCGATCTCTACGCCGTGGGCGCCACCATGTGGGCCTGCCTGTGCGGCAAGGCCCCGCCGCCGGCCACCAAGCGCGCCGAGAAGGACACTTACAAACCGGCGGTGCGCCAGTTTTCCTCGTACTATTCGCGCGAGTTGCTCGAGGCCATCGACTGGTGCCTGCAGATGGACCAGTTGTCGCGCCCGCAGAAGGTGGACGCCCTGCTCGATGCTCTCAACAAGCCGCCGTCCGCCCCGCCGGAGCCGGAACCGCTGATCGAGCGCCTGAAGCAGAAACTGCCGTGGGGCGGATAGCGCGACGATGAAATACCAGATCACCCAATACAGCCTGCGCGGTGCGCGCCCGCACAACGAGGACCGCGTCGGCTACGCCGAGCGTGACAACGCCGTACTCATCGCCGTGGCCGACGGTCTCGGCGGGCACCGCGGCGGCGAGGTGGCGGCGGAGGTGCTGGTGCAGACACTGATGCACAGTTTCGAGTCGCTGCGCCAGCCGGTGATCCAGCGGCCGTCGGCGTTTCTCGCACTCGGCATCCTGCAGGCGCACCACGCCATCATCGCGCGCGGCCAGGCCAGCAACCCACCGATCGAGCCGCGCACCACCTGCGTCGTGTGCCTGGTGCAGAACGGCTACGCCTACTGGGCGCACGTGGGCGACAGCCGGCTTTACCTGATCCGCCAGAATCACGTGCTGCTGCGCACCCAGGATCACACCGCCATCGAGGAAATGCACCAGGGCGGCCTGCTCACGGAACAGGAAATGCTCGAGCATCCGCAGAAGAGTCACCTGCTCAACTGCCTCGGCGGCGGCGTCAAGCCCACCATCAGCGTGGGCGAAGAAACCCTGCTGCAACCGGGCGACATGCTGCTCGCCTGCACCGACGGCCTGTGGGAGGCGTTCGCGCCGGAGGAGATCGCGCAGCAGCTGAAGGCGCCGGCGCTGGACGAGGCGCTGGAGAACATGCTGTTCGGCGCGGTGCGCAAGATGAAGCACGGTTGCGACAACGTCAGCGCCGTGTGCCTGCGCTGGGAGGACGCCGTGAGCAAGAGCGCGCCGCTGCAGGGCAACGGCGCGGCCCAGATCGACGAGGCCAAATTGCGCCAGGAGGCGCGGCATCACCTGCCGCAAGTCGCCAAGCGGCCGGTGCCGATCCGCCAACCGGCGCCCGCTGCCGCGGAAGCCAAGGGCGAGCGCGACAAACCGCTGCAAGACCGCATCCAGGAGATCGAGGATTTTCTGAAGAAGTACGAAGCCAAGGGCTGACCTGCTAAACTTCGCGCCTCGTTCCATCCCCCGGAAACAGGCTGACCCATGCGACCCAGCGGACGTAAACCCGAACAGTTACGCGACATCCGTATCACCCGAAACTACACGAAACACGCCGAAGGCTCGGTGCTGATCGAGTTCGGCGAGACGCGCGTGCTGTGCAACGTCAGTGTCGACGAAAAAGTGCCGAACTTCCTCAAGGGCAAGGGCCAGGGCTGGGTCACGGCCGAATACGGCATGCTGCCGCGCTCCACCGGCAGCCGCATGGCGCGCGAGGCGGCCCAGGGCAAACAGGGCGGGCGCACCATGGAAATCCAGCGCCTGATCGGCCGCGCCCTGCGCGCGGCGGTGGACATGAAACAGCTGGGCGAGCGCAGCTTCACCGTGGACTGCGACGTGATCCAGGCCGATGGCGGCACGCGCACCGCCTCCATCACCGGCGGTTGCGTGGCGCTGGTGGACGCCATCAACCACGTGCGCAAGCGCGGGCTGATCACCAACGATCCGCTGCGCCATCTGGTCGCCTCCGTCTCCTGCGGCATCTTCGGCCGCGAGGCGGTGCTGGACCTCGACTACGCCGAGGATTCCAACGCCGGCACCGACATGAATTTCGTGATGGACGACAGCGGCGGCTTCATCGAAATCCAGGGCACCGCCGAAAGCAAGACTTTCTCCCTCGACGAAATGCTGGCGATGACTAAACTGGCGCAGGGCGGCATCCGCGAGCTCATCGCGCAGCAGAAAAAAGCGCTGGAGATGAAATAACAAAGAATTAATGGACAGGATTTACAGGATTAACAGGATTAAAACCAAGGCAAAACTAAAAACTTCTTTTATTTAAAAAATCCTGTAAATCCTGTTAATCCTGTCAATTCACAGCCTTTATATGACCAAGCAGATTGTTCTGGCATCGAGTAACCCCGGCAAGGTGCGCGAGATCAACCAGATGCTCGCGGGACTGAACCTGACCGTCGTACCGCAATCCGACTTCAAGGTCATTGATGCGGAAGAAACCGGCCTGACCTTCGTCGAAAACGCCCTGCTGAAGGCGCGCAACGCCACGCGCCACACCGGCCTGCCCGCCATCGCCGACGATTCCGGCATCGAAGTGGACTATCTCAACGGCGCACCTGGGATTTATTCCGCGCGCTACGCCGGCAAGAGCGCCACCGACGATCAGAACCTGCGAAAACTGCTCGATGACCTGGCCGGCATCCCGGAAGCCGAACGCACCGCGCGTTTCCAGTGCCTGATGGTGTACCTGCGGCACGAATTCGACCCGACCCCGATCATCTGTCAGGGCACCTGGGAGGGTCACATTCTGCTGGAACCGCGCGGCGCGAATGGCTTTGGTTATGATCCGATCTTTTTTGTGCCGACGCATAATTGTTCCTCGGCAGAATTGCCCTCGGAAGTGAAAAATAAATTGAGCCATCGGGGGCAGGCGTTGAGGGCGTTAGTTTCTGCTTTGGGTCATACCCACCTTTAGCTGTCATTCCGGCGAAAGCCGGAATCCAGATAGTACATGTAGGGCGGGTTAGGCGTTTTTTGCCGTAACCCGCCGAATGGCTTTGCTGTCATTCCCACGTAAAGTCGAGCGGCCTGCGGCCGCGTATTTGTAATTGCGGTTCTCGCACCGCGGGCGAGGTACTTTCTTGTCGCGACAAGAAAGTACCCAAAGAAGCGCTCCCCCGGAGCGCGCGACCCCTTCCTCCGTTCCTCGCCCCACCGGGCGCTCGACCAACTCGCCGGGCGCACACTACGCGCTTCGGGCTCGAACACGGTCTCGCTTAACTGCTCCCGGTGGGGCTGCGGTACTCGGCGCGCGCTGCGGGAAGGTGAGCAAAATCTTCTCAGGGTTTGGCTTGACACCTAATGTGAGAAGCACAACCATGCCAAAGTTATACGGCTGTTTTGAATTCGAATTTATAGTTATGTGGCTATGGGAGGTTTCCTATGAGGATGTTTCGTTTCGTCCTTGTTCTGTTTGTTTTGCCGCTATCCAGTTGCGCTGAAATAGAGGAATTCCAGTTAAGAAATGCCCTCGTCAAAGCGATAGACGACTATAGATTGGTTTCCGACCAAGTACAGCTTGGTGACAAGAAAGAAAGAGTACTTGCAATACTTTTACCCACACAGAAAAGCCTGCCAGCTGGGACAACAAGAATACCAGACCAGTTTGTCAAGGATGGAGCGAAAGTAGAAATTCACTACATACGCTCCGGTTGGACCAGAGATGGATTAACTACTGATGACGAATTTACTCCATATATTTTTAACAACGGTGTGTTAGTCGGTGTGGGATGGACAGTTCTTGGCGGTCCCAAAACAAAAGGCGAAAGAACTCCCGAGATTGTAGTTCGCTAAAAATACTTTCTGATGGAATGCGTGTAGACACGGAAGAAATAATGATTTCTCAAATCATCACAACAATTGGTCTTGCTTGCGACATAGTTGGTGCCTTGCTTGTTGCGAATGAAGTGGTCCGTGTTTTCCGCGAACCCACGACAATCGATACAGGTGGTAGCGGGCATTTTGGAGGAGCGTTTCAACCCACTATCAACCCTACGTTTGAGCAACACGAAAAGAAGAAGCATCACATCATGAAGATCGGTCTAGTCTTTCTAATTCTCGGCTTTGTGTTGCAAGGCGTGGGTGCGTGGTGGCCAATTTTCTACGCCACCTAACCCATTCATCGAGACGACCGACTACACCGGCGGCCTAAGTCCAACGTTAGGTTTTTTAAGCTCCGCTCTGTATCAATCCCTGTTACCAAGCGCTTCATAAAAAGTAAAATAATAAAATGGAACATGACGCCCGTTGGCGCTGGAAGGTGATCATCGCCTTCGCGGCGGTATATATCATCTGGGGTTCGACGTATCTCGCGATCCGCGTCGGCGTGCAGCAATTGCCGCCGGCGCTGTTTGCCGGGTCGCGGTTCGTGGTTGCCGGTATCCTGCTGGCGTTGTACGCGCGCCTGAGCGGGCAGAAATTTCCCACGCACTTTCGTGAATGGCGCACGATCGCAATAACCGCGCTGTTCATGCTGGTCGGCGCGAACGGTCTTGTCGTGTGGGGCGAGCAGTGGGTGCCGTCGAACCAGGCGGCGCTGATCGTCGCCACCACGGCGCTGTGGCTCGCGGGCTTCGGAACCCTGGGCACGCACGGCCAGAAGCTGGGAACGCGTACCGTGCTCGGGCTCACCGTCGGATTCTTCGGCGTCGCCATGCTGATGCTGCCGGAGAAGGGATTTTCGCTGGAGCACTTCGGGGCACAGCTGGCGGTGCTGGCGGCCTGCCCGCTGTGGGCCGCCGGTTCCATGGTGGCCAAGCGCAGCCATCTCTCCACCCCGCCGCTCATGGTCGCGGCCATGCAATCGTTAATTGCCGGTATCGTATTCTGCGGCTTCGGTTTTTCCCTCGGCGAGGCCGCGCGCTGGAGCTGGTCGACGGAGGCCATGGCGGCGCTCGCGTTCCTGATCGTGTTCGGCTCCTGCTTCGCCTACGCCGCCTATATCTGGCTGCTGCACGAGGTCAGCCCCGCCGCGCTCGGGACCTATGCCTACATCAATCCGCTCGTGGCCGTGGTGCTCGGCTGGCTGGTATTGCAGGAAACGCTCAACGCCAACCAGCTCGCGGGCATGGTGGTGATCCTGATCGGCGTCATGCTTGTCAGCATCGCGCGGCCGAAAGCACTGGCGGCGCCCAGTCAGCGCAGCTGATTTCTCCCGGCTGACACCGGGTTGTATAATTCGCTGTTCCTTCCGGTTTCCGTCCGACCATGCAACGCTTTGCCTCACTTCCGCCGCTGTCGCTCTACGTGCACATCCCCTGGTGCGTGCGCAAGTGTCCGTATTGCGATTTCAACTCGCATGAATCGCGTGGAAGCATTCCGGAACAGGAATATGTCGAGGCACTGTTGCGCGATCTGGAACAGGATCTGCCGCGCGTATGGGGGCGGATCGTGCATACGATATTCATCGGCGGCGGCACACCGAGCCTGTTTTCACCCGAGGCCATTGACCGTCTGTTGTCCGGGATCCGCGCGCGCCTGCCGCTCGATCAGAATATCGAGATCACCCTTGAGGCCAATCCCGGCACCGTGGACGAGGAACACTTCCGGGGTTTTCGGGAAGCCGGGATCAATCGCCTGTCCATCGGGATTCAAAGCTTCGAGGATGAAAAACTGAAGGCGCTCGGGCGCATACACGGGCGCGACGCGGCGCTCCGCGCCGCCGAATCCGCGCGTGCGGCGGGTTTCGAGAATTTTAATCTCGATCTCATGTTCGGGCTGCCCGGCCAGACGCTGGAACAGGCGCTCTCCGACATCCGCATCGCGATTCAACTCCGCCCCACGCACCTTTCCGCCTATCAGCTCACCATCGAGCCGAACACGCTGTTCCATGCGCGCTCGCCGACACTGCCCGATGACGACAACACCTGGGACATGCAAAGCCGGTTGCAAACGGAACTGGCCGCGGCCGGTTACCGGCAATACGAGGTCTCGGCCTATGCCAAACCGGGTTACGAGTGCCGGCATAACCTGAATTACTGGAAGTTCGGGGATTATCTCGGCATCGGCGCCGGCGCGCATGCCAAGATCACCGACGCGAACGGGATTACACGCTTGTGGAAAGTGAAACAACCGAAGGAATATCTGCGCACGGCGGGCACGCCACAGAATATCGGCGGCGAGCAGAAGCTCTCGCGCCACGACGCCGTGGCGGAGTTCATGCTGAATGCGCTGCGCCTGGTGGACGGCTTTCCTTCGCCGCTGTTTCAGGAGCGCGCCGGGATTCCGATCTCGGCCTGCGAACCGGAGCTGGCGCAGGCCGAAACCAAAGGGCTGGTCGAGTGGGACGCGCAGAACATCCGCCCGACGCCACAGGGCCGGCGGTTCTTGAATAATCTTCTGGAGCTGTTCATTTGAAACGACTGAAAAAACATACCAAGCTGTTGATCATCCTGGCGGCCGCGGCGCTGCTGGCTGGGGCAACGATATATCTGTTTCCTCCGGCCCCGCGCGTGCCGCCGGAAACCGAATTCACCCTGATGGATGGCAGCAAAGTCACCCTGCAATCGCTGCGCGGCCGGCCGGTGCTGGTGAGCTTCTGGGCCACCACCTGCCCGCCCTGCGTGGAAGAACTGCCCGATCTGATTCAACTCTACCGCGACTTGCGCCCACAGGGATTCGAGCTGATCGCTGTCGCCATGCCCTACGATCCGCCGCTACAGGTGCAGGACTTTGTGCAGCGTCATAACGTTCCCTATCCCATTGCGATCGATGTGCAAGGCAAGGTCACCAGCGCCTTCGGCGGCGTGCCCTATGTACCGACCGCGTTCATCATCGCGCCCAACGGAAAAACCGAGCTCACCTACACCGGTCGTCTGGACATGGCCAAGGCCCGGCGCATCATCTCGCGCTACCTGAAAGATCCCGGCGCCTGATCCACATCGCCGCCAAAAGCAACCACCATGCTCTGGATCAAATCCCTGCACATCATTTTCATGGTTACCTGGTTCTCCGGGCTGTTCTACCTGCCGCGCCTGTTCGTTTATCACAGCATGGCGTCGGCCACCGACCGCGAAGGCATCGAACGTTTCAAGGTGATGGAGCGCAAGCTTTTCTTCGGCATCATGACCCCGGGCGGAATCCTCACCCTCGTTTTCGGGCTGTGGCTGTGGCTCGGTTACGGCTTTGCCGGCGGCTGGCTGCACGCCAAGCTCGTGCTCGTCCTGCTGTTGATCGCCTACCACGTTTACTGCGGCAAGCTGATGATCGACTTCAAATATGACCGCAACCGCCATGACCACGTGTGGTACCGCTGGTTCAACGAGTTCCCGACCGTGATTTTCGTGGTTACGGTCATTCTGGTCGTGGTCAAGCCGTTCTGATTTTTGACGGGTGTCATTGATTTTTGACGCCCGTAGCCGTATTAATTCGGCCAATCGCTGATAAAGACTCATCACCGGGGAGAGGAGGAAACAACAAAACCTGGAGAGTCGCATGTCACACCGGATTATCCGGACCGCTGCCCTGGGCCTGATGCTTGGCCTCGGCACCCAGGTGGCGGCCGAAAGCTTTGACCGGGAACAGGCGGTGCGTCACGCGCTGGCGCACAATCCCGAGCTGCTGGCCATGCGCGAACAAGTCGCGGCCGCCGGCGGCCGCACCCGGGCGGCGCAAGGCGCGCGCCTTCCAAGCCTCGGACTTTCCTACAGCGCGCGTTCCAGCAACAACCCGCTCGACGCTTTCGCCGACAAGCTCAACACGCGCAGCGTCACCACGCCCGACTTCGATCCCGCGCGCCTGAATCATCCGGGCACCAGCGACCTGCACATGACGCAACTGGCGCTGCGCCTGCCGCTGTACGCCGGCGGTCGGGTCTCGGCTTCGCTGACGAGTGCCGAAGAGATGGAGAATCATGCCCGGTTGCAATATGAACGCGCGCGCGAGCTCACCGCCTTCCAGACCCTGCGCGCCTGGCTGAATGTTCAGGCGGCACAGGAAGGACTCGCCATCGCCGACGACGCCGTCAAGGCCGCGCAGGATCATGCGCGCACCACGGCGCAGCTCGCGCGCGAAGGCAGAATAGTCGTTTCCGACAAGCTCACCGCCGAGGTCAATCTCGCCGCAGTGCAGTCGCAGCGCGAGCAGGCCGCGACCCGGCTCGAATCGGCGCGCAATCAGTTGAAACTCGCCATGGGCCTGCCGCTCGAGACCGGGATCACGTTGGCGCCCGCCGTGTCCGGCGCGGCCGCCGACACCGCCAATGCCGCGGACATCGAAACGCGCGCGCTGGCGAACCGCCGGGACCTGGCGGCCGCGCGCGCCGTGCACCAGGCCGCCCGGGCGCGGGTGCAGGCGGCGCGCGCCGTGCACAAACCCAGCGTGGACTTCATCGCCACCAGCAACTGGTACGACGACAACCCTGGTTTCGATGAGCACTCTTCCAGCATCATGGGTGTAGTCAGCCTCGACCTCTACGCCGGCGGCCGGCACCAGGGCGGAATCACCACGGCGCTGGCCGAGGAACGCGAGGCGCAATGGCGCGTGCAGTCGCTGGAACAGACCGTGCGCCATGACGTGCGCGAGGCCAGGGAGAACCTGCGCGAGTCGCGGGCGCGGCACGCCACCGCCGCCGATAACACTGAGCACGCGAAAGAAAACGTGCGCCTGGTCAAGCAGCGCTACGGTCAGGGACGCACGCTGCTCATCGATCTGCTGCAGGCGGAACGCTCCCACACCGACGCGCGCAGCGAGGAGCTGGTCTCGCGCGTGAACCTGGAAGTCGGACAGGCCGCGTTGCAACTCGCCGAAGGCACCTTGCCGCTGCCGCCGGAGGAAGGCCAATGAGCCACTCGCGGCGGGTAGCGATCGTGATTCTGCTCGGACTGGTGCTCGCCAGTTGCGACAAAAAACCGCCGGAGGCGCCGCCGTCCCTGCCGCGCGTGGAGCGGCCGGTGCTGGTCCTGAACCTGAAGCCGGAAGCAACGCTGCGGATAAACATTCCGCGCGCGGCGCTGGTGGAGCGCGGCGGCATCCCCGGCGTGTTCGTGCTCAACGAGGCCGGCGAGGCGCGTTTCCGCCTGGTACGCCCCGGCCGGACCGGCGGCACGCAGGTTGAAATCCTGAGCGGGCTGCATGGCAATGAAACCCTGGTGCTCGGCGAGCTTGGCGCCGTGCACGACGGCACGCCCGTCGCCACGAAATAAGATCAGCCGCCGATGGCCAGAAACAACCAGGAATTGAACATCGCCGGGCGCATCGCCGCTTACTTCATCGACAGCAAGCTGACGCTGCTGATCATGGCCTTCGCCTTTCTCGCCGGCGTGTTCGCGTTCCTGGTGACGCCGCGCGAGGAAAATCCCTCGATCGTGGTGCCGGCGGCCAACGTCATCGTGTCCAAGCCCGGCGCCACGCCGGACGAGATCCAGCAGCTCATCGTCAAGCCGCTGGAGGCCATTCTCCAGGGCCTGGCCGGCATCGACCATACCTATGGCGTCGCCATGAACTCGCAGGGCGTGGTCACGGTGCAGTTCGAGGTCGGACAGAACAAGGAGGACTCGCTGGTCAAGCTGTACGACCGCATCATGAGCAACCTCGACCGCATGCCGCACGGCACGCTGCAACCGCTGATCAAGCCGGCCGACGTGGACGACGTGCCGATCCTCACGATTTCGCTCTCGTGCACCACGCGCGACGCCTGCGAGATGCGCCGCATCGCCAACGAAGTGCTGGAGGAATTGCGACGGGTCGAGGGCACGGCGTTTTCGTTCGTGCACGGCGGCGAGCCGCGCAAGATCAACGTCTATCTCGATCTTGAGCGCCTGCATGCCTACAACATCACGCTTGCCGAGGTACGCCGCGTGGTCGCGGCGACCAATGTCGACATCCCGTCCGGCGCGTTCGTGGGCGGCAACCGCGTCGCCAGCGTGCAGGCCGGCGGGGCCCTGCGCTCAGCCTCCGATGTCGGCGACCTGGTGGTGGGCCTGTCGCAGCACCGGCCGGTGTATCTCAAGCAGGTCGCGCGCATCGTCGACGGTCCGGGCGAGATCGAACGCCTGCACCGCATCGGCTACGGCCCCGCATTTTCAGGCAAGCGTGTGGCCGATTACGAGACCCCGGCGGTGACGGTGGCCATCGCCAAGCGCGCCGGCACCAATGCCGTCACGGTCGCCGACGCGGTTCTGACGACGCTGGAACGCATCCGCCCGACGCTGATCCCCGAGGGCGTGCAGGTCAACGTCACGCGCAACGACGGCGCCAAGGCCGACGCTGCGGTGAACCTGCTGATGGAGCACCTCGCGATCGCCATCGCCAGCGTGGTGGCTTTATTGGTGTTCTTCCTCGGCTGGCGCGCGGCTTCGATCGTCACCGTCACCATCCCGCTGATCCTGTTCATCACCCTGGCCGTCGGCTTCGCCGCCGGCCAGACCATCAACCGCATCACGCTGTTCGCGCTGATCCTGTCGCTCGGCCTGCTGGTCGACGACTCGATCGTGGTGATCGAAAACATCTTCCGTCACTACGCCAAGAAGGGCGCGGACCGGCTGCGGGGCGCGATCGCCGCGGTGAACGAGATCGGCAAACCGACCAACCTCGCCACCTTCACCGTGATGTTCGCGTTCCTGCCGATGTTCTGGGTCACCGGCATGATGGGGCCGTACATGGCGCCGATCCCGTTCAACGTGCCGATCGCGATGCTCACCTCGCTCGCCATCGCCTACACCGTGGCGCCGTGGGCGGCGTACCGTTTCCTCAAGGTACGCGGGGGAGAGGATCTCGAGCATCAGGAGCACCACGGGCGACTCGAACGGTTCTACGAGCGCTGGATGGGCCGGCTTATCGCTTCGCGTGGGGTGCGCAACGGTTTCTTCCTCGGCGTCGGTCTGGTGCTGCTGGCGGTGTTGCTGCTGCCGGCCTTCGGCTGGGTGAAATTCCAGATGCTGCCCAAGAACAACACCAACACGTTCAACATCACCATCGACATGCCCGAGGGCACCAGCCTCGAAGAAACCGACCGCGTGGCGCGACTGGTCGGCGACGTCGTGCGCCGGCACCCAGAGGTCGAGACTTACGAGGCCACGGTCGGCGAGGCCGGCGTGGCCGACTTCAATGGTCTGCTGCGCGGGGCCAATCTCAAATCCGGCCCGCATGTGGCCGACGTGCGCGTGAACCTGCGCAACAAGCACGACCGCGGGGAGTCCTCGATCGACATCGTACTCGAGCTGCGCCCGCCGATTGCGGAACTGGCGCGCCAGACCGGCGCGAATATCAAGCTGGTCGAGGACCCGCCGGGCCCGCCGGTGCGCGCCACGATCCTGGCCGAACTCTACGGACCCGATTACGCACAGTTGCGCAAGATCGCGAAAGAGCTGCGGCGCGAGGTGTTCGAGCAGACCGAAGACGTGGTGGACATCGACGACTCGGTGACCGACGACCGGACCGAGCACCGCATCGTGGTGAACCGCGAGCGCGCCATGCTGGCCGGCATCGCCCCGGCGCAGGTGGCGGAAACGCTGCACGCCTTCCTCGCCGGGCTCGACGCCAGCACCGTGCACCTCGAGTTCGAGAAGGAGCCGGTGCCGATCCGCTTCCGCGTCCCGGCCGCCGATCGCGCCGGGCCGCAGGACCTGTCGAAGATATTCTTCACCAGCCCGCAGGGCCGGCAGGTGCCGCTCAGCGACATCGCGCGCGTCGAAAGCCGCGTGGCGCCCAAGCCGATTTTCCACAAGGACCAGTACCCGGTGGTTTACGTCAGCGGCGAGCTCGGCTCGAGCTCGCAGGTGTACGCGGTGCTGAAAATGTGGAACTGGCTGCGCATCCACGAGCTGCCGTCGGGCGCGAAACTGACGCAGTACTTCATGGCCGACCCGGACACCAGCGGCTACGCGCTGCGCTGGGACGGCGAGATGCGCCTGACGCTGGACGTGTTCCGCGACCTCGGCTCGGCCTTCGCGGTGGCGATCATTTTGATCTACCTGACCCTGGTCGGTTATTACCGCTCGTTTGCCATCCCGCTGATCGTGATGGGCGCAATCCCGCTCACCGTCGTGGGCGTGCTGCCGGGACACATGATCATGGGCCAGCATTTCACCGCCACCTCGATGATCGGCGTGATCGCGCTGGCCGGCATCGTGGTGCGCAACTCGCTGCTGCTGATTGATTTCATCCTCGAGTACCGCAGGGCCGGGCACGCGCTCGACGAGGCGGTGTTGCAGGCCGGCGTGGTGCGCCTGCGCCCGATACTGCTCACGGCGTCTGCCATCATCCTCGGCACGCTGATCATGGCCTTCGACCCGGTGTTCGGCGGGCTGGCGATCTCGCTCATCTACGGCACCTTCGCCTCGACGGTGCTGACGCTGTTCGTGATCCCGCTGGTGTACTTTATTTACGAGCACCGGCGCGCGGCCGTGTAGACCGCGTGTCGCGCCGGGCCGCTCCCGCCACGCGCACGGTATTCGGAAGCTGGGCAAGGATGACCCCGGCCAGCGCCTCGACCGCGGCCGTGCGCGGGAAGCTCCGGCGCCACACCAGCGACACGCGCCGGTAGGCGTCCGGCACTTCCAGCTGGCGCGTCACCACGCCCGAGCCGGTCATCGCGGCGCTGCGCAACGCCAGCGCCGGCACCAGCGTCGCGCCCATGCCCGCGCCCACGAGCTGCAACAGGGTGTCGAGGCTGGCGGCGCGCAGATCGGCCTGCTCGCCGGTCTGCGCGCGCTCGCGCAGGTGGCACACCTCCATGGCCTGTTCGGCCAGGCAATGGCCTTCGGACAGCAACAGCAGATCGAGCTGAGCGAGATCACGGCGCACGATGCTGTCCTTGTCGTACAGCGGGTGTTTGCGCGGGATCGCCAGCCAGAACGGTTCGTCGAACAGGACGCGCGTCGCCAGCTCGGCATCCTTCACCGTGGTTGCGATCAGCGCCGCATCGATCTCATGACGGTGCAACCGCTCGAGCAAGTGTTCGGTCAGCTCCTCGGTGAGCACCAGTTTCAATTGCGGGTGCTGGCGCCTGAGCGGCGCCAGCACCAGCGGCATGAGGTAGGGGCTGAGCGTCGGGATCACGCCGAGCCGCAGCGACCCGGCGAGCGGGTCCTGGCTGGCGCGCGCCAGCTGCGCCAGCGCCTCGGCCTCCTCCACCGCGCGCCGCGCGTGCGGCAGCAGTGCCTCACCCAGCGGCGTCAGCGCCACGTGTTTTTTGGTGCGCTCGAACAGTGCTACGCCCAGCTCGTCCTCGAGCTTCTTGATCTGGCCCGAGAGCGTCGGCTGCGACACGAAACTGCGCGCCGCCGCCTGCCCGAAGTGGCGGGTTTCGGCGAGCATGATGAAGTACTTGAGGTCACGCAGGTTCATATCGGCCCTCCGGCGGGACAAAAACGTATATAGGCAATTCCTATCATACTGACTTGAAATAACGATTGGAACGATTAAACGTCCGGGCCTAGGCTGCGTCTCATTGAACGGCGGGCCGTGACGCCGTTGGCCGGAAGTGGCGGGATTTTGACCGCCATCAACGAACCAGTCCCGCAACCGGGACAGGCTCCGGAAATTGCACGGCGAACCTGATGTTACGAAGGAAAGGAGAGAACCCATGTCAACCGAAGCCAAGTGCCCGTTCCATCACACCGCTGGCGCCGGCCCGTCGAACCGGGACTGGTGGCCGAACCAGCTGAAACTGGACATGCTGCGCCAGCATTCCGCCAAGTCCAATCCGATGGGTGAGGACTTCAATTACGCCGAAGAATTCAAGACGCTCGACCTGGAGGCCGTGAAGAAGGATCTCCGCGCGCTGATGACCAACTCACAGGACTGGTGGCCGGCGGACTTCGGCCACTACGGACCGTTGTTCATTCGCATGGCCTGGCACAGCGCCGGCACCTACCGCACCGCCGACGGCCGCGGCGGCGCCGGAACCGGCAACCAGCGTTTCGCCCCCATCAACAGCTGGCCCGACAACGTCAACCTTGACAAGGCGCGCCGGCTGATCTGGCCGATCAAGCAGAAGTATGGCCGCAAGATCTCCTGGGCCGACCTGATCATTCTCACCGGCAACGTCGCGCTGGAATCGATGGGCTTCAAGACCTTCGGTTTCGCCGGCGGGCGCGAGGACATCTGGGAACCGGAAAAGGACATCTACTGGGGCGCCGAAAAAAAGTGGCTGGAAGACCAGCGCCACTCCGGTGAACGCCAGCTCGAGAATCCGCTCGCGGCCGTGCAGATGGGCCTCATCTACGTCAACCCGGAGGGCCCCAACGGCAACCCGGACCCCGTGGCCGCGGCCAAAGACATCCGCGAGACCTTCGCGCGCATGGCGATGAACGACGAAGAAACAGTGGCGCTCATCGCCGGCGGCCACACCTTCGGCAAGACCCACGGCGCCGGCGTGGCAACCCACGTCGGGCCCGAGCCCGAAGCCGCTCCCATTGAGGAACAGGGCCTCGGCTGGAAGAGCAGCTTCGGCAGCGGCAAGGGTGCCGACCAGATCGGCAGCGGCCTGGAAGTCACCTGGACCACCACGCCGACGAAGTGGAGCAACAACTTCTTCTGGAACCTGTTCGGCTACGAATGGGAGCTGACCAAGAGCCCGGCCGGCGCGCATCAGTGGACACCGAAGCATGGCGCCGGCGCCGGCACCGTGCCGCATGCGCACGACAAGTCGAAGCGCATCGCGCCGACCATGCTGACCACGGACCTGTCGCTGCGTTTCGACCCGGCGTACGAGAAGATCTCGCGGCGCTTCATGGAAAACCCGGACGAGTTCGCGGATGCCTTCGCCCGTGCCTGGTTCAAGCTGACGCACCGTGACATGGGGCCGCGCGCCCGCTATCTCGGCCCGGAGGTTCCGAAGGAAGAGCTGATCTGGCAAGACCCGATCCCCGCGGTCAATCACAAGTTGATCGACGCGCGGGACATTGCCGACCTCAAGGGCAAGGTGCTGGCGTCGGGCCTCACGGTCGCGCAGCTGGTGTCGACCGCCTGGGCATCGGCGTCCACGTTCCGTGGTTCCGACATGCGCGGCGGCGCCAACGGCGCCCGCATCCGTCTGGCGCCACAGAAGGACTGGGCCGTCAACCAGCCGGCGCAACTCGCCAAGGTGCTCAAGACACTCGAGGGCATCCAGAGCGAGTTCAACAAGGCAGCCGCGAGCGGCAAGAAGCTGTCGCTCGCCGACCTGATCGTGCTCGCTGGTTGCGCCGGCGTTGAAAAAGCGGCGAAGAATGCCGGTGTCGAGGTGACGGTTCCGTTCGCACCGGGCCGCATGGACGCTTCGCCGGAGCAGACCGATGTCGAGGCCTTTGCCGTGCTGGAGCCGATCGCGGATGGCTTCCGCAACTACCAGAAGACCAGATATACCGTCTCGGCCGAGGAGCTGCTGGTGGACAAGGCACAACTGCTGACGCTGACCCCGCCGGAGATGACGGTTCTGGTTGGCGGCATGCGGATCCTCAACACCAACGTCGGCCAGACCCGGCACGGTGTCTTCACCGACCGTCCGGAGACGTTGACCAACGACTTCTTCGTGAATCTGCTCGATATGGGCACCGCCTGG
Organism: Sulfuricaulis limicola; assembly: GCF_002355735.1. GTDB lineage: Bacteria > Pseudomonadota > Gammaproteobacteria > Acidiferrobacterales > Sulfurifustaceae > Sulfuricaulis > Sulfuricaulis limicola. The sequence goes on along the minus strand of NZ_AP014879.1, from coordinate 104,375 downwards.
AAGGCGATGTCCGCGGACAAGGACGTGTTCGAGGGCAGCGACCGCAAGACCGGCAAACCGAAGTGGACCGGCACCCGTGTCGACCTGGTGTTCGGCTCGAACTCCGAGCTGCGCGCGCTGGCCGAGGTCTATGCCACGGCGGACGCGCAGCAGAAGTTCGTCCGCGACTTCGTGGCGGCCTGGAACAAGGTGATGAACCTGGATCGCTTCGACCTCAAGTGATTCCGGAAGAAGCGAAGGCCGCGCAGTAATCCGTTGCAGGGCGCTCGGGGCAGAGATGTCCCGCGCGCCTTTTTGTCCGTACCACTCAACCAGCGAAGGTGAAGGCAAATGAAAGCATTAACGATCGCATTCCGACCCGCGCCGTTCACGCGGCGCGTCGGGCGCGCCTTCCACATGATCGGGCTCATGCTCGCCGGTGCCTGGCCCGAAACCCGGATGATCCGTCCGCGGGTGCCGGCCGGCGCGGTGAAAACGCCGGGCCGCTGATCGCGACATCAATCCCAGAGTTTGCGCCACCAGCGCTTGCGGTTCTCCGGGCGGTGCGCGTGGTCATGCAGCGTGACCGGCGGCAAGCGACTCAGGACCCAGCCGGGCAGTGGCGGGTTGTCGCTGAAACCGCACTGCACGCCGAGATTGTTCGGATCGAAGATCTTGATCATGGAAGGTTCGGTCTTGCTGTCGGTGTAAACGATGCCGCAGTAATCTTCTTCGTGTTCCTTGCGCAACAGCACGTCGATCTCACCGAGAAAAATATTAACCTGCTCGGCCGTGGCAGGCGCGGTCGGGGGCGGCTCGCCGATGGCGTACAGGTACCAGCCGGCGGCAGCGTTGTCGCGCACCACGTTCCAGAAGGCGTCGAGATCCTCCCAGCTCAGCACGCCGGTGAAATTACCGCGGAAGGCGGCGTGGAACGGGTCTTCGATCGGGGCGGGGTGCATGCTTTCTTCTCCGTAACGGTTTTTTACCACGATTTTCCGGAACATTTTATCTGCATGGCGGCAATACCGGACGTTCTTCCTCGAAAAGCCGGATCGCATGTTGCCCCGACAGGGACTGGCTGATGCTGCTCACGGTTGTCTGCATGGCGGCCGGCAACTCCTCCGGGCCCGGGAGCCGAACGCCGTAGCGGCGCGGGAGCGTAAACGGCGCCATCAGGCAGGCGAAACTCAGGTCAGCCGCCGTGAATCGGTCGCCGAGAAGGTAAGGACGGCCATCGGCGAGCAGCGTATCGGTGTGCGCGAGAACCTGCCTGACTTGTTCGAGTCCCGCCTCCACCGTCCGGAGCGATATGTTCAGTCGCTTCCTGGCAAACTCCTGCATCGGCCACAGCAACCAGCGAGCCAGCAGGCGTTCATGGGCGGGAACCCTCTGCGCGATCAGTCTGAGAATTGCGGAGGCCGGTTGCTGACGGTACTGGAAATAGAACCAGCGGCGGCTTTCGACCCCGAGCACGCTGTCGAACAAGACCTCCAGTTCATCAACCCGGGCCCGAAGCGGCGGGTCCGGATACAGTTTGTGCTCGGGGCGCGCATAACGCTCCAGATGCCTGAGGATGGACGCGGATCCCGTGATGGTTTCCCCGTTGTCGATCAGGACCGGGACCAGCGGCTGGCGACTCAGACGCCAGGTTCGCCAATAATGGAACCCCTGGATATGCGCCTCTTCGTGGTAGGCGAGGCCGAGCCGCTCCAGGCCCCAGCGGGCCTTTTCGCAGTAGTGACTGATCGGGATGGTCAGCAAGCGAATAGTCATGGCGCCCCGCGATCATGAGCGTGGGCGAGAAGTTCGTCCACCGACCACTGGTCATCGGCGTGCGTGCCGTACTTGCAGGCTCGAACCTTCCCGTCCGTCGCGATCAGAAAATCGGCGGGCAGGCCCAGCGCGCTTTCCCCCGACGACGGCAGGCCCGGAAGCCCCGGAAGCATGCGCAGGACATTCGGCAGCGCCAGAAACAACACACGCGGATTCAGCAAAGCGCCTGGACCCGACCCGACGCCGAAGTCGGTATAAAGACTGCCACCGGGGTCAGCGACGATGTCGAACGGGACGCCCCCATGATGACGCTGCAACGCCGTCAGGGTAGAGCGGAACACTACCACCTCGCGGATGTTTGCCGCCGTGATGTCATCATGGCGTCGCACGAAGGAATGCAGGTGTACGCTGCAAAAAGGACAGCCCGCGAATCGCCGGAACTGAAGATGGACCAGTCTGCTTCCGTCCGGAATCGGCACCGGTCTGGAATCGGTGTCCACCAGGGTTTTCCTGCCGATAACCTGTCCGACATGAATCCTGTTCATCACTCCCCCTTGTTCTTAATTCTTTCTTGATCTTTCTTTTAGCTCGCGGAACACCGGTCTTCGGACGGTTGTCCGAAGACCGGCCGTTCAGAACTAGATGAACAGGCTCACGTCGGATTTCTGCGCGATCGGCAGGAAGCTGGCGGCGCCGATCCAGTCCTTGACCTCGGGAATGAAATCGTCGCGCGTGTAGCCGAACAGATCCACCGTCATCTGGCACGCGACCAGATTGACGCCGGCCTCGATACAGACATCGCGCAATTCCTGGATCGACGCGACGCCGTTGTTCTTCACGGTTTTCTTCATCAGGGTCGTGGCCAACTTCTCGAATCCCGGCACGCCGGCCATCAGCAGGTTCGGCATGTTCCAGTTGATGCCCTGGAACCATTTCGGCCCGAACGGCATTTTCATGGGCATGCCCGGATTCCCGAGCGGACTCACCTGGAGATTCAGGTCTTTTTTCAGCAGTTCCAGGCCGTAGAAGGTGAAAAACACGTTCACGTCCCAGCCCAGCGCCGAGGCGGTGGAGGCGAGAATGAACGGCGGATAGGCCCAGTCCATGGTGCCCTTGGTGGCGATGATGGAAAGCGACGGCGTCCTGTTCTCTTCAACCTCTTTCAGTTTTTTCGAGAAACGATCGTCGAACCACGCGTCGAGCGCGGCGCCGTGCTGCTGCAGCAATTCGCCGGAAAGATTGCCGGTGGATTTTTCTGCCGTGATGGACATGAGCCCTCCTCAATAAGTTACAGGATGATCGGATAAACCTCGCCGCGCCTTCCGTCCTGATTGTTGATTGCATGAACGATCGACACGGATTTGATATGACGATTGGCATCACATATAGTCAATCGGCATATTCTGAACTGATTAAATATGCCGGACGGGCGAAGCACAAATCAGAGAATTTAATTAGTTTCGCTAACAAACAGGATTGCGGGAGCGGCATGGAAAATATCGATGTCGTCAAACTGCTCAAGGCGGCGCAGAACCTGGAGCGCAACATCTCGGTGTCGCTGATGTACTCGGGACTGCGGGTTCCCCAGTACCGGTTGCTCGATGCACTGGCGGAAATGGGGCAGGCGACGGTGACGGAAATGAGCGAAAAGCTGAGCGTCCGGCGCGCCACGGCCAGCGTGCTGATCAACGAGCTGATCCAGTCGGGGATCGTGGAGGTGACCGAAAACAACTCGGACCGGCGCTCGTTCCACATCCGCCTTAGCCGCATGGGCGCAGGCAAGCTCGAAGCAGCGAGGAAGGACATCGCCGTGTTCCGCGAAAAGCTGTCGCAAAAATATCCGCCGGAAATGATAAAAATGCTGAACGAATTCGCCGACCGGCTGACCTGACCAGCCGGCGAAATCCGGTTGCCGCGCCTCCGTCAGTGCTTGCGTATCTGGAAAACATACTCGCCGCTGTTCTGCTCGGAGGAAACCAGCTCGTTGCCGGTCTGTTTGCAGAAGGCGTCGAAATCCTTGACCGCGCCCGGATCGGTGGCGCGTATGCGCAGCACCTGTCCCGATTGCAGACCGTTAAGCGCCTTCTTGGCGCGCAGAATGGGCAGCGGGCAGTTGAGTCCGCGGGCGTCGAGTTCCTGGACTGTGTTTGACATGGCGATCTCCTGTTTGGGTTGAGGGAGTCTTGAGAATTCAATCAGGCCGGCTGGCACAGGCGCGGCCACGGATAGCCTTCGGCCCTGAGATCGGCCAGGTGCTCGCGCACCGCCGCGCGCCAGTCCTTGCCCGGCGCATAACCGAGTTTTCTCCGGGCATAATCGTTGGGGCAGACCCAGTTCTCGCACAGATGCACGATGGAACGGGTGAGAAACGGCGAGGAACCCGGCATGACCGGCTTGAGCGACTCCATCAGCCAGCCAAAGGCATACCCGGCCGGGTAAGGGACGCTGTAAAGCGGCCTGGGAAATCCCGTCTCCATTGCGATGAACTCCACGACCTCGCGCAACGTGGGAAATTCCTTGCCGCAGATGTTGAACGACTCGTAGTCATTCAGGCCGTTGGTTGTTGCTGCCAGCGCAAAAGCCTTGCCCAAGTCGGTGTCGGCCACCAACGGCAGGCGCTTGCGTCCTCCGGCGAGCCACGGCACCAGCCGGGTTCGAAGCCGTGGCACCAGTGCCGGCAGCATGCCCAGGCGGTTGCCGGCGCCAATAAAGTGACCGAGGCGCAGCGTGACCATTTGTGTGCCACGCTGGCTGTTCGTGCGCATGTAATGGTCCAGATCGACCAGGCAGTCGAGATGGGGCCAGAAACCGGTGTGCCGCGTCGGTGAGAAATCGTCGATGGGTTCGTTGTCTTTCCTGACAGCCCCGATCACGACCGTGCTGGTCTGGATAAAGCGTTTTACGCCCTGTCGAATGGATTGCTCGATGAGGTCACGGGTCGGCTCGAAAAAGCGTTCGCGTTCCTGCTCCTTGTGGCTCCACATGGATGCCCAGTTGCCGGCGCTGCATATGACATCGACCTCTCTCACTACCTCGCGTCGGTAATCCGCATCCATCAAATTACCAACCCGTACCTCACCCTGGAAATTTCCTGCCAGTTTCTCGCGTTGGCGGCAGGCCGCTATCGGCTCGACACCGGGCTGCGTCATGAGGGCCTTGAGGACATTGCTGCCCAGAAAACCCGTGGCTCCCGTTACCAGCACCCGAAGCTTTTTTGTCGCGCTCATTATTTCTCCCGGTTGGCCAGAATTTATTCAGCGGCCTTTCACAAGCTGTCTATCCATTTTTTGAGTCGCACTGTTTCGCGTGCGATCAGGTCCGGTTGGCGGAAGGTGTGCGTCAGCAGGCTGGCGCCCTGCAGCACCGAGACAACGTGCAGCGCGAGGTCGGGTGATTCTTTTTCTTTGCCGAGCAGGCGGAACTGCTGCTCGGCCCAGGACAGCATGGCGGCCATCAGGCTGGCGGACTTGTCTGCCAGCGGTCCACCGTCTTTGTGCAGCTCCTGGCACAAGCTGCCAATAGGGCAGCCGCTCTGGGCAAGAGTTTCGCGCTCGCCGGACACCATCTCGATCAGCGCCGCCAGCCTCTGCTTCGGATCAGGCAGCCGGTTCCATGACTCGATCATGCCGCGGTAAAAATTCGCGCGGTGTTCGATCAGGGCGCTGCCGATCTCTTCTTTGGTTTTGAAGTAGTAATACACGTTGCCGAGCGGCACCTCGGATTCGCGGGCGATGTCGGCGAGCGTGGTCAGGTTGAAACCCTGCTGATGAATCAGTTTGTTGGCGGCCTCAATCAGGCGTGTGCGTTTGTCTGATCCCATTTTTAATTTAATTTCAGTTAGTTATATTTTAAGTTAGTTGTATAACTTAATTATGGACTGCTAATTATGGAGCTGTCAAGCAAGGGCCTTCAGTAACTTCGGCCAGATGGAAATCCAACTCATGAGGGCCGCCGTCACACGGATACCGGCGGCGGAATTGCCGGCATGAATATCAGTACCAGAGCGGTGTCAGATGCCACGATATACTTTGAACTGTTGGTGAACTGACGACATGGACACCCTGACACATGCCCTGAGCGGCGCGTTGCTTGCGCGCGCGACGGAACCGAAGGACCCGCGGCCGGATCAGTTGCCGCGGCGCGCACGCCTGTGGGTCGGGTTCTGGGCTGCGGCGTTTCCCGACAGCGATTTCATCACGCGCTTCATCGATCCGCTCACCTATCTCACTGTGCACCGCGGCGTCACCCACTCGGTGGTCATGCTGCCGTTGTGGGCGCTGGGCCTGTCGCTGCTGTTCATGCTGCTGGTACGCGGCAAATATTCCTGGCGCGCATTCGTCGGCGTGGTGGCGCTGGGCATCGGCATCCACATCGCCGGTGACGTCATCACCGCCTTCGGCACCATGATCTTCGCGCCATTCTCCGTCTGGCGCGCGCAGCTACCGACGACCTTCATCATCGATCCGTATTTCACAGCGATCATCGTCGCCGGACTCGTGGCCTCGGCGGTATGGAAGCTTACGCGCAAACCCGCCGTCATCGGCCTGGCCGTGCTCGCCGCCTACGTGGGTTTCCAAGGCGTCCTGCATCAACGTGCCGTCGCGGCAGGCGAGAACTACGCGCTCCGTCACGGGCTCGTGGCCGGCACGGTTGAGGCGATTCCCCAGCCGTTCTCGCCGTTCCACTGGATGATCGTGATCCCGCAAAAGGACGAATATCACATGGCCTACGTGAGCCTGTGGCGCAACGAGATTCCGGAATTCCCGCCGGAGGGCGCCCATTGGCTGCGCCAGGTCCATGCCTCGTATTACCCGGTGCGGGACGCCCTGTGGAAACAGGTTCCACGTTTCGGCCTGGGGAAGGATGCCAAGCTGGCGGAAGAGTTGTGGTATTCCGAGGTGCTTTCGTCCTACCGGAATTTTGCCCTGTTTCCGGCGTTGTATGGCATGGATCGCGTCCAGGGCCGGCTATGCGTGTGGTTCAACGATCTGCGCTTTGCGCTCGCTGGCAGGAACATGCCCTTCCGCTATGGCGCGTGCCGGACCGGCAAGGATGCGGCATGGCGTGTTTACCGCCTGATCAATGATGACAGCGGCCAGGAAATCTTCGAGGCCATTCCGCATTAAGACAGAGCACGTAAATGAAGCCCTACTCGCTGCGCTCGTTTGTCCGGGCATAAGATTAATCACAGAGAATAAAAATCAAAACTGTTCGCTGAAATTTCCTGTTTTTACTCTGTGTTCTCTGTGGCCTCTGTGACCATGAATTAATACATATCCGCCGGATCGACATCCAGCGACCAGCGCGTCTTCTTGGCGAACTTCGCCTCCGTCAGCTGCCGCACCCATTGCGCCAGGAATTCGTGCAGCGGCGCGCGCTGGCCGGATTGCACCAGCAGTTGCGCGCGGTAACGCCCGGCGCGCCGCTCCATGGGTGCCGGCGCCGGGGACAATAGCTGAACGTCCTTCCCGGGCGACAGTTGCACCGCCAGCGCGCGCGCCGCGCGCAGAAATTCGAGCGCCGCGCCGGGCGCGGGCGCTTCGGCGCGCAGCAGGGCCAGATGGGTGTAAGGCGGGTAGCCGGTCTCGCGGCGCTCGTTGAGCGCGAACTCGGCGAAGCCGTGAAAGTCATGGCGCTGCAACGCCGCGAACAGGGGATGCTCCGGATGCCAGGTCTGGATCAGCACCTCGCCCGGCTTGTCGGCGCGGCCGGCGCGGCCGCTGACCTGCATGATCAACTGGAACAGCCGTTCACCCGAACGGAAATCGGTCCCGTACAACCCCTGGTCGGCGTTGAGGATGCCGACCAGCGTGACGTTGGGGAAGTCATGCCCCTTGGACAGCATCTGGGTCCCGACCAGGATATCGGCCTCGCCGGCGTGGACGCGACGCAGTTTTTCCTCGAGCGCCCCGCGGCGCGCGGTGCTGTCGCGATCAATGCGCTCGATGCGCGCCCGCGGGAAAAATTTTTCCAGCGCGCCCTCGACCCGTTCCGTGCCCTCGCCGAGCGGGTGCAGGTTGGCGCCCTGGCAGGAGGGACAACTCTTGACGACTTCCTGTTCCGCGCCGCAATGATGGCAAAGCAGTTTCTGTTTCCTGTGATGCAGGGTGAGCCGGGCGTCGCAGCGCTTGCACGGGGCGACCCAGCCGCAGTCAAAACACATCCACACCGGAGAGAAGCCGCGGCGGTTGAGAAACAGGATGCTCTGCTCGCCTTTTTCGAGTCTGGCCGCGAGCGCCTCGCGCAGCGGCAACGATAATCCTTCGCTGGGCTTGAGCCGGCGCATGTCGAGCAGCCGCACCTGTGGCATGACCGCGGTTCCAGTGCGTTCCGGCAATTCAATCAGGGTATAGGCGCCTTGGCGCGCGTTCTTGAGGCTCTCCAGCGAGGGCGTGGCCGAGCCGAGTATGACCGGTATTTTCTCGCGCGCGGCGCGCATCACGGCCACGTCGCGGGCCGAATAGCGGAAACCGTCCTGCTGTTTGTACGAGGCATCGTGTTCCTCGTCCACGACGATAAGACCGGGATGCATCAGCGGCGTGAATACCGCCGAGCGCGTGCCGAGCACGATGGACGCGCGGCCGGCGCTGGCCCGGACCCAGGCGCTCAGGCGTTCCTGTTCGTTGAGGCCGGAATGCAGCAGGGCGATCGGCGCACGAAAACGCCGCGCGAAACGACCCACCAGCTGCGGCGTCAGGCTGATCTCCGGCACCAGCACCAGCGCCTGCTTGCCCTGCGCCAGCACCTGCTCGATCACGCCCAGGTACACCTCGGTCTTGCCGCTGCCGGTCACGCCATGCAGCAGGAAAGGACGAAATCCGCCGAGACCGGCAAGGATGCCGGCCACGGCGGATTTCTGGTCCGGATTGAGTTCCGGCGCGGTTTGCAAATCCCCGCTGATCACGGGCCGCGTCTCACGTTGGTGACTGCTCACCCACCCTTTGGCGCGCAGCGCCTTGAGCGCCGCCGCCGAGCGCTGCGAGACCTTGGCAAGCTGCTCCGCATCGAGACCGTCCGCATCCGCCGCCAGCGCCTCGAGCACCTGTTTCTGCGCCGGCGCGCGCTTCAACGTCTGCGGATCCACCGCCTTTCCGGCGGGCGTGAGCGACCACACCTTCACCCCGCTGGCGACCGGCGCACGTCCCTGACGCAAATACACCGGCAGGGCCGTGTGGATGACCTCGCCGAGGGGATGATGGTAATAATCCGCCGCCCATTGGAGCAGGCTCAACATGGATGGCGGGAGGATGGCGCTGTCGTCCAGCGGTTGTGTGATGCTTTTCAGCCGGTTGGCGGGCAACTCGCTTTGCGCCACCTCACCCATCACCACCCCGACCAGTTCGCGCCGGCCAAAGGGCACGCGCACGCGCACGCCTGGCGGGAACCTGGCCACACCAGGCACGGCCAAATAATCAAACAGGCGATATAACGGTGTTGGAATTGCGACCTGATAGATGCGCGGCATGGCTACCATGCCACGACTCTATCACAGGAAATTCAGGCCTGATGGCGGGAAAAACCGGATCGCGCAGCGCGGAAACTGAAATCGTTGCGGTCTGTTCACTGAACTCGTTACTGGCTTGATTTGCTCCGTCGGCGAGCCAGCGCGGCAAGCGCAATTGCCCCCGACCCGAAAAGCGGCAGCGCAGCGGGTACAGGTACAACAGCGACGGAGGCAGCATGTGCCTCATTGCCCATATGGATTTTCATGGTGTATGTCCCCGCCGCCAGCGCGGCGGTGGAAGCGCTGAACGATCCTGCTCCCGGGGAATAGGTGTTGTTGCCGTTGATACCAAAATTAAGACTGAATGGATCTGACCCTTCGGTGCCGTTCAGAATTCCGCCTGACAGTCCATCGGGGGCCCATTCAAACTTTTTCGTCAGACCCTGCCAGATGGTGATATTCATGTCAGTGGTCCCCGAGGCGGAAAGTGCGCCCGCGCCGAGCTGTGTTTGCATATAAGGCGTCGACAGGAAGCTGAAATTGAGCATACCGACAGAGGTCAGGTTGAAAGAAGCGATCATCGTATTGGCGCCAGCAGCACCGGCAAGGCCATCGTAGGATGTTGCTTCACCAATGGAAGAGGCAGCGCCGGTACCCGCCAGGACATTTTTACTGCCTATCTGCGCATCGCCATACGCATAGCCCGGATCGGGACTGATTCCGTGCGAAGTGAAACTGTTGTTGAAACCAGCGCAGTACCCGCCCACGCAGGCTGCATCGGCATCCTGCTTGTCAATATCGGCCTCCCCGCCGGTCAAATCTCCAAGCGCAACCGCAATGTCGCCCGAAAACGTAAACCCGCCGAAGCTCGATCCGGAAGGCATGCTGAGGAGGAAATTGGTGATGCTATTGGTTGATACCGCGTATGAGGAGGCTGACGAAACACCGGCTGTCAACAAACCCGCGCTGCCCATTATCCATGCGACAAGGCGGCAAATTATTCTGCCCTTCATGGCCTGCTCCATCCTGAAATAATTTATAAATTTATATTTTTAGAATCACTCAAGACGATACCCTAAAGCTGATTCTTCCGGCAAGGAAAATAATTATCCTTTCCCATGCATCCATGCCAGCACCTCTACCAGGCCATGGGGCGAAAAGGCTTTGCGTATTTTCTGTGCAATACGTGAAACACCCGCGCTCCACGTTCACAACTTTGTCATGAAGTGCGTGTAAGCGCTTGTATCCAAAAGGCGCAAACGTTACTCACAGAATCTGTGGATAACAATGTTGATGAAGCCGACCGGTACATTCTGTCGCACGGCATTTTCCGGGGATTGCGTTAGTTTGATTAAAAAATAAACTGACGAATTAAATGTTTCAATATCAACGTGTTAGATAAAATCACCCGGGTTTTATCAAGGGATTTCTGACGGCGGCGGCAGGTCATTTCCGGACGTGTTTTCTCTGTGCATAAAACCGACGACCGGAGGCATGTTCCAGCTCAAAAATGCCCGGGTTTCAGCTAGGCAGCCGATAAAACTACGTTTACGATGCGGCGGGATTCCAAGGAACAGGAGGAGACAACATGAAAGCTGTATGCAAATGGGTGCAGCAATACGGACCGCTGCTGGGGCGCCTGCTGCTGGCAAATCTCTTCATCGTTTCCGGCTTCAAGAAGATCGCCGGTTTCGCCGGAACCGCAGGCTACATGGCGAAGGTAATGCCGGCACTCGATCCCAACCTGGTCAATATCATGCTGGCACTGACCATCGCCATCGAACTGGGTGGCGGCCTGATGATCCTGGTCGGATGGCAGGCGCGCTGGGCCGCCGCCGCCATTCTCCTGTGGATGATCCCGGTGACTTATCTGTTTCATGCCTACTGGGGACTGCCGCCGGACCAGATGCAGGCGCAGTTCATCCAGTTCCAGAAAAACATGGCGATCATGGGCGCGCTGCTGTTTGTCGTCGCGCAGGGGCCGGGGCCCTGCAGTCTGGGCAAAGATAACTGCTGATGGGGTGGTAATCGGCGACGGCGGATGAATTGGCCGCCGCGGAAGCGCAACTACTTGTGCAGGCGCAGCAGCTTGGGGTTGCGCTCGATCGCCCAGGAGGACTGCTTGAGCCAGACGGCCAGCTCTTCCGCCGACAGCGGGCGGCTGATGTAGTGGCCCTGGGCGGTGTCGCAGCCCAGTTCGCTCAGGCGCTTCAGGGTTTCCTCGTTCTCCACGCCCTCCGCCACCACTTCGAGCTTGAGGTTGTGCGCCAGATCGACGCTGGTGCGCACGATGGCGGCGTCGTTTTCGTCGCGCTCCATGCCGATGACGAAGGACTTGTCGATCTTGATGGTGTTGACCGGCAGCTTCTTCAGGTAGGAGAGCGAGGAATAACCGGTGCCGAAATCGTCGATGGCGATGCGCAGCCCCATCGCCGACAGACGCGCCAGCACCTCGAGGGCACGCTCCGGCTCGGTCATCACCGCGCTCTCGGTGATCTCCAGCTCCAGCCAGCGCGGTGAAATCTGCAGCGCCGCCAGCTGCTCGGCGAAGGCGTCCGCCAGGTACGGGTCCTGCAGGTCGCGCACCGACAGGTTCATGGAAATGGTGATCGGCAGCCCCTGATCCTGGAGCAGCTGGCCCTGGCGCAGGGATTCGTTCAGCACCCATGGCGTGAGGCTGCGGATCATGCCGGTCTGTTCCAGCAGCGGGACGAAGGTATCCGGCAGCAGCAGGTCCTCGCGCGGATGATTCCAGCGCACCAGCGCCTCGACGCCCATGACCTGGAGATTCCGGAGATCCACCTTCGGCTGGTAATACAGCACGAACTGTTCCTGTTCCACGGCATGGCGCAGCTCGCCGAGCAGGGTCAGGCGCGTCGGGTTGTGCTGGTCGATCTTGCCGTCGTAGAAGGCGTGGCCGCCGTTGCTGTTCTTGGCGGCATACATGGCGACGTCGGCGCGCTGGATCAGGATGTTGGCGTCGACGCCGTGATCGGGATAGAGCGCAATGCCGATGCTGGCGCCGATATCGAGGGTCTGTTCGTCGATCCGGAACGAGGTGCGCAGGGCCTGGAGCAGCATGCGCGCCGCCATGGTGGCGTGCTTGTCGTTCACCGCCGGCAGCAGGATCGCAAATTCGTCGCCGCCCATGCGCGCCACGGTGTCGATGTCACGCAGCTTGCTGCGCAGGCGTGCCGCCACCTGTTGCAGCAGCTTGTCGCCGATCTGGTGGCCGAGGGTGTCGTTGATGTCCTTGAAGCGGTCGAGGTCCATCAGGAACAGGGCGAACGGCTTGTAATCGCGCTTGGCGTCCTCGATCGCCTGCTCGAGACGCTCGTGAAATAACGTGCGGTTCGGCAGCTTGGTCAGCGGGTCGGTGAAAGCGAGGCTTTCCAGGCTCTCATAAAGCTCCTTGAGCCGCGTCGTCATGCTGTTGAAGCCAGCGCTGAGCTCGGCGATTTCAGTACCGCCTTCCACCGCCACGTGTTCACCAAGTCGGTTCTTGTCCGCACGAGCCTTGCGCAATTGCAGGGCCAGCGCCTGCAGCGGCCGGAGCGCGACTTTGCGCAGGGCCAGCCACACCAGCCAGGCGACCAGCAGCATCGCCGCGACGGCGGCGGCCGTGAAATTGTGCCCGGCCAGCACCAATTCGTCCTTGAACGCGCGGATATCCTGGCTGACGCCGACACGCAGCGGCGCGCGCGGCGTTACGTTGAAAGCTTGTTCTGCCACCACATAATTTTCGGCTTCTTCGGCACGCGGCCAGTTGGCGGAGCGGTAAAACGGCGCGCCGTCAGCGAGGCTCAGGTACACCGGCAGGTTGAAGATGTTTTCCGGCCCGGTCAGCCGCGGGGTCATGTCCAGCGCCACCAGCAGAAAACCGGACGCGGCGCGCTCGTCCAGCGAATGAATCGAGAGATGATAGATGTTTTTATCCGCCACGCAGGTGCCGGTGACAGGCCTGGATATTTCCGTGTCTTTGCGTTTCGCCGCCACGGAATACAGGCTGGCGCAGGCGGGTTGACTCAAAATCGTTTCGGGGACGCCCTGGCCGGAAGAGGCGAGAACAGTCATGTCGGCATCCAGCAGCTGCAGCTTGGCCAGCCGGGCGCGACCGGAGGAGAAGCCGGGCCGGTCGAACAGATGATCGAGCTGGCGTACCACGAGGGCGGTTTTGCCGCTGGCTGCCGCCGTCATGAATCCGGGTTCCGAGCGGACCAGCAGAACCAGCCGCTGCGATTCCGTCTCCAGCTCGTGTCGCAGTTCGCTGATCCGCGTCCTGACCTGTTCGCCGAGCGCGGCGCGCTGTTGCGCCAGGCCGGCGTCACGATAGACGTCGCCGCTCGCCAGCACAAAAAACAGGCCGAGCAATCCCACCACCGTCATGCCGATGAGGAAGCTCGTGCGCACGGACATCTGATTCAGCAGCATCGTTATTCTTGATCGCCAAAACCGCCTGCGGGCGAATAAACGCCGATGCGAATCCGTTCGTTGTCGTTCCCGTTCCATTGGAACCTTGGTCACCTCCTGGCATTTCCCCATCCCTGAACCGCCCGGGGGCAAATCATCCCCAGCCAAAACGCGTTGGCGGCCGTTAAATCTTGCAAATCTAGTGCCATTTATCGATCTCCATAAAATCAGCGGCCTATAAAAAATGATGGCTGAAAATAAGGGGATTTTGACGATTTTTTGCCGACGGCAAGACCAATGGCGGTGTCGGGCAGCCTTTCGGTCCCGCCGGTGCCATTTTCCGGCGTGGCTCCGGCCCTGAATGGGCTTCTCGCCTCCCGGGATTGGTCCTACATTACCTGTCACGAATGGAGAGCGCGGAAATGGACACAACCTGGACAGCGATCGCGCAGCACGTCGCCGCTACCACCGGTACTCCCTTTACTATCCGGTCGCGACAGGCCGTCGGCGGCGGGTGCATCAATTCCGCCACGGTGGTGCAGGACGGCCGGCAACGCTACTTCGTCAAGCTCAATGACGCCGCACGTCTTTCCATGTTCGAGGCCGAGGCCGAAGGCCTGGAAGAAATCGCGCAAACCCGCAGCGTGCGCGTGCCGTTGCCGCTGTGTGCCGGCATGGTCGATGGATCCGCCTATCTCGTGCTTGAACATCTCGACCTGGAAAGCGCCGGCACGCGCAGCCTCGAACGGCTCGGACACGAACTGGCGCAGATGCATCGCGCCACGCAGAAGCTGTTCGGCTGGCATCGCGACAACACCATCGGCTCGACGCCGCAGATCAATACGCCCGGCGCCGATTGGGTCGAGTTCTGGCGCGAACACCGGCTCGGCTTTCAGCTCAGGCTCGCGGCGCGTCACGGCCGCGACCTGCTGCGTCAAGGCGAGCGGCTGATGGCGGACCTGGATCATTTTTTCCGCAGCTACCGGCCCGCACCCTCGCTGCTGCATGGCGATCTGTGGGGTGGCAATGTCGGGGCCACCGGACAGCAACCGGTAATCTTCGATCCCGCGGTCTATTACGGCGACCGCGAAGCGGACATCGCCATGACCGAATTGTTCGGCGGATTTTCCGCGCGCTTCCACCGCGCGTACGGCGAGGCCTGGCCGCTCGATGACGGTTACAAGGTCCGCAAAACACTGTACAACCTCTATCACATTCTCAATCACTTCAATCTGTTCGGCGGCGGCTACGGTTCCCAGGCGGAACGCATGATCGATTCGCTGCTGAGCGAATTGGGATAAGGGAAATATATGGATATCCAGTTCCACGGCGCCGCCCAGGAAGTCACCGGCTCCTGTTTTCTGGTGCACGTCGGCGCGCGGCAGGTGCTCGTTGACTGCGGCCTGATCCAGGGCGCGCCCGCCGACGAGGCGCGCAACCGCGCTGATTTCGCCTTCGATCCGCGCGCGCTCGACGCGGTGATCCTCACCCACGCCCACCTCGACCACTCCGGCCGGCTGCCGCTGCTGGTCAAGGCCGGCTTTCGCGGACCCATCTACACCCACCGGGCCACGCGCGACCTGTGCCAGATCATGCTCAAGGACGCGGCTTCGCTGAACGAGAAGGACGCCGAACACGAAAACCGGCGGCGGCTGCGGCAGGGCAAGCGCCTGGTCGAGCCACTGTACTCGCGCGCAGACGCGGAGAAGGCGATACGCCAATTTCAAGCGCTCGACTACGACACCGAGCGCCAGCTCTTCCCCGGCGTGCGGCTGCGCTTGCGGGATGCCGGCCATATTCTTGGCTCGGCCATCGTGGAGCTGTGGCTCGAGGAAAACGGAAACCGGCGCGAGATTGTCTTCAGCGGCGACCTGGGGCACGCGGACGCGCCGATCCTGCGCAACCCCGAGTCCGTCCACGAAGCCGATCTGGTCGTCCTCGAAAGCACCTACGGCGACCGCGAACACCGTCCCTGGTCAGAGACGATCGCGGAACTGGGCGAGGTATTCCGCGCGGCACGGCGCGACGAGGGCAACATCCTCATCCCGGCCTTCGCCATCGGCCGCAGCCAGGAGCTGCTGTATTTTCTCAAGCAGTATTGGCGGGAATGGGGCATCGACCAGTGGACGGTGTTTCTCGACAGCCCGATGGCGATCGAGGCCACCGAAGTCTACGGCAAACACTGGAAGCTGTTCGACGCCGAGGCCAGCAAGCGGCGCAAAAAAGCCGGCGATCCCTTCAGCATGCCGAACCTGCATTTCAGCCGCACCGCCGCCCAGTCCATGGCCATCAACCGCGTGCGCAGCGGCGCCATCATCATCGCCGGCAGCGGCATGTGCGACGGCGGGCGTATCCGGCATCACTTCAAGCACAACCTCTGGCGCGAACAGTGCCACGTCATCTTCGCCGGCTTCCAGGCACGCGGCACGCTCGGGCGCAGAATCGTCGACGGCGCCGAGACGGTCAAGCTCTGGGACGAGACCATCCGCGTCGCCGCGCGCATTCACACCGTCGGCGGATTGTCGGCGCATGCCGGTCAGTCGGGTCTGTTTCAGTGGTATCAGAATTTCGAACGCCGTCCCGTGGTGGCGCTGGTGCACGGCGAGCCTGAACCGATGGAAGCGTTGGCCCGCCGTTTGCATTCAATACCTGTAAACGTACTGATGCCGCAGGCCGGCGAGCGTATCGACTTGCTGGCGCCACCACCGAAAGCCCGGAAATAAAGCTTAAATCCGGTTTGCGAACACTAACGGTCGTTCGGAAAAATCGCGCAGCGCGCGCATGACAGTGACAGATTGACGTGACAGATTGGCAGGACCGGCACGGAAAAGACAAGGAGACATGCGCCGTTTGGTCGCAGCTTGTCAGGCCCGGATGAAAGGAGTTAGATGATCATCAGGAGAAGCCCAGTCTCCGGCACAGGGAATTTCGGATGCGGCGAGTTCTGTGTGCCTGATTATAAAAATTTTGCAACAGTCCATGATGCCACCGGCGCACCGCGCGTTCGCCGGTGGTTTCCCGTCTCTCCGGCAAACGGACGGACGAAAGATTTATCCACAAGAGGAGGTGCGTAATGCGGATCAAACATCATACCCTGACATTGCTGGTGGCGGCCGCCATGACCGGCTGTGCCACCGAGCCCCCGGCGCCGGCCGCCCAACCGGTCGCGCCGGCTCCCGCCGCCGCACCGGCCGCGGCAGTCGTAACGCCGCCGGCGCCGCCACCGACACCCGCCGCCGTGAGGAACATGATCAGCAACTGTTACTCCTGCCATGGCACCGATGGCCGCAGCGCCGGCGCCATCCCGAGCCTCACCGGCATAACGGCAGATCAGGCGAAAACCATGCTCATGGGCTTCAAGTCCGGCGCCCTGCCCGCGACGGTGATGACGCGCCACGCCAAGGGTTACACCGACGCGGAGCTCGAGGCCATCGCCAACTACATCGGCACCAATCTGAAATAGGGGAATGACATGAGCAAAATCACACGCAGAGACTTTCTCAAGATCGCCGGGGCGGCCTCCGCCGCCGGTGTGCTCGGTCAAGCCCCGCTGGCGCACGCCGCCAGGCACATGGGCAGCGGCAGCGCCCGCGTGGTCGTGGTCGGCGGCGGGTTCGGCGGCGCCACCTGCGCCAAATACCTGCGCCGGCTCGATCCCGGCATCGCCGTAACGCTGGTGGAACCGAGCACCAAGTTCATCACCTGTCCGTTCAGCAACCTGGTGCTGGGCGGATTGCGCGACATGAATTCCATCACCCAGAGCTATGACGCGCTGAAAAAGAAACATGGCGTCAATGTCATGCACGACACGGTGACCGCCATCGATGCCGCGGCCAAAAAGGTGACGCTCAAGAGCGGCAAGACGCTGTCCTACGACCGTCTCGTCGTCTCGCCGGGCATCGACTTCAAGTACGACACCATCGAGGGCTACAGCGAAAAGGCCACACAGGTCATGCCGCATGCCTGGAAGGCCGGCCCGCAGACGGTGCTGCTGCAAAAGCAGCTCAAAGCCATGAAGGACGGCGGCACGGTGGTGATCGCCCCGCCGGGCAATCCGTTCCGCTGCCCGCCCGGGCCATACGAGCGCGCCGGCATGATCGCGCACTATCTCAAGGAACATAAACCGAAATCCAAGGTGCTGATCCTGGATGCCAAGGACGCGTTCTCCAAGCAGGGGCTGTTCCTGGACGGCTGGAAGAAGGTCTATGGCGACATGATCGAGTGGGTGCCGGGCGCCAAGGGCGGCATGGTCAAGGCCGTGGACACGAAGAAGATGATCGTGGACACCGCGCTCGACAAGCACAAAGCCGCGGTGGTGAATCTCATTCCGCCGCAGACCGCGGGCAAGATCGCGCTGACCTCGGGCCTCGCGGACGACAAGGGCTGGTGTCCGGTGGATCCCCGCACCTTCGAGTCCAAGATGCATCCGGGCATCCACGTCATCGGCGACTCCTCGATCGCGGGCGCGCTGCCGAAGTCCGGCTTCGCCGCCAGCAGCGAGGCCAAGATGTGCGCCGCCGCCATCGTCGCCACGCTCAAGGGCGAGACCCCGGCCGAGAACTCGCTGGTCAACACCTGCTACAGCCTGATCGCGCCGAAGTACGGCATCTCGGTCGCGGGCGTGTACAAGGTGACGGAGAAGGGCATCACCGAGGTCCCGGGCGCGGGCGGCGTGAGTCCCAAGGAAGCGCCGGACTCGTTCCGCGAGAACGAGGCCAAGTACACCGTGGGCTGGTACCAGAGCATCACTGCCGACATCTGGGGCTGATCGCGGTTCGGACGTAACGCAGTACCACAAGGGCGGCGCCAGCCGCCCTTGTTTTTTATTTGTGGGCCGTCATTCCCGCGCGGGCGGGAATCCAGTAGTGTTAAAACCAATGAGTACAGAACAAAAACCGCCAGCACTTTCCGCCGGCGTCGTGATCGTCCGCCGCTTCGGCGACCAATACCGTTACCTGCTGCTGCGCGCCGGCAACTACTGGGATTTCTCCAAGGGCATGGTCGAACCCGGCGAAGACCCGCTGGCCGCCGCGATCCGCGAGGTGGAAGAGGAAACCACGCTGACTGGTCTCAATTTCCACTGGGGGCACCCGTTCATCGAAACCGAGCCCTACGGCAAGAACAAGATCGCGCGTTATTACCTCGCGGAATCACCCCACGGCGAAGTGTTTCTTCCCGTCACCGAGGAGCTGGGCAAACCGGAACATGATGAATTCCGCTGGCTGGAATACGACGCGGCGCGGGGACTGCTGGTGCCGCGGGTACTGGCGGTGCTGGAGTGGGCCGGGAAAATAATTCAGTAATTATTTTTCCGGATTACCGGAGTCGTACAGGATCCTGCCCCAGTAATGCAACTGCGCCGGAGTAACCGGACGTGGTATTTGTTCGCTGGCTGGTATGTACGTTTTGTACACTGCCACAGCGAGTTCCGAACAGTAGTAACGATCCGGCACGTTTAGTCCTGTCAGTCCCAAAAAATCATAGCCCTTCCCGACGAGCGAGCGCGCCTTGACGAGTGCCTGGATCGATGATTTCTCCGTAGCCCAGTTCGGTCGAATGAGCAACAAGCGGTGTGCCTTGGTAACGAATTCATTCAGTGGACTGACGTGCACACCCTGACTCTCCGCCTCGATGACCTGCAGATTGTCCATGTCCAGAACTGCCGCGTGACTCCAGGGCGTGTTGGTCAGGATCGAAACCGCGTTGTCGGTGGCATGATAGCCCCGGATCACCAGCCAATCGCCGTTTCTCCCCAGGCGATTCAGGACCCCGAGGATTTCGGCCTGCCGTGCCGATTTGATTTCCTGCGGAGGCGGCATGACAACGGCCGGCGTCGCGCAGCCCGCAAGCCACAAAATGACGGCGAGTCCGCCAATGGCGCGGACCATGATTCTGACGTCAATACCCGGCGGACGGTTCATCTGTGATCACGGCACATCCTGAACTGCGCCGGTCTTGATTCCGGCGTCCTTCTTGATCTTTTCTACATCAAGCTCTTGAATCCATTCCGGAAGGTTTGACCATACTTCGTGAAAACCGAACCCTCCTTCCGTCATTTCGCGAATAGCCTCCTCCTTGGTCCAGCCTTGAACGACGATCCGGTACAGGGAGATCATCGTTCCCGTGCGATCTGCGCCGTGCTGGCAATGAACCAGCACCGGGGTACGTTTGGGATTGGTGACGATCTGCAGAAACCGCACAACCTCCTTGTGTTCCGGATGCCAGGCCTTCATATAAATGTGCTCATAGCCGAGGCCGGTGTTACCGATCAGGTTACGGTCAGAATTGAAAGAACGCAGATTGACAATGGTTTCAATCCCCGTTTTTCCAAGGTTTTCCATGCCCTTGGCTGTGGGTTGGGCGCTTCGATAAAGGTTGTCGCCAACCTTGTGCAGATTGGGAACACCCTCGAGTTTTACGGGCTGAGCCCACGATTCGGGACGATCTGCTCCCGCGGCAAACGCCACGGCGTTTGCAATCAGGATAAAGCATGCAACGACGGCTGATATCCGTTTCATTGCGAGCGTGTGTGATTATAGAAAGCAATCGATATCAATCTAGATCACCCGTTCATTCCCGCCATCCACCGGCACCTGTGCGGCGGTGGTTTTGGCGAACAGCGGACCGCACATCTCGGCTGCGAGCTCGGCCACGTCACGGCTGGTGACTTCGGTTTTCAGCACGTTGTTCTTCTTGTACTGCTCGACCGTGAGGCCGTAGTGCTTCGCGCGTGCTTGCAGAACTTCCTCGGTCCAGATGCCGGTATCGAACACGGCGTTCGGGTGCAATGAATTGATGCGGATGTTGTCCGCGCCCCATTCGAGCGCGGCCACGCGCGCCAACTGGTTGAGCGCCGCCTTCGAGGCCGAGTAGGCCGCGGCGCCGGGGCCGGGCGCGGGCACGTTCTTGGAGCCGATCACCACCACGCGCCCGCCGTTGGGCGCGAGCTTCAGCAGCGGATGCGCCTCGCGCATCAGCATCAGGTTGGAATCCAGATTGAGGCGCATGACCTTGTCCCATTCCATGGTGGTCAGGGCGTCGATGCGGCGGCCGGGCGGGAACATGCCGGCATTCAGGACCAGCATGTCGAGGCCGCCGAATCTGCGCGCGGTTTTTTCCAGCGCCTCGGCGAGCTGTGTTTCATCCGTCACGTCGCACATCAGGCCGAGATAATCCGGACGGCTGTAAAGCTTCGTGATGGCCGGATTGATGTCGAGCCCTACCACGACGGCACCGCGCGCCAGCAGCGAATCCATGCAGGCCTTGCCGATGCCGGAGGCGGCACCGGTAACGAGTGCGACCTCGCCGGCGAACGGCGGCGGCTTGCCGCCGCCCTTGAGCTTGGCCTGCTCCAGATCCCAGTACTCCACGTCAAAAATATCCTTTGCCGGCAAGGCCTTATAGCCGCCGAGCAGCGTGGCGCGCTGGGCGATTTCCATGGTGTGGGCATAGATGTCGAAGGCGGCGGCGGCATCCTTCGCACTGCGCCCGACGGTGACCACGCCGAATTCCTTGTCGAGAATTACGCGCGGGGCGGGATCGAGCATGGTTTTGGGCTCTTTCGCCTTCGGCGCATGCTCGTTGAAATATTTTTTATAGACCTCGGCATAGACATTCACATCGCGCCCGATCATCGGAACCCGCTTGGTGCGGATCACGTGGTCCGGAGTGGCCGGGCCCTGCTGCGAGATCGTGGCAACGTCGGCGCGCCGCGCGAAGGCGAGGCTGGCGGCATCTTCATGCGCGGCAAGGATGACGGGGAAGCCAGCCGTGAGTGAAAGCTCGTGCCGCAGCGCCGCCAAGTCCCGGAGCAGGGGTTTCGCCTCCGGCTTTTCGTTTGATTCCGGCAACACCCAGGCCTTGTGCTTGGCCAGGTAATTTTCCGCCCACGTGACCAGATCGATCATGCGCTCGTAGGATTCCTGCGCGGTCTTGCCGAAGGAAAAAATCCCGTGATTCATGAGCACCATGCCGATGGTGTTCTTGCGCACGTCAGCGGCAAACTGTTCGGCACAGCGCCGCGCCAGATCGAAGCCGGGCATTACGTAAGGAACAACCACCACGTTGTCGCCGTAGATCTCGCGAATGCGCGCCAGGCCGTCGGCGGTATTGGTGATGGCGATCACGGCGTCGGCATGGGTATGGTCGACGTACTGGTACGGCAGGATCGCGTGCAGGATGGCCTCGACCGAGGGCGTGGGCGCCGATGCTTTGGTCATGTGCGTGCGCAGCTCGTTCACCATCTGCGGGTCGGACAGCTGCCGCAGCTTGGCGAGTTTCAGCAGATGATCGATGCGCACCGGCGAGAAACCGGCGGCCTCGATGAATTCCAGGTCCCGGCCGCTGCCCTTCACGTACAACAGGGTTTCGTCCTCGCCGAGGAGGTTTTTTTCCGTGATCTTGACCGAGGTGTTGCCGCCGCCGTGCAGCACCAGCGACTGGTCGCGCCCGAGCAGGCGCGAGGTATAAACGCGCTGTCCCAGTTCACCCGGAAACTGCGCGGCTTCCGCGTCGTTCCAGAGGCTGTTCACTCTGACCGGGATGACGAGACGCGGATGTTAAAAGGTGATTTTGACTCCCGCGTGGAGTCCGGAATCCACGATGATGTCACGGCCGTCGTCGAGGTCGGCGCGCATCTTGCGGTAGCCGAGATAGATATTGGCGGTTTTCTTGACGGCCTCGAACTCGACGCGCGCGCCGAATTCCCAGAACTTCTCACCATCCATCGTGGTCACGACGTTCGGAGCGTAGTACAGGTAACCCCCGATGCCGATCGGGCCGTTGTTCGGGAAGGTCCGGAACTCGCCACCGAGACCGAGAGCCAGCACGTCCTGGTTGGCGACGTCGGCAAAATAGAGCTTGCCGCCGAGACCGCCCTCGATCCGCGTCGCACCGCTCTGTTTCTCGCCCTTGGCCAACAGACCCATGCTGGCCGCCCAGTCGTTCTGGTCGGTGTTGGACAGAAGCCCCATGTTGAATTCGGCGGTGCGCCAGTTGGTGGCGTACATCGCCTGAATGCTGTCATTGTTGAGATTGATGTCGATGGAATCGGCCGCAACCGCGCCGCTGAAACCCGCCGTCAACACGGCCAGAAATATCCGAAAACGCATGGACTGTTCTCCTCCATTTGATGTGGCGGGGCAATACTAACTGATCAGATGGAGGCCGGCCAGAAGCGGCGGCGCCAACGGCGGGTGCGGTCAGGCCGTCGGCAGCGCCACGACCATGCGGTTGTAACCGGCCAGCCGCGCCTGGCTCAGCGTTTCGTCGGCACGCTGGAGCAGCGTAGCCGCCGGTTCGCCCGGCGAGTATTGCGTGAGCACGCTGGAGAAACTCGGCAGCGGGATGTTTTTTCCGTCCTGGTGGATGAAGGTGCTGGCGGCGGTCTTGCGCGCCTTCTCCAGCGCATGCATGGCCCCGTCCTTCTGCGTGTTGGGGAACAGCACGGCGAATTCATCGCCGCCGTAGCGCGCCACCAGATCGTAGGTGCGGAACTTGGCAAGGATCTGGCCGGCGTAACAGCGCAGCACCGCATCGCCCGCGGCCCGGCCGTAACGCTTGTTGACCGACTCGAGGTTGTCAACGTCGATGACCGCCACGGCCAGCGCGAAGCCGTAACGCTTCACACGGCCGATCTCGGCCTCGAGCTGCTTGACGAACACCTCGCGTTTCGGCAAGCCCGTGAGTTCGTCCGCCATGCTGTGCTTGCGCGCATGACTCAGTTCCTGGCGCAGGCGCTCGCGGTCCGACTCCACCGCCTTGAGGTAATCGCCGGCGCTCGAAAGCTTCTCGATCAGCGCCTGACGCTCCTCGATCAGTTCGTTCAGACCCTTGACCAGGATCTGCTTGAGGTCGTTGAACTCGCCCAGCGGGCTGTCGAGACTCTTCAGGGCCTCGCGTTCGGTCTCCAGCAACTCGCCGAATTGCCTGTCCACGGTGATGCTCTCGGTCACCTTTTCCGCCAGGCTGTCCCCCAGCGCCTCGATATTTTCCTGGCGCGACGGCGGGGCGGGCTCCGGGGGCGGAACCGCTTTGGTTTCCGTCACCGGCGTCGGCGCGGCCGCAAGCGGCTCCACGACCGGCTCCGGTTTTGTTTCGATGATTGGTGCTGGTTTGTTTTCGGTCAGCGGCGCAACAAGCTCGGCGACCAGTTCCGGTTTTGTTTCCACTGCAGGCGCCGGGGCGGCAGGGGGTTTGGGCACTGCGGGTGGCGCGACGGCGGGTTTCGCCTCCGCCGGTGTCGGGCGCGACGCTGTGGCGACGGGCTTGGGTGCCGCCGGCGCGGGAGCGGTCTTGGGCAGGTGCAGCGTCAGGCGCTGCTGGATCAGGCGCGCCTTCACCCGCGTGGACGGGTCGCAGGACGGACTGGTGGCATACTTGCCGAGCAACGCATGCAGAAAACTGACAAACACCAGCTCGATACGGCCGTCCTCGTGCCCGTATTTCTGGAGTCCGCGCTGGATCTGGTTGTAGAGGACCTGGCCGTGCTGGGTACGCTTCAGGCCGTCGAGATGGAGCTTGAGGCTTTGCAGCAGCGACGGATCCGCCGTTGTCGAAGTGTTGGAATCCGCCAAGACCGTCTCTCCTGTTATGACAAGCCGAACGAGCGAAGCCGGCAGGGTTCGTTATCCGCAGGCGTGAAAGGCCTGCCTTCAGGGAGATTAGTCGGCGGGCGGGCGCTTCACAACCCGCCGCCGCAGCCGGATTCAGGCGCCGCCGCTGTTCTTGCCCCGGGGCGGGGTCGCGGCCGGCAGTCCTTGCTCCAGTTCGATGCGGTTCCGGCCCAGGCGTTTGGCGCGGTACAGGGCGCGGTCGGCGCGGTCGATCAGGTCAGTGTGGGACTCGCCGACCACGTACAGGGCGACGCCGGTGGAAAACGTCGGCAGCCTGAAATCCCGGCCCTGGAATTCGCATATCACCTGCAGCGCCCGGCCGCGCACCTTCTCGATGGCCGCCACCGCGCCCTCGCGAGTGGTATTGGGCATCAGGATGGCGAACTCCTCGCCGCCGTAACGCGCGACCAGGTCGTGGTGGCGCAGCACGGTCAGCACCTCGGTGGCGTAACAGCGCAGGATGGCGTCGCCGGTGGCGTGGCCGTGAATGTCGTTGATGGCCTTGAACTCGTCCAGGTCGATGATGGCGAGCGCCAGCGACGCGCCGTAGCGTTGCGAGCGGCTGATCTCGTCCTGGAGCCGGCGCATGAACGCGCGGCGGTTGGGCAGGCCGGTGAACTCGTCGGTCAGCGACAGCAGCCGTACCTTGTTCAGTTCTTCATGCAGCCGCTCGCTGTCGGCCTTGATGAGCCGCAGATAGCCGCCGGTCTTGTGCAGCTTGGCCTCGAGCGAATTCTGTCCCTGGATCAACTCTTCCAGCCCGCCGACCAGGATCTGGCGCAGCTGCTCGACCTCCTTGTCGCCGTTGGCCTGCTGCAGCGCCCGCAATTCGATCTGCAGCAGCGCGCCGAACTCGCGGTTCTGGGTGATGGCGTCGGTCACGGTCCTGGCGAGCGTCTGCTGCAATTTTTCGATTTCGCTGCGCTGCTGATCGAGATGCTGGCGGTAAGCGGCGTCGACGCGGCGCTCGGCCTCGGTCGCGCCATTGCCGGGACTCGTGGTCGGGGCCGGGCCTGGCGTCGGCGCGGGCGCCGGCTTCACCCGCGCGGCTGGTTCCGGGGCTGGCGCCGGTTTCGTGACTTCGGCCGGCGGGCGCCCGGGCACCTGGGACTCGGCCGCCTGGTGGAGTTTCGCTTCAATGGTTTCGTCCGGCACCTTGCCGGCGCGGGGCAGGATCGGACCGCGCCGCAACTGGATCAGGCGCGCGTTGATGCGGGTGATGTGATCGGCGCTCGGGTCGCGGGCGTAAGCGTTCAGCAGCAGATGCAGCAGCGAGGCGTAGACGTGGTCGACCTTGGCCTGCACGCCTTCCTGTTCTTCGACGATACGCGCCACCTGGTCGTAGATGACGGCACCGACCGGTGTGCGTTTCAGTCCTTCCAGCAGTCCAAGCAGCTTTTTCGAGGACGATGCTCCGCTCGCCTCGGACTCATCCTGCACCAAGTTGACCCCACCTCCTGCCTGGACGGCGGTAGTCCGCGAGCCGCCGGCTTACGCGACACGGGCACCCTTATCCCTGTGGAGCTGTCGCAGAACGATTTGTTTTTCTTGTTCTTCTTGCCGAAACAAGACGTCCGTTTTTATGCGGATTAGGCGCCAATTTACTCGCGCCCATGCCAAATAACAATGTTTCACAAGGCGAAACCGGCGCATGCAACATGCATCAACGACTTATCATCGATACCGGAGAACCCGGCTTAAGCACCGGCTCAGGGTTTGGGCGGCACATGCCCGCGGCGCCGGGCCTGGTACGCGGTGATGGATTTGACGATCTCCTGGTACGGCAGCGCTTCCAGCGAGCCGTATTTTTCCTGCGCCTCCCGCACCAGCGCGTGAATATTGTCCACCCGGGCGGCGTCCGGTTCCGGCGTCAGCAGGCCTTGCAGCCCGGTCAGACCCCCGATCATGACCTTCATCTCTTTGCCGAACGGGAGGCTTTCGGAGGTATCGGTAACCTTGAGCGCGAAGCGCGCCCGGTTGCGCATCAGGGCCAGCAACGTGATGCAGTTGTTGCGGGCGATGCCGGAGCGGCAATTCACTCCCATCTGCTCGGCCACGGAAAAACGCGTGGCCAGCTCGCAGGCGCATTGCGCGCTGAGGATGGCCTTCTCGAACGGGCAGCGGCCGTGGTCCATGGGTTCGTGTCACGCCTGGTGATAGGGGCGGCTCAGCTCGTGCACGGCAGCCACCGCCGCCGCGACTTTTTCCGGATCGGCATGCTGGTGAATGCCATGTCCCAGGTTGAAGACATGCCCGCTGCCCCTGCCGTAGCTGTCCAGGACGGCAGCAACCTCGCTGCGAATGCGATCGGTGGAGGCATACAGGATGGACGGGTCCATGTTGCCTTGCAGGGCGACCCGGCTTCCGACGCGGGCGCGGGCATCATTCAGGTCGGTGGTCCAGTCGATGCCCAGCGCATCACAACCGCTGGCCGCCATCGCCTCCAGCCACTGCCCGCCGTTCTTGGTGAACAGGATCACCGGCACCCGCCGGCCTTCGTGCTCGCGCGTCAGGCCGTGCACGATCCGCTCCATGTATCGCAGCGAGAATTCTTTATAGTCGCGCTGGCTGAGCGCGCCGCCCCAGGTGTCGAACAGCATCAGCGCCTGTGCGCCGGCGGCCACCTGCGCGTTGAGATAGGCCGTCACAGACCGCGCCAGCACGTCGAGCAAACGGTGCATGAGCGCCGGCTGGTCGAACAGCATGCGCTTGACCAGGGCGAATTCCTTGCTGCCCCCACCTTCGACCATGTAGGTCGCCAGCGTCCAGGGGCTGCCGGCGAAACCGATGAGCGGGACTTTTCCGTCCAGCTCGCGCCGGATCAGGCGCACCGCGTCCATGACATAACGCAGCTCGACTTCAGGGTCAGGCACCGGCAACGCGTCCACGTCGGCTGCGCTGCGCACCGGCTTGCGAAACTGCGGGCCCTCGCCCTCGGTGAAGAAAAGCTCGAGCCCCATGGCGTCGGGGATGGTGAGAATGTCGGAGAACAGGATCGCGGCGTCCAGCGGGAAACGCCGCAGCGGTTGCAACGTCACCTCGCAGGCCAGCTCCGGTGTGGTGCACAGTGTCTTGAAGTCGCCGGCCTTCTCGCGCACTGCGCGGTACTCGGGCAGGTAGCGTCCCGCCTGGCGCATGATCCACACCGGCGTCACGTCCACCGGCTGCCTGAGCAATGCACGAAGTAATCGATCGTTCTTGAGCTCTGCCATAAGAAATAATTTTGAACCGCCAAGACGCCAAGAGCGCCGAGATTTTAAGATTGAAGTTGCTTTCTTGGCGCTCTTGGCGTCTTGGCGGTAGATTTTCTTTTTACAAAGGCGCGGGGAGGTCGGACGCGCCCGTGAGATATTTGTCGATGCCGCGGGCGGCCGAGCGTGCCTCGGCGATGGCCCAGACGATCAACGACTGGCCGCGCTGCATGTCACCGGCGGTGAACACGCCCGGCACGCTGGTCATCCAGTTGCCGTCGCGCCAGACGTTACCGCGCTCGGTGAGTTTCACGCCCAGGCCTTCCAGCATGCCCGGCTTCTCGGGACCGGTAAAGCCCATGGCCAGCAATACCAGCTCCGCCGGCAGGGTGAACTCGCTGCCCGGAATTTCCTTGAAGCCGGTGCGGCCGCCTTCCTGGACCAGCTCGACCTTCACCAGTTCGAGCGCCTTGACGCGGCCCTGCTCGTCGCCGATGAAGCGCTTGGTCGAGACCGAATACACCCGTTCCACGCCTTCCTCGTGCGCCGAGGCCACGCGATAGATATAGGGATATTCGGGCCAAGGGTTGTTCGCGGCCCGGTGCTCGGGCGGGCGCGGCATGATTTCCAGCTGGTGCACGCTCTTCGCGCCTTGGCGGTTCGCGGTACCGAGGCAGTCGGCGCCGGTGTCGCCACCGCCGATGATCACGACCGGCTTGCCCTTCGCCAATATCTCCTGCTCCGCGGCAATCTTGTCGCCCTCGCAACGGCGGTTGGATTGCGCCAGATACTCCATGGCAAAGTGCACGCCCTGGAGTTCACGGCCCGGGACCTTCAGGTCGCGCGGGGCGCAGGCGCCGCCGGCGAGCAGAATCGCGTCGAAATTCTGCTTCAGTTCATCGACCGGGACATTCACGCCGATGTGCGCCTTGGCCTTGAACACCACGCCTTCGGCCTTCATCTGTTCGATGCGTCGGTCGAGGACTTTCTTTTCCATCTTGAATTCGGGAATGCCGTAGCGCAGCAAGCCGCCGATGCGGTCATCGCGCTCGAACACCGTGACCTCGTGGCCGGCGCGGCGCAGTTGCTGCGCACCCGCCAGGCCGGCGGGGCCGGAACCGACAACGGCGACTTTTTTGCCGGTGAGCACTTTCGGCGGTTCGGGCTTGATCCAGCCTTCCTGGAAAGCGCGATCAATAATCGCCAACTCGATGGCCTTGATCGTCACCGGGTCGTCGTTGATGCCGAGCACGCACGCGCCCTCGCAGGGCGCGGGGCAGAGCGTGCCGGTGAAATCCGGGAAATTATTGGTCGCGTGCAGGCGCTCGATGGCCTCCTGCCACTGGCCGCGGTAAACCAGGTCATTCCAGTCGGGAATGAGATTGCCCAGCGGGCAGCCCTGGTGGCAGAACGGGATGCCGCAATCCATGCAGCGCGCGCCCTGCTTCCTGAGCACGTCCTCGGGAAACGCCGCCATGACCTGCTTCCAGTCGCGTACCCGTTCGGCGACGGGACGATAGGGCTGCTTGGCGCGATGAAACTCGATGAAACCGGTGATCTTACCCATGCGCCGCTTCCATCACCGCCTTGTCTTCCGGAATCCCGCTCTGGCGCGCCTTGGAAATCGCCTCCAGCACGCGCTTGTAATCCTTCGGCGTGACCTTCACGAATTTCGCCTGCATGCCCTTCCAGTTCGCGAGAATTTTTTCCGCCACCGTGCTGCCGGTATGATGCGCGTGGCGCTTGAGCAGGTCCTTCACCAGCTCGACGTCCTCGACGGAGGCCAGCGGATCAATGTCCACCATGGCCAGATTGCAACGCCGCTTGAAGTCACCCGCCGCATCCAGCACGTAGGCGATGCCGCCGGACATGCCGGCCGCGAAGTTGCGCCCGGTGCGGCCGATCACCAGCACGCGACCGCCGGTCATGTACTCGCAGCCGTGATCGCCCACGCCCTCGACCACCGCGTGCACGCCGGAGTTGCGCACCGCGAAGCGCTCGCCGGCCATGCCGCGGAAATAGGCCTCGCCGCTGGTGGCGCCGTACAGCGCGACGTTGCCAATGAGAATGTTTTCCTCCGGCACGAAACTCGCCTGGCGCGGCGGATAGACGATGAGCTTGCCGCCGGACAGCCCCTTGCCGATGTAGTCGTTGGCATCGCCCTCGAGCGTGAAGGTCAACCCCTTCGGAATGAAGGCGCCGAAGCTCTGGCCGGCGGAGCCGTTGAAATGGATGCGGATGGTGTCCTCCGGCAGGCCCTCCGCGCCGTAGCGCTTGCTGACCTCGGAGCCGAGGATCGTGCCCACGGTGCGATTGACGTTGCGGATCGGCAGGATGATGTCCACCGGCTTCTTCGATTCCAGCGCCTCGCGGCACAGCGGCAGGATGGTCACCAGGTCGAGCGACTTGTCGAGGCCGTGGTCCTGGTCACGCACGTGCCGGGTCGCCACCTCGGTGCCGGCCTCGGGCTGATAAAGAATTTGCGAAAAATCGAGGCCGCGCGCCTTCCAGTGATCGACCGCCTTTTTCACGATGAGGCGGTCCACGCGCCCGATCATCTCGTCCATCGAGCGGAAGCCGAGCCGCGCCATCCACTCGCGCGTTTCCTGCGCCACGAAGCGGAAGAAGTTCACCACGTGGTCCGGGTTGCCGGCGAATTTCTTGCGCAGCTCCGGGTCCTGCGTCGCGATGCCGACCGGACAGGTGTTCAGGTGGCACACGCGCATCATGATGCAGCCGAGCACGATCAGCGGCGCGATTGAAAAACCGTATTCCTCCGCGCCCAGCAACGCGGCGATGACGACGTCGCGGCCGGTCTTCATCTGGCCGTCGGTCTGCACCACGATGCGGTCACGCAGCTTGTTCATCACCAGCACCTGCTGGGTCTCGGCCACGCCCAGCTCCCACGGCAGGCCGGCGTGCTTGAGCGAGGACAGCGGGCTGGCGCCGGTGCCGCCGTCATGGCCGGAGATCAGCACCACGTCGGCGTGCGCCTTGGCCACGCCGGCGGCGATGGTGCCGACGCCGACCTCGGACACGAGCTTGACGTGGATGCGCGCCTCACGGTTGGCGTTCTTGAGGTCGTGGATCAGCTGCGCCAGGTCCTCGATCGAATAGATGTCGTGGTGCGGCGGCGGCGAGATCAGGCCGACCCCGGGCGTGGACATGCGCACCTTGGCGATCGGCGGATAGACCTTGTGGCCGGGCAGCTGGCCGCCCTCGCCGGGCTTGGCGCCCTGCGCCATCTTGATCTGCAGGTCGGTGGCGTTCACCAGGTAATGGCTGGTGACGCCGAAGCGGCCCGAAGCCACCTGCTTGATGCGCGAGTTTCTGACCGTGCCATAGCGTTCCGGGTCCTCGCCGCCCTCGCCGCAGTTGGAGCGCGCGCCGATGCGGTTCATGGCGATCGCCAGCGCCTCATGCGCCTCGAGGCTGATCGAGCCGTAGGACATGGCGCCGGTGGCGAAGCGCTGCATGATCGATTCCACCGGCTCGACCTCCTCGATCGGGATCGGCCGGTCGGCCAGCTTCAGCTCCATGAGTCCGCGCAGCGTCGCCAGATGCTGGGCGCCGTCGTCGCAGGCGCGCGAAAATTCCTTGAACTTCTCGTAAGAGTTGGCGCGCGTGGCGTGCTGAAGTTTTGCCACGGTATCGGGATTGAGCATGTGATACTCGCCGTCGCGACGCCACTGGTAGTGCCCGCCCCAGTCGAGCTCGGGCGGACCCACCGGCCGGTCGGGCCAGGCACGGTGATGACGCAAGGACGTT
The DNA here is from genome assembly GCF_002355735.1 of Sulfuricaulis limicola. Taxonomy (GTDB): domain Bacteria; phylum Pseudomonadota; class Gammaproteobacteria; order Acidiferrobacterales; family Sulfurifustaceae; genus Sulfuricaulis; species Sulfuricaulis limicola. The sequence goes on along the minus strand of NZ_AP014879.1, from coordinate 73,194 downwards.
TCCTGCGCCACGACGTCGATGCCGATGCCGCCGACGCGCGAGGCGGTCCAGGTGAAGTACTTGTCCACAAAGACCTTGTCGAGACCGATGGCCTCGAAGATCTGCGCGCCACGGTAGGACTGGATGGTGGAGATGCCCATCTTGGAGATGACCTTCACCACACCCTTGTTGCACGCCTTGATGTAGTTCTTGACCGCCTGGGCATGGTCCACGCCATTGAGAAGATTCTGGCGGATCATGTCGTCGAGCGTTTCGAACGCGAGATACGGGTTGATCGCACCGGCGCCGTAACCCAGCAGCAGCGCCATGTGGTGCGTTTCGCGCGGCTCGCCGGACTCGACGATGAGGCCGACCTTCACGCGCGCGCCTTCACGCACCAGATGATGGTGCACGCCGGCCGTGGCCAGCAGCGCCGGCATCGGCATGTGCTGCGCGTCCACGCCGCGGTCCGAGAGGATGATGAAGGTGGCGCCCCGGGCGATGGCCTCGCTGGCCTGGCGGCACAGCCCGTCCAGCGCCCGCGCCAGCCCCTGCCCGTCCGAGCCGGCCGGGAACAGCATCGGCAACGTCACGGTCTTGAAGCCGGGGCGATCGAGATGACGGATTTTCGCCAGGTCCTCGTTGCTCAGGATCGGCGTCTTGAGCTTGAGCAGGCGACAGGACTCCGGCCCCGGCTGCAGCGGGTTGCGCTCGGGGCCGAGCGGGGTTTCGATCTGCGTTACCAGCTCCTCGCGGATGGCGTCGAGCGGCGGGTTGGTCACCTGCGCGAACAGCTGCTTGAAATAGTCATAGAGCAGGCGCGGCTTGTCGGACAGCACCGCCAGCGCGGCGTCATTGCCCATGGAACCCACCGGCTCCTCGCCCTTCTGCGCCATCGGCGCCATCAGGATGCGCAGGTCCTCATGGGTGTAGCCAAAGGCCTGCTGGCGTTGCAGCACGCTGGCGTGATCCGGCTCCGGCAATTGCGGCGGCGGCGGCAATTGATCGAGCGGGACCAGATTCTGCTTCAGCCATTCCCGGTACGGTTGCGCCGAGGTGTAGCGTTTCTTCAGCTCGGCGTCGTCGATGATGCGGCCTGCGCGCGTGTCCACCAGGAAGATGCGGCCCGGGTGCAGGCGTTCCTTGATGAGCACGTTCTCCGGCGGGATGTCGAGCACGCCGACCTCGGAGGCCATGACCACGAGGCCGTCCTTGGTGACGTAATAGCGCGACGGGCGCAGCCCGTTGCGGTCGAGAATCGCGCCGATGACGGTGCCGTCGGTGAAGGCGATCGAGGCCGGGCCGTCCCAAGGCTCCATCAGGCAGCCATGGTATTCGTAGAAGGCCTTGCGGTCGTCGTCCATCATCTCGTGCCCGCTCCAGGCTTCCGGGATCATCATGAGCACCGCGTGCGGCAGCTCGCGCCCGGCCATGTGCAGGAACTCGAGCACGTTGTCGAAAGTGGCCGAGTCCGAGCCGTTCTCCATCACGATCGGCAGAACTTTCTTCAGGTCGTCGCCGAACAAGGGCGAGGCGCACAGCGCCTCGCGCGCGCGCATCCAGTTGATGTTGCCGCGCAGGGTGTTGATCTCGCCGTTGTGCGCGATGTAGCGGAACGGGTGCGCCAGCGGCCAGGACGGGAAGGTGTTGGTCGAGAAGCGCGAGTGCACCAGCGCCAGCGCCGATTCCACCGCTGGGTCGGAGAGATCGGGAAACATCGGCTCCACCTGGGTTGGCGTGAGCATGCCCTTATACACCAGGGTGCGCGCCGACAGGCTCGGGATGTAGAACAGCCCGCGTTGCTTCAGGTCCGAATTCCAGATCGCATGCTCGATGCGCATGCGGATCACGTAGAGCTTGCGCTCGAAAGCCATTTCATCGGCAAGGCCGGCGGCGCGGCCGATGAAAATCTGCCGGAACAGCGGCTCGGCCGAACGCGCCGTCGGGCCGAGCGCGGAATCGTCCACCGGCACGTCGCGCCAGCCGAGCGGGGTCTGTCCTTCCTCGCGCACGATGGCGTCGAACAGTTCCTGGCAGCGGCGCGCTTCGGCGGCGTCGCGCGGCAGGAACACCGTGCCGGCGCCATAATGGCCGGGCTCCGGCAGCTTGATGCCGAGCTTGCCGCACTCGCGGGCGAGGAAGGCGTGCGGCAGCTGGATCAGGATCCCGGCGCCGTCGCCGGTGTTCTCCTCGCAGCCGCAGGCGCCGCGATGCATGAGGTTGCGCAGAACCGTCAGCGCCTGCGCGACGATCTTGTGCGAGCGACGTCCCTTCATGTCCACCACGAAGCCGACGCCGCAGGCGTCGTGCTCGGTGGCCGGATCATAGAGGCCCTGTTGTGTCTTGCGCTGTTCCAAATTCATTCACCGTTTTCATTCACCGCCGGCAGCCATCCGGCACCATACCTGCCGGCGCGCCGTCAGCCGTGCGTGCTTTCGAACTCACCAGCGGGGGTTTGGCCCGGATCGGGGAAATTCGTTCTTCTGCCCGCGAAAACCTCGAAAAAACACGAGCAAAAGGGGCGAAAAGTATACCGGCCCACCGAGGCCGGTTCAATGGAACCCGTGGGGAACTGTGGCTTTTGGGGCGAATCGGGAACGAAACGGCTGAGCGGAAACGGCTTTTAGCCGCCGGCTGGCGCCCCGGGACGGCCAAACAGCCGCGCATGCTCGCGCATGGCATAGCGATCGGTCATGCCGGCGATGTAATCGGCGATGATGCGAGCCTGCTCGCCAACCCCATTCGGCTGCCGGAGTTTTTCCTGGTATTGATCTGGCAGTAATGCCGGCTTTTTCATAAAGGCCTCAAACAGCTGGCGTACGATCTGTATCGCCTCGCCCATCATGCGCGTCACGCGCTCATGCGCGTACAGGTTCTGCCGCAGAAAACGCTTGAGTTCGCGGGACTTTTCGGCCACTTCCGGGGTATAGGTGATCAGGGGCCCGGGATAGCGACGTACGTCCTCGATACTCTTGATCCCGGCCTGCGCGATCTGGTGCCGGCTGTTCTCGATCAGGTCGGTGACCACCTGACCGATCATGCGGCGGATGGTCTCGTAAATGGCGCGCCGTGGTGGAATGTCCGGATAGCGGCGCATGACCTCGTCGTATTGCCTGGCGAACAGGGCCACAGGTTGCAACTGTTCCAGCGTGATCAACCCGGAACGCAGACCGTCGTCCACGTCGTGATTGTTGTAGGCGATCTCGTCGGCGATGTTGACCAGTTGCGCCTCCAGGCCGGGCTGGGTCTTTTCCAGGAAGCGTCTGCCCAGCTCGCCCAGTTCGCGGGCGTTCCTGGGCGAGCAGTGCTTGAGGATGCCCTCGCGCGTTTCGAAGGTGAGGTTGAGACCGGGAAATTCGGCATAGCGTTCCTCCAGCAGGTCCACCACGCGCAGCGATTGCAGGTTGTGCTCGAAGCCGCCGTAATCGCGCAGGCATTCATTGAGCGCGTCCTGGCCCGAATGACCGAAGGGCGTGTGCCCGAGATCATGCGCCAGCGCGATGGCCTCGGTCAGATCCTCGTTGAGTCCGAGCGCGCGGGCGATGGAGCGCGCGATCTGCGCCACCTCGATCGAGTGCGTCAGGCGCGTGCGGAACAGGTCGCCTTCGTGGTTGATGAAGACCTGGGTCTTGTACTCAAGGCGGCGGAACGCGGCGCTGTGGATGATGCGGTCGCGGTCGCGCTGATACTCGGAACGGTTCGCGGGCGAGGCTTCCGGATACCGTCTTCCACGCGAGGTTTTTTCGGTAGCGGCGTAAGAAGCGAGCATACCTAAAAACGGGATTGGACAGGATTAACAGGATTCACAGGATTTCAAAAACCAGTATTTAACTTTCATGATTTAATCCTGTTAATCCCGTAAATCCTGTCTATTGTGCTTTTGGTTACGCTGCTTCGCGCATGGACGCGAGCGTGGCCTCGAGTTCGGCGCGCGGACATTCGTCGGTCACCACGGCCTCGCCGAGATGTTTGAGCAGCACCAGCCGCAGGCGGCCGTCCAGCACCTTCTTGTCCACGGCCATGAGCTCGAGAAAGCGCGCGGGCGAGAGCGAGCCGGGCGCGCGTACCGGCAGGCGCGCGCGCCGGATCAGTTTTTCAATGCGCGCGGTTTCCGCGGCCTTCAGCCAGCCGAGCCGGCGCGACAGGTCCGCCGCCATCGCCATGCCCGCGGCAATGGCTTCGCCATGCAGCCATGCGCCGTAGCCCAGACCGGTCTCGATCGCGTGGCCGAAGGTGTGGCCCAGATTGAGCGTGGCGCGCACGCCGGATTCACGCTCGTCCGCCGCCACCACCTCGGCCTTGTTGCGGCAGGAGCGGTGGATGGCGTAGGCCAGTGCCTCCGGGTCACGCGCCAGCAGTTTATCCAGATTCGTTTCCAGCCAGGCAAAAAACTCGGGGTCACGGATCAATCCATACTTGATCACCTCGGCCAGCCCGGACGCCAATTCGCGGTCCGGCAGGGTGTTGAGCGTGTCGGTATCGATGATCACCGCGCGCGGCTGGTAGAAGGCGCCGATCATGTTCTTGCCGAGCGGATGATTGACGCCGGTCTTGCCGCCGACCGAGGAATCCACCTGCGACAACAGCGTGGTCGGCACCTGGATGAAAGGCACACCGCGCTGGTAACTGGCCGCGGCAAAACCGGCCATGTCGCCGATGACACCGCCGCCGAGCGCGATAACGGTGGTGCGCCGGTCACAGCGCGCCGTCAGCAGGGCATCGAAAATCCGGTTCAGCACCTCGAGCGTCTTGTACTGCTCGCCGTCCGGCAGGATCACCTCCAGCGGTTGCAGGGCGCCCAGGTGCCCGCGCACTTTCGCCAGATACAGCGGCGCCACGGTTTCATTGGTCACGATGGCGACCCGGCTGCCGGTGACATGTTTTTTGAGCATGTCGGCCTGGCCGAGCAGGCCGGAGCCGATGTGGATCGGGTAGCTGCGTTCGCCGAGATCAAGAGGCAAGGTTTTCATTTTTAACATGCGATTCCAGTTTGCGAACGATCTCGCGCGCCACGCTCACCGGCGAGCGGTGCGAGGTTTCAATGACAAAGTCCGCCGCTTCGCGGTAAATAGGTTCACGCGCCTTGAGAATATCCTCCAGCGTGCGGCGGCGGTCGGCGGTCTGCAGGAGCGGACGATGGCGGTCGCGGCGCGTGCGGGCGAGCAGCGTTTCCAGCGGGGCATGCAGATACACCACGATGCCGCGCTCATGCAGGATTTTGCGATTGTCCGGGGACAGGATGATGCCGCCACCGGTGGCCAGCACCAGATTGGACTGGCGCGTCAGATCATCCAGGATCGACGATTCGCGGTTGCGGAAGCCGGCCTCGCCCTCGATTTCGAATATAAGCGGGATGCCGGCACCGGTGCGCTTCTCGATTTCGTGGTCGGAATCCCGGAATTCCTTGTTCAGCAGTTCGGCAAGATGGCGTCCGATGGTGGATTTCCCCGCTCCCATCGGACCGATCAGGAAGATATTGTCCGGCCGGCTCATGGTTCAGGTATGCCAGCATCCCGACCATAAATCAAGCAACCCCGCCGCCATTCGGCGGCGGGGTTGTCAGGGAAGGCTCAGCGCAGGCTCAGGTTATCCGAGAGAATCCGGGGCGTGAGGAAAATCAGCAGCTCGGTCTTGTTGTCCTTGGTCTCCTTGCCCTTGAACAACCAGCCGAGCAGGGGGAGATCGCCCAAGAACGGGACCTTGGTGATGGTATCGGTCTTGTCCTGTTCGTAGATACCGCCGATGACCACAGTTTCGCCATTGTCGAGCAGCACTTGGGTCTTGATGTCCTTGATGTTCAGTACACCGTTGATGGCATCGGTGAAGTTGTCCTTGGTGATATTCACCTCCAGATTGACGCGGTCATCCGGCGTGATCTGGGGTGTAACTTCGAGTTTAAGCGTCGCTTTTTTGGTAACCACGGAACCGACGCCCAGCACACTGGTAGTGAACACGCGTTCCTGGCCCTGTTCGATTACGGCTTTCTTTTGATTGGCCGTAATGATGCGCGGACTGGAAATAACCTTGCCGTTGCCTTCCTGCTCCAGGGCCGACAATTCCAGATTCAACAGGCCGCCATTTGAACCGACCTTGGCAATGGTGATGCCGATGGAACCGGCCACGGACGTGCCGATGCCGGGGGACGGCAAATTGACATTAAGACCGCTGGAATTGGCGGAAAGCGTTCCAGCCGCAACAATGGAAGAGCTGTCGCTTACCGTGCCCGATACCGCGCCGCCGCGGCCGCTGGGAGAGGTATCGGTGTACTTGGTACCAAAACGCACGCCCAACGACTTGCTGAAATTGTCGGTCGCCTCCACCAGACGGGATTCGATCATCACCTGACGCACGGGCTGATCCAGCTTGGCAATCAGTTGGCGTACCTCGCGGATTTTTCCCGGTGTGTCCTGGATCAGGAGGGAATTGGTCCGCTCATCCACGGTCACCTGTCCGCGCGGCGACAACAGCGTATTCGAGGAACTCGACCGTTCGACGGTGGCGCCGGTGGCGGCACTGCCGAACACCGGATGTTCCTGGGCGCTGGCGGTGGTCACGGCCTTGATGGACTTGAGCAGGCTGGCGATGTCTTCAGCCTTGGCGTAATTGATCTGGATCAGCTCCGAGACCAGCGGTTCGAGCTCGACGACCGCCTTGGTCGCTTCCAGATTGGCCTTCTCCTTGGCCGCCACCTCGGGCGCGGGCGCGACCGTGATCACGTTGCCCTTGCGGCGCATCGCCAGGTTCTTGCTGTCCAGGATCAGGTCGAGCGCCTGGTCCCACGGTACGTCCTTCAGGCGCAGCGTCAGCGATCCCCTGACGGTGTCGCTCACGACGAAATTGAGACCGGTGAAATCCGCCAGCACCTGCAACGCGGCGCGCGCTTCGATGTTCTGGAAATTGAGCGACAGTTTCTCGCCGGAATAGCCGAACTCGTCCACCTTTTTCTCATCCGGCTTCTCGATCACCGGCTTGACGCTGACGGTGAAGACATTGCCGGTCTGGTAGGCCAGGTGCTCGTACTTGCCCTTGGGCGTGATGATCATGCGCGTGTTCTTGCCCTGCACAAAGGTGTCGATCGTCTGCACCGGGGTGGCGAAGTCCACCACGTCAAGCCGGCGTTGCAACTCGGCAGGTGCGGCAGTGTTCAGGAAGTCCAGCATGATCTCGCCGGCCTGTTCGCGGATGTCGATGCCCACGGCGGGATCGGACAGGTTGATGATGATCTTGCCGTCGCCCTGCGGCCCACGCCGGAAATCGATGCCTTTCAGGCTGAATTTTCCGGCCTTGCGGGTGCTGGCGAAATGCGTGGTCTTCGGTTCCACCGCCCCGGCGATGGCGCTGACGGGCGCTTCCACGGTCACGGCAAAATTGTTGCCCTCGATGCTGGTGGAATACGCGACCGGCTTGATCAGGCTCAGTACCACGCGCGTGCGGTCCTCGGCCTCGATCGCGGTCACGCTGGTCACGGCTGCCTCCTTGACCGCGAGACTTTTCTTTTCCAGCCCGACCCGGGTATTCGGAAAATCCAGCGAGATCCGCGCCGGATTGGTGATGGTGAAGGCGTTCGGCTCGACGGGCGGCTTCGTCATCTTGAAGGTAATCTGGATCCGGTCACCCGGCAGTTTGGTGTAGACGATATCCTCGATGGAATTCCTGTCGTCCACTGCCGGCGCCGCGGCCGGTTGCTCCGGAGCGGGTGCCTCGGCCTTGGGCGCGACAGCCACCGTGGCGGGCGCGGGAACGGCCGCCGTCGATGACGGCGCCGCGGAGGAGGAAGCCACCACCCGGTATCCGTATTCGGCTTTCTGCACATCCAGCTGGCCGGGTTCGTTCATCAGCAAATCCACCACCACCGCCGTGCCGTTATCCGCCAGATAGGGATACACGCCCTTCACCTTGTCCAGCCCCTGAATTTCGGCGAGTGCCGGTCCCATGCTGCTGTCGGGAAAACTGATGCGCAGCCGCTGACCGTCTTCCAGCACCTGGGTGGTGTAGGCGCCCTCGCCGCTCATGCGCACCTGCAGCACCGGCGTATCGCTTCCCGGTTCCCAGACAAGAGACTGGATCTCCGCACCCGATGCGGTGACGGTGGTCCCTGCCAAAGCGAGCAACAACGCCAAGCAACGACCAGCGGTGGCCATGATCGTGCGCAAGATTAGTGTCTGCTGTTTCATGATGTTCCTGCCTTGATTTGTCCAGTTCATTCCAGCAATGTCAGGTTGGCTTCACGTTCGACCCAGTCGCCCATCGTTCCCTGTATCAATTCAATCAGATCAACTTTTTCATCGGTGATCTTGTTGATCATGCCGGAGTTCTGTCCCAGGTGATCGCCCACCTGGGCGCGGTGCACCGTCCCGTCCGGCGCCTGGATCACGGCCCATGCCTGCTTGCCACGCGTAAGCGTGCCGACCATCTTCAGCGCGTCCAGCGGATAGTCCTCGAGCGGTTCCTTGCGCCGGTTCGGATCGGGGCGCGGGCCGCTTGCACTCTTCTGTCCCTGCGGCTTGAGATTGAAGGCGCCAAAAGGATCCGTCAGGTTCGCGGAGCTATAGATAAAGGTTTCCTGCATCTTGATTTCCGGCAGCGGTTCCACTTTCGGTTTTCTGTCGGCATGGGCGTTCTTGACGAAATCACGCAGGTCTTCCAGGCCGTCGCTGCTGCAGCCGCTCAGGGCCGCGCAAAACAGGACCGCCATCAACAGAGGGAGTACCGGTTTCATGGCTGTCATTTCCGTCCCCGGGGTTTCATTGCCGGCGACTTCGGGGCGCTGCCTCCCTCCAGATAGCGATAGGTCTTGGCCTTGGCCGCCATGGTCAGCTTGCTGTCTTTTCCAGATGAAATATTAATGTCGCCAAACGTCACGATGCGGGGCAGCGCGGCAACATCACTGACGAACTGCGCCAGCTCATGATAACTGCCGCGTACCTGGATGCTGATCGGCAGTTCAGCGTAGAAATCCTTGGGTAGTTCCTTTTCCGGGCGGAACAGCGCGAACTCCAGACCGCGGCCGAGCCCGGCCTGAGTGATGTCCACCAGCAGATCGGGAACTTCCGTGGTATTGGGCAACTGCCGCAGCAGGCTGCCGAAGGTCTGTTCCATTTCTTCCATCTGCTCCCGGTAGACCGGCAGATTGATCGCCAGGGCCTTCTTGTTCAGGTAGGTCTCGCGCAGGCCCTCCTCGGTTTTTTGCGCCGCGCCATACTCGTCCAGTTCGCCCTGGATCAGAAACCAGAAACCGGCAAAAAGTATGACGCCGCATACGAACAGGATGCCGGCGATCTTGATCGGCACCGGCCAGGAGCTGAGGTTGTTGACATCGATATTTTTCAGATCGTCCAGGGTCATGTGCCAGTATCCTCGATCTTGCTCTGCTGCTTCGCGACTGGCTTGACCTTGAGTGAAAACTCGCTGACGCGATCGCTTCCCTGAGCCTTGACGGTGATCACTTCAAGTTCCGGCTCGGCGAACCAGTCGGACGCGGCCAGGTTGCGCATGAGCGCCGAGACGCGGGCATTGGATTGGGCCACACCCTTGAGCGCGATGCTGCTGCCGGTATGATTCAATGACACCAGATAGACGCCTTCCGGCAGCTTGCGCGCCAGCTCGTCGAAAAGATGCACCACCTTGGCGCGGTCTCCCTGCAGCTGGTAGATCACGTTCATGCGCGCGATCAGGTCGGCGCGCTTCTTTTTCAGCTCGGCAATTTCCTTGATTTCCAGCTCGACTTTGGCGATTTCCTGATTCAGGAACTCGTTGCGCTTGTTCTGGTTTTCTATGAGCGCGCTGACATGCACATGCGCATAGAAGATGATCACGCCCATCAGGATCCACGCGCCAACGGCGATCGTCAGCAACTGGCGGTCCTGTTCCTTGCGGCGCATTTCGCGCCATGGAAGAAGGTTAATGCGGGTGGTCATTCGTCGAAGCTCCGCATGGCGAGCCCGCAGCTGATCATGAGCGAAGGCGCGTCATTGGAAAGATGTTGCGGCTTGATGCGCGAGGCCAGCGACATGCTGGCGAAGGGGTTGGCCACCATGGCCGGCACGCCGATACGAGCCGCCACCAGTTCATCGATGCCCGCGATCTGTCCGCAGCCCCCCGCCAGCAGCAACTGGTCCACGCTGTTGAACGGCGTCGAGGAGTAGAAGAACTGCAGGGCGCGCATGATTTCCTGGCACATGGCCTCCATGAAGGGCCGCAGCACGTCGGTCTGGTAATTGTCCGGCAGGCCACCCTGTTTCTTGGCCAGCCCCGCCTCTTCATAAGAGAGGCCGTAACGGCGCTGGATCTCTTCCGTCAGCTGCCGGCCGCCGAAGGCATGATCGCGGGTATAAACCGAGCGATTGTTGTGCACCACGTTGATGGTGGTCGCGGTGGCGCCGATGTCGAGCACGGCAATGGTCTTTTCCATGCCGCCACCGGGCATGTGGCTGGTGATGAGCGAGAACGCGTTCTCCATGGCATAGGTTTCGACATCCACCACCAAAGGCGTCAGGCCTGGCGCCTGGATGACGGCGAGATAGTCGTCCACGATTTCCTTGCGGCAGGCGGCCATCAGCACGTCCACCTCTTCCGGATTGCTCTCCGAAGGGCCGAGAACCTGGAAATCGAGATTGATTTCGTTCAGCGGATAGGGGATGTAATGGTCCGCCTCCATTTCCACCTGCGTCTGGCGGTCCTGATCGCTCAGGTTGGCCGCCATCTTGATGGTCTTGGTGATGACATGCGCCGCCGGCACCGCCACGGCCGCGTGCTTGACCTTGGTCCCGGACTTCTTGATGGCGCGCTCCACCACCTGCGCCACCTGCTCGACTTCCGTGATGGCGTGCTCGACCACGGCATTCTGGGGGAGGGGTTCCACCGCATAGCGCTCGACGCGCAGATGCTCGCCGTTCCGGCTCAGCTCGAGCACCTTGACGGCAGAGGAGCTGATGTCGATTCCTATCAGTGGCGGCTTCTTTTTGGAAAATAAACCCGAAAGGGCATTCACTTTATTTTCCTCTCTAAATCCTTGAGTTATGATTGATACATATAAATGTAGATCAAATATAGACCATAGAATTCGAAAATGACAAATTGCTGAATTTGCCGGTATTTATGGGTTTTCCCGCAGATTTTTCCGGCACGGGGAGGCGTCGCGTTCATAAATACCGCAGCGGCCGGACTGTGGTTTATACTGTCGGTCGCGCCGGTTTCCGGACGCTCCCTGACACAAACTTCCGCCAGCCTCACCCATATGAATGATTCTGGGAGCGCTTTCTCCCGCTGGACCCGCCAGCATTTGCCTGCCAAACCCTGGCAACTGGCGCTGATCGCGCTGTTTGGCCTGCTCGCGGGCGCAGTGGTGATACTCACCCTGATCGCGCTCATCCTGACGCCGACGCTGCCTGCCCTCGACGACCTCTCGGGCGCGCAGCTGAAAGTGCCGCTGCGGGTTTACACCGCCGACGGGGAATTGCTCGCCGAATTCGGCGAGGAAAAACGCATCCCGGTGAAAATCGAAGAAGTCCCGGACCTGCTCATCAAGGCGGTGCTGGCTGCCGAGGACCGCTCCTTCTACTATCACCACGGCGTGGACTTCGTCGGCATCCTGCGCGCCGCCCTGCACAACCTGCGCACCCAGTCGACATCGCAGGGCGCCAGCACCATCACCATGCAGGTGGCGCGCAATTTTTTCCTCAGCCCTGAAAAAACCTACACGCGCAAGATCAAGGAGGTGCTGCTGGCCTTCAAGATCGAACGCGAGCTGAGCAAACAGCAGATCCTGGAACTCTATTTCAACAAGATCTTTCTCGGACACCGCTCCTATGGCTTCGCCGCCGCCGCCCAGACGTATTACGGCAAGAACCTCCAGGCGCTGACCTTGCCGGAAATGGCGATGCTCGCCGGACTGCCGAAGGCGCCGTCGCGCGACAACCCGCTGAACAATCCCGAAAATGCGACGGAGCGGCGCAACGCCATCCTGAAACAGATGCTCAACCTGAATTTCATCGATGAAGCGGCCTATGCCGAGGCGGTGAATGCGCCACTGGCTGCCGCCCGGCACAATCTCAAATCGGACACCGTGGCGCCCTACGTGGCCGAGCTGGTGCGCCAGTACATGATCCAGACCTACGACGAAAAAACCTACGCCGGCGGTTTTCACGTCTACACCACACTCAAGGCCCGGCACCAGCAGGCCGCCGTCAGGGCCTTGCGCGCCGGTCTGCTGGAATACGATCGCCGCCACGGCTACCGCGGCCCGGCCGGGCAGGTGGCCTTCCGCGGAAAACCCGACGCCATCTATCTCGACGATGCGCTCAAGGATTATCGCGTCGTGGGTGATCTGTTGCCGGGCGTCGTGCTCGAAGTCGGGGAAAAAAGCGCGCAGGTATACACCCAGGACGGCGCCACGGTCGAGCTCGGCTGGGGCGGGCTGTCCTGGGCCCGGCGTTATATCGATGAAAACACCCTGGGCAACCCTGTCAAGAACGCCGCCGACGCAGTCAAGCCGGGCGACATCATCTACCTCGAAGCCGTTGAAGATCCGCAACAGTTGCCGGAAACCGGTCCCTGGCGCCTGGCGCAGATACCGGAAGTGGCCGGCGCGCTGGTGGCCCTGCGCCCCGTCGACGGTGCTGTGCTCGCACTCACCGGCGGTTTCGATTTTTACCAGAGCAGCTTCAACCGCGTGACCCAGGCGGAACGCCAGCCCGGCTCCAGCATCAAGCCCTTCATCTTCAGCGCGGCGCTGGACAAGGGCTTCACCGCCGCCAGCACCGTCAGCGGCGCGCCGATCGTCATGGACGGCGAGTCCCCCGAAGAGGAGTGGCGCCCCGAGGACTACAGCAAGAAATTCTTCGGGCCCACGCGACTGCGCGTGGCGCTGGCGCAGTCGCTCAACCTGGTGGCCGTGCGTCTGCTGCGCGCGCTCGGCGTCGCCTACACCGTCGAATACATGGAGCGCTTCGGTTTCGATCCGGCCAAGCTGCCGCGCAACCTGTCGCTGGCGCTGGGCACGGCTTCGGCCACGCCGATGCAGATGGTGAACGCCTTCACCGTGTTCGCCAATGGCGGCTACCGTGTCACGCCATACTTTATCGCGCGTGTCGAGGATGCCAATCACAACGTCCTGGAACAGGCGAACCCCGCGACCGTCTGCCGCGAATGTGATGTACCGGGAAGCACAAGTATCGCGAACGCCGGGCGCGCAGGAACGACCGAGTCGCAGGGAAATCCGCCCGCCGCCGCAACCACGGGCATGGCGGCGGACAAGGGTCAGCCGGTGCACGCGCCGCGCGTACTGAGCCCCGAGACCAGTTTTCTCATGGCCAGCATGATGCAGGACGTCATCCGCGCCGGCACCGGCCGCGGCGCACTGGTGCTGGGACGCAAGGACCTGGCCGGCAAGACCGGGACCACCAATGACTATCGCGATGCCTGGTTCTCCGGCTTCAACAGCGAGGTGGCGGCGACGGCCTGGGTCGGCTTCGACCAGCCGGTGTCGCTCGGCCGCGCCGAAACCGGCGGGCGCACGGCGCTGCCGGTGTGGATCGACTTCATGCGCGAAGCGCTCGCGGGCGTACCGGAAAAGCCCCCGGTGCCGCCGGAAACCATGGTGCGCCTCACCATCAACAGCGAAACCGGCAAACCCACCACGCCCGACGACCCCGAGGCGATGGAAGAATATTTCGCCCCGGGCACGGAAACACCGCAGGATCTTCCCGGTACCGAGGGCGAAACCGACGGTGCTGCCGCCCCGGCGCGACCGCCGGAGAACATCCGCGAGAACCTGTTCTGATGGCCTACAAGTCCCGTTCATCCCCGGCCAGGCAGCGCGCCAAACCCAACTCGCCGGCGGCGGATGAACTGCGCCGGCGGATCGCCACCGACGCCGCGCGCATCATGGCGGAAGAGGGCGTGCGCGATTTCCAGAGCGCCAAGCGCAAGGCCGCCGCGCGCCTGGGCCTGCCCGAGACCCGGCATTTGCCGGGCAATAACGAGGTCGATTCCGCCCTGCAGGAACATTTGCGGCTGTTTCACGGCGGAAGCCTCATTCAGAGCGTGCGCCGCCTGCGCGAGCTCGCTGCCGAGGCCATGCGCTTTCTGGCCCGCTTCGAGCCCCGGCTCGTGGGGCCGGTCCTGAGCGGCACTGTGACACCGGCCAGCGCCATCGAATTACACCTCACCGCCGACACCGCGGAGGAAATCGGTTTCTGGCTGCAGGAACACAGCATCCCTTATGAGTTGACAGATCGGCGCCTGCGTTTCGGTGGCGACCGCCAGGCGACGTTCCCGGCTTACCGCTTCACCGCCGACGACGTTCCGGTTGAATTGTGCATCTTCGACCGGCTTGAAGCGCGTGAGGCGCCGCTGAGTCCGGTGGACGGCAAGCCGATGAAACGCGCCAATCTGCGGGAAGTGGAAAATCTCATGAGCGAGGCGGCCGGGCCGTAAGCGGTCACCGCTTCTCGCGCCCCCGCCGGGCCGGTAGAATCGGCGCCCGGTCAATGTCTCTGGCTTCAAGCCGAAATTAAAGGTTGTCGGCTTGAAGCCAACCGACTCCCCCTCTCCCGCATTGCGGGAGGTGAGGCGGAAACAGAGAAAGGTCCGGTGGACCTTTCTCCCGCCGAACGGGTGCGCATGATTTTTCCGCACCCCGGCGGGAACAAGGGGAGAGGGCAAAACGCAAGACATTGCTGAGACGACAAACAATATCGGACATTCCCTTGAAGCATCACATCCAAAACCTGATCGCCTCGGCGCTCGCGGGCCTCGAGGCCACCGGCGCGTTGCCGCCGGATCATGGCGTGGCCATCACCATCGACCATGCCAAGTCCAGGGAGCACGGTGACTTCGCCTGCAACATCGCGCTGGTGCTGGCCAAGCAGGCGCGCGTGAAACCGCGCGAGCTTGCGGAAAAAATCGTCAAGGCCTTGCCCGCGTCCGAAAAGGTCGTCAAGGTCGAAATCGCTGGCCCGGGTTTCATCAATTTTTTCCTCGCCGCCTCCGCCTATCACAGCGTGGTGCGCGAGATCCTGGAACAACGCGAGGCCTTCGGCCGCGGCCGCATGGGCGCCGGGCGCAAGGTGCAGGTGGAATTCGTTTCGGCCAATCCCACCGGCCCGCTGCACGTCGGTCATGGGCGCGGCGCCGCCTATGGCGCGACGCTGGCCAACCTGCTCGATGCCGTCGGCTACCAGGTGCACCGCGAGTACTACATCAACGATGCCGGACGCCAGATGGACATCCTCGCCACCAGCGTGTGGCTGCGTTACCTCGAACTGTGCGGCGAGAAATTCGACTTTCCGGTGAACGGCTACAAGGGCGATTACGTCTACGACATCGGCGCCACGTTGCACCGCGAAAACGGCGACCAGTACCGCCACGCATCCACGAAGATTTTCGAAAACCTGCCGGCCGACGAACCCAAGGGCGGCGACAAGGAAACCCATATCGATGCGCTGATCGAGCGTGCCAAATCCCTGCTCGGCCCGGCGGTTTATCGCATTGTTTTCGACCTCGGACTCAAGGTCATCCTCGACGACATCCGCCAGGATCTGGAAGAGTTCGGCGTCACCTATGACCAGTGGTTCTCCGAGCGCGCACTGGTGGAAGATGGCGCCGCCGAGCGCGCCGTCGAGCGCCTGAAGAAGTCAGGACATGCCTATGAAAAAGACGGCGCGCTGTGGTTCCGCTCCACCGATTACGGCGACGAGAAGGACCGGGTGCTGGTGCGCGAGAACGGCCAGAAGACCTATTTCGCCCACGACATCGCCTACCACATGGACAAGCTCGAGCGCGGCTATGACCAGGTGATCGACATCTGGGGCGCGGACCATCACGGCTACGTGCCGCGCGTGAAGGCCGCGCTCGCGGCCATCGGCGACGACCCGGAACGGCTGCACGTGCTGCTGGTGCAATTTGCCATTCTTTATAAAGGCGGCGAGCGCATGCAGATGTCCACCCGCAGCGGCGAGTTCGTCACGCTGCGCGAACTGCGGCACGAGGTCGGCAACGATGCCGCGCGGTTTTTCTACGTGTTGCGCAAGTGCGAGCAGCACATGGACTTCGATCTCGACCTGGCCAAGTCGCAATCCAACGACAACCCGGTGTTCTACGTGCAATACGCGCACGCGCGCATCTACAGCGTGTTCCGCCAGATGAAGGAAAAGGGCTTCAGTCATGACCCGGAAAACGGAAACCGGAACCTGGCGCGCCTCACGGAGCTGCACGAGCTGTCGCTGATCCAGCGGCTGGCACGCTACCCGGAGTTGCTGGAATCGGCCGCGCGCGACCGCGAACCGCACCAGCTCGCCTACTACCTGCGCGAGCTGGCCTATGACTTCCACACCTATTATGGGGCGCACACCTTCCTGGTCGAAGACGCCGCGCTGCGCGACGCGCGCCTCAACCTGATCGTGGCCACGCGTCAGGTGCTCGCCAACGGGCTGAAACTCCTGGGTGTGTCGGCCCCCGAGTCAATGTAAAGTTGCCTTAACGTACAGGGTTCAAAGCACAGAGATTAAAGTTCAGTGCTGTACTCCGAACCCTGTACTCTTGAACCTTGAACCCTGTACTCTGAACTTTGTACTGAACTATGGCTCGCAGGCGCAGAAGTTTCTCGGTACGCCGTTTCCGCAAACCCGGTTGGCTGTTCCTGCTGGTGGGTATCGGCATCGGTGTGGCGGGCGTGATGCTGTGGCAGATGTACTCCCACCGTGGCGACGGCCGCAGCGGCCTGGGGAATCTTTTTTCCAGCATCAACAAACCTGCGGAAAAACCGGTTAAAAAAGAACCGGAACCGGCAAAGCCCCCCAAGCCGAAATTCGATTTCTACACCATCCTGCCGGAGACCGAGACCGTGCTGCCGGAACGGCGCGCGCGCGCCAAGCCGGTCCAGGCCAAACCGGAAGAGGGCGTCAGCTATATCCTGCAGGCTGGCTCGTTCGCGGGCTTCGAAGAGGCCGACAACATGAAGGCCCGGCTCGCGCTCGGGGGCCTGGTGGCGCACATCCAGAAAATCACCATCGAGGGCAAGGGCGAGTATCACCGCGTGCGCCTCGGGCCTTACGAGAATATCGATCAGCTCGACGCCACCGCCGCGCAGCTGCAGAAAATGGGCATCAAGGCGATCCGGCTCAAGGTCAAAAAGGGCGAAACCGGCTAGCCCCGCGCTTCAGTCTTCCAGATAGGTATAACCCTTCAACCCCTCCGAGAGTTCGGCAAGATAGGTTTCGCGACTCTCCGCACTGAGCGATTTGGCGCGCTCGATCTTGGCGCGGTAGGAGGCGAGCAGGTCGTCGGCGTTGAAATGCACGTAGCGCAGCACCGAGTCCACGGTGTCGCCGCGCGCGGCGGCGAGCAGCCGGTGGCTGCCGTCGGGCAGCAGTTCCACGTGGATGGAATCGGTGTCGCCGAACAGGTTGTGCATGTCGCCGAGAATCTCCTGGTAGGCGCCGACCAGGAAAATCCCCAGCAAATAAGGCTCGTTCTCGCGCAACGGGTGCAGCGGCAGCGTGGAATCGATGCCCTCGCCGTCCACGTACAGGTCGATGCTGCCGTCGGAATCGCATGTGATGTCCTGCATCACGCCACGGCGCGTGGGCGGCTCGTTCAGGCGATTGAGCGGCACCACCGGGAAGATCTGGTCGATGGCCCAGTGATCGGGCATGGACTGGAACAGCGAGAAATTGCAGAAATACTTGTCCGCCAGCTTTTCGTTCAGCTCGTCGAGAATCTCGCGGTGCGTGCGGCTCGCCGGCTGCAACAGTTCGCGCACCTTCCAGCAGATGGCGAAATAAATCTGCTCGGCGCGCGCGCGTTGCGCCAGCGTCAGCACGCCGTGGCTGAACATGCCCTGCGCCTCGGACAGCCGGTAGGCGGCGTCGTGATAGGCCTCGACCACGGAGCGCTCCGACAGCGTGGCGAGCGTCTGCCACAGGTCGCGGATGATGGCCGGTTCGTTCTCCGTTGCCTTCGGCACCGAGTCCGCGCCCGGGGCCGATTCGGTGTCCACCACGTTGGTGATGAGCACCGCGTGGTGCGCGGTCACGGCGCGTCCGGATTCGGTGACGATGTCGGGATGCGGCAGCTTCTTCTCGGCGCAGATTTCGCTGATGGCATGCACGATGTTGTGCGCGTACTCGTCGATCGAGTAATTCATGGAGCAGAAGCTGCGCGAGCGCGTGCCCTCGTAGTCCACGCCCAGTCCGCCGCCGACGTTCAGTACCTTGATATCCGCGCCGGCGGCGCGGAATTCGGCGTAGTAGCGCGCCGCCTCGCGCATGCCCAGCTGGATGTGCTGGATGTTGGCAATCTGCGAGCCCATGTGAAAGTGCATCATCTGCAGCGACGGCAGCAGGCTGACCGCGCGCAGGCGCGCGATGGCGTCCAGCACCTGCGAGGCCGACAGGCCGAACTTGGATTTCTCGCCGCCGGAGTTCTGCCATTTGCCAGCGCCGATCGAGGCCAGACGCATGCGCAAGCCGATCAGCGGGGTGATACCCAGATTTCTGGATTCCTGGATGACCAGCTCGAGCTCCGTCGGTTTTTCCACGACGATGTAAACGCGGTGGCCCAGCGCCAGTCCGATCAGCGCCAGCCGGATGTACTCGCGGTCCTTGTAACCGTTGCACACCACCACGCCGCCGTCCTGGCGCGACTGCGCCAGCACCGCCAGCAGTTCCGGCTTGGAGCCGGCCTCGAGCCCGACGCGCCCGTCGTCGCGCGCGAGGATTTTCTCGACCACGCTTTTCTGCTGGTTGACCTTGATCGGGTAAACCGAGGTGTATTGACCGCGGTAAGCGTCGGCCTGCATGGCGCGGTCGAAGGCGCGGCACAGCGTTTCGACGCGGTGGCGCAGGATGTCGGAGAAGCGCACCAGCACCGGCAGCGACAGGCCGGCGGCCTTGATCTCGCGGGACAGCTCGAACATGTCGATGCCGGGATGCTCGGCGCGGCCGTCGGGCCGGCACAGGAGGTGGCCCTTGCTGTTGATGTCGAAGTAGCCGCCACTCCAGTGGGCGATGTTGTAGGTGTCGCGGGCTTTTTGGATGGACCAGTCGATCATGAAATCCGTGGCTAGTAGCGGGTGGCGAGCGGCTAGTATACTTGAGAGCCTTTCACCCGCCACTAGCAACCCGCCACCATGTCACTGGATAAAACCTGGTACACCGAAGAATGGGCCGGACAGGGCTCCGCCATCTCGCTCAAGATCAAGGACAAGGTCCACGACGAGCAGTCGCCCTACCAGCGCATCGAGATCTACGAGACCGAGACCTTCGGCACGCTCATGACGCTCGACGGCCTGGTCATGGTCACCGATCGCGACAACTTCATGTACCACGAAATGATGTCGCACCCGGCGCTGTTCACCCACCCCGATCCGAAACGGGTGCTGGTCATCGGCGGCGGCGACTGCGGCACGCTGCATGAAGTCCTGAAGCACCCATCCGTGGAGCTGGCGGAGCAGGTCGAGCTCGACGAGCGTGTCACGCGCGTGGCGGAAAAATTCTTTCCCGAGCTGTGCGAATCGAACAATGATTCGCGCGCGCGGCTGCACTTCGCTGACGGGATCAAATGGGTCGCGGACGCGAAACCCGGCAGCTACGACGTCATCATCGTTGATTCCACCGACCCGGTGGGACCGGCGGCCGGGCTGTTCTCTGAAACCTTCTACAAAAACTGTCTGAAAGCGCTGCGACCGAACGGTGTCGTCGTCGGGCAGAGCGAGTCGCCGCTGTTTCATGCGGACCTGATCCGCTCGGTGCAAAAATCCTTCAAGGCCGCCGGCTTTCGCGATGTCGCCACGCTGTTCTTCCCGCAGTGCACCTATCCCTCCGGCTGGTGGAGCGCCACCATGGCCTGCAAACAGGGATCGGTGGCGCAATTCCGCGCCCAAGACTCCGCCGCGAAAGGATTCGCCACGCGTTATTACAACCACGAGATTCACGCGGCGGCGCTCGCCCGTCCGGAATTCCTGCGCTGAGCTTGAGGACTGGCGTGATCGGCCGGCGCGATTGAACCCGGACGGCGTTCAGCGTATATATCCCGGCCGACTCTGCTCCATAAAAACCCCATCCACCATCAGGACTCACCATGGAACCCAAAATCGCCCAGAAAGGCCCGTACCTGCTCGACCTCCAGCCCGGCACCTACTGGTGGTGTGCCTGCGGCCAATCCAAAAATCAGCCGTTCTGCGACGGCTCGCACAAGGGCAGCGGCACCGAACCGGTAAAGTTCGAACTGGCCAAGGCGGAGAAGGTGGCCCTGTGCGGCTGCAAACGCACGCTCACCAAGCCCTTCTGCGACGGCACCCACAAGAAACTCTGACACCGCCGGACCGCGGCGACATCGAGGCCTGCCGCGAAGCGGTGCCCGGATTCCTCACGTATCATCCCCTGCGCTTCACCAAAAAAAACGGGCGCCCGAGGCGCCCGTATAATTTCCAGGAAGAAATTCTTGTTTAAATGCGATACGCCGACTCCCCGTGAGACGTCGTGTCCAGACCCTCGCGCTCCTCTTCCGGGGTGACGCGCAGACCCACCGTCCAGTCGGCGATCTTGTAGGCGATCGCGGCAACCACGGCCGACCACAGGACCGTGACGCCCACGGCCTTGGCCTGGATCAGCACTTGCGCGCCGATGCCGCCGAAGCCCTGCTGCATCTCGAACCAGTTGTTGTAGAAACCGGGTCCGCCGAGCGACGGTGAGTTGAACACGCCGGTGAGCAAGGCGCCGAGGATGCCGCCAACCGCGTGTACGCCGAAGACATCGAGTGAGTCGTCGGCCTTGAGCCAGCGCTTGAGCTGGTTCACGCCCCAGAGGCACACGAAGCCTGCGGCCGTACCGATCACGAACGCGCCGGGGATGCCGACGTTGCCGGCCGCCGGCGTGATCGCCACCAGGCCCGCGACCGCACCGGAGGCGGCGCCCAGCATCGAGGGCTTGCTCTTGAACATCCACTCGCCGAACGTCCACGCCAGCACCGCACAGGCGGTCGCCAGGAACGTATTCATGAAGGCGAGCGCGGCCGAGTTGTTGGCTTCGAGCGCGGAACCGGCGTTGAAACCGAACCAGCCGACCCACAGCAGCGAGGCGCCGATCATGGTGAGCGTCAGGTTGTGCGGCGCCATGTGCTCCTTGCCGAACCCGGTGCGCTTGCCGACCAGGTAAGCACCGACCAGACCCGCGACACCGGCGTTGATGTGCACCACCGTACCGCCGGCGAAGTCGAGCGCGCCCCATTGCCACAGCATGCCGGCCTTGGCGTTCATGGCATCCACGACGTTGGCCGCGGTGTAGGCATCCGGACCCATCCAGAACCAGACCATGTGCGCAATCGGCAGGTAAGCGAAGGTGAACCACAGCACCATGAAGATGAGCACCGCGGAAAACTTCACGCGTTCGACGAAGGCGCCCAGGATCAGCGCGCCGGTGATGGCCGCGAACGTCGCCTGGAACGCCACGAACACGAGCTCGGTGATCGGCGTCGCCTTGCTGAAGGTCGCGCCCATGGAGAACGCGCCGGTGGCGGCGTCGAACGTGCCCTTGAGGAACAGCCGGTCGAACCCTCCGAACCAGGCGTTACCCTCGGTGAACGCGAGACTGTAGCCGTAGATGCACCACAGCACCGTGAGCAGCGAAAACACGACGAACACCTGCATCAGCACCGACAGCGCGTTCTTTGAGCGCACCATGCCGCCGTAGAACAGCGCCAGCGCCGGCACGCTCATCATCAGCACCAGCGCCGTGGACACCAGCATCCAGGACGTGTCGCCCTTGTTCGGCGCAGGCGCGGGTGCCGCTGCGGCGGCAGCCGGGGCCGCCGCAACAGTTGCGGCGGCGGGAGCCGCAGTATCTTCGGCGATCGCCAGCAACGGCGCGCCCAATAGCAGCACGACGCCCAGGGCGCCGAACAGCTTTTTCAGATTGAATGACATAAACATGGAATTTTCTCCTGTATCAAAGCGCATCTTTGCCGGTTTCACCGGTGCGGATGCGCACGACCTGTTCGAGGTCATAGACGAAAATTTTGCCGTCGCCGATCTTGTCGGTACGCGCCGACTTGGTGATCGCCTCGATCACCCGGTCGAGCTGCTTGGAGTCGATCGCGACTTCGATCTTCACCTTCGGCAGAAAATCCACGACATATTCCGCGCCGCGATAAAGCTCGGTGTGGCCCTTTTGCCGGCCGAAGCCCTTGACCTCGGTGACGGTGACGCCCTGCACCCCGACTTCGGCGAGCGCATCGCGCACGTCGTCGAGCTTGAAGGGTTTGATGATGGCTGTGACTAATTTCATGTGCCTGTCTCCAGATTGGACTTGGGAGCAAAGCCGGCCGGGATTCCGGCCGGCTTTGTCACGTATTTACATGCTCTTCGATACCGTCAGCATCCACTGACCGTCGTTGGCACTGACGCCTTTCTTGATTTCCTGCGCGCCACTCATGTTGGTGTCGGTGTAAGCAAGGCCGAGACCGATGCCAGCGACTGTCTTGCTCAGGTTGACCTTGTAGTCGGTATACTTTTTGCCGAATGCGTCCTGCACGCCTTCACCGCTGGACTTGCCGACATGCAGCCCGAGACCAAATCCCTGCGGCAGCTCGAAGGTGAGCGCGGCATCAAGATAAGAGCCGCTCTTGGTGGTCAGATTTCCCTGATAATCGCTGGCGCGACTGTACTTGAGGCTGAAAGGACCATAACCGCCGCCAACATAAAGCTCGGTAAAATCATACTTGAGCGAGCTGTCTGCGCCGGGATACATGTAACGGAGCACGCCAACATCCCAATTGACGGCCGCGGCGGTAAACTTGTAACCGCCATAAATGTCGAGTTCCATCGATGCACCGTCACCGAGAGACGACGTTATGGCGTCGTTACCGAAGTTGACGTTCGAGCCCCAGGCGCCAAGGTAAAAACCGCTGGCGTGGGCGTAGTCAAATCCACCCTGTATGGCCATCTCTTCCGCCGTCTGCGATACGCCGCGCCAGACGTAGTTCGTGGTCAAGGCAACGTTGGCGGTCACCGGCGACTTGTCCTCCGCCACGGCTGTTGCGGTCAACACCAGCAGGCTGCTGGCAATTGCTGTTCTCTGCAAGTTCTTCATAAAATTCCTCTCCTGGCCATAACGGCGCACAAGTTGGTTAATGATCAAAATCAGCGAATTTCCTGTCACACTTCTGCAATGGACTCGCGCTTAAAAGCAGTTTCTGTGCCAGAGTAATTTCCGCATAGATAACAGTTGGTTACCTGATTTTTGAGAGAGGGGCACGGGGGTTTATGCACCAACATGGAAATCTATTTTTCCGCCATGCACTATTTGCGTGCATCGGAACCGGCTCGGACGGCTTTATAATTCCGCGCCATGATCGACAGCAAAATCATCGACCAGTTTGTCGCGGCGGTGACCCGCGCCCTGCCGGAAGGCCCGAAGGGTTTCGAAAAAAACCTGCGCGCGGCCATGCAGGGCGTGTTAGACCGCATGCAACTGGTCAGCCGCGAGGAACTCGAGGTGCAGGAGCAGGTGCTGAGCCGCACCCGCGCGCGGCTGCATGAACTGGAAAAACGCATCGCCGAGCTGGAAGAAAACCTAAAAAAGAAATAGACAGGATTAGCAGGATTTTTCAGGATTCACAGGATATTTTTCAGTAGTCTTGTTTCTGCTTTAATCCTGTTAATCCTGCTCAATCCTGTAATCCTGTGAAATTTTTTCTGATCCAGTCCTGTCCATTCATTCAGGGAGCAATATGTCGCTCGCCGTCGTTCACAGCCGCGCCCAGGTCGGGCTGGAGGCACCGCCGGTCACGGTAGAGGTGCACCTGGCCAATGGCCTGCCGAGCCTGTCCATCGTCGGTCTGCCGGAGACGGCGGTAAAGGAGAGCAAGGACCGCGTGCGCGCGGCGTTGCAGAACGCTCGCTTCGAGTTTCCGGCGCGTCGCATCACCGTCAACCTGGCGCCGGCCGACCTGCCCAAGGAAGGCGGGCGCTTCGATCTTCCGATCGCCCTCGGCATCCTCGCCGCCTCGGGACAGGTGTCGAACCGGGATCTCGACAAATATGAATTGATCGGCGAGTTGGCGCTGACGGGCGAGCTGCGGCCGGTGCTGGGTGCGCTCACGGTGGCGTTGCAGACCCGCGGCAACGGCCGGGCGTTGATCCTGCCCGAGGCCAACGCCCCGGAAGCGGCGCTGGCGGGCGGGGCCGATGTCCGCGCCGCCAGGCATCTGCTCGAAGTCACCGCCCATTTCAACAGCGAAAAATTCCTGCCGCGGCATGAAGTGGTCATGCCGGTAGCGGAGACTTCCGATGTTCCGGATTTGCGTGATGTCAGGGGCCAGCACCGGGCCCGCCGGGCGCTGGAAATAGCCGCGGCCGGCGGCCACAGCCTGCTCATGATCGGCCCGCCGGGCGCGGGCAAGACCATGCTGGCCTCGCGTCTGCCGGGTATCCTGCCACGCCTCAACGATGACGAAGCGCTGGAGGCCGCTGCCATCCAGTCGCTGCACAAACCGTTTTCCCTCAGGCAATGGAAACAGCGGCCGTTCCGCGCGCCGCATCACACCGCGTCGGCCGTGGCTCTGGTCGGCGGCAGCAGCCAGCCGCGCCCGGGCGAAATATCGCTGGCGCATCACGGCGTGTTGTTTCTGGACGAGCTGCCGGAATTCGATCGCCATGTGCTCGAGGTGCTGCGCGAACCGCTGGAATCGGGGACCATCACGATTTCGCGTGCCGCGCGCCAGGCGGAGTTCCCCGCGCGGTTCCAGCTGGTGGCGGCGATGAATCCCTGTCCCTGCGGTTATTACGGCGACGTTTCGGGGCGCTGTCGCTGCACCCCCGACAAGGTGAGCCAATATCGATCGAGAATCTCCGGCCCGTTACTCGACCGCATTGACATGCACATTGAAGTACCGGGAGTGCCCAAGGAAGTGTTGCTCGAGCAAACAACCCGCGACGGAGAATATTCCTCCGAAGTGCGGTCAAGGGCGGAAAGGGCCCGTGAACGGCAGCATCAACGTCATGCCTGTCTCAATGCGGCACTCAATAACAAACAGATTGAAGAAAGCTGCCGGCTGGAAGAAGAAGGAAGACGGTTATTGGAACAGGCGATCGACCGGCTGGGGCTGTCGGCGCGCGCCTATCACCGGGTGCTGAAGGTGGCGCGCACCATCGCCGATCTGGCGGTGGAGGATATGATTCGTCCGGCGCATGTGGCCGAGGCGGTGCAGTATCGCTGTCTCGATCGCGGCAACGCGCTTTCCTGAAACGCAAATTTTTCCAATCCAAAAAAAAGCGGCCTTGCGGCCGCTTTTTTTCAATACCAACCGGAAGATTACTTCGCTGCGTTGACCATGTAATCCACGGCAGCCATCACGTCTTCGTCCTTCAGGCTCATGTTGCCACCCTTGGGCGGCATCATGCCGGCCTTGCCCTGGAAACCCTTGAGAGCATGGGTGTGGAGCGTGTCGGCGCCCTGGGCGATGCGCGGGGCCCAGGCAGCCTTGTCGCCAAACTTCGGCGCACCGGCAACACCGGCCGCATGACAGGCCATGCAAGAGGCATCGTACGTGGCCTTGCCCTTGTCTGCGCCCGCGGCGTTCGCGGCGGGAATGATGGCGTCCATCACCGAACTGGAGGAAGCGACTCTTTCCGCCGGCGCCGCGCCGACAGTCACTTCACCCACCGGCTTGATGCGCTCGGCGATGGCCTTGGCATCCGCCGTGGTCTCGACCGTCTTCGCCGGCTTGCCGCCGACCATCTGCGCCACGATGAAGAGAACGATCGTCAACGCCACCAGCGCGAGAACCAGACCCGAAAAAGATTTCCAAAATGCACGATCAGTCATGATTTACCTTTACACAATTTCAATGTTGAAGTTTTTCCCCCACCGGAATGGTGGAGCCCTGAATTTGCCGGATCAGTATAACCTAATATTCCTCCTGAAAAAGCCCCTTGGGGTGCGACAGATGGACGCTGCCTGCTATGACAGGTATTCTTGCGTCCCCGTTCCACGGTGAAAATGACTCAGATCAATTCATAACCCTATTAGTTTATTTATTGCCGCTTATGCGCCCTTAGCTCAGCTGGGCGAAGCGGGGCAGTCGCGGAAGTCCAGTGGACTTCCGCGCCGCTGAGCGCCCGGCCAAGGGTGAGCCGCGAACGCGGCGAACGCCCGGCCAGGGATGGCCGGGCTGGACTTCGCGCGAAGCAGGAGCGCAGCGCGAAGGCCGGGCCGGTGTTAAACACTGGCTGAGGAGTCGCGCCAGGGACGGCATGCACATGTTGCGACAACGAACGTCAGCCGCTGGCACGAAGTATTTCAGAGGCCGGGATTTCAAGTGTTACCATTGTTGATCATGCGCCCTTAGCTCAGCTGGATAGAGCGTCAGCCTCCGACGCTGAAGGTCAGAGGTTCGAATCCTCTAGGGCGCGCCATACATGCCATCCCTGGCGTGGCGTTGTGGTTTCGCTGAACCCCGGCCCGCACGTCCCTGTGCGGGCGTTCGGCGGCACGGAAGTCCACCGGACTTCCGTGACTACTCCGCCTCACCCTCTAGGGCGCGCCAGTCAAACAAAAGGCCCCTTTTGGGGCTTTTTGTTTGACTGATGTTCCGGGTATTCGAACCTAACTGCGTCGGCCTTATTTCGAACGCCGCGGCTGCGCCAGATGAATCGCGTGGCCGGCGACGGCCAGCGACGCCTCGTGCAAGGCTTCCGAAAGTGTCGGGTGGGCAAACATGGTGAGCATGATGTCCTCGTTCGAGGCGCCGAAGGACATCGCAAGCGCCGCCGGCGCCACCAGCTCGGAACAGTTCGGGCCAACCAGGTGCACGCCAAGCACGCGGTCGGTACCGGCATCGGCGAGAATCTTGATGAAACCGGCGGCCTCGCCCATGGCCTTGGCGCGCCCGTTGGCGGCGAAGGGAAACACACCGGCGCGACAGGCCGTGCCCGCGGCCTTCAGCGCCTGCTCGGTCTTGCCGACCCAGGCGATCTCGGGCTGGGTATATATCACCGACGGCACCACGTCATAATTCACCGCGGTGGCGCGCCCGGCGATGCGCTCGGCCACCATCACGCCTTCCTCCATGCCCTTGTGCGCCAGCATCGGTCCGCGCACCAGGTCACCCACGGCATGAACGTTGGGAAGATTGGTGCGACAGTGCTCATCGACATGCACGAAACCCCACTCGTCCAGCAGCAGCCGGGTGCCGTCGCTCACGAGACCGTCGGTGTTGGGACGCCGTCCGACGGCGACAATCAGCCGGTCCACGCTTTCCTGGTGTTCGCCGCTCTTGTCCTGGTAGCGCACCGTGACGCCGTCTTTCTCAATCTTGCTGCCCAGCACCCGTGAACCCAGGCGGATATCGAGCCGCTGCGCGGTGAACTGCTTGAGCGCCTCGCGCGCCACCTGCTCGTCGGCCATGGACAGGAAAGTCTCCTGCGCCTCGAGCAGCACCACCTCCGCGCCGAGGCGGCGCCACACGCTCCCGAGCTCGAGCCCGATCACGCCGGCGCCGATGATCCCGAGACGCCGCGGCACTTCCTGGAATTCGAGCGCCGCCTGCGAATCCACGATGCGTTGCCCGTCGAAGGGCGCGCTCTTGAGGTTCACCGGCGTCGAGCCGCTGGCGAGGATCACGTGTTCGGCTTCGAGTTGCTGAGCAGACTTTCCCGAGACCTCCACGAGATTCTTCGGCAGCAGTTTCCCGCGGCCCGGAATCCAGGTCACGCCGTGGGCCTTGAACAGCGTGGCGATGCCGCGCGTGAGATCCGACACCACCTTGTTCTTGTGCGCCTGCATGGCGGCGAGATCGAGGGACAGTTCCTTGAACCTGAGCCCGTACGCCGGGCCGTGGTCGCGCGCCTGCACAAAAAGCTCGGAGGTTTCGAGCAGCGCCTTGGACGGGATGCAGCCGGCGTTGAGGCAGGTGCCGCCGAGCGCGGGCTCGCCGGCCGGGCCGCGCCAGTCGTCCACGCAGGCCACCTTGAGGCCGAGCTGGGCCGCGCGGATGGCCGCGGTGTAGCCCGCCGGACCGGCGCCGATGACGACCAGATCGTAACGGTCGGTCATGGTCACACTTCGAGCAACAGGCGCGCCGGGTCTTCCAGCAGTTCCTTGACCATCACCAGGAACTGCACCGCCTCGCGTCCGTCCACCAGGCGGTGGTCGTAGGACAGCGCCAGGTACATCATCGGCCGGATCACGACCTGGCCGTTTTCCGCCATCGGGCGGTCCTGGATCTTGTGCATGCCCAGGATCGCGCTTTGCGGCGGATTCAGGATCGGCGTGGACATGAGCGAGCCGAACACGCCGCCGTTGGTGATGGTGAAGGTCCCGCCGGTGATCTCCTCGAGCGTGAGCTGCGCGTTCTGCGCGCGCTCGCCGAAATCGCGGATACGCGTTTCGATCTCGGCCATGGTCAGGCGGTCGGGCTCACGCAGCACCGGCACCACCAGTCCGCGCGGCGAACTGACCGCGATGCCGATATCGTAGAAACCGTGATACACGACCTCGTCGCCGTCGATCGAGGCGTTGACCTCGGGGAAATGCCGCAGCGCCTCGACCGTGGCCTTCACGAAGAACGACATGAAGCCGAGGCGCACGCCGTGCTCTTTCTCGAAGCGTTCGCGGTGACGCGTGCGCAGCTCCATCACCGGCTGCATGTTGACTTCGTTGAAGGTCGTCAGGATCGCCGCCGTGTGCTGCGCCTCGACCAGGCGCTCGGCGATGCGCTTGCGCAGCCGTGTCATGGGCACGCGCTTCTCGGGACGGTCGCCGGCCGGCAGGGATGGCGCGGGCGCGGAAGGCGCCGGCTTCGTTTTGGGTTTGGGTGCAGGCGTCACCGCCGCCGCTTCCGTAGCATCGATCTGTTTCTGCACGTCTTCCTTGAGAATGCGCCCGCCCTTGCCGCTGCCCGGCACCTTGCGCTCATCGAGTCCGTATTCCTGCATCAGCCGCTGTGCGGCGGGCATGACGGCCGCCTTGGGCGCGGGCTCCGCCGCCGGTTTGGACGCAGGCATCGCGGCAGAAGCGGTCTTGTCCGTCCTTAGGTCCGCAGACGCGCCATCCATGGCGCGCTTCTCCACCCGGCCCAATACTTCGCCTGACTTCACGGTCGCGCCGACTGGCGCCTTGATCTCGGCCAGCACGCCATCGGCGGGCGCCGGGACCTCGAAAACAATCTTGTCGGTTTCGATCTCGGCCAGCGTCTCGTCGCGCCGCACCGGCTCGCCCGGTTGCTTGCGCCAGGCGAGGATCGTGCCTTCGGTCACGGATTCCGGAAATGTCGGGACGGTGATATCGGTCATGTCATTTCGAAAATTTCTGATTTCCAACTCCTGAGTCCTGATTTCCGATCCCGGATTTCAAATTTTGCAATCAGAAATCAGGAATTTATTCTTTCGCCAGCGGCCCCAGCGCCTCGTCCAGCAGCGCGTGAAGCTGGGCGATGTGAAGCTGATAACTGCCCACGGCCGGCGCGGCCGAGGTCGGGCGGCCGGCATAGACCAGCGTCGCGCCTTGCGGCATCGTGCGCCACAGGCGGTGCTGGGTCTGGTACCAGACGCCCTGGTTGCGCGGCTCCTCCTGGCACCAGATGAAACGGCGCGCGGCGGGATAGCGCTGAAAGGCCTGCTTCAATTCTTCCTCCGGAAACGGATAAAGCTGCTCGATGCGCAGGATCGCGACATCGCGGCGCTGCAGGGCCGTGCGCCGCTCGGTCAAATCATAATAGACCTTGCCGCTGCACAGGACGACCTCTTTTACGTTGCCGCCCTCCAGTGCCTCGGTTTCGTACAGCACCGGACGGAAACGACCCTGGGTCAGGTCCTCCAGGCTGCTCACCGAGGCGCGGTGACGCAGCAGGCTCTTGGGCGTCATCACCACCAGCGGCTTGCGGCACAACCAGCGCATCTGGCGCCGCAACAGGTGGAACAACTGTGCCGGCGAGGTCGGCACGCACACGAACATGTTTTGCTGCGCGCACAGCTGCAAATAACGCTCGAGCCGACCCGAGGAGTGCTCCGGTCCCTGGCCCTCGTATCCGTGCGGCAGCATCAGCACCAGCCCGCACAGGCGTTTCCATTTCTGCTCGCCCGAACTGATGAACTGGTCGATCACCACCTGCGCGTTGTTGGCGAAGTCGCCGAACTGCGCCTCCCAGATGGTGAGGGTTTTGGGATCGGCGGTGGCATAGCCATACTCGAAGGCCAGCACCGCCTCCTCGGAAAGCAGTGAATTGATGACCAGAAAATTCGGCTGTCCGTCGTAAAGATTGCGCAGCGGCACGTAGGCCGAGCCGTCCTTCTGGTTGGTCACGACCGCGTGGCGGTGAAAGAACGTGCCGCGGCCCGAGTCCTGGCCCGACAACCGCACCCCGAAACCGTCCTGCAGCAGACTGGCATAGGCGAGGTTTTCGGCAAAGCCCCAGTCGAGCGGCAGGGCACCAGCCGCCATCTTGCGCCGCGCGTCGTAGATCTTGACGACCTGCGGATGCAGCTCCAGACCTTCGGGAACGTGCAGCATGCGCTCGGTCAGTGCGCGCACCGTCTCGAGACTCACGCGCGTGTCGGTCGCGGGATCGCAGGCGCTGCTCGCGTAGGGGTTCCAGTCCGCGCCGTAGGCATACTCCGATTTTTCCCGGGCCAGCAGATGCGGCGCGACATTGGCGCCGGATTCGAGCCGCTGCTGATAATCCCGCAACATGCCGGCGGCCGCGTCGTCGCTGACGAGTCCGGCCTGTGCCAGGCGCCGGGCGTAAAGCGCACGCGTGGTTGGCAACTCGCGGATGCGCTGATACATGAGCGGCTGCGTCACCGTCGGTTCGTCGGCCTCGGAGTGGCCGTGGCGGCGGTAACAATAGAGATCGATGACCACGTCCTTGTGGAAGGTCATGCGGTAGTCGAGCGCGATCTGGGTGACGAACAACACTGCCTCGGGATCGTCGCCGTTGACGTGGAAGATCGGCGCGCCCACGGCCTTGGCGATATCGGTGCAGTAGAGCGTGGAGCGCGCGTCCTGCTGGAGGCTGGTGGTAAAGCCGATCTGGTTGTTGATGACGATGTGCACCGTGCCCTTGGTGGCGTAGCCGCGCGACTGCGACATGTTGAAGGTTTCCATCACCACACCCTGGCCGGCGAACGCGGCGTCACCGTGGATCACCACCGGCAGCACGCGGTTGCCGCGGCTGTCGCGGCGGCGCTCCTGGCGCGCGCGCACCGAGCCCTGTACCACGGGCCCGACGATTTCGAGATGCGAGGGATTGAAGGCGAGCGCCACGTGCACCGCGCCGGCCGCGCTGCCGATGTCGGAAGAGTAGCCCAGGTGGTATTTCACGTCGCCGGTGCCGCCGTTGGACTGCGCCTTGCCCTCGAACTCGCGGAACAATTCGGCCGGGCTTTTGCCGAGGATGTTGACCAGCACGTTGAGCCGCCCGCGGTGCGCCATGCCGACGATCACTTCTTTCGTTCCGTTGGCGCCGGCGCGCTGGATCAGCTCGTCCAGCACGGGAATCAGGCTTTCGCCGCCTTCCAGCGAAAAACGCTTCTGCCCCACGTACTTGGTGTGCAGGAAATGCTCGATGCCCTCGGCGGCGGTCAGCCGTTCGAGCAGATTGCGCCTGGTTTCGGGCGGATAGGCCGGCAGGCCGCGCACGCTCTCGAGGCTGCTCTGCAGCCAGCGCTTTTCCGCGGTGTCGGTGATGTGCATGTATTCGGCGCCGATGCTGCCGCCGTAGGTGGCGCGCAACTGCGCCAGAATCTCGCGCAGCGTGGCCTGGCGCGGCCCTACCAGCGATCCGGTTTCGAACACCGCGTCGAGATCGGTGTCGGTGAGCCCGTAGTAACGCAGATCGAGCTCCGGGATGGCCGGCGTCTCCCGCAAACCGAGCGGGTCGAGCCGCGCCGTCTGGTGCGCGCGATAGCGGAAGGCGTTGATGAGCTGCAGCACCTTGACCTGCTTGTGCGCGGACTCGACCGGCGCCGCGTGACTGTCTTCGCGTGATACGGCAGCAACCGGCGACTGGTGCGCCAGCCGGCGGAATTCCTCGCGGATCTCGGAATGAGAGACATCCCGCTCAACGCCGTCGACGCGCGGCAGGCTTTCGAAATAACCGCGCCAGGCGGGAGGCAGGGAGGCGGGGTCGCGCAGAAACTGCTCGTAGAGGTCCTCGAGGTACGCGGCATTGCCGTCCGCCAGCGTCGAGGAACGCCAGCGGGCATCGAGACTTTGCTCCTTGGTGGTGATGCGCGTCTGCTTTCTGTCCATGACAGCGTCAAATCGCCGGGATGCCGGGGGGTGGCGGTGCACCACTATCAACTAGCTTAGCAGCTTGGCCGCCCCGACCGCGCCTTGGGGCAGGGCCGGCAGCAGGCCTGAATCCGCCACCTGCCGGGAATCCTGGCGGTCCCCGGCAGCGGGAAAGTCATCACTTTTTCGACGGTTTTTTCCTGCGTTCCTTGGCGGCCTTGCCGATCAGTTCGTCCAGCAGCTTCAGCATCGGTGCCTCGCCGCCGGCCATGGCGGCGGTGGTCAGGTACCTGCCGTCGACCACGATGGCAGGTACGGAGTTGATGTTCAGGTCCTGGTTGAGCTGCTTGGCCTTCTCCAGTTTCAGGCGCACGCCGAAGGAATTGAAGGCTTCGCCGAATTTTTTGCGATCCACGCCGTGATTCGCGGCGAAGCCGGCGATGGTGTTTTCGTCATTGAACGCTCCCGGTTGCTCCTGCACCGCCTTGAAAAAGGCACCGTGCAGCTTTTCCAGTTCGCCCAGAGCCTCGAAGGTGTAATAGGCCTGGCCGTGAATCATCCAGCGCGGGGCGGTGCCGGGCGTGCGCACGAACTGCGCGTTGGCGGGCATTTTCTTCTTCCAGCTCACCAGTGCCGGTTCCAGTACGTAGCAATGCGGACAGCCGTACCAGAAAAATTCGCGCACCTCGACCTTGTCGCCGGTCTCGACCTGTGCCGGAAACGGCAGCACCATGTAGTGCCTTCCTTCCTCGAAACCGGCATGCGCCAGGCCTGGAAGCAGAAACAGCGTCATCAAGCAGCTGCCTATAAATCGTTTCATTTATGGTTCTCCGAAAGATATTTATTAATTGAGGGTAAAAAAACCGGCCTGGCTATGCAACCGCCGCCTTCTGCAAATGCTCGAGCAGCCGGACGTGGATATTGCCGAAACCGCCGTTGCTCATGACCAATATATGATCGCCCGGATGCGCCTCGCGGGACAGCGACCCGATGATCTCCTCCACCGTCGGACAGGCCTGACCGCGACCATCCAGGGCATGCGTCACCCGCTCCAGATTCCAGTTGAGGTCGGCGGGCTTGAGTATCCACACCTTGTCGGCATGCACCAGCGAACCGGCCAGCGTGTCGCGGTGCACTCCCATGCGCATGGTATTGGAACGCAGTTCCAGCGCCGCCAGGATGCGCGCGTCGCCGACCCGGGCACGCAGGGCCTCGAGCGTGGCCGCGATCGCGGTGGGGTGGTGCGCGAAGTCGTCGTACACCGTGATGCCGCGCACCGTGCCGCGCACCTCGAGCCGGCGCTTGACGTTGCGGAACTTCGCCAGCGCCGCCACGGCGGTCGTGACCGGCACTCCGGCGTGACGCGCGGCCGCGATCGCCGCCAGCGCATTGGCCATGTTGTGTCCGCCGAGCAGCTCCCACGCCACCTCCCCCTGTTCCTGCTTCTTGAATAAAACCTGAAAGCGGCTGGCCTCGGGATTGCGCGGGATGGCCTGCCATCCGTCATCCGATCCGAATGGCTCCACCGGGGTCCAGCAGCCCTGCTCCAGCATGTCGGACAGGTTTTCGTCCCGGGCGTTCACCACCAGCAGGCCCGATCCCGGCACGGTGCGGACGAAATGATGGAATTGGAGGGAGACGGCGGCAAGGTCGTGAAAGATGTCCGCGTGATCGAACTCCAGGTTGTTCAGAATGGCGGTGCGCGGGCGGTAATGCACGAACTTCGAGCGCTTGTCGAAAAACGCGGTGTCGTATTCGTCGGCCTCGATGACGAAAAAGGGCGCCTCGCCCAGGCGCGCCGAAACGCCGAAGTTCTCCGGCACGCCGCCGATCAGAAAGCCGGGCTTGAGCCCGGCGTGCTCCAGGATCCAGGCCAGCATGCCGGAGGTGGTGGTCTTGCCATGCGTGCCCGCGACCGCGAGCACCCAGCGGCCGTGTAAAATATTTTCCGCGATCCATTGCGCGCCGGAGGTGTAGCGCAGGCCGCGGTCGAGCACCGCCTCCACCTGGCTGTTCCCGCGCGACAGCGCGTTGCCGACGATCACCAGATCGGGGCGGGCCGCGTCGAGATGGGCCGCGTCGTAGCCTTCCATCAGCCGGATGCCCTGCGCCTCGAGCTGCGTGCTCATGGGCGGATACACCTTGGCGTCCGAACCGGTCACCTCATGGCCGAGATCGCGCGCCAGCAGCGCCACGCCGCCCATGAAGGTCCCGCCAATACCGAGAATATGAATTCGCATTGTATTAATGGAGTCCTGCGCCGCTCCGCTTCGTTCGTTCTGTCATTATCAGTTTGTCACCGGCGCCGGATTCATGAACACGCCCGTCACGCCTATCGAGAAAATCAGATACAAAAGGCTCGCCGCGATGCCCGCTGCCAGGGTGATAGACAGCGCGTGCCGCAATATGTGCCCGAATACCAGCGTATACCACAGCAGGAAAACCGCCCATATCCATTCCGGCTGAAATGCTTCGCGGGCAAGACCGGCGGCGCCCCAGGCCAGCAGCGACAGCACGGCGCCGCAACCGGCGAGCGCGGTGAGCGTCTGGGTCAGGCGGTTTTCCAGGCGCCGCCATTGCAACACCAGGTGCGTCACGGCGGCGAGCAGCAGCGTGTCCACCACGGCCGCCACGATCGCGTTTTCGAACGCCAGCACGTCGAGCACGCCCACCACCCCCGCCGCCGCATAGGCAGCGAGCGCCCCGATCATCCCGGCGCGGGATACCGGCAGATCCTGGGGCGCGGCGCGCAACAGGCAGATATCGATCAATGTCTTCAATGGCATTGCCCGGTACGTAATGTTTGAAGTCGTCTGAAAATCAGCAAAGAATTCGTAACCACAGATGAACACGGATTCACACGGATAATTTTGCTTATCTTAATCTGCGTTCATCCGTGTTTATCTGTGGTTTCAAAAAATTTATTTGAGACAATTTCTAGTTATCACCCGTGACACGGGCGATGCGCCAGCGGGCCTGGGCGTCTTTCTCGAGTCGAACCAGAAACCGGACTTCGCCGGCCACGGGCGTTCCGGGTTGCAGGTAGGCGACATGGATCACGACCGCACGGTGCGCGTCATCCACCGGCCGGGCTTCACCCGCCACGAACTTCAGCGACACACCCTGGGCCTGGCGGGCGCGCAGAAAATCCAGGCCGACACGGGCGGAGAGGTCACTGATCAGTGCGTCGGGATTTTGCTCCGGCGGGAGATTGGCGATGTCACGCAGCGGCTGGATCTCCGCCGGGGATGTCACCAGGGCCTCGATGAAATCCCGCGCCCGCGACTCCGGCGCGCTCCAGAACGGATTGCAGGCGGCCAGCCCCAGGACCAGCCATAAACCGGCGATCCAGGCAGCCCCCGGTTTGTTTATCTGGCAATCGCACCGGTTCATCATCCAAGCATAAACCAAAAACCGGCGCCCCAGACCCGCAGTTGGGCCGGGCGCAGGAAATGCATACACTTCGATAATCATGGCAGGCAAAAAGCAGTGAACCCATCATGACGGAATCACTGGTTCAGGATCCGGCGGCGCTGGCACGGTCGTGCGAGGCATTGCGCGCGCAGGCGTGGATGGCGCTGGACACGGAATTCATGCGCACGCGCACCTATTACGCGCGCCTGTGCCTGGTGCAGGTGGCAACCCCGGAGCAGATCGCCTGCGTCGATACCATTACCTTGCCGACCATCGAGCCGCTGCTGGAGATGATTTACGCGCCGCATACGCTCAAGGTCGTCCACGCCGCGCGCCAGGACCTCGAGGTGTTCGCCGACATCCGCGGCGCGCCGCCGGCGCCGGTGTTCGACACCCAGATCGCCGCCTCGCTGTGCGGTTACGACGATCAGATCGGCTACGGCGCGCTGGTGGAATCCATCACCGGCCACAAGCTGCCCAAGCTGCACACGCGCGCCGACTGGGAGACCCGCCCGCTTCCAGCAGATCAATTGCACTATGCCGAAGACGATGTGCGCTACCTGCGCGACGTGTACCGGTTCCTGGCGCAAAAACTCGAAGCCCTCGGGCGCACCGACTGGCTGCGCGAGGAATGCGCCGCGCTCACCGATCCCGGACTGTACCGCAACGATCCGCGCGAGGCGTGGCGCCGCCTGAAGCAGGGCCAGTCGTTGCCGCCGGCGGCGCAGACGCTGTTACGCGAACTGGCGATGTGGCGCGAACTCACGGCGCAGCAGCATAATCTTCCGCGCGGCTGGGTCGTCGCCGACACCGCGTTGGTGGAAGCCGCCCTGGTCGCCCCGACCGCCCCGGAGGCGCTCGGCCGCATCGCCGGCATCGGCGGGCCGCCGGCACGCAAATGGGGCGAGGAAATTCTGCAAGTCATACAGCACGGCTTGGAGCTGAAGCCCGAACGCCTGTGGGAAGAACCACAGCGTCCCGATCGCCGGCAGCAGGCGTTGTACGAACAACTGCAGACACGCGTGCGTGCCGTCGCCGCGGAAATAAAAATCAGCGCGACATTGATAGCACCGCGCCGCGAATTGCTTAAACTCATCGCCGGCGACAGCAGCGGCAGCCTGGCGCGCGGCTGGCGGCGCGCGCTGATCGGCGAAGAACTGATGCAGCTCTGCGGCAATCCGGCAGCGGCGACAGCCACCTGAAACGGACAATCCTGAACCGATGTCGCTGAAAAAAGAGCTTGGCATTCTGCTCGGAGTGGGCGTCGCGGCCGCGATCATTTTCGGGCCGCTATGGTGGCGCCCGGCCGTTCCCTGCGTGGCCGGCGATCTGACGGCGCGCGCCCAGGCGCGGGTGCCCGATTCACTGAAGGAAATCTATCTGGACGCCGAAGCCATGCGGTTCGGCCTGGGTTCGGCCGCCATCGGCGGCTGGGAGGGCCTGGGCGACGCCGTGGCCGTGGGCGGTCTGGCCTGGGTGCGCACCACGCGCACCGATTCGCCGAAATATTTCGCCACGGTCAGCAACCGTTATTTTCAGTCCAGCGGTTTTGCCTATGTTTCACCCGATCGCGAGCCGATGGCGAGTTTTCGGCTGCAGCAACCGGCGACACTGGCGCAGCTTTGGGAGTCGCTGGCCAGACAATATCCGGAAGGCGTGATGTTCAGCGGGTACGTGCGTGTGGCGCCGCTGCGCCTGATCGCCATCGCGCGGCCCGCCATCGACGGGCGCGCGGTGCTCAAAAACGCGGCTTACTATTACACGCGCCCGATGGAGTCGGCGCCGGAGGCGTGGACCTATGTCGTCGGCATCGCCGCCGCCAAATCCACCACCTCACGTCTGGGTCGCGCCTGGCTGACGTCGCTGCTGGCAGCCCGTCCCGAGGCGGCCGCTAATGGCGCGGGACTCGCACATGCGCTGTGGCTCAAATCCGCACCGGCCGATATCCGGTCCCCGCCGGTGCGCGAGAACGTGAACGCCGTGGGTCAACTGGTGGTGGATCAGACGACGCTGATGAATGGGGAGCTCAAACTTTATCCGGTGACCCGCGCTGGCGGCTGCGGCGATGCGGCACGCGCCCGCTGAAATTATTCAGTTTATTTTTCGATCAGCCGGCAGCAACACAAAGAGTTTTCCGCGCTGGCGCATTGCGCCCGCGGTACGCTCCGCATTTTCGCCAAAACCGAGAAAAAGATCGGCACGCACCGGACCGCGGATGGCGCCGCCGGTGTCCTGCGCGAACACCAGCCGCCGGTACGGGCGCGCATCGCGATTGCCCGGCAGCGAAGTATCGAGCCACACCGGGCTGCCCAGCGGGATGAAATTCGGATCCACGGCGACGGAGCGCTCCGGCTGCAGCGGCACGTTGAGCGCACCGATCGGACCCAGGCTGTCCGGCTCACGCAGGGTGAAAAAAACATAACTGGGGTTGCTGTTCAGCACCGCCTGCGCCTTCTCCGGGTTGGCCTTGAGCCAGGCGCGGATCGCCGGCATGGTCGCCTCCTCCAGCTTCATGAGCCCGGCGTCGACCAGCGTGCGCCCGATCGCGACATAGGGATGGCCGTTCTGGTCGGCGTAACCGACGTGCAGCATCTTCCCGTCCGGCAGGCGGATGCGGCCGGAGCCCTGGATTTCAAGGAAAAACAGCGCCACCGGATCATCGACCCAGGCGATCACGGCGTCGTCGGGCGGGCGCTTGCCGTTACTGATATCGGCGCGCGAGTAGTAGGGCACCACGCGATTGTTGTTCAGCCGACCGCGGTAACGCTTGCCCTGCAATTCCGGATAGAGCGCGCCGAGGTCCACCACGACCAGATCGTCCGGCCGTCCGTACACCGGGTAGCGGAAGCGCCTGGTCTTGCCCCGGCTCCCGTGCAGCAACGGCTCGTAATAACCGGTGATCAGCCCCTCGGCAGTGTCGTTGCTGCCGGACACCTCATGCGCGACAAAGCGCGTCTCGAAAAAGGCACGCGCCGTGTCATCATCCGGGGCGGGAAACAGTGCAGCGTCGGCGCACAGCTCGCCCCAGCGCGCATCGCGCGCGGGCATTTTCTGGCAGCTGCTCTGCAACGCCGGCCACGCCTGCGCCAGGCGCTCGTCCTGCCAGCCCGGGAGCTGCGTCCACGGAACCGGCTGACCGATGCCAGGCGCGCGCGGCGGCGCGCTGATGCAGGAAGCCAGCAGGCAAAGCGCACCGGCGACAACCAGTTTATCGACCGTTTTTTTCACACGAGAACTCAAGATAAGATGGATGCTTCAAACATCGTCTGATTTCTAGCACGTCATATCCCTTCGCGCCACTAAGCACCAACTTGGAATCGCTCGACCCATCCTTGTTCCCGTGGCTGCTGGTTTTTATCGCCGTGGCCGCCATGCTCTATTCATCCGTTGGCCACGGCGGCGCCTCCGGCTATCTCGCCGCCATGGCGCTGTTCGGCGTGTCGGCCTCACTCATGAAACCGGCCGCGCTCGCCATGAACATCGTGGTGGCGGGGCTGGTGTTCACGCGCCTGTGGCGCGCCGGCTTTTTCAATGCGCGGCTGTTCTGGCCGTTCGCGCTCGGCTCGATCCCGCTTGCGTTTCTCGGCGGTGCGATACAACTGCATGAGCGCGCCTATCAGTACCTCGTTGCCGTCGCGCTGCTCGTAGCCGCGTGGCGCCTGCTCCTGGCCAGCCACGAACCGCCGACACGCGAGGCACCGCATCCGGGAGTGGCGCTGCCGGTGGGCGCCGGTCTCGGGTTCGTTTCCGGACTGACCGGCGTGGGCGGCGGAATTTTCCTGAGCCCGTTGCTGCTGTTCCTGCGCTGGGCCAACATGCGAACCACGGCGGCCGTTTCGGCGGCCTTCATCCTGATCAATTCCATTGCCGGCCTGGCCGGTCTCATCACGACCGGCGCAAACTTGCCGCGTGGCCTGCCATGGATGATGCTGGCGGCGGTTGGGGGCGCGCTCGTGGGATCGGAACTCGCGGTGCGACGGCTCGCGCCGGTGCGGTTGCGTCAGCTGCTCGGCGTCGTGCTGGTGATCGCTGCCGTAAAAATGGCGATCACCGCCTGAACCGTTTCAAACTCCAGCCGCGACTTTGGGTGGTTCCGCGAACGGCACCTCGCCCTCATACGGCTCGGCGAAACCGCATTCCTTGACCGGGCAGACCTTTTCCACGCCGCGACGCTTGGTGGTCTTGATGCTCAGGATCGGCCAGCCGCATTGCGGGCACGGTTCCTTGAGCGGCGGGTTCCACACCGCGTACTTGCAGTCGGGATAACGCGCGCAGGAATAGAACACCTTGCCGTAGCGCGACTTGCGCTTGAGCATGGTCGCCTGCTTGCACTCCGGGCACTCCACGCCGGTGTCGGCGGGTTTTTCCAGCGGCTCCATGTGCTTGCAGTTGGGATAGTTGCTGCAACCGATGAAGCGGCCGTAGCGCCCGCGCTTGATCACCAGGTTCGACTCGCACTTCGGGCACTTGCGGTCGGGCACGAT
This sequence comes from Sulfuricaulis limicola, assembly GCF_002355735.1. Lineage (GTDB taxonomy): Bacteria > Pseudomonadota > Gammaproteobacteria > Acidiferrobacterales > Sulfurifustaceae > Sulfuricaulis > Sulfuricaulis limicola. The sequence goes on along the minus strand of NZ_AP014879.1, from coordinate 33,089 downwards.
CTCGGGCTCGTTCGAGGCGCCGACGGCGTCGTCCACGTTGCGCGTGTAGTTGCAGTCGGGATAGCCGGTGCAACCGATGAAGTAGCCGTTGCGTCCGAGACGCTTGGCCAGTTTCTTGCCGCACTTGGGGCAGGCCTCTTCCATCATTTCGACGCCGGGCCGGTCCACCGATTCCTTCTCCTTCACCTGGTTCTTGAAATCCACCCAGAATTCCTGCAGCACCGGTTTCCATTCCTTCTCGCCGCGCGAGATGGCGTCGAGGTCGTCTTCCATGCGCGCGGTGAAATCGTAATCCACGTAGTGGAAGAAATGTTCCGACAGGAACTTGTTGACCACGCGCCCGACGTCGGTCGGCTTGAAACGGCGGTTGTCGAGCGTCACGTATTCGCGGCTCTCGAGGGTATAAATGATGGAGGCATAGGTCGAGGGCCGGCCGATGCCGTAGGACTCAAGCGCCTTGACCAGGCTGGCTTCCGAGAAACGCGGCGGCGGTTCGGTGAAGTGCTGCTCCGGGCGAATCGCCTTGAGTTCCACCGTCTCGCCTTTTTCCATTGGCGGCAGCAGTTTCTCGTCCTCGGCGGCGGCCTCCGGGGCATCCGCCGGCTTGTCGTCGATGTCTTCCTGGTACACCGCCATGAAGCCGGGCTTGACCACGGTCGAGCCGTTGGCGCGGAACACGTTGCCCTCCCCGGCGGCCATGTCCACGGTGACAGTGTCGAGCACCGCCGGCACCATCTGGCAGGCCATGGTGCGCTTCCAGATGAGCTCGTAGAGTCGCAGCTGATCCGGCTTCAGGTGATCCTTGACCGCGTCCGGGGTGCGCGCCGCCGACGTCGGGCGGATGGCTTCGTGCGCCTCCTGGGCGTTCTTCGACTTGTTCTTGTACACGATCGGTTCGTCCGGCAGGTTGTCGGCGCCAAAACGGTCCTTGATCACTTCGCGGATTTCCGCCACCGCTTCGTTCGCCAGGTTCACCGCGTCGGTACGCATATAGCTGATCAGGCCGACGACTTCGCCATGACCGAGATCCATGCCTTCATACAGCTGCTGCGCCGTGCGCATGGTGCGCTGGGCGGAAAAGCCGAGCTTGCGCGAGGCCTCTTGCTGCAGCGTGGAGGTGGTGAAGGGCGGGGCCGGATTGCGCCGGCGCTGCTTCTTCTCGACTGACAACACTTCCAGCTTGCCCTGGGCCGCGGTCTTCAGGGCGGCGTCGATTTCCGCGGCGCGCGCGCCATTGTCGACCGTGAATTGCTCGATTTTCTCGCCGTTGAAATGGGTCAGCCGGGCGACGAAGTCCTTGCCCTTGGTGTTGAGATCGGACTCGATGGTCCAGTATTCGCGCGCGATGAATTTCTCGATTTCCTCCTCGCGCTCGACGATCAGGCGCAGCGCCGGGCTCTGCACGCGCCCGGCCGACAGGCCGCGGCGCACCTTTTTCCACAGCAGCGGCGAGAGGTTGAAACCCACCAGGTAATCGAGTGCGCGGCGCGCCTGCTGCGCGTTGATGAGGTTCCCGGACAGCTGGCGTGGCGATTCGATCGCGTGCTGGATGGCGGTCTTGGTGATTTCGTGGAATTCCACGCGGTGTACCGGCTTGTCGTCCAGCACGTCCTCCTGCTTCAGGATTTCATGCAGGTGCCAGGAAATCGCCTCGCCCTCGCGGTCCGGGTCGGTCGCGAGATACAGCGAATCGGCCTTTTTCATGGCCTTCACAATGGCGTCGACGTGTTTCTTGTTCTTCTCGATCAGCTGGTACTTCATGCCGAAATCGTTCTCGGTTTCCACCGCGCCCTGTTTCGGGATCAGGTCGCGCACATGGCCATAGGATGCCAGGCAGGTGAAATCCTTGCCCAGATACTTGGACATGGTTTTGGCCTTGGCCGGCGATTCCACCACAATCAGATGTTTTGGCATTCGTTTGACTCAATCACCACAGTGAAAAAATTCCGCGCTGCGCACCTTGCGGCGAATTCATGCGCGCCCGGATCGTGTCAGACCCGAATTGTTGACGATAACCGGCAGGGCTTGTCAAGTCGCAAGACAGCAACAGCGGATCGGAAACGACGGAAACGAAGAACGAATGATGTTGGAAATCAATGCAGATGGCCCTGCATTTCGTCGAACACCAGGTCCTCGAGCATGTGATAGGCGTACTCCTGTCCGGGCTGGTTGAACAGCACGAGCAGCATGACCCACTTGATCTGGTCCAGTGCGATCTCGTCGGCTTCCAGCGCCATCAGCCGGTCGATGATGACCTCGCGCGTGGCCGGGTCGATCACGCCGCTGGTCTCCATGAAATGCAGATAGCCGCGGCATTCCTCGTCGAGACGTTCCTGTTCCTTGGGCGTGTAATGGCGTATGGCGGCGGACCTGGCCGCCGGCGACCGGTCCGTGCCGTGCTCGCGCAGCGACGACAGCCCGTCCAGCCAGGAAAACGCCTTGCGGATTTCGCCGCGGTGGAAACCGGCCTGGGTCAGTTCGTGGGTGAGCGCTTCCTGATCGGGTTGGAATTCGGTGCCTTCATCCATGTAGTTTTCGAACAAGTACATCAGCACATCGAAAACATTTTCTTTCATCAGTCGTTTGCGTCCGGCTCTCGTCGCGTCAGGAAATCCTTTGAACCTTGCCACCCGGACTGCTCGACACCAGTCCGTTCAGCTCCATTTGCAACAGCATGGAGGAAACGGCATCCGCCGTCAATCCGCTGCGTTCGATCAATACATCCACACTGACCGGATCGTGACCGATTTGTTGCAACAGCGCCGCCATCGGCGCATCGAGTGTCGGCACCGGCGCGGCGTTTTCCGGCGCTGACGCGCGTGCCACGCTGGCGAGTGGACCGAGTTCCTCAAGGATGTCCTGCGCCGTCTCCACCAGCTTCGCGCCCTGGCGGATGAGCGCGTGACAACCGCGCGCCTGCGGCGCGTGGATCGAGCCGGGAACGGCGAACACCTCACGTCCCTGCTCGGTCGCGAGGCGCGCCGTGATCAGGGAACCGCTTTGCAGCGCCGCCTCCACCACCAGCGTACCCAGTGAAAGACCGCTGATGAGACGGTTGCGGATCGGAAAATTCTCCGGCAGCGGCGGCGTGCCGAGCGCGAATTCGGACACCAGCGCGCCGCGCGCGGCGATCTCGTGCGCCAGTTCGCGATGCCGCGCCGGGTACACGCGATCCAGGCCGGTGCCGGTCACCGCGACGGTGCTGCCACCGGCCGCGAGCGCGCCGCGGTGGGCGGCGCCGTCCACGCCCAGCGCCAGTCCACTGGTGATGGTCAGTCCCGCGCCGGCCAGGCTTTTGGCGAAGGCCTGGGCGTTTTCCCGCCCCATGGGACTCGGATTGCGGCTACCGACGATGGCGAGCTGCGGATTCGACAACGCTTCGCGCCGGCCGATGACATAAAGCATCACCGGCGGATCGGCGATTTCGCGCAGCAGCGCGGGATAGTCGGTGTCGGTCCAGACCAGCAGGTGGTGGCCGGGCTGCTCCAGCCAGTCGAATTCGGACTGGAAAGTTTGCGCGCCGGGACCATCGAGAATGGCGCTTATCGCTTCGTGCTTTCCCGCCAGCAGTTTATCGAGCTGACCGCGGCTGGCGGAAAAAATATTTTCGATCGAACCGAAGTGTTCGAGCAGTTCGTGCTGCGTGCGTGTGCCCGCGCCGGGCAGGCGCCGCAGCGTGAGCCACAGCGCCAGGGTATCGCGGGATAAAGGTCGCCCGGCTTCGTTCGCCCGGGCATAAGAGTTGGACGGCGCGCCGGTCATGGTGCGCAGTCTAACCCAGGGTGGAATAATTTACGTCAGGGGGTGATGACCGTGTCCATCAGGCGCACCGGGCGGGTGGCCGTCATGATGAGGCCGTAGCTGATTTTTTCGTAGGTGCGGAAAATCATCACCAGCCCCGACTCCTCGTCCGGCAGCTGGTAGCGTTCGTGTGTCAGCGGGTCCTTGTGCGTGCCGACATGACGCATGACGCGCAGCACGCTGCCTTCCTCGACGCCTTCGCGCGTGCCAAGCGAGATGCCGACCACGCTCTGCGGACCGATTTCGCCCACGGCGTTCAGGGCCGAAACGATTTTTCCTTCCACCCTGGTCTTGGGCGGATGCGGGTAGTAATAGGGCAACGAAGCCTTTTTCGGGGCCGCCAGCAGGCGATCGGTCGGGATAATCTCCTGCTTGACCGAGGTCACCACCAGCTTGCTCGGATCGCCCGGCTCAAGCAGTTTCGCGTCACCAAGGTACATGGCCTCGTAGGCCAGCAGCTCGCCGGTATCGGGATGACGGATTGGATTGCCCGGCCGGAAAATCTGGTAATGCTCTTCGGCCCCTTCCTTCAAACCGCGGGCGTAAAACTGGCTGGTGTCACCGAGCGCGATGCGGTCATCAAGCCCGGCGGTAATGTAACCGGCCTGCTCGAGCACATCCTGGTCCACCGCCAACGGTTTCGTCAGAAACGGTGTGATGGCATTCGGCGAAATGGTAGGGATGGCGGCTTCGAGCGGTTCACTGCGCGTCTGCGGGGAGAGCCTGACCGTGCGATCGTCGACACGTCGTTCCACCACCGCTTCGGGCGCCTTCGCGGATTCGGGCAACGACGGCAGCTCCGAACCCTTGCGTTCCACGCTCAGCACCGGCTGCCCGTCCACCCAGGTCAGCACGATCACGTCGCCGGGATAGATCAGGTGCGGGTTCCGGATCTGCTCGTTGATTTTCCAGATCCGCGGCCAGTGCCAGGGGCTCTTGAGAAAGCGGGTCGAGATGTCCCACAAGGTATCGCCCTTGACCACGGTATAGCGCTCGGGGTGATCGGGCTTGAGTTGCACCACGTCCGCCCGCACATGGGCGGAAACGCTCAGGAGCAACGCAATAATAATAAGATGGAAAAAGCGGGTTCCCAGTAGAGGCTTAGGCGACATTCGTCCACGTTCCGTGTAATCTGATGACGTTTTGAGTGTAGTCCATGCTTGGGTGCAACGCCAAGGCTCCGGAAAGGCCAAATTTTGTTGTTATTCAGTGGCCTCTGGGCCGATGATGAACCTGTTTGGCAGTACCTCAAGACAACCGAATTCGACTGAAATAGCATGACCCTACGCACCATCCTGCACTATCCCGACCCCCGTCTGCGGCGCCAGGCCAGCCCGGTTCCGGCAGTCACCGACGACATCCGCCGGCTGGTGGACGACATGGCCGCGACCATGTACGACGCTCCCGGAATCGGACTGGCGGCGATCCAGATCAACGAGCCGTGGCGCGTCATCGTCATCGACATCTCGCAGACCCGCGACCAGCTGCAGGTGTTCATCAACCCGGAGATCCTTTCCCGGGAAGGCGAGCAGGAGTTCGAGGAAGGCTGCCTGTCCGTGCCCGGCATCTACGAGCCGGTGACGCGCGCCCACAACATCCGGGTGCGCGCCCTGAACCGCGACGGCCAGGCGTTCGAGATCGAGGCCGAAGGCCTGCTCGCCACCTGCATCCAGCACGAAATCGACCACCTCGACGGCAAGGTCTTCGTCGATTACCTCTCGCGCCTGAAACAGTCGCGTGTTCGCAAGAAACTGGAAAAGCAGCAGCGGTTGGCGATGTAACTTCTCGCCAGCGAAAAAACAAGAATGGACAGGATTAACAGGATTTCAAAATTCCGGTTTTAATCCTGTAAATCCTGTTAATCCTGTCTATTTTCTTTCATGAATCTCATCTTCGCAGGCACGCCCATCTTTGCCGTTCCCGCGCTCGAGGCGCTGCTGCGCGCCGGCCATCACATACGCGCCGTGTACACCCAGCCGGACCGTCCGGCTGGACGCGGGCGCAAGCTCGCCGCCAGTCCCGTGAAGCAGTGCGCGCAAACCCACGGCATTGAAATCCGCCAGCCGGAAAAAATTTCCGGCGAGGAAAAAATTCTCCACGCCGACGCGCCGGACGCGATGATCGTCATCGCCTACGGTCTGTTGCTGCCACCATCCATCCTCGCCATTCCGCGCCACGGTTGTATCAACGTGCACGCCTCGCTGCTGCCACGCTGGCGCGGGGCCGCGCCGATCCCGCGTGCGATCGAGGCCGGCGATACCGAAACCGGCGTCAGCATCATGCAGATGGAAGCCGGGCTCGATACCGGGCCGGTGCTGGCGGAGGCGCGGATACCCATCCATGCCACCGACACGGCGCAAACGTTGCACGACCGCCTGGCGCAACTTGGTGCTGAAACGCTGATATCCACGCTCGACCAGCTGGCGCGCGGCGGCGTCACACCGCAGCCACAGGACAACGCCGGCGCCTGCTATGCCAAAAAATTAAGCAAGGAAGAATCGCACCTCGACTGGACCCAGCCCGCCGCGGTGCTGCATCGCAAACTACGCGCGCTGAATCCCTGGCCGGTGGCCAGCACCCACTGGCGCGGAAAAACCCTGCGGCTGTGGGAGGTGGCGCCCCTGGATACGCGCGGCGGCGCGGGCGCGCCCGGCACGATCGTGCAGGCCGATGCCGCCGGGATCCGCGTACAGGCTGGCAACGGGATGCTGACTATCACGCGCTTGCAGGCCGAGGGCGGCAAAATCCTGGCGGCCGCTGATTTCCTGAACGGTCACAAACCCGCCATCGGCGACCGGCTGGGCGATGCAGCGCAAAGCAGCCCCAACCGCTAAGCGCGCGGGCACACGGGCCAATCCGCGCGCACTTGCGGCGCGGGTGGTGGAAGCGGTCGCGGTCCAGGCTCGCTATCTCGACGCGGCGCTGACCGAAACCCTCGACGCCCTGCCGCGCTCCCAGGCGCGCGACGCCGCGCTGGTGCAGGAAATGAGCTACGGCACCCTGCGCTGGTTCGACCAGCTTGCGGCCGTTTCCACGCTGTTTCTGGACAAGCCGCTCAAGCCGAAGGACCAGGATGTTTACGCGCTGCTGCTGGTCGGGCTGTACCAGCTGCTGTTCATGCGCGTGGCCCGGCACGCGGCGGTGCAGGAAACGGTGGAGGCCGCGAACGCGCTCAAAAAACCCTGGGCCAGGAATCTGCTCAATGCCTGCCTGCGCGCCGCGCTGCGCGAGGAGGCGCGCGTGCAGGCGGCGATCGCCGCGCGCCCGGAAGCCGCCTTCAGTCACCCGGCCTGGCTGCTCAAGGAAATAAAACATCACTGGCCCGACAACTGGGCCGCGATCCTGGTGGCCAACAACGAGCGTCCGCCCATGGTGCTGCGCGTGAACCGGTTACGCCAATCGCGCGACCAGTATCTGGCGCGCCTGGCCCTGGCCGGCATCGCCGCCAGCGCACACCCGCTCAGCGAAACTGCTGTGGTGCTGGCATCACCGATGGCCGTGACTGAACTGCCCGGTTTCGCCGCGGGCGATGTCTCGGTGCAGGACGCGGCGGCGCAACTGGCCGCGCCGCTGCTCGACGCCCGAGCCGGGGAACGTGTGCTCGACGCCTGCGCCGCGCCGGGCGGCAAGACCGGACACCTGCTGGAACAGGCCGCGCTGGCGGAGCTGGTGGCGCTCGACCGCGAACCGGCGCGGCTGAAGCTGATCGAGGAAAATCTCGCGCGGCTGAAGCTGCACGCGAAAACGGTCATCGGCGATGCCGCGAACCCGGCCAGCTGGTGGGACGGACAAGGATTCGACCGGGTACTCGCCGACGTCCCCTGTTCCGCCACCGGCGTCATCCGCCGTCATCCGGATATCAAGGTCCGCCGCCGTCCCGAGGACCTGTCGCGGCTGGTCGCCACGCAGGAACAGATTCTCGACGGCCTGTGGCCCTTGCTCAAACCCGGAGGTAAGCTTCTATACGCGACCTGCTCGATCCTTCCGGCTGAAAACGAAAATCAGATGACGGCCTTCCTGCGGCGTCATCCCGACGCCACCGAGGACGTCCTGACGACGGAGGCGGGCCGGGCACGGGCCGTGGGACGGCAGATTCTTCCGGGCGAGGCCGGCATGGATGGATTCTATTATGCGAGACTGCGCAAAAATTAAGTGGTACCGCTGGACCGCGGCCGTGCTGGCGCTGGCCGGCCTGGGCAATGCGCTGGCCGACTTCAAGGTGACCGAGATGCAGCCGCGCTTCGTGGAGCGGTCGCTCGTCCTCAACGGCAATCTCGAACTGGGGCTGAACGCCAAGGTGGAAGAGGCGCTGGCCAAGGGCATTCCGCTCGAGGTCGTCATCGAGGTCAACCTGTACCGCGAGCGCCGCTTCCTGTGGGACCGCAAAATCGCCGACTGGACGCTGCACCGCCGCATCCAGTATCACGCCCTGACCGGCCAGTATCTGGTGAACACCATGGAGCCCGAGCCCGAATCGGGCGACAGCCTGCTGACACTGCAGGAAGCGCTGAAGCAGCTGGGCGCGCTTAACGGCGTCGCACTGAAACTGGAAGCGCCGGCGGCGCCGGACGCCGCCTATTCCGTGGACCTGCGCGTCAGTCTCGACATCGAGGCCCTGCCCACGCCCCTGCGGCCGGTGGCCTACACCTCGTTTACCTGGCATCTCAACAGCGGATGGAGCACGTGGAAAGTCGCCCCCTGAAAAGCGAAACCGGGACTGCCCGCCTGCGGACCGAGGGACGGAACCGCACCGTCACCCGTTACGTCACCGGTTTCACGCCGCTGGCGGTACTGTCGCTGCTGCTGATCGCCGCCTTCATCATGATGAACGCGGCGGCGCAGAACTCGGCGCTGTTCGGGCGGCTGTATTCGGTGCTGCTGCTGGTCAACATCCTTGGCGCGGTGCTGCTGATCGCGCTGATCCTGCTCAACCTGTTTCATTTCGCGGAGCAATACCGCGCGCGCGTGGTCGGCACGCGCCTGACCCTGCGGCTGCTGGTGATGTTCGTGGTGCTGGCGGTGGTGCCGGTGTCGGTGGTGTTCTATTTCTCCATCCAGGCGCTCAACCGCGGCATCGACAACTGGTTCGACGTGCGCATCGAGCGCGCGCTCGATGACGCGCTGCTGCTCGGGCGCACCGCGCTCGACGCGCAACGCCAGGACCTGGTGAAAACCGCCCAGGAGATCGCGGTGGAACTGGAAACCCTGCCGCTGCGGCAGAAAATCAGCGCCGACCCTTCGGAGCTTTCGTTGCTCAACGCCCTGCGCGAACAATACAACATTACCGAACTCACGCTGTTTACGCAGGACCGCCAGATTCTCGCGTCCAGCAGCGAGGCCAATCTCGAGGCCGGCACGCTGGTGCCGGACCGGCCGAGTGACTCCGTCATGGCCCAGGTGCGCCAGGGCCTGACCTGGTCCAATCTCGACGCCATCGGCAAGGCCGGCCTGCGGCTACGCGTGGTGGTGCCGGTGCACGCACGCGACGTGGGCGCGCCGCTGCGCATACTGCAGGTGCTGCAGGCGCTGCCTCCGCGCTACGCCAAGCTCGGCGAGTCGGTGCAATCGGCCTTCGCCGAATACGAAAAACTGGTGTACCTGCGCGGGCCGCTCAAGTTCGGCTTCACGCTGACGCTGTCGCTGATCGCGCTGCTGACGCTGCTGATCGCGGTGTGGGCGGCGATCTTCTTCGCACGGCGGCTGGCGACGCCAATCCGCGAGCTGGCCGAGGCCACGCACGCGGTGGCGCAGGGCGACTACCAGAAGCAGATCCCGGTCACCAGCCACGACGAGCTCGGCATCCTGGTCGAATCCTTCAACGACATGACGCGCCGCATCCATCGCGCGCAGCTGCAGTCCAAGCGCAGCCAGCAGGAAGCCGAGATCCAGCGCGCCTACCTCGAAACCGTGCTCGGCCACCTGTCCTCGGGCGTGCTCACCTTCAACCAGCACCTGCTGCTGCGCACGCACAATCCGGCGGCGGCCCAGATTCTCGGAGCCGACCTGCGAGCCGGCGAGCGCAAGCCGCTCGCCTGGCTGGCGGAAAACTACCCGGCGCTGCAGCCGCTGATCGAAGCCGTGGAACAGGCCGCGAACGCGGGGCAGGATGAATGGCAGGTGCAGATCGAGTTGTCGGTCAACAATCACCGCCGCACCCTGATGTTGCGCGGCACATCGCTGCCTTCCTGGCGCGAAAAACGCGGCGCCTATGTCGTCGTGTTCGACGACATCACCACGCTGATTCAGGCCCAGCGCGAGGCCGCCTGGGGCGAGGTGGCGCGGCGCATGGCGCACGAGATCAAGAACCCGCTGACGCCGATCCAGCTCTCGGCCGAGCGCATCCGCCACAAGTACCTGCGCCAGGTGCCGGAGGAGGAACGCGACACGCTCGAACGAGCCACGCGCACGATTATTGAACAAGTTGACTCGCTGAAAACCATGGTCAACGATTTCTCCGAGTACGCGCGCTCGGCCCAGATGCAATCGCGCCCGGTGGATCTGAACGATCTCATCCGCGACGTGGTCGAGCTCTACAAAAACACGCGCGGCGGCGCGGGCGTGGTGCCGCTGCACCGCGGAACCAGAACCGGCAAGGGCAAAACCAGCCGCGCCGTCACCACGAAACTCGATCTCGGCGACCAGCTTCCACGCATCCTGGCCGACCCCGGGCGGCTGCGCCAGGTGCTGCATAATCTGCTGCTCAACGCGCGCGACGCGCTGACCAACACCCCCAGGCCGGTGATCCGGCTCGGCACGCGCGTGGCGGGGGAAAATAATCACCGTTTCGTCGAGCTCACGGTGCAGGACAACGGCCCGGGATTCCCGGACGCGCTGCTGGCGCGCCTATACGAGCCGTATGTCACGCACAAGGAAAAGGGCACCGGGCTCGGCCTGGCCATCGTCAAGCGCATCGTCGAGGAACACGGCGGCACCATCCGCGCCTATAACCTGAAGGAAGGCGGCGCCTGTGTCATCATCCGGCTTCCGGCCGGCACGGCGGCGGCCGAATCGCCGCCGGTTTCCCAAACGGCGCGGGGAGAAACGCAGGCATGAATCCCGGTTACATCCTGGTGGTGGACGACGAGCCGGACATCCGCCGGCTGATGCAGGAAATCCTCGAGGACGAACACTACAAAGTGAGCGCGGTGGAGAACGCCGCGGCCGCGCGCGAGGCGGTGAAAAAACAGCGCCCGGACCTGGTGCTGCTCGACATCTGGATGCCGGGCACCGATGGCATCAGCCTGCTGCGCGAATGGTCGCAGGCCGGCCCGCTGGAGATGCCGGTGATCATGATCTCCGGCCACGGCACGGTCGAGACCGCGGTCGAGGCCACGCGCCTCGGTGCCTACGACTTCATCGAAAAACCCGTATCCATGGGCAAGCTGCTGGTGACCATCGAGCGCGCGCTCGAGAATGACAAGCTGCGCCGCGAAAACCTGCGCCTGCGCCGCCAGGCCGAGCCCGCCGCCACGCTCACCGGCAAGAGCGCGCTCATGCAGCAGCTGCGCGATAACATCGAGCGCATCGCCGCCACCGACGCCGGGGTGCTGATCGCCGGCGAGGCCGGCAGCGGCAAGGCCGTGGCGGCGCGCTACCTGCACGCCCACAGCGCGCGCAAGGATCACCCCTTCGTCGAGGTCAGCCTGACGGCGGTCACGCCGGCGCACGCGGCGGCGCAGCTGTTCGGGCAGGAGAGCAAGGGCGCCGTCACGCCCGGCTGCTTCGAACAGGCCGCCGGCGGCACGCTGTTGCTCAACGAAATAGGCGGCCTCGATCTCGCCACCCAGGCGCGCCTGCTGGATGCGCTCGAACAGAAGCGCTTCACCCGCGTCGGCGGTCATGAACCCATCCCGCTGGATGCGCGCGTCATCGCCGCCAGCGACCAGGACCTGCTCAAGGCGGTGGAGGAAAAGCGTTTCCGCGAGGACCTTTATTACCGTCTCAACGTCGTGCCGCTGCGCGTGCCGAGCCTGCGCGAGCACCACGAGGACGTGCCGGAGTTGATCAATTTCTACGTCAACTGGATGGCTGACAACGAGCACCTGGCGTACCGCAAATTCACCACCGGTGCGCTCAACCTGCTGCGCAATTACTCCTGGCCGGGCAACGTGCGCGAGCTGCGCAACGTGGTGCAACGATTATTGATCCTGCATCGTGGCGAAGAAGTCACCGAGGCCGAGGTCGAGCAGACCCTCGGCAACCCGGCGCCGGTGTCGCCCGAATCCTATCCGCCAACACTCATGGAAATGCCGCTGCGCGACGCGCGCGACCAGTTCGAAAAGGCCTACCTCGAACACCATCTCAAGCGCACCGGCGGCAACGTCGCCGAGGTCGCGCGCCTGTCCGGCATGGAACGCACGCACCTGTACCGCAAGCTCAAGCAACTCGGCGTCAATCCCAAACCGCCCAAGGAATAGGCATGGCGATCGTCGACAACCTGGAAGCCATGCTCGCGCGCGGCCAGGACAGTTCGCTGTTGCGCTACAGCCTCGGCGGCGAATATCTGAAACTCAACCAACCCGGCAAGGCCGCCGAACACCTGCGCCAGGCCGTGGCAAAAGACCCGAAATATTCCGCCGCCTGGAAACTGCTCGGCAAGGCATTGGCCGAGGCCGGGCACAACGACGAAGCGATTAAAGCCTACGAGGATGGGATCAAAGTCGCGGAAGAAAAAGGCGACAAACAGGCGGCGAAGGAGATGGCGGTTTTTCTTAAACGATTACATAAATAGTCGCGCGGACTTCGGTTGTTCAACCTACTCTTTGGCTTCTGTAAAAAACGCGCAGGAGTGTTCGAGGTCAACGAACTGTTTCTGATACTCCAGCATCGCCTGCATCAACACGCCGCATTGTTCCGAGTTGAGCACGCTGTGCAGCTGCGAGGCATTTTTCCACGAATATTCCAGCACTCCGTCGAAGGGCAGCGCGGCGCCGCCGCGCCACTCCCGCATCAGCACGTTGGCCTCCACCATCAGCGTCAGGTCTTTCACGTGGCCCGTCGCGCCCGTGTACGTCATCACCCGGCCGATGAGGGCGTCGAATTTCGGGTCGTTCCAGAACTGGCGGAACTCTTCGGAGCTGATGTCGGCGCGCCGGCGCACGCAGTTGATGAAGCGGATCATGGTCCTGCCTGATGAGTGGTGGCTTACCTGACAGGATAGACGACAAATCCGGCCAGAAAAACGGCTAATACAACCTGGGCTCGCCCGGGGGGCGGGTCTTGAAGCGCTTGTGCAGCCAGAAATACTGCTCCGGCATTTCCCGCACCGCGGCTTCGATTTCCCGGTTCATCTGCGTGGTGTCGGCGAGCGCGTCGCCGGAGGGAAAATCCTTCAGCGGCGGGCGGAATTCAATCTCGTAGCCGCGCCCCCAGGACAACTGGCGCGTGACGCAGGGAATCACCACCGCGTCGGTCATCTGCGCCAGGCGCGGCAACACCGCGAAGGTCGCGGCGGGGATGCCGAAAAACGGCGCGAACACCGAGTTGCGCCGGCCGGCGTCCTGGTCCGGCAGGTAATACAGCGGCATGCCTTTTTTCGTCTGCCGCACCAGCGCCGTGAATGGTTTGTTGTGCTCCACCAGATGCGCCCCAAAGCGCGAGCGGGCGCGATGCATGACATGCGCGATCAGTTCGTTGTCCGGATGGCGGAACACCGATACCACCGGCCGTTCGGCCGAGGTGCGTATGCCGCCGATGTCGAGCCCGAGAAAGTGCGGCGCCAGCAGGATGATGTTTTTGTTCTCGCGCAGCGCCTGGTCGTAATGCTCGCGCCCGCGAAAACGGGTCACCCGGCGCAAGCGGGATTCGGAGGCCCACCAGCCGACGCCGATGTCGAGCAAGGTCTGGCCGAAGGCGCGGAAATGCCGGCGCACGATGCGCGCCTGCGCCCCCGGTGACAGCTCCGGGAAACACAACCGGATGTTGACGTGTACCACACGCCGACGCGGGGCATGCAGGGCATACAACAACATGCCCAGCGCCCGCCCGAACAAGGCAATCACCGGCAACGGCAGCCAGCTCACCGCACGCATGAACCCGAGACCGACCCACGTTGGCCAGTAGCGCGGATGCCGGAAGCGACGCAGGCCGGTCTCAGCCATAAGGCGACGGCGCGTTGCCCGGACGGGTCTTGAACAGCTTGAAAGTCCACAGGTACTGTTCCGGCATGGGGCGCAGGCCTTCCTCGATCGCTTCGTTCATGCGCGCGGCATCGCGCACGCGATCGCCGTTGGGAAAATCCTCGAGCGGCGGCTTCAGGATCACTTCGTAGCCGCGCCCGCCCGGCAGCAGGCGCGTGAAGCACGGCACCACCAGCGCGTTGGTCATGTGCGCGAGCCGGCCGAGCGTGGTCAGCGTCGCCGTCGGCACGCCGAAGAACGGCACGAACACCGACTGGCGCTGGCCGAAATCCTCGTCCGGCAAATAATAGAAGGCGAGCCCCTGTTTCAGCCCGCGGATCACCGGGCGCAAGCCCTGCGTGCGCGACAGCAGGAAACTGCCGAAGCGCATGCGCCCGCGGTTGAGCAGCCAGTTGACCACCGGGTCGCGCTGCAGCTTGACCATCGAGAACGTCGCGCGCGCGCGGCTGGCCATGGTGCCGCCGAAATTCAGGCCGACGCAGTGCGGCGCGAGCAGGATGATGTTGCGTCCGCGCAGCTCGTGATACTGCTCCAGCCCGCGGAAGTGCGTCTTGCGCAGCAGACGGCGTTCCGAGGTCCACGCGAGCCAGGCGAGATCGAAATAGCTCTGGCCGTTCACGATGAAATGCCGCCGCAGCAGATGCTCGCGCTCGCGCAGGCTGAGTTTCGGAAAACACATTTCGAGATTGACACGCGCGATGCTTGCGCGCTTTTCATTCGTGACCATCATGAGCAGCCCCAAGCCGGCGCCGAGCGCGCGCGACCAGGCGAGTGGCAACAGCGCGGTGCAACGCAGAAACAACAGCCACAGCCAGCTCGGCCACCAGCGCGGCGCATACGCGCTTTTCGGCAGCTTGAGTGTCAGATAGGAAGGTGATTGATCCCGGCCGTCGGTCCTGGTTTTCGTCGAACGTGATGGGCTCATGAAATGGATGCATGCCGCCGTATCGCCGGCGCGGCGGCTTGGGCTGCGCTCCCTGCTGGATTGTTCCTGACAAGACATATCTTAAGGCAAGACGAAGCAACGAAGCGACCCGAACCGCATCGCCGCATAACGCTGGACAAATATATCGGTGATGCCATCATGGCATACTGCCGGTCGCGCTCAAGGGCAAGGAAGACAAGATGCATCGTTACGAAATCGCATGGGAGTTATCGTGAATCAGGACATACGAGCGAACGCCGTCTTTAGGGTCCCAAAACATCGTTGCGAAGCGAACAGGGCCGCCGTTACGAAACACTTGATCACGCTGATATCGCTGCTCGGACTCGCCTCGCTGGGCGCGGCCTGCGGCCAGGAGAGCGGCGGCGGGAAAACCGCCGGCACTACCGCGACCGAAAGCCGCACCATCGAAACCGCCACCGTCGCCACGAATGCCGCCACAGCCGCCAAACAACCGGCAGCGGCCAAAAGCACCGCCGCGGTCCGGGAAACCGGCGCTACGCGCGCGGCGGTCACCCTGATGGCCACGCCGTACAGCGATGCCAAACCGGCCGGCCAGCTGGCGGCGAACACCACGGTGGATATCCTCGAGCGCCGTGGCGGCTGGCTGCGTATCTCTGCCAAGGGCGCGAGCGGTTGGGCCAAATTGCACCAGGTGCGCGTGGGCGAGGGCCCGGAGGCCACAAAGTCCGGAGAGGGTCTGGCGATTCTGAAGAATGTCGGCGAGACCGGCCGCTCCGGATCGACGGGCATCGTCGCCACTACCGGCATCCGCGGTCTGAGTGCCGAGGGGCTCAAGAATGCCAAGCCTGATCCTGCCGCCGTGAAGGCAATCGAGCACTATCGCGTCACCGCCGCCCAGGCGCGCGAATACGCCAAGTCTGCCGGCCTGAAAGAAGCCAGCGTCCCGGCCCTGCCGAAACCGGAATAATCGGAGGCATTGATGAAAATCCGCATCCCCGTGGTTTTGTTGCTGACGGCCGTGCTGTGCACTCCCGCGGCCCATGCGCTCAAGCTTGGCGACCTCAACGTGGACAAGCTCAAGGAAGTCAAAGGCAAGCTCAAGCCGCTGAAGGAACCCTCCGAGGCCGACGAGATCGAAATCGGCAAGGGCGTGGCTGCCAACCTGCTGGGCGCGGCGCCACCCGTGAATGACCCGCAGCTGCAGGCCTACGTGAATCGCGTCGGCCAATGGGTGGCGATGCACACCGAGCGCCCCGATCTGCCCTGGCACTTCGCCGTGCTCGACACCGATGGCGTGAATGCCTTCGCGACGCCGGGCGGTTACGTCTTCATCACGCGCGGCATGCTGCTGCGCATGCGCGACGAGGCCGAACTGGCTGGCGTGCTGGCGCATGAGGCATCGCATGTGGTGGAAAAACACGCGCTCAAGACCATGCGCAAGGGCACGCTCGCCGGGCTCGCCGGCGATGCCCTCAGTAATTACGCCGAGAAGAAGGGCAAAGAGGAATTCACCAAGATCGTCAGCGCCAGTACCGAGATCTATGCGCGTGGCCTGGATAAGGAAGACGAATATGCCGCCGACCGTGCCGGGGTGGTAATTGCCACCCGTGCCGGCTATGACCCTTATGGCTTGCCCTCGGTATTGCAGACACTCGCCTCCATTAACCCCAAGGATGATGCGGTCGCACTGATGTTCAAAACCCACCCGGACTCCGGAAAACGACTGGAATTGGTATCGAACGCCATGGAAGGCCGGTTAGACAAATTTATTGAAAATCCCAGGGTAGAATCACGATTTTCTTCGATAATTAAATCCCACATAGCCAGCTATAAACCGGATGTGTCCCGACAGGGCAAGTAGTCAAAAACAGGGGTTAGTAAGGGCTTGCAAAACAAGCGCCATTTGTAAACGACTTGACACCCCAATGGGGTAAGAACTAATGTGCACGATAGTGCAACCAAATGTTCCACGTGGAACATAAGTCTTTGATTCAGTAAGCATTTTTTGAACGTTGCGTCAAGGGGTTGGTTGACGGCGTTTGAAAAAAAATGGGCCGGTTTTGGACGCCGGCCCGGTGCTGCGGTAAATGCCATGCTGACACATGGCAGTTGGTCTGGGTTAGTTTTGGAGGTTAACCCTTTCCGAACTCTGTAAAAATTTGGGTGCGCATGATGGGATTCGAACCCACAAACCCTAGCCAGGCGGCTGCTTAGAAGGCAGCTGTGTTTACCATTTTCACCACACGCGCTTCCCAAAACCTTCAAACTCAGCCCGGTTACAGCCGGGCTTTTGTTTTTCAGGCACAACTATTGTGCTGTGGCGCGGTGAAAAAGCAAGCTTGAAATGGTGTTACTTACATGGAAAGGAAACCAGCGAAAAAAGTGGCGAAAAATAAGGCGAATAAGCCTGTCCCTAAAAAAGGGTCAAATCCTCGTCATAAAGAAGCTTTCAACCAACTTTTGTCTGATGCCGTTTTTGGCGTCAGAAAAAAATAATGAAAATAAAACTCCCAGAGCCAAACCAGCTTTCACTTATTTACAGTGGACCAGCGGTGGAATCTGGCGAGATGGACGCCTACGAGGCCGGGGCCAGCATTATGGCCTTTGGAGATTTCTTGGGGATCGTTGCTCGTGCCGCCTATGGCGACAATGCCAAGATCAAAACAAATATCCAAGGAGTTGGAAAAGGTTCTTTCGAGATAGATTTTTCAATTCATGCGGCCGGGATTGCCGCGACAATTTTTTCTGGTATCTCTGGCCCTAAAGACCTTTGCGAACTTATCTCACAGAGTTTTTCTATTTGGAAATTACTGCGTGGCGAGACACCTACCAAATTTTCTATCGAAGGCGATAGGTTAATCGTTGAAACGAACAACGGAACGATCAACTATTTTCACGCTGATGTAGCGAAGATTGTCACCGATGAAAAAGCCGGTGAGGCAGTAGGACGTTTTGTAAAAAAGAATTTAGAGAACGATATTGAACAAGTAAGAATTACCTCTGGAAGTAAGCAAATAGCCGAAGCAAAAAAGGACGAAGCATCTTCTTTTGTGACGGTTCCGACAGAATCTTTATTTTCTGAAAACACCATAAAACAAGGCTTAATCATTGAATCTGCGGTTTTTAAAGAAGGCAATATGTGGAAGTTCTATGACGGCCAAACCAGCTTTTCCGCTGCGATCGATGATTTGAATTTTTTAAGCCGCGTAGATTCTGGAGAAGAGAGATTTGGTAAAGGTGATATGTTGATTGTTGATCTCTTAATTAAACAGTCAAAGACATTAGGCTCGTTCAAAACAGAACGCCGAGTTAAAAAAGTAATCGAACATAGGACAATCAAACAGCAGTCTCTTTTTTAGCAAGGTGTGAAAGCATTCGGTAAAACATAGTGCCGGGTTCTTTCCGATGGTTGTATCGGAAACCAAATTCCTCGATGTAGTTCTGTAAGTATTTCGGCGACACGGACATGTGCGTGGAACGGATGCCACCTTTCAGGTGCTTCCAGAAATTCTCTATGTTGTTCACATGAAACAGGCCGTTCACATACTGCTTTTGCCTGTGAGAAACTTTGCCATGTTGGTATCCGTAAACCGGAAGCACGTTGTAAGCACTTAATTCATCGGTGCTGATGGTGCTGCCGTACTCGACGTTTTCTCTGATGATCGGTTTCAAAGTACGCCGTTTCACGTCTGGCACGATCTGACCCTTGAATGGGCCGCCGCGCTGAATCATGCCCATGACGATGGTCTTGTTGTCGCCTGACAAGGCACCATGACGACCCTTGCCGGTGGCCTTGCCGCCGATGTAGGTCTCGTCTATTTCGACGTGGCCGGAGAGCGGCCCGTTGAGTTCGTTTCTTTCGCCCATGAGCTTGCGTATCTCATGGCCGATGCGCCAGGCGGTCTTGTAGGTTACGCCTAGCTGCCGCTGAAGCTCTTTGGCCGACACGCCGTTGCGAGTGGCCGTCATGAGGTACATGGCATGAAACCAGAGCGTCAGGGGCGTTGAGGACTTCTCAAACGGGGTTCCAACGCAGGGGTAGACGTGATGCCCGCACCACTGGCAGGCAAAGGCCCGCCGACCGGTGATTGGGTGGAAATGAGTAGATTTCCCACATTTGTCACAAATCGGCTCGTTTCCGTACCGGAGTTCCATGATTCTGGCCAAACAGGCCGCATCATCTGGGAAATCTTCGACAAAGTTTTTGTGGGTGTATTTCATGATAAATCGCCGTTTTTGTAAGTGGTTGATTTACTGAAACTCTATCAGATTTTATACTTGCTGTCAAGGGATACATCCGCTATAAACCGGTTAAATCAAATTAGAAATTACCACTTTATACATATCGCAGTTATATTTTCACTTTGGCAATCTTTCTGACATTAGTGGGGTAATTGCTGTCAATAAATTCTGAAAAAGTCCTTTTTGTGTCTTTTCTTGCTCTGAAAGCAGGGCCTTCACATGCATACGC
Organism: Sulfuricaulis limicola; assembly: GCF_002355735.1. Classification (GTDB taxonomy): domain Bacteria; phylum Pseudomonadota; class Gammaproteobacteria; order Acidiferrobacterales; family Sulfurifustaceae; genus Sulfuricaulis; species Sulfuricaulis limicola. The sequence goes on along the minus strand of NZ_AP014879.1, from coordinate 13,771 downwards.
TGAGTTGGCATGCTGAAACAGGCCGGGCAGTTATCCATGGTGGCGGGGAGCCCGGAGCGGATAGCAAAATCCCGGGTCTGGCGTTCACGCGCATACACCAGCGGGCGAATGATGCGCAAGTCGCCGGCGTCGTTGACGTAATGCGCCTTCATGGTGCGCAGGCTGCCGCCGTAAAAGGCGCTCATCAGAAATGACTCGGCCAGATCGTCCAGATGATGTGCCAGCGCCAGCACGTTGTAGCCCTGTTCCCGGGCGGTGGCATACAGAATGCCGCGCCGCATGCGCGAGCAATAGGCGCAGAAAGAATCGCCGCGCATGGTCTTGAGTGCGCGGCCGACGATGTCCTGGCGCCGGTAATAGTACGGAACACCCAGGGCCGCGACGTAGTCCTTGAGATAAGAAGGATCGAAGCCCTCGATGCAGGGATCGACCGTAGCCGCCCCCAGTTCGAAACGCACCGGGGCCTTGTCGCGCAACTCAAGCAACACGTGCAGGAGCGACAGGCTGTCCTTGCCGCCGGAAAGTCCGAGCAGAACACGGTCGCCCGGGCGTATCATGGAAAAGTCCGCAATGGCCGAACCGACCGACCGCAACAAGGGCCTTGGCGGGCGGGGTCGGGTTACCGGCTTGGGCAAGACGCTGGCAGGGAGCATAATCTGCCAAGTATGCCCAATCCGGACCCGGTGCGCATACCCCGATATATGAGGATCGCATGAGCGAAACCGTCAAAACCCTGAGTCCCAAGGAGGCGCACAAATTCCTCCAGGATCATCCTAACGCACTGCTGGTGGACGTGCGCTCGCACATGGAATTCCTGTTTGTCGGGCATCCCGCGGGGGCCATTCATATTCCCTGGATCGACGAGCCGGATTGGAAAGTGAATCCTCACTTTGTCACCCTGGTGCGCCAGGCCATGCTGGGCGGTGCGGGCGGTGCGGCACCGGTCGTGCTGATCTGCCGCAGCGGGGTGCGCTCGCTCGAGGCCGGCAAGCTGCTGCTCGAGGCCGGGATCAGCGACGTCTACAACGTGGCCGAAGGTTTCGAGGGGCAACTGGATGACAAGCATCATCGCAGCGCCCTCGGGGGCTGGCGCTTCCACGGCCTGCCGTGGGAACAGTGCTGAAGCGGATGGGGGTCGGCTGTCAATTTTTCCCGGGATTGGTAAACTGCGCGGCCTTGCGCGCTAGTCAATCAGAACGAGGTTGTTATGTCGGACGGTTTTCTTTTCACTTCTGAGTCGGTATCCGAAGGTCATCCGGACAAAGTCTGCGACCAGGTCTCGGACGCCGTGCTGGACGCCATCCTGACGCAGGACAAGACCGCGCGCGTGGCGTGTGAAACGCTGGTAAAGAACAACCTCGTGGTGCTGGCGGGTGAGATCACCACCAAGGCCAACGTGGATTTCGACAAGGTGGTGCGTGAGGTGGTGCGCCACATCGGCTACACCGACGAGATGGGCTTCGGCCCGAATAGCTGCACCGTGCTCACCGCCATCGGCCGCCAGTCGCCTGACATCGCCGCCGGCGTGGATGAGGGCAAGGGTCTCGACCTCGAACAGGGCGCCGGCGACCAGGGCCTGATGTTCGGCTATGCCACCAGCGAGACCGACGTGCTCATGCCCATGCCGATCACACTGGCGCATCGCCTGGTGAAGCGGCAGGCCGAGGTGCGCAAGAGCAAACTCAACTGGCTGCGCCCGGACGCCAAGTCGCAGGTCACCGTAAAGTACGTGAATAACCAGCCGGCCGGCATCGACGCCGTAGTGCTTTCGACCCAGCATGCCCCGGGCGTCAAATACGACACCCTGAAGGAAGCCGTGATCGAGGAAATCGTGAAACCGGTGCTGCCGAAAGAATGGCTCACCCGTGACACCAAGTATTTCATCAACCCGACCGGCTCTTTCGAGATCGGCGGCCCGGTGGGTGACGCCGGCCTGACCGGCCGCAAGATCATTGTCGACACCTACGGCGGCATGGCGCGCCACGGCGGCGGTGCTTTCTCCGGCAAGGATCCGTCCAAGGTCGACCGCTCGGCGGCCTACGCCGGGCGTTACGTCGCCAAGAACGTCGTCGCCGCGGGCCTGGCCACGCGTTGCGAGATCCAGATCGCCTACGCCATCGGCGTGGCCAAACCGGTGTCGGTGCATGTCGACACCTTCGGCACCGGCGCGATTCCGGATGCGAAGATCGCCGAACTGGTGATCAAACATTTCGACCTGCGGCCCAAGGGCATCGTGCAGATGCTCGACCTGCTGCGCCCGGTGTATCTGGCGACCGCGGCCTACGGCCATTTCGGCCGCACCGAAGCCGGCTTCAGCTGGGAGCGCACCGACAAAGCCGAGGCCCTGCGCGAAGCCGCCGGTCTCAAGGCCAGGAGCGCGGCCACCGCGTAATCTTTCACCGTCGCCGCAACACGCGGCGAGGCGTTGCCCTCCGAGGAGCGTTGCAACCCCCAAGCTCGACGCTGGGGCCAGGCTCGGAGGGAACGTCAGTCAAAAAAACGGCGCTCGCTCAATCCGTACAGGAGCCAGCATCATGAACGCTGTCGTCAATCCGAAGTTCTCCGACTACAAAGTCGCCGACATCAACCTCGCCAGCTGGGGCCGCAAGGAAATCCAGATCGCCGAGACCGAGATGCCCGGCCTCATGGCCTTGCGCGAAGAGTACGCCGCCAAGCAGCCGCTCAAGGGCGCGCGCATCGCCGGCTCGCTGCACATGACCATCCAGACCGCGGTGCTGATCGAGACGCTCAAGGCGCTCGGCGCCGACATCCGCTGGGCCTCGTGCAACATCTACTCCACCCAGGATCATGCCGCCTCCGCGATCGCCGCCTCCGGCACGCCGGTGTTTGCCTTCAAGGGCGAGAACCTCGAGGAATACTGGGACTACACCCATCGCATTTTCGAGTGGGCCGACGGCGGCACGCCCAACATGATCCTCGATGACGGCGGCGACGCCACGCTGCTGATCACGCTCGGATCGCGCGCCGAGAAGGACGCTTCGCTCATTTCCAAGCCGACCTGCGAGGAAGAACGCGTGCTGTTCGCCTCGATCAGGAAGCGCCTCGAAACCAAGCCCGGCTGGTACTCGAACATTCTCAAGAACATCCGCGGCGTCACCGAAGAAACGACCACGGGCGTGCACCGCCTGTATCAGATGGAGAAGGAGGGACGGCTGCCGTTCCCGGCCTTCAACGTCAACGACTCCGTCACCAAGTCCAAGTTCGACAACCTGTACGGCTGCCGCGAATCGCTGATCGACGGCATCAAGCGCGCCACCGACGTCATGATCGCCGGCAAGATCTGCCTGGTGCTCGGCTACGGCGACGTGGGCAAGGGCTGCGCCCAGGCCTTCCGCGGCATGGGCGCGACCGTGTGGGTCACCGAGATCGACCCGATCTGCGCGCTACAGGCCTCAATGGAAGGTTACCGCGTGGTCACCATGGACGAGGCCGCGGCACACGCCGATATCTTCGTCACCGCCACCGGTAACGTGCATGTCATCAACCATGACCACATGAAGGCGATGAAAAACGAGGCCATCGTGTGCAACATCGGTCACTTCGACTCCGAGATCGACATCGCCTCGCTTGAGAAGAATTACAAGTGGGAAGAGATCAAGCCGCAAGTGGATCACGTGATCTTCCCCGACGGCAAGAAAATCATCGTGCTGGCCAAGGGCCGGCTGGTGAACCTCGGCTGCGCCACCGGCCATCCCTCGTTCGTGATGTCGGCGTCGTTCTCGAACCAGACCATCGCGCAGATGGAGCTGTTCCAGAATGCCGCCAAATACGAGAAGAAGGTGTACGTGCTGCCAAAGCAGCTGGACGAGAAAGTGGCGCGCCTGCATCTGAAGAAAATCGGCGCCCACCTCACACCGCTGTCCAAGACCCAAGCCGATTACATCGGCGTACCGGTCGACGGCCCGTACAAGCCGGATCACTATCGGTATTAACGTAGGATGGGTTGAGCGCAGCGAAACCCATCGTCAACGCAAAATGAATGATCGTTGGGTTTCGGCGCACCGCGCCTCAACCCAACCTACGTTATAAGATGCCATGGAATCGCAAAAAAAATCTTCGCGCAATTTCAGCTTCGAGTTTTTCCCGCCGCGCAACGAGGACGGGCGCGCCAAGCTGCGCGAAACCGTGGAACAGCTGGCGCAGCTGAAGCCCAAGTTTTTCTCCGTCACCTTCGGCGCCGGCGGCAGCACGCGCGAGGGCACCTACGAAACCGTCAAGAGCATCCAGGCCATGGGCCAGCAGGCCGCGCCGCACATTTCCTGCATCGGCACCACGCGTGCCGACATCCGGGCGCTGCTCGATTCCTACCGGAAGCTCGGCATCCGTCATCTCGTGACGCTGCGCGGCGACCTGCCGAAGGACGCGCCCAAGACCGGCGGTGATTTTCATTATGCCAACGAGCTGGTCAGCTTCATCCGCGCCGAGACCGGCGGCGAGTTTTATCTGGAGGTGGCGGCCTATCCGGAGTTCCATCCGGAATCACCCAGCCCCGAGTCCGACATCCGTCACTTTGCCGACAAAGTCCGTGCCGGGGCCAATTCGGCCATGACCCAGTATTTTTACAACGTGGATGCCTACTGGCGTTTCGTCGAGGAAGCGGCTGCGCAGGGGGTGAATGTGCCGATCGTGCCGGGCATCATGCCGATCACGAATTACAAGCAGCTCACGCGGTTTTCCGATGCCTGCGGCGCCGAGATCCCGCGCTGGATCCGCCGGCGGCTGGAAGGTTTCGGCGAGGACCTCGACTCCATCCGCGCCTTCGGGCTGGACGTCACCACCGTCCTGTGCGACAAACTGCTCGAGGGCGGTGCGCCCGGCCTGCACTTCTACACCCTCAACCGCGCCGGACCGACCTGCACCGTATGGGAGCGGCTCGGCCTCTGACCTCGCCACCGACCAAGGACATGGTCCCCAAAACCAACGAACTGACCGCGCGCCTGCCGGCGAACAAGCCATTGCCGGTGCGCGCCTGTTTTCTGGGCGAACGCCTGAACCTGCGCGGACTGCCCGAGCCCGCGGTGACGCTCGGTCCGCTGACCTTGCCGGCCGGAGAGGCGGGGATGGCAGTACTGTTCCGTTACGGAGCGGTGGTGTTGCTCAACCTGACCGAAGCGGAGCAGAAAATTTTTCTCAAGGAACTGCGTCCGCGCGTGGAGAGCCCGCTGCGCCGCATGGAAACCGAGGATGCCCAGCTGTACGTCGTCGGCAAGCAGCCGGAGGGCGTCACACCCGAAGGCATCGGCATCGCCGACCTGGCGCTGGCGCGGCTGCAGATCGTGGCCATCGCGCTGGCACGCAGCGTGGCCCTGGCCTACTACGAAAACGCCATGGCCGGCGCCTTCGACCTGATCGAGCCGCTGGCGCGGCGCCTGGAGAACCCGCGCGGCGGCGGGCGGCGGCTGCGCGAACTGCTGCGCCACATCGGCGGTTCCCTGCTGGTGCAGCAACGCATGATCGGGCGCGTCGAGATCCAGGACAAGCCCGACCTGCTGTGGGACCACCCGGAGGTCGAGCGCCTGTACCTGCACCTGGAAAACGAGTACGAGCTGCGCGAGCGCAACACCGTGCTCGAACGCAAACTCGCGCTCATCAACCAGACCGCCGAGACCGTGGTGAACCTGATGCAGAACCGCAGCATGCTGCGGGTCGAATGGTATATCGTGGTCCTGATCGTGGTTTCCGTGCTGCTGTCGATCTACTCCATGCTGCCGGCCCACTGAAGCGCCGGGCGACCTGACCGCCGTGCACAAACTTTTTCCCGCCATCCAACCCTACGCCACGCACCGGCTGCGCGTCGACGCGACGCACGAACTGCATGTCGAGGAGTGCGGCAACGTCAACGGCCTGCCGGTGCTGTTCGTGCACGGCGGGCCCGGCGCCGGTTGCGAGGAGGCGCATCGCCGTTTTTTTGATCCCAACGTCTATCGCATCATCCTGTTCGACCAGCGCGGCGCGGGCCGCTCCACGCCGCACGCCAGCCTCGATGCCAACACCACGCAGGACCTGGTCGCCGACATGGAAAAGATCCGCGCGCACCTCGGCGTGGATCGCTGGGTGCTGTTCGGCGGCTCGTGGGGCTCGACGCTGTCGCTGGTCTATGCCGAAACCCACCCGGCGCGCGTGCTCGGGCTGATCCTGCGCGGCATCTTTTTGTGCCGTCCCTGGGAGATCCGCTGGTTCTACCAGGAGGGTGCCAACCGCATATTTCCCGATTACTGGCAGGACTTCATCGCGCCGATCCCGGAGTCCGAGCGCCATGACCTGTTGCACGCGCATCACCGGCGCCTGACCGGTGCGGACGAAGTGGCGCGCATGGCCAGCGCCAAGGCCTGGTCGCTGTGGGAAGGTCGCGCCGCGACGCTGTTGCCGAACAGGCACGTGGTGGAATTTTTCGGTGCGCCGCGCACGGCGTTGTCGCTGGCGCGCATCGAGGCGCATTATTTCGTGCACGACAGTTTTCTCGGACCGGAACAGATTTTACGCAACGCCCCGGCGCTGGCCGGCATTCCCGGCACCATCGTGCACGGCCGTTACGACATGGTCTGCCCGCTGCAAAATGCCCGGGAACTGGTGCAGGCGTGGCCCGAGGCCCGGCTCGACATCATCCCGAATGCGGGTCATTCGGCCATGGAAACAGGCATTATCAACGCCCTGGTCAAGGCCACGATCGACATGGCCACGCAACTGGGACGGCCGCCGCAGGCCGGCTGATGGCGATCTACGCCATCGGCGACGTGCAGGGCTGCTATACGCCGCTGCAAAAATTGCTGGTGCGCCTGCGTTTCGATCCGGCGCAGGATTACCTGTGGTTCACCGGCGACCTGGTCAACCGCGGGCCGCAATCCCTCGAGGTGCTGCGTTTCGTCATGGGTCTCCATGACCATGCTGTGTGCGTGCTCGGCAACCATGATCTGCACCTGCTCGCCGTCGCGGCCGGCACAGCCAAATCCGGAAAGCACGATACGCTGGATGAAATTCTGCGCGCGCCCGATCGCGACGAATTATTGCGCTGGCTGCGTGAGTGTCCCCTGCTGCACCACGATACCGATCTCGGCTACACATTGATTCACGCCGGTCTGTTGCCGCCGTGGGATCTTGCGCAAGCACAACGGTTGGCACGAGAGGCCGAGACAACGTTGCGCAGCGACAACTACCGGGAATTTTTTCATCACATGTATGGCGACCTGCCCGATCACTGGAATGAAAATCTGCTCGGCTTCGACCGGTTGCGTGTGATCGTCAACGCGTTCACGCGGCTGCGCTACTGCGATCTCGACGGCAACATGAATCTGCGTCCGAAAGGTCCTCCCGGCAGTCAGCCGCCGGATCTGTTGCCCTGGTTCCAGGTTCCCGGGCGGCGCAGCCACGGGCTCAAAATTGTTTTCGGGCACTGGTCCGCGCTGGGTCTGTGGCGGGGGGAAGGCGTCATCGGTCTCGACAGCGGTTGTCTCTGGGGCCGCTCACTTTCCGCCGCGCGCCTGGATATCGAGCCGGTGGAATTTTTCAGTATCGACTGCGATCCGCGTCGCTCACCGCATGCCGTTTGAGATGGGTTAATGACTGCCTACCTACGCTTCGCTTCGTTCGTCCGTTCATAATTCATGACCTGGCTGGCTGATCTGGTTCTCGCTTTGCATGCAGCGTTTATTCTGTTTGTTGTCGGCGGTCAGGCTTTAATCACGACCGGCTGGATGTTGGGCTGGGCCTGGACACGTCACTGGTGGTTTCGCTTGTTGCATCTGCTTGCCATCGGCTTTGTAATGCTGCAGGCCTGGTTCGGTGTGATCTGCCCGCTCACGACGTTGGAAAACTTTTTTCGTGATGCGGCAGATATTGCGACATATGAAAACGGTTTCATTCGTCACTGGGTGCGCGAGCTGGTTTTCTACACCGCGCCCGATTGGGTATTCACGCTGGTTTATACGGTCTTTGCCGGGCTCGTGGTGCTGATCTGGTTTGTCTATCCTCCCCGCCGGAAACTTTAGTGATACCCTAGCGCACTAACGTTAAGACAAAATAATCCCCGCCAAGATTCAGGTGCCGCCCACATGACCGCCAGCGACAAACACCAGATCCAGATCGACGTGCGCACCTCTTATCTTCCCGGCCAGTCCGAGCCGGGCCAGAACCGTTATGTTTTCGCTTATACCATCACCATCACCAATTCCGGCTCGGTACCGGCGCGCCTGGTGACACGACACTGGATCATTACCGACGCCAACGAGCAGAAACGCGAGGTCCATGGCGAGGGTGTCGTGGGGGAGCAACCTTATCTCCTGCCCGGCACGAGTTTTCAGTACACGAGCGGTACGATCCTGGAAACGCCGGTTGGCACGATGCAGGGTAGTTACCAGATGATAGCCGATGATGGCACCGCGTTCGATGCTGAAATACCCTCTTTCACGCTGAGTATTCCGCGCACCCTGCACTGAAGCGCTGCGGTGTAATCCGCTGCAGGGGATACGAACGAATCAAATATCCAGGTTGGATACGTCGAGGGCGTTCTTTTCGATGAACTCGCGCCGGGGTTCCACCTGCTCGCCCATGAGGGTGGTGAAGACGTCGTCGGCGGCCACGCCATCTTCGATATTGACCTTGAGCAGGCGCCGCATCTGCGGGTCCATGGTGGTCTCCCACAGCTGTTCCGGATTCATCTCGCCCAAGCCCTTGTAACGCTGGATCGTCTGGCCGCGCTTGGCCTCGGCCATCAGCCATTCCAGCATGGCGCCGATATCGGCGACCTTCTGGTTTTTGTCGGCGCGCTGGATGGCGGTCTCCGCGGAAAAATACTTTTCCAGTTGTTCGCCCAGTTCGCGCATGGCGCCGTATTCGCCGGAGCCGATGAACTCGGCGTCGATCTTGGTGCGGGTGGTGCTGCCATGCTCATGGCGCGCCAGAATCAGCTCATGCAGGTTGTTGCGCGTGTCGGTACCGACGGTGACGTCGTAACGACTGCCATGGTTCACGGCGTGCGTCAGGCGGTCCTGGAGTTCCTGCGCTATCTTGCCGGCCTGCTTCTTGTCCTTCAACAGCGACGGGGTCAGGCGCGGCATCGTGATCAGGTGCCGCAAGGCATCGGGGTCGTAACGGCGTGCAAGGCGCTTGATTGTCTGCTCCACGGCGAGATGGCGGCGGCAGAGCACGGCGAGCTCCTTGCCTTTCAGTTCCTGGCCGTTGGTGGTGAGCACGGCATCCGTCAGCGCGGCCTCGAGCAGGAATTCCTGCAACTCACCTTCATCCTTCAGATAGCGCTCCTGCTTGCCGTGCTTGATCTTGAACAGCGGCGGTTGAGCGATGTACACATGGCCACGGGTGATCATGTCCGGCATTTGGCGGAAGAAAAACGTCAGCAGCAGGGTGCGAATATGCGAACCGTCGACATCGGCGTCCGTCATCAGTATGATCCGATGATAACGTAACTTATTGATATCAAAATCATTATTACCGATTCCGGTACCGAGCGCGGTAATCAATGTGGCAACTTCCACGGACGATAACATCTTGTCGAAACGGGCCCGCTCGACATTCAGGATCTTGCCCTTGAGCGGGAGCACCGCCTGGAACTTGCGGTCGCGGGCCTGCTTGGCGGAGCCGCCGGCGGAGTCGCCCTCCACCAGGTACAACTCGCATTTGGTTGGGTCGCGCTCCTGGCAATCCGCCAGCTTCCCGGGAAGCCCGGCGAGATCCAGCACACCCTTGCGGCGGGTCATGTCGCGCGCCTTGCGCGCGGCCTCGCGGGCCCGGGCGGCGTCTACGATTTTGCCGGCGATGGCCTTGGCATCGGCCGGGTTCTCTTCCAGAAATTCGGAGAGTTTCTCATTGACGATAGACTCAACGACGCCCTTCACTTCGGAGGATACCAGCTTGTCCTTGGTCTGCGAGGAAAATTTGGGGTCTGGAACCTTGACCGATAACACGGCGATCAGTCCCTCACGGGCATCGTCGCCGCTGATTTCAACCTTCTCTTTTTTGGCGAGGCCGGTCTTTTCGATGAACTGGTTCAGTGTACGTGTCATGGCCGCACGCAAGCCAGCCAGGTGTGTGCCGCCGTCGCGCTGGGGTATGTTGTTGGTGAAGCAGAAAATATTTTCCTGATAGGTGTCGTTCCACTGCAGGCAGAGCTCGACGTTGATCTTGTCGCGTTCGGCCGCGATATAGACTGGCTTCTGATGCAACGGGGTTTTGTTGCGGTTGAGGTGGCCGACGAAAGCCGCGATACCGCCCTTGTACTCGAAAACATCTTCCTTCCCGGTACGTTCGTCCAACAGCGAGATACGTACGCCGGAATTCAGAAACGACAGCTCGCGCAGGCGCTTGGCCAGGGTGTCGTAGTTATAGACCGTATCGGTAAAGATCTTGTTGCTTGGTTTAAACCGCACGTCCGTGCCGGTTTCGCTGCTTTCTCCAATTACCGTGAGCGGGGTTTTGGGTTCGCCCAGATGATATTTCTGCTGGTGAACTTTGCCATCGCGGCGGATGGTGAGCTCAAGCTGGTCGGACAGCGCGTTAACCACAGAAATACCCACACCATGGAGGCCCCCAGAGACCTTGTATGAGTTCTGGTCAAACTTGCCGCCAGCATGCAGTACTGTCATCACCACTTCCGCCGCAGAACGCCCTTCTTCCGGGATTATTTCGGTGGGAATGCCCCGTCCATTGTCCGAAACGGTGATGGAATTGTCAGTGTGAATCGTTACGGAAATCCTGTTGCAATGACCGGCCAAGGCCTCATCGATGGAGTTATCCACAGCTTCGAAAACCATATGATGCAAACCGGTGCCATCGTCAGTGTCACCGATGTACATCCCTGGCCGCTTGCGGACAGCATCAAGGCCCTTCAGGACCTGAATGCTGTGCGAGTCATATGTCGGGGTGGATCCTTTCTTTGCTTGCGTCATTGAATTCCAATTGTGGCTGTTTCACGTGGAACGGCCGCGAGACCGCAGACCGTGGTGTTTCACGTGGAACTAACTGTCGCGGCTGCGTTATAGCCGCATCGGCATTATAACGTACTGGGGGTAAGCCGTGTCCGGAGAAGCCAAGGTACAACTACTATTGGGGTCGTTCAGCCCGAATTCGACTTGGTCCGTATGCAGCGCTGAAATGGCTTCGATCATGTAATTGACGTTAAAGCCAATCTCCATGCCTTCGCCCGAATAATCTGTGCTTATTTCTTCTTGGGCCTCTTCCTGTTCCGGGTTGTGGGCGGTAAACCGCAGTGCTTTGCTGCTCAAACTGAGCCTGACACCACGATACTTCTCGCTCGACAGGATGGCGACGCGCCCCAAGGTCTCGCGGAACAGGTCACGATTCAGCATGATTTTTTTCGACTGCTTGGCAGGAATGACCTTGTTGTAATCCGGGTAGCGGCCATCAATCAACTTGGATGTAAAAATAAACTCACCAGTCCGTGCCCGCAAATGGTTGGTACCAAATTCCAGTTCAACCGGGTCGTCCGTATCTCCAAGAAGGCGCAGCATTTCCTGAACCCCCTTGCGCGGCACGATAACCTGCTTGTCGCCTTTTACATCCTTGTCGAGACCCATTTCAGTGACCGCCATTCGGTGTCCATCGGTGGCGACAGCACGGATTTTCTTGTTCGATACTTCAAGCAGCAATCCGTTGAGGTAGTAGCGCACATCCTGTTGGGCCATGCAGAAATGGGTCTGCTCCAGCAGTTTACGCAACGCCTTCTGACTGAGAGTGAGTGCTTGCTCCCACTGAGAGGCCTGCACAGAAGGGAAATCCGCAACTGCCACTGTCGTCAAGGCAAACCGGCTTTTGCCTGATTTGACGATAGCCTTCTCACCTTCTTTTTTAATGGTGATCTCGGCATCAGCGGGAAGTGCTCGGCAGATATCAAACAGCTTGCGCGCGGGCAGGGTCATTTCCACGTTGCCTGCGCCGGCTTTACTGACTTTGGCGATTATCTCGATTTCAAGATCGGTGCCAGTAAGCGCCATTTCACCGCCCTGTTGCCGTAACAGAACATACGAAAGCACCGGCAGGGTTTGGCGTCGTTCGACAACACCCGTGACATAACCCAAAGGTTTCAGCAAATCCTCGCGTGTTATGGTGATCTGCATGCTTTCTAATTAATTCCTTTTTTAAAAGATAATTACTTGTAATTAAGCGGGGCTGATTTTGTGGATAAGTCAGCTTCCCGCCGATAGACAAGGCCCGTGCAGGACTGACAGCATGTTAGCAACCTTGCCAAGGTTTGTGCATATCACTGACGAAGGCTGAATGATAACGGCTCACGCGTGTTCTACAAATAAAATTCACAGAGTTATCCCAAGCATCAGGTTGTCAGAATACGCATCAGATTGCTGTAGTCTTCGTTCATTCTGGAGTCCTTGGATTTCAGCTCGGAAATCTTGCGACAGGCGTGCAGCACTGTAGTGTGATCGCGGCCGCCAAATGCTTCACCGATCTCAGGCAGGCTGTGTTCTGTCAATTCCTTGGCCAGCGCCATGGCAACCTGGCGCGGCCGCGCAACCTGGCGCGAGCGGCTTTTGGAGTGCAGGTCCGAGATCCGGATCTTGTAATACTCGGCAACCATTTTCTGAATGTTGTTGATCGTGACCAAGCGATCCTGAAAAGAGATCAGGTCTTTCAGGCTCTCGCTGACAAGCGAAATGTCAATGGCCCGGCCGGTAAAAAAGGCACTCGCCAAAATCCGGCGTAATGCACCTTCAAGCTCGCGCACATTCGATCGTGCCCGTTTGGCCACAAAAAAAGCCATATCCTCAGGCAGATCAACACCCTCCTGTTTGGCCTTCTTGATCAAAATCGCCACCCGGGTTTCAAGCTCCGGTGGCTCGATCGACACGATCAACCCGGAACCGAAGCGCGAGATCAAACGCTCCTCAACGCCAGTCAGCTCCTTGGGAAAACGGTCGGCGGTAATGATAACCTGGCGCTTGGACTCTTGTAACGCATTGAATGTATGGAACAATTCTTCTTGTGAGCGTTCCTTGCCGACAAAAAACTGGATGTCGTCAATCAATAGCGCGTCAAGATTGCGGTATAGCTTTTTGAAGTCATTGATGGCGTTGTGCTGAAACGCCTTAACCATATCGGCGACAAAACGCTCGGAATGGACATAGGCAATGTTGGCGTCCGGCCGGTGCTTGAGCATCAGGTTGCCCGCCGCGTGCATGAGATGGGTCTTACCCAGACCGACTCCGCCGTAGATGAACAGCGGATTGTAGGCGCCGCCGGGATTTTCACCCACTTGCCTGGCGGCAGCGCGCGCCAACTGGTTGGATTTGCCCTCAACATGGGTCTCGAAGGTGAAGTCCGGGTTCAGGCGGCCAATGATGGACGGCGTCTTGGGTGGGGCGACCGCCTCCACGCGTGTGGCGGCGGTTTTAGCGACACCGGCCGGGGGCCGCGACTGGCTGCCGACCTCGACCTGGACGCTGAGCGCACCGCCGCTGTACTCGCTGCTAAGCTCCGCGATGCGCTCCAGAAACCGCTCGCGCACCCAGTCCACCACGAAACGGTTGGGCGCCAGCAGTCGCAGCATCTGGTTGTCCTGCACCGCGTGCAGCGGGCGCAGCCAGGTGTTGAATTGTTGCGCGGACAATTCTTCTTCCAGCCTTTCCAGGCATTTTTTCCAAACCGGCGACTGCATCTTTTTTGTTTCACGCGACAACGAGGGGAGCGGAAGTCTAGCCAGTAAAGCAGCAGTTATCCACAGGCGATATACGTCATGAGTAATTACAGGCAGTTAGCAGAATAATGT